>DASRDO010000067.1:0-66530 GCA_035652555.1 Steroidobacteraceae bacterium | reverse complement strand
GCAAGCGCGTCCTTCACTGCGCGGTGCCGCCTATCCCTCTTGTCATCACCCGGCGGTGGGAGATAGCCGCGCTCCTGTACGATCCGCAGGACGCGCTCCTCCGATGCGGAGCCGCCGCTATCCTTGACGGCGAGCCACACGGCCCGTTGATTCGGCCCCTGCGGGCCAGCGCTCATCGTCGGTGCGCGCACCGTGGGCGGCTCGGCCTCCACGCAGACACAGCTAAAGATGTCCTCGCCGTCCTCATCCTTGCCGATGCAGACCGGGTGCAGCCGCGTATAGAAAACGAGGCCCTCCACCGCATCCTTTTGCTTCGTCGTGCGCATGACGCGCAGGTCGGGGTCCGTTTGATCCCGATGCGCCAGCTCCTCGTGATCCGCGGCACCCTTCAAGCTGCTGTGACCGCGGGCGCCTTTCGTTTCATCCTTGCCGCTGTGATGGATCAGCCAAATAGCACAGCCAAGTAATTGCCCTAGCCTATGCGCGTTGCGAATCACGGCCTGCATATCTTTGCCGGCGTTCTCATCGCCGACGAAGCTCGCGGCGAGAGTATCGATCACAATCAGGTCTGCGCCGCCTGCGGCTTTGATCGACCGGGCGATATCGGCAGCGTCTTTAACTTCCAATAAGTTCGGCACTTCCTCGATGACGCTTGGGAGCGATGCGAGGTCCACGTTATGGTGGAGCGAGTAGGCTTTGAGACGTTGCGCGTGGCCCGTTTGGCCCTCTGCCACGATCATTACGACGCGCCCTTTCTTCACCCTACAATTGCGCCACGGCTTCCCAAGCTGAATGGCGCAGGCAATGTCGAGAGCCTGAAACGATTTGCCCGCGCCGCTGGCTCCGTAGAGCACACCAACACTATGCTTAGGAATGACTCCCTTAACGAGCCATGCCGGCTTCTTGCTATGCGCGAAGACATCCGCCGTGACGACATCGAAACGTAAGCGTTCTCCGTCGGCCGGCGGCGGAAGCTGATTGAGCGCAGCCTTCTGCTCAACGACAGTGGCTTTGGAATCGCTCAATACGTCCGCCGCCGGCTGCGGCCCGAGGTCTTCTACTTCAGTCTCTCCAATAGCCCGCGCGTAGCCGGCGGCCACTGCCGGAACCTCCAGCGCAAGCCGGCACATCGCACGATAACTTGGACGTTCGGTAATCGGGGTACCGGCGGGAACCGTGTCCAGCGCGGCAAAGCGGTGAAGCCGTACGAGGTCAAACGCGTTAGTTTGCCCGCGTGCCGGGTCCGTATCATGGTGTGAGTGAAGTTTCTCTCCGTGATCATATAGGATAGCTCCTTCAGGGCGGGAGCCTTTGAGATAGGTCCATCGGTCAGGATGAGCGGTGGGAACATAAGGAAGATCGAATCGCTGGATGGCGGTTGGGATATCGAATGCACGGCAAAACGCTCCTACGATGCCGGGCTTCTCGCTCGGCGGGGTTTGTACATCGCCCTTATGGGTGCCATCGCCCTCGGCCCGATGCGGCCAGCTCGTGCGATCCGTCCAATTCTCATACGTAGCAAGCACTGCATCGACATCGACCCAAGCGCCATGCGTGTTCTTGCGTGATGAGAAGCGCGCACCGGGCTTAATCGTCGGCAAGAACATCATTTGCGCCGGCACATGAGACTCGCGCGACGCCAGCTCAATCCCGGCCATAGCGGCGACCTTGCGACTCACCGCGCAGAATTCATCAATCTGCGCAGGTCGGCTGAGGGGCATTACCACTCGAACGCGTGGCCGGTCGCCGCTATGGCTCCAAGTCGTATAGAGAACGTGCGCGTACGAGTCGTACGTCGCTTTGATCACCGCCAAGTCATCGCGGCTGATATGATCGTAGTCGAGCGTCAGGGCATAACGATGCTTGAAATTCTCACTGTCCCGGTAGTCCTCCTCGAAGTCGGCCGGAATGAACCAGCCGCGGGCGGACTTGTCATCCGTCTCGGGCGGCGGGGTCGTGAGGAGGTCCACGAGGTCGGACCAGCTCATCGCCTCGGACCGGGAAATCTCGGCAAGACTTCCCCGCCCGAAGCCTACGATTAGCTTCGGTTCGTTCATCACTTTCCCGGGAAAGCTCTACCAGCAACGATTGCCGTAATGAGCGCCAGCGCGCGGCGGGGTATGCGTCCAGCGCAGCGGCTCGCCGGTATGAGAGATGTGATCCGGGCGCCAAAGCGGGTCTTCGAGGCGGCCCTGGGTCGCCGGAGCCTTCACATCCTCCGGCTCGTAGGCCGCGTCCTGACTCGGGTTCTCGGCGCCAATGCTGTCCGACCGCTCCGCGCTTACCGCGCGCCCAGCGGGCGAATGATCGAAGACCGAAAGGGCATCGCGAGAAGAAGGGGCATCCGTGCCCTCGGAGTCACACAGGAAGGAAAGGGTGTGATCAGCTATTTGGGGAGTGGAGGGGGCGCGGGCGGCTGCGGCCTGCGCTTTGCGATATTGATCGGTTAGCTCCTGAGCCCGAGCCCCGGCGGCGGCAACGGCGGCATCCCACGAGGAGAAGGCCGTGCGCCAGCCGGGGCTCTTGTCATCGAGTTCCGCCTTGATGGCGGCGAAGAGGGCTTTTGTTTGTTCGGTCACTGTGTGCTCCTTTATCCAGGCTCACACAGGTATCGCCGCTTTTTACCAACCGTCTCATTTTTATTTGCACCGCTTGCAAACGGCGCCAGCCCGTCGGGCGGCTCATCCCGAGGTCACGGCAAATGTCCGCCATTGACTCGGACGGCCGTCCAATTCCATAAATGCGTTCGACGAGATTCCGCTCCTCCTCGGTGAGTTGCGCCAGTGCCACCGATAAATTGATCAGGTCGCGCGCATGCTGGACTTCCTTGGCCTCTGCATCCGGGTCCCGGTCATCCGGCGTAATGTCGTCCTGTATGAGCACAGAGAGCCTCGTAGAGCGGCGCCCGCCCACGATGGATCGCTCTCTCCGCAGATGATCGAGCATGGCGCCACGAACCTCATATGCAATCCAGGTCGACAGCTTACCTGCTTCCGGGTCCCACTTCGGCAGCGCGCGGCGCGCCGCCAGATAGCCCTCCTGTAATAAATCATCTGACACCCGGTCGGCAGTGAGCTGGCCCGCGCGCAGGAGCTTTGTGATCGCATGTTTCACGAGCGGAATGGATGCTTCCCATAACGCGGTCCAGTCGCCGCGCGCGTGGAGGGCTGCCGCATCCTCATGACTAATGGGCATTGTGTTTCCTTCGGACAAAAGAAAGCCCGGCCAGAGGCGCCGGGCTAAGGGGGTACACTCAGCTCCGATTCGTCATGCGGCCTTGGCCGTATCCATCACGGCGAGCGGCACGGCCTCGTATGCCTGCAGCAAATGCGGCGGCGTGTTTGGCGATATCTGTGAAGCAGCCCACAGAAGCGGACCGGGGTAGCGATGTTTGAAGAAGTGCTCGCGATGCAAGCCCGTCCAGAATTCCTCGCTCATATGCGCGGGGCGATCCCAATATACACCGTCATTCTCCAGCTTGCCGAGGTGGACGCAGACCGCATCGCCGTATCGCTTGAGCCGGCGTGCAATCTCGCTCTCACTCTTGCCCTCGCGGTAATACTTCAGCAAGTAGTACTCTTCACTCTGCTTCCATTCCTTGCCGTTTCGAGCTGGAACCGGCAGCTCTGCCTCGCGGCGAGCCAGTGTCGCCTCGCGGATCGCAATGTCCGCCGCTTGCTGGATCAGAGTTTGTCGCAGCTCCGCATTATCCTGCATGAGCACCTGCACAGTGCGCGTGCGATCCTGCAGTTCCTCCAGCGCTCCCTGGCAGGCGCTCGATGCGCTGGCCAGAGCCTCTTGCGCCGCAAATCGGTAAGCCACGGCGTCGAGCCCCACGGCCAATATCTCCGCGGTGAGTGCCAAGTGCTCCGCGTCCTTCGCGCCGAGCGCCTCCGCAATGAGCTGCTTGGCGCTGCGCACGTGATCGAGCGTGCTGATTTCTTTGTCGCCGTTCTCGAATAACATTTTCAGATTGATTGTGTTCATGTCTCTCTAACCTTTCATTCTACTTCCTGAAACATCCATGACGTGCGGCCATAAGTCGGCACGCGCGCACCGTTGGCCCAGGGCTCCAAGATGATAGACGTGTCGCTCTCCTTCGGCCCCTCGAAGAAAAGGACTGCAGCGCCAGCCTCGAATGCAACAGAGTGAACTTCACTCGGCCGCATCGAGTATGTCGCTCCCGCCGTATAACGGGTGCGCTGTTCCGAATATGCTACCGCATGCGCCCCGGGTGTCAGCACGCAATCACCGGGCGCGCCACCCTCCGGCATACGCAAGCATCCTTCTGCATATAACTCGCCATTGCCGGGGTCTCG
Source organism: Steroidobacteraceae bacterium (assembly GCA_035652555.1). Taxonomy (GTDB): domain Bacteria; phylum Pseudomonadota; class Gammaproteobacteria; order Steroidobacterales; family Steroidobacteraceae; genus 13-2-20CM-66-19. Next base: position 62,211 of record DASRDO010000067.1, on the reverse strand, counting down.
TCGGTAAACAATATTGGTGACCGCACCCTGCAATATGAGGCAAGTGAACGCGAAACGATGCGAATGCGGCAAGATGAAATCGCGTTGATTGCGCTCGCTCTCGAAGAGTCGAACCTTGCCGCGAGGTCCGATTCCGATGAGCTGGCTCGTCAAGCCGGGGACGATGTAATGGCGGAGCGTGCTGAAGGCCATGCTTCGCACCGTGTCGAGTAGTTTGGTGTTATCCACGTGTGTCTCTTCCGAAAGTTGTGGCCGGCACGGGCTCAACGCTTTGAGCCATGCTACCGCCGCCGGTGAGGGCGGGCTGCGCCCGGAAAATCTGCTGCGCTCCTCCAAATAGGCCAGTGTGGCTGACGCGTCGGAGGAAGAGAGCCGCTTTACCTGCTCTGGCATGGGCTCGTCCATACCCATGAGCCATCGCCAGCATTCGCTGCGCAAGACCGGGTGTAGGCGTCTGACCCAAGGTAGGGCGCTCCAGCGTGTTTGCCGTGTCTCGATGCTCATGCACGCCGCCACCACACAATCAGCCATATCAGCCCGCCGATGAGCGTTGCGATGATCAGGATATTGAGGATCACGACAAGCGCGCTCTCACCGCTACTGGCGTAAACGGGCGCAGCCGCGACGGGTGCTCCCGCTACCACCGTGCGCGGCTGGCCCGCATTCATGGCCCACATCCAGAACCAGAAATGTCCGCCGCTGAGTCCTGGCCCGCTATTGTAGTAATGATGCTCCACAATCGGCGGCGCGTATCGACTTGGGGAGGAGTACCGATAAGGTTCCGAGACGGGCGGCCGATAGCTTGGCGTGGAGAACGTCTTCGGGCGGGAATAACTCGGACTGCTGAAACTTCGAGCCGGGGGTGAGTAGCGCGGACTGCTGAAGCTGCGAGATGGCGCGGAGTAGCTGCGCGAGGAGAACGAACCGCGGGATGAGAACGAGCCTGTCTCCTCGTTATGGGGTTGAGCTTCGAGCTTAGGAATGTCCCACTTCTCCTGGGCGGGTGCGGCGCTCCAAACGATACACAGGGCAATAGTAGTCAGAGTCAGGAAGCGGCGGATCATACGAGGAACTCCTTCAGGTCGGCGAGAAGTTGCGCGCTATACGGGGCCGTATTTGCCAGGACGTTTAACCTGTCCTCAATCCGAGTCAGGCGGGCTTCTTTCTCCTCCAGGTAATTGACGTAGTCCTGAGCCGACGGGCTCAACTCTAAATCAAGCGGTCGCATGCTCGTCTCCCACGGTGGTTGATTCTGGATTTGCGCTCGCGACCTGGACCGGATTTGTATCGGGATCAGGCTCCGGCAGGTTCGCGAGAATGGAAGGATCGAGGCCGTAATCCCGGGCGAAGACGTGCGCCTGCATGATGAGCCTTTCCCGGGAAAAACCGCGTCCGTCATGCCATTGAGAGTCATGGAGCTGACGTTGCAGGCTATCAATGAAGTCTGCATCCTCGGGGCCTGCCTTACCGAGTGCCGGATCGAGGAAGGCCATAATGGCTGATGCACGGCAACGCTCGACACCCTTTCGATAGCGATCATCTGGAATGAGCGCCCCGACTGCGCATTTGAGAACGCGCCCGCTCGCGCTCGTGGAGCGGTAGCCGCACATCATGGTTTCTTGGCCGAACACATCGAAGCCATACCGCAGGGCGAGGCAATTTTGTCGGGCAATATGGGACACCGCCTGCTCGAAGCAGGCTTGACGATTGAGCATATTAAGAACCCCTGTGCCTTTGGAAGTTACTTGTTCGAGGCAAAATCTACTCTCCAGTGAGTAGATGTTGCAATAGGGGCTATCGAAAATAAAAAGGCCCGCTACGTATTGCGACGTCGCGGGCTAACATGCTAGCCGGGAAGTTTTCCCGGGAAAGCATGGCGGGAGCTAGTTCAATTATTGGCGCGCGTCAAGGGCGCGCTTCACGATCCGGCAGGCTTCTAAAAGGGTACAGCCTGAAAGTTGTTGGTAGTAGCTGACTGCAAGTCCGAAGGCCGCCGGATACGTCTCGTTTGTCGTACAGGCCGCGTGGTAAAGCACCAACGCGGCCCGCAGACACCTTCTCAGGTCTGGTCTCACGCAGCGACGCGGTTCGCAGTCGCCGTGGCCGGCACCAGCGCGGCCAGCGGGAACATCTTATTACCCTCGATGTTCACCGGGCGGCCTTCGCGTACCGCCGTCTCGACATCCTTAGTGGTCCGGATGCCGATATCGTCCATGATCGCAGCCAACTGCGCCATCGCCCGTTGCACTGCGTCGCGCGCCTTGTCCTTGTCCGAGTTGGACAGCTTCACGGCCTCTTCTGCAAGGCTCGCGGCAAGACTTACCACGCGATCCGCGACGGACACACGCCGGGCCTTCTTCTCCTTGCGCAGCGATCCCTTCGAGACCTTCGCCGGGACCAGCGTGCGCAAGTCATGGCCCGCTTTCAGCCACGTCGTTAGCTCGGACTTCGAGGTCGCCGCGAAGTTGACCTCCGATAGTACGTCCTCTTTCTTCTTGCCGGGGCTACTCGCCGTCTCGACGAGCACGGCATAGAACTCGGCGTAGACTTCCCGCAGCGCCATGAGTTGCTCTTGCCGCTCCGTCTCGGTGAGCTTCGGTCGATGCACGCTGCGGCTCGGAATGGGGAATCCCAGTTTGTTCTGGGTCGTGGCCACGAGGCACTTGAGAAAGTCCCCCTTGGCCTTGGCAGAGCGAGCTGCGCCCTCGATGGCGTCTTTGCCCAGAGCCTTGATATCCGCCGTCGTTGCCACGAAATTTCGCGTTTCCAATTTCGTCATGTGAGTCATCTCCTCAGTTGTGATTAAAACGTAAAGACCTCCGCCAGCATGTTTCGTACCTCCGAGGGTCGCACAGGTTACGTCACAGCCATCGAGCGCCACCTTACCTGCTCCGCCTATCGAATGCAAGCTGGATATCTTGACAGGTTACCTTAATTTTGCTTAGGGGTACTCCTCGCCAATTTCGATCCCGCGCCTTGCGCAGTTTTTGTTTTCCGGCCCCGGCGGGCCGGAGGATTCAGAAAGGCGTGCACTGCCTCATCACTCGATTCCGCATTCAGCACGGACACATCGAAGCCCAATTCAATGGCGTTCTGAAGGGTCTCGCGTGATAAGGTTTGCTTACCATTAATGTCCGCGAAGACCTGCGCGGCTTTATTGACCGGATACATGCGCACCCGGCCATATTCATACTCGCGCCGCACTTCAACCGTACGCGGCATATGTGTAGTAGAGACGTTTGGCTCGTTCATAGGCTTTCACTCGCGCTTGCTCAGCACTTGGGTCGAGAATAACTCTGCGGTAAGTTGCATACCGGTGGCAGGAACTGCGAAACAGGAAATCTGCGGGATCGACGCGCACGGTAACGACGACAGCTCGGAGGTCGTCAGCAAACTTGACCGCCTCAGAGCGGCTGAGAAAGACATAGATACCGTGACTGGCTTTATCATCAGCCCGTATTGGCCCCTTGTTCGCGCGCTTGGCCTTGCCTGGAATCCACTTACAATCGTCCACGAAATAACTCCGCAATCGCCCAGATGGCTCGACATGCAAGACTTTCCAAGCAATGCGTCGTCGTAGCCCACCCTTGGGAGGAGCGCCAATAGTGAAGCACATATCAGCTCTCCTCCCCGGTGAGATGGCGCAACGCATCGAGTGCATCGATGTGGTCGTCATTCGGCCACGCCAGAGCGCCCGTATTGAGACGCTTCACCATGCGGGCGCGAATGCGGCGTAGCGCGATGATCGCAATCTTGACATCCCACATGCGCAAGCCCGTATCCGCCTTACTCGCTTTCTTCTGTTTCCGCTTGGCCGCGAGGGTGGCTTTCTGTTTGCGGATCGATTCAGCGCTGCGCTTCATGGCTTCAGCTCCTTCGCCCGCAGCGCCTCATGCCGCTTGCCGCGCACCACATTCGCATCGTAGGCAACATCATTCCGCTGGCCACGATAGCCGCTCCCAGCCGCTAGATCGACCAGAGGCAGGACCCATGCGCGGAAATAAGTTGCGACCGCCTCATGCTGTAAAGCCGCCCGCACCGGTTCGGATGCATCAAAGCCAATAGCCGTGGGATCGAGCCTCGCGCGGAGCATTGTTAAAGCGTCGCGTTGATACTGCCGCAACCCGGGCGCGTTCTCCTCGGGGTACGCGTCCTTCTGTAGATCGAGCACTGTGCGTTTCATGTGGCCCCCTTCTGGGCGCGCTTTTCCTCGCGTTCGATGTAGCGGTTTATGGTCTCCTCATCCACCACGTGACTCATGCGGTTGGAGCGTACGAGGAGCTGTGCACCGTAGCGCGCAGCGCGTTGCGTGCCCTTGCGCGCCCAGCCACTCATATTGTCGCGACAAATGTCGCAGACAGTTTTCATTCGCGGGCGCTTGCCGTTGCGCTTCGTCTTGCGTTTGGGAGGCGTGACTACTCGCCCGCAGCGGAAACGACAAAAGATCACTGTCGGTTGCACATTCTCAGCCATATGTCTCTCTCTTTCGAAGTATGACGGGTACCCCGCCGGAAAATCTTCTCGCGACCTAGCGGGAATTTGATTCCGCAATGATCACATTCGGGCAAACGTAAACCTGCGTGCGCGTCGACTGCGCCGCTGCCCATTGGCCGGCGGCTTCGACTTGAGCGTTGGTTGCGGCGAGCCCTGCATCCGCTTCGCAAAAAATGCGCTGCAGCTTCTCGTCTGCGGTCGGTGCGCCGCTTGCGCACGCCGGTCCTGCCATCAAGGCGAGCAAGACGCCCATGAGAATGGCAATGAGGACGGCCCCTAGGGCGGACAGGATGACAGTCAAGGAATCGTGCTCGGGTTTCATAGTCTGACTCCGTAGAGTGGGGCACGGCGGCGCAGGCTTCGAAGCTCGCGCTCTAACCGCTGGAAGCGTGCGGCCACGACATTGCACATGACCGTGTCGATGTTCGGCCAACCGGGAACCCACACCGCGGGACTCACGCGGGTGACCGTGCGCAGCAGCGGTGGGTTGTGCGCCCGCTTCAATGCACGGGTGGCGTGCAAGACTTCGCCCAGGATCACGCGGGCCTTCTGACGCCATTCCGTGGCCGTATAGCGCTCCCGAGATTGGAGGAGGCTTACGACCGTCCCCACATGCAGCTCGGCACTGAGGTACGGACAGGCGCTGATATTGGCGATTAGCGTCTCACTCATGTTCGTCCTCCGCGAGCACCTGCGCGGCTTCCATTGCTGTCATGCCATGAAAGGCCCAATAGATGTGATGGCGCCGCTTGCAAAAGCCTGTGCTGTGCGCGGCGCAATCATTCATGACCACGGCGTCCTGATATTCATTCATGCGCGTCTGCCAGCGAGCGCGGGCGGAGTCGTAACTCTCACCGGGCTTGGTACGGAAATGCGGAATTCGCAGAGAGGTCATAACGGCGCCTCGCGTCGCACCCGGCGGGCGATGTATGTCTCGGCCTCCTCTTGCGATCCGTAGAAAATAGGTATTCCGCGCCGCAAGACGCGCGTCCAGCCGGGGCGGCCGGCGGCCTCGCCCTTGTGATCCGTCGTGAACTCGGCGCGGATTTCCTCGGCCGTTTTGAAAGCCTGCAGGTCGTTGCCAGAATCGACGTAATACCGCGTGAGCTGCGCCACGAGCGCCTCGGCAGTATCGGCAGTGCCTGCCGTGACGCCGGCCACGCGGAACGCGGCTAGGACCTCGGCAAAGGCCTGATCGATGATCGCGCGGGCGCGGATCGAGCCGCCCTCATATGCGGCGTGCCATTCTTTATCTTGTCGAGTGAGCATGAAATCCCTCCCGGGAGGTTTCGCGCGCTGGAGTCGTCGCAGCGGTGGCGCGCGAATTGCCTCCCTATTGCTGTAGAGCCTTGAGTAAGTTGGGCTTGAAGCGGCATGCGCCGAGCTTGGAATCGTCCATCATGACATGAACGACCTGACCGCCGGCCCGCATCGACAGGCGCATGACAAAGCCCGTGCGCACGCTCGATTTCAAGTCCGCCGTGGCATGCACCTGCACGCGTTGGCCGTCTCTAATCGGCTGACCGTCGTAGCCGATATAGTCGACGAGCACGGGCGGAGCTTCGAAGGTAAAGACCGCGCCGCCTTTGATCCAGCCACATCCGACGATGCGCCCGGGCCAGCCCAGGCGCCTATGGAACTCCCGCGCCACGCGAAAGTGCGCCTCCATATCCGTCAAGCCCGCATCGTAGGGCTCGCTATAGTGCTTGCCATCGGGCTCGATAGCCCTGATGCGGGCACCGCGCAAAGCGGTGGCCGGAAAGTAACGCGTCAAGATTGCCTTCGACATGTCATCTCTCCTTCAGTAGGTGCGGCGCAGGGCTTCATTGAGCCCAGCCGATTCGATGGCATCGCACAGTGCAGTCATTGCGGTTGCTTCGCGCAAGACGGCGTAACCGGTTTGGCCAACTGGCCCTTGCTTGCCCGTCGCCAAGAGAAATCTTGCCAACTGGTACCGCCCAATCGAGGCCTCGCGTAACGCGCTCGTAATGAGCTTAGCATTGTCGACGGGCACGCCCGGGGGCGCATGATCCGCAAAGTCATCTGTCATGGCTCAGACTCCGTTTCCCGGGAAAAAGGGCAACGCGTTCGGCTCGATGCACGAACAGACCTCAAACCGCGGATTGCGCTTCTGGCCGCAGAGGGGGCAATTGCCACGCTCCATGACGGCAGGCGTTACCGACATGGTCGGCGCGTAACAACTGCGTTTCTGCCGCAAACCCTCCGCTAGCCGCAGCAATGCGGCGCATTCCTCCCGCGTGACTTCTAATTCCACGATGACATCTTCTTCAGCGCTCAATAGGACTTCGACTTTCATCGCAGGTCTCCCAGGCGAGGCGTACCGCAATCGATACGCCTCGCCCTCCGTTGTTACTTGCCGACCTTCTGCAGGAGCTTGCCCGCTTCGCGCTCCAGCTTCACGCGCTCGTCCTGATACTCAACCGTCTTCGCATAAGCCGTGATCCCTGTCACCGCGTCCCAGATGGACTCGATAGGACGCTCCTCCTCGGCCATGTGCGCGGCCTTGATGAAAGACACCTGAGAATTGCTGAAGCGCTCAGCCAGGAACTTACTGACCGCTTTCTCGCGCTCCAGCTCATCCGTGCCGCTCGCAATCTTCGTAAGCTGCGCCTGCGTGATCGTCTTGACCACACCCTCGGTTGCCGACTGCGATACGCGCTCGATGGCCGGGATGCACTGCGCGATCCAGCGGGCCGGAGCGGAGACCGTGTGGCGCACGCGCAGCTCCGCAATCTGTTCCGCACCCCAGACGATGCGGTTGCCGCACACGTAATCGAACAGGAACATGGCAATACCGAGTGAGGTGCTGCCGACCTCGGAATTCCAGATGAAAAAGCCGCGTGCGAGTGAGCCCTTCTTGCCGTTGCGGCGGTTCGGAATCTCGATGCGGTGGGTTTCATCCGCCAGGAACACGAACATGTCTCTGTCGCTCGCGTAGAGCGTCGTGTTGGCCTTGGTGACCGCCACCTGCTTGCCAAACTCACCGGGCACCCGGAAGTCGCCCGTAATGCCATCGCCGAAGCGATTGACGAGCGCCTGCGTGATCGTCGAGTTCCACACGCGCCCGTAATTCGGGCCGGTCACCGCGCGCAGGAACGGGTCACCGCCATTCTTGTAGAGGAGGACCCCGAGGTCTTCCACGTTGCGCGTCTGCAAGCCGAAGTTCACGCAGTCCGCGGCGAGCGGGGAGGGCAGGTCCCGCAGATAGCCCGCCGGGGCACCGGCCCGCTGGGCGAGCTGCGAGAAGCTCCAGTGCGTGAGATTGACCGCGTCGCCGTTCGGTCCCAGGACCTGAAGCCCTGCGGTGTCGTAGGGCGTGCCGGTCTCGTTCAGGATGGCCGGACAGGCTTTGACGGCGCGCGAGCTGACGCACTTCGCCCGGCTGAATTGATGCTCGTGTTGAACGTGGTCATTGAGCGCAATCAGCGAAGTGAAACGCTCGTCGGCCGGGCGCGTGGCCCACTGGTGCGAAGCTTTCATCAGAGTTGCCATGATCAGTATCTCCATCGTTGCCGGACTCGGGGCCGGCGACCCTTACCGCGTTTGCGGTGTGGCGTGACTCTAAGGTCCCGCGTATCAGCTTGCAACTGTCAATTATCAGGATGACCGCGTAGTGGATTTGGCTTTCCCGGGAAAGTTCCGCCGCTGTTCCAGTTCCATGAATGCATGCATTGTGGGAGCCGCGCCGAAGAGTTGCCGCTCCAAATCGCGCAACTGCATCATGCGCACTACCCATTCCGCGGCTGGCCAATGCTTCGCGACCTTGTGAATGGACTGAGCGAGGCAGAGCAGGCCCGCGCGCACATCGCACTGTTGCTGGAAGCTCAGGCGAGTTGAGACCGTGATCCCTGAGCCCTGGATACCGGATTTCTGTTTCACGACAGTGCCCCTCACGTCGGTTTGTAATGATTCAGACCCAGCAAGACGGCCTCTGTCTGGAAGGGCAGGATGCCCTTCAGCTTCGCCGCAAAATGCCGCATTGAGGACTTCCGTCCGACGTCATGCTCGTAGGTGCGCAGCATGATATAGAGGTGCTCCAGCTCACCGGGCGTGGAATATTCGACGCGCTTGATAAAATTCAGCGCGATTTCTTGCAGTGTCTGTTCCATGTCGTCTTTCCTCGTGTTCGGTTGCGATTTGATCCAGGCAAGAGAGCGCTTGTCTGGCTCGTGATAGAGGACTGAGTCGTCGGACTCCGTGAACTTGTACCAGCCGCAATTGGCGCAACATTCCCGTTGCAGCACGTGCCCTGCTTCGTTCCAGAGGTCTCCATCGCCGAACACGACGCGCGGACTCTTCCAACGGTGCCGCCTCTTAGGCAGGCACCGCGGCTCGCGCGCCGTGTAGATTCCCGATTCCCGCGGTCTCCCCATGTTGCCCTCCCGTGCTAGGCACGCACTTTCTTGAGTGCAGCGGCTGACACCTCGACGACGCGATACTCCACCTCGCCGGCATACTTGCGAGCGTTCAACCGCTCCTGCCACTCTTTGCGTATCACGCGCGCTGTGTCGTCAATCTGCCACGCGGTTTGCGGTTCACCGATAGCAGGCCGGATTCGATATTGCAGTTGCTTGGCCATCATGGCAGCTCCTCGCGGTCGGTCATCAGCCAGCCATTGACCCAGATGCGCTCGCCGCTCTCAAGGTCCAGGGCCTCGAAACGGGAATCCCAGTCCGGCTCCCCGACGGTCTCAATCTCAAGGTCAGTGCTGCCGTCGGAGACGAACCAGCGCAGGCGCGCAGAGGCCCGTGCGGCGGCAATGTCCGCCCGAACCGTGTCACGGCAGCTCCCGGCCCGCAGTGCCGCTATAACGGCCTCTCCGGCGGCCAAATCGGCCGTCGCATAGGCGTCCGCGGCTTGCGGATTGCCGATACGCGCGCACCGAATCATGAGGTCAGGCCCGGTCAGCTCGACAATGGAATCGTAGATCGATCTAACCACGGCGCCCTCCCGTGTGGAGGCGCTTGGCCTCCTCGATGGCCGCTGCTTTGGAGGGCTGCATGATCCCGCCCCGCAAATCCGCGCCGCGGATCATCCAGGCCTTCGAGCCGAAGCCCACCTTACAGACCTCGTACGGCCCGACCTTGATCCCTTCAACCGCATCGGAATCGAGCAGCTCGAAGCTCACGTCGGTTGTCCCGAAGCGGCCCTGCAGCTCTCGGGTGCGGCGCTCGACGTGCTCCGGGTCCATTGTCTGCTCGAATTCCGCGAGCTTCTTTGGGCCTTGGAACACCCGGATCATGTAACGGTTACGCATGATCGTGCCCTCTTTTAGTGCGCCAGCGCGTAGAGGGTCACCGCGAAAATGGCGACGATCCCGAGGAGGCCGATGGCGAGGAGCACGTAGTCGATGAAGTCGTCTTTGTTCATTTGGAGACCCTCCGGTATGGTTGTCCGACCGCGTCGGTACGGGGGCGGACGGTATCCCTGTCGCCTGCAAGGGTGCAACTGCAATCGCGCAAGGCGACCACACCGTGGACAAATGCTGCAATGTGGCGCGACGGCCAAAAACGGTCGGGTGGCCGGTGACCGGCCAGTTTTCTGTAGGCTATATCCAGCGCGCACAAATGGTTGATCCGCTTCATTAAAGTGGCATTTTGGCTATCCGTGACGCGCTCGCCGCGCCTCATTTGGCCGGTCGGTGGCCGGTGACTGGCCAGTCGACCGGCCACACCGCCCACGTAAGAGAATCAAGAGCTTACGTGTGTTGTCCACCTAGTGGTCATCGCATACGATTGTGAGCGCGGGATCGCAAGGAAAAATGTCAATGAAATCAAGGGCAAGTGACTGGGCAACCGCTCGCCGAGGCCTCTCTAAGGAAATCAAGCACTTGTGCGCGCTGGATATAGCCGACAAAATTGTGGCCGGTGACTGGCCACTTCACCGGCCATTTGTCGATTTCCTGATGAGAATCATGGAGTTAGCGCTGGCCGGTGACTGGCCACTTCATCGGCCATTGCCGGTCGGGCGCCCCTATCTCGCGTCGGCTTGGCCAGTCGGGGGTATATAAATCCCGTAGGGATTTATACCCGATTGGCCACCGCGTGAGGGGTGAACCCAGCAAAATTGGGTGAGACGGTTGGGAAAATCCGGCGATACCTGTGTGAGCCCCGATGATTTTCGCCCGACCGCGCACGACGCAACGGCGGCGTGAGGCTGCCCGGTGATCCGGGCGGCCGATATTCCCGGGAAATGGCTTACGAATCAGGCGGTTAGGGCGCCTGTCAGGGGCCGCGGACGACCCAGTCTCAGGTTACCTGATATCGTAAGCCCATGATTTTGAAAGAAAAGCGCTTTGTCAGCTCCGGCTAAGGCGAAATTACCGGGGTCCGACAAAGCGGGTAACCGTAAGCCCCGAGGCCCGAATCGGCTCAGCCAGTCGATCAAGGACGCCATCGAGGGCGCTTTCCGCGCCGCCGGAGGCCAGGATTACCTGCTCCGGGTCGCCCGGAAGCGGCCAGACGTGTTCCTGGGCCTGCTCGGGAAGATCATCCCGGCGGAGACGCGTACGACGATTCTGGCGGCTTATGAGGCGATGCCCATGAGGGTGGTAGTCGAGGACCGGCCAGACGCGATCCCGGCGCTAGGAGCTTCTCCGGCGGTTTTAGAGGCCTTCCCGGTGGGGGTCGAGACCCAGCCCGCGAGGCCGGCGAAAACCGTGCCAGTCCCGTCAGAAACCGATGCGGACTTCTGACGCGCGCTCGCCACAGCCGGGAATACGGTCCTAAGTCGTTGATTTGCAAGGGCAGGTAACATAATGGGGATTATGCGCACTAGCCCGAACGACCACGCAATGGTCACGCGCGACCGCTAGACGGTCATCCGTTAACGCCCGATGGGTCCCCTCGTTAACGCGGACGGCCACGCCCCCTCGATCCCGAATCCGGGTGGCCGGTGGAACGCGGCGCGCGTACGTATACGCAAGCAGCCGAGTTCTGAAAATTTTACAATTTTCCAGGGATCACGTCTCCCCGGCCGACGGCTGATGGCAGTCCGAGAGCTTCGAAGTGCGCGCGGTCAGGGGACCCGTGATCCCTGGAAAATTTTTACACGGAATCCGGTCTCACGAGCCCTACCGGGCGTCGGTGCAAGAGACGCTGCTCGGGAGACCGAATCCCCTGTAAAATTTTGAAATTCCAGAGCTTTTTCGAATAGGCACCTGCGCTGATTGCGCGGGTAGGTCGGGCGCCGCGCCAACGTCCCCGACCTGCGTCGGGCGTTCCTTGGCGGGTCCGCCCGGTAGCCTCCCTGCTCGCTTTCCCGGGAAACCGGGTACCGTGCGTTTGGGCTTAACCGATCAAAAGGCCCAGAGATGTGACGCGTCCCAGTCGGTGAGAGGCCGACCCATTTTCCCGGGAAACCGGGTACCGTGCGTTTGGGCTTCACCGATAAACGTAAAAGGCCCCGCAAGCCACGCGGCGTTACAGCGAGCCGCCCTGATCCGGGGCGACGAGTTGTTCCGGCGACACGGATTGGGCTGCGACGTGCCCGCGGTGTTCAACGCACCTCGAAACGCCCTGAGTGCATCGGGGCTCGCCTGACCCCGTCAACAATCAGGACCGCGGTTCGCGGCGCCCGCCGTGCCTTCGGGCCGGTCTCACCGCAGGGTGGGAAATAAAGCCGTGGCTGAATTCGGCCCTCCTTGCCCCGAAGGCGGGAGCGGCCACCGTACAGGGTGAAATGCGGGGTCAACGCCCGCCGGTCGGCTTAGCCGGCCGTCGTCTAAGGTATGAGGACGCACCCATTCGGAAGAGAGCTGAAACGCGGGTTCGAATCCCGCCCGGGACCTCCGCCGTTCCGGTCGTCTAGCGGTAGGACGCAGCTCGTTTGATACGCGCCCCGAGGCATGGCCCTCGGGTCTCGGGCTCCCGACAAGGCGAGACCTCCCGGTGAGTGCAGACACTGGCGGGCGCATTCCTAAGAGGCCGGAGACGTGGGATCGAAGCCCACCGCCGTGGTAGCACTCGGCGTCGTCTAGATGGCAAGGATAACGGCCGTGTCTCATTCGGGCTTGTGTCGCGGGCGACGCGCCTCCCTTGCAAGGAGGTTCTGCGGGTTCGACTCCCGACGGGTCCACCAAGAAATCCTGCGGCATCCGTGCCGCCCGGTCATTCCGGCCACCGCTGCAGGCCCTGCCCGTCGGGGAAGACGGGCTGCATTCTGGCGGGGTCGCCAAGGCAGTTAAGGCTCCGGCCTCATAAGCCGGATATCGCAGGTGCAACTCCTGCCCCCGCAACCATTTCACCTCACGCCGCAACCGGCTGGAGCATCCATGATCGATTCGACTTCAGACGAGCGCACCGTCAACAACGTGATGCGCCACGAGTACCGCGTGCTGTCGGAGACCGACAAGCTCGCCATGAAGGCGATCAAGGATAAGGGCCTCGACTTCGTCGAGTACCTGAAGCAACTCGGCGCGAGTCGTGAGCTGTCGCTCGCGGCGACCAACATGGAGCAAGCGGTCATGTGGGCCGTGAAGCACATCACCCGATGAGCGCTCTCTGCCTCGTGGTGATCGCCCTCGGTTTGCTTATGCTCGCGATCCCTGATCCTCCGGTAAGGTTCCCGTGAAGGAAAATGGCCTGCTCGACCGGTATTGCACGTTCGTGTTCGAGACGCTCTTGCCGGTGTTCGGCGCCTGCCTAATTCTCGGCCTCGTGTGCACGATTGTGCTGATCATTGGCGGCGCGGTCGTGAGTGCTGCCGTGTCGCTGCTGCGATGATCCTGCTGAAGTTCTTCGGCGAGCTGCTTGCCTGGATGGCTGCAGCGTACATCGTCATCGTCGCGATTCTCGGCTTGTGGTTTTGGCTCCTGCTGCGATTCTTCGGCTGGGGCCGATGAAATTGCCGCCGAAGAGTGTGCGCCGGCTCGCTTTGCGGCTGCGTTCGACGCTACCAAATCAGGAAACCGGGACAGCGGTCACGATTCAGCAGTATGCCGAGGTCGTGAACTATCTGCCGCCAGAAAGGCGGTGGACAAATCGCAAGCTGCTCGATAAGGGCATTCCGAACGTTCTCTTTCACGGCCACGCAATCTATCCGTCCCGGTGAGTAACCTCATCAAGCGAGCACGCCTTGCCGCGATCAAGTGGCACGGCGATCAAGTGCGCAAGTATACCTCCGAGCCGTATTGGCGGCATCCGGAGGCTGTTGCGCACCTCGTGACTTTGCACGGCGGCACGGATGAGATGATCGCAGCGGCATGGCTACACGATGTCATCGAAGACACAATGGCCAACGCCGATGACGTTCGCCGGGACTTCGGCATCACCGTGGCGAGCTACGTCGTCGGCCTGACCGACCTCTATACACCGCACGCGTATCCTCGGCTGAATCGCCTTGAGCGCAAAGAGCGCGAGCGCATGCGCCTCGCCGCCCAGCCGCGTGAAATCAAGACGATCAAGCTCGCCGACCTCATCGATAATTCCAAGAGCATCCGCAAGTATGATCCCGATTTCGCGGTGACGTATCTTGCCGAGAAGCGCCGGCTGCTCGATGATGCCTTGGGCGATGGACATCCGGACCTCTGGCATCTCGCCGACAAAATCGTCCGCGAGGCCGCGTGAGCGAATTCGAGAGCGTGCCGTGGCGCGCGCAACCCGGCCCGCAGTTGAAGGCCATTCAGTGCCACATGGTGCCCGAGCTTTTCTTCGGCGGCGCCGTCGGCGGAGGTAAGTCAGATTTCTTACTCGGCGATTATGCGCAGGATGTGGCGCGGTATGGCGCTAATTGGACTGGGATTCTATTTCGGCGCAGCTATCCGCAGTTGGAAGAACTCGTCGCCCGCTCCAAGCAGATTTACCCCGCTTGGTTCAACGGTGCGGAGTTCACCATCGGCAACCATCTCTGGAAGTGGCCCAACGGTGCTACACTAAAGTTTCGACACGCCGATGACGAAGACGCCTGGATGGAGTATCAGGGTCACCAATATCAATGGATTGGCTGGGACGAGATGCCGCAATGGCCGACTCCCAATCTCTACCGGCAGATGAAGACGCGCTTGCGCAACGGTGCGCAGGCTATCCCGAACAAGCGCATTCGCGGCACAGGCAACCCGGGTGGCGTCGGCCACGGCTGGATCAAGAAGTACTTTGCCATCGACAAGTTCCCGCTTGGCGATGTGCTCCTGCCCTCGGATAGCGCTGGCGGTCAGCGGATGTTCATCCGTTCGAGTGTCACCGACAACAAGATTCTCCTTGCGAACGATCCCGAGTATATCGCGCGCCTGCGTGGCCTCGGCAGCGAGGCGTTGGTCAAGATGTACCTCGCGGGCGACTGGAACGTCATCGCAGGCGCCTTTTATCCCGAGTTCGACGCCCAACGGCACATCATTGAGCCGTTCCCGATTCCAAAGGGCTGGACGCGCTTCCGGTCGATGGACTGGGGCTCGTCGGCTCCCTTCAGTGTCGGCTGGTACGCCGTTGCGGATGGCAGCATCGTGGAGTACCCGAATGCAGCCGGTGAGAAATGGTTTCCGCGCGGCGCGCTCGTCAAGTACCGAGAATGGTACGGCATGCGCGAGGATGAGGCCAACGTCGGACTGAAGCTCACCGCCGAAGAGGTGGCAGACGGCATTCTGGCGCGCGAGGATAAGGGCGAGAAGATGGATATGTCCGTCATCGACCCGAGCGCGTTCAAGATTGACGGCGGCCCGAGCATCGCCGAGCGCATGGCGAAGCGGAAAGTATATTTCCAGCGTGGCGATAACAATCGCAAGGCCGGCTGGGATCAACTGCGGCAGCGCCTGAAGGGCGACATCGAGGGAGACCCGATGCTCTACTTCAGCCGGCTCTGCGGAGACACGATTCGTACGCTACCAATGCTGCAGCATGATCGCGGGAAGGCCGCCAATGCTGTCGAGGATGTCGATACGACCGGTGAAGATCATGCCGGCGACGAAACGCGGTACGCGTGTATGTCGCGCCCCTGGGCGCGTCCTGGGCAGGCGACTCCGCCGGCCCCGACTTGGAACAAGGGAACAACGTTTCAGGGTGCTCCGACCTTCGCAGACATCGTATCGCAGCGTACGCGCGCCCGCCGCGCCAGAGAAAATCGTTGAACGCCCGAATCGTAAGGCCGGTGCGAGTGAGTCCAAAGGGCTGTGACATGGCCAGCCACGCTACGCCGGATAAATCGTAAGGGTGAGGGGTATTCGCGGGTTAGCCCTCAGTCTCGCTGGGCATGTCCAGACCGAGACAATCCGCTCATTTTCACGGCTCCGTAGCTCAATGGTAGAGCATCCGCCTGTCTAGCGGAGGGTCGCGGGTTGAATTCCCGCCGGGGTCGCCACTTTTGACGCGTAGCTCAGTCCGGTAGAGCGCTCCGCTGTTAACGGAATGGTCGGAGGTTCGAGCCCTCCCGTGTCAGCCAAACAATAAGAGCAAATTCCTTGGCAGAAGCCGACGCAACCAATACGTTCAAGACGATTTCGGAAGTCGAGCAATCGGCGACCGGCATCTTGCGGCGTTGGCTTTCGGAATTGCAGCTTGCGGATGAGATTGAGCAACCGTGGCGCGAGGATGCGCAGAAGTGCTGGGAGCTGTATCAGTCGAAGAAAGCGGCTGACAACACCTTCAACATTTTCTGGAGCAACGTCGAGACGCTGCGGCCGGCCATTTACAATTCGACGCCGCGCCCCGATGTGCGTCGGCGCTTCCGCGATGCCGATCCGGTCGGTAAGGTCGGCTCGAAGGTCATTGAGCGCGCACTGGCGTTCTCCATCGACGATTACGACTTCGACGCAGAAATGCGTGCGGTTGTGCTCGATACCGAGATTGTCGGCCGCGGTCTAGTGCGGGTGAAATACCTGCCGACCGTTGTTTCCGAAAAAAGTGAGGACGCCGAGAGCGACGCAGACGACTACGAGCAAGTCGCCGACGAGAAGGCGCCCTGCGCGCACGTCCAATGGGATGACTTTCGTCATGGCGCCGCAAAGGAATGGCGTGATGTACCCTGGGTCGCATTCCGGCACGAATTTCACTATGATGAACTCGTTGAGATGTTCGGCAAGGAAAAGGCCGACGCCTGCACGCTGACGGAGCCCACGAGCACCGTCGCGAAGACCTTCAAGGATGACATCAAGACGCTCTGGCAGGTCTGCGAAGTCTGGGAAATCTGGGATCGCAGCAAGCGACAGGTCCTTTTCGTCTCGCACGGCTTTGATGCCGGTCCGCTGGACACGAAAGAGGACCCGCTGAAGCTCGTCGGGTTCTTCCCGATGCCGCCGCCGCTGTACGCAATTGAAGACACGACGACGCTCGTTCCTCATATTCCGTATCGGAAGTACGAGCAGCAAGCGCATGAGCTGAATCGCGTCACCTATCGCATCAACAAGATCGTCAACGCGCTGAAAGTGCGCGGCGCGTACGATGCGAGCTTGTCGGAAGTCCCGCAGATTCTGCAGGCCGAGGATCAGGACATGATCCCGATTCAAAACGCTTCGCAGGTGCAGAACCTCGGCGGTTTGGACAAGGCTATCTGGATCATGCCGATTGACAAGCTCATTCAGGTTCTTCAGGGCCTGATTGAAGCTCGCGACCGCATCATTCAGTCGATCTACGAGCTGACGGGCATTTCCGACATTCAGCGCGGCGTGGCGAATCCGCACGAAACCGCCACCGCCACGGATCGCAAGACACAATTTGGCTCGTTGCGGCTCCAGCGCGTACAGCGCGACGTGCAACGGTTCGTGCGAGATATCCTGCGGCTCAAAGCCGAGATTTTCGCCGAACATTTCGACGCCGAGACGCTCGCATCGATGACCGGTGTGCAGCTTCCGACGGACGAGGACAAGGCCAAAGTGCAGCAGATGCTTGCGGAGATGCAGGCAGAGGCACAGCAGACGCAACAGCCGCCTGATCCGGCTGAGATGTCCAAGGCACAGGACATTTTGAAGCTCCCGACATGGAAAGATGTCATGCAGCTTCTGCAGTCCGATGAGATGCGTCAATATCGCATTGATATCGAGACAGATAGCACGATTGCCGAGACGATCAATCGCGACACGGAAGCTATGATGCAATCCGTGCAGGCGATTGCAACGCTGGCAT
The DNA here is from genome assembly GCA_035652555.1 of Steroidobacteraceae bacterium. GTDB lineage: Bacteria > Pseudomonadota > Gammaproteobacteria > Steroidobacterales > Steroidobacteraceae > 13-2-20CM-66-19. The sequence continues at coordinate 44,647 of DASRDO010000067.1, read as the reverse complement.
CCACATTTGCGCCGGCCATTCAGATGGGCCTGCTGTCGGTCGATGTCTTCAAGACCATCGCAACGCGCGTAGCGCGCGGTATGCGCATGGGCGAAGCCGTTGAGGACGCGATTGACGAAATTAAGCAGCCGCCTCCGCAACCGCAGGCAGCGCCGCAAGACAATTCCGTGCAGGTCGCACAAATCAAGGAAGAGGGCGCCGCGAAGCGCACGACCGAGACGAATCAGACGAAACTCATGCTGGCGCAGGCGAAGGCTCAAGCCGACGAGAAGGGCCAGCAGCTCGACGCCATGAAGGCGCAGTACGAAGCGCAGGACGCCGAACGGCAGCGCCAATTCGAAGCAGCCGAGGCCGAACGGCAGCGGCAGCATGAGCTGGCTATCGCCGACATGGAGGCTCGCTTCGACGCTGCGATCAAGATGCGGCTCGGTGAAATGCAGCAGCAGACCGATATCGCCGGCCTGCAAACCGAGGAGCGCATGGGTCAGCAGCAAATGCTGAACGACAATGCTAATGCTGCTGCGGATCGCGACTCGACGGAACGTCTCGCGACGCAGAAAACTCAGGCTGCCAACTTGCAGACCGCAGCCAAGATCGAATCGAGCGACCGCCAGACCGCCGCGAATATCGAGGCGGCTGATCACCAGACCGCGGTTAAGGCTGCGTCCACTGAGTCGCAGACCAACGCGAAAATCAAATCGGCAGAGCGCGTAAGCGCCGCGACCAATAAGAGCAAAGAAAAACTAGCCACCGCGAAGCCTGCTGTACCCAAGAAACGCTAAGGAAAACTCCTAGTGCAAGATGATGTCGTGGGCTATGAAGGCTTTCAGCCCGGCGTGAAAGTGCAGTCGGCTGCCGAAAGCGAGGCCGAGTTGCGCGCCGCGGGTCGGTGGGACGCGCATGTGGCGGCGAAGGCCGCGCGCAAGGCCGAAGAGGCAGCGGCGAAGATGTGCAGTCAGCCGGGCGTGACGTGTAGTTGCGATCCGATGAAGCCGTGTACGCTGCACAAGCCAGTACTCTCCGAGCAGGAGAAGTACCAGAAAATGTGGGAATTCCCGCAGTACCGGCAGGTTGCACCCGGCGAGGACGTTGCGCAGCTCTTTTTGCAAATCGCCAAGCCGCGCCACGACGCTGAGGTCATTGATTTCGGTGCCGGTACGGGTCGTGGCGCACTGAGCCTCGCATTCTTTGGCGGGCTGCGCGTCAAGATGCTGGATTTTGCGGCAAATTGCCTCGACGAAGATGTCCGCAATGCCACGCAGAGCCAGCCTGAGCGCATGAGCTTCGTGCAGCACGACCTCATGAAGGAAGTGCCCTTCTCGGCGGAATACGGCTATTGCACCGACGTGATGGAGCACATTCCGCCGGACGATGTCGATACGGTGCTGATGAATGTGCTGCGTGCCGCGCAGCATGTCTTCTTTCAGATTAGCTGCGTCGATGATGTTTGCGGCAAACTTATCGGCGCGCCGCTGCATCTGACCGTCAAGCCCCATGATTGGTGGCTGAAGAAATTCCAAGACCTCGGCTGCGTGGTTCACTGGTCTAAGGACCTGACGCACTCGGCGCTGTTCTACGTCACGGCGTGGCAAGCGGGCACCGAAGTTGTCAAGCACGGCGTATTGAACAACGACGAGAAGCAGCTCGTGCAGAACGTCGTCAAGAATCTGCGGGCAAACTGGCAAGAAGTCCGCCCGTACGAGACGAATGATATGGAGGTCATGATCCTCGGTGGCGGCCCAAGTCTCGCAATCTGCGAGGCGACCATCATGCAGATGCGAGCGGAAGGGAAAAAGCTCGTCACGCTAAACGGCACGTATAACTGGGCGCTGGAGCACGGTCTCACGCCCTCCGCGACCGTCGTCGTGGACTCGCGCGAATTCAACAAGCGATTTGTGCAGCCGGTTGTACCCGACTGCAAATACCTGATCAGCTCCCAGTGCCACCCGGAATTGCTGCGCGACCTGCCGAAGGATCGCACTTTCCTATGGCACACCGGCATGGAGTCGATCCGCGAGATTGTGAATGCGGAACGCTCCGTGTGGTATCAAGTGCCGGGCGGCTCAACCGTCATGCTGCGTGCGATCCCACTCCTGCGCATGCTGGGCTTCAAGAAATTCCACCTTTTCGGCTTCGATTCCTGCCTGAGTGAGCCCGATGCGGGCGAAGAAGTGCGCCACCATCACGCGTACGCACAGCCCGAGAATGACAATCAAGCGGTGATTCCTGTGAACGTCAGTGGACGGCAATTCATGTGCCATCCCTGGATGATTTCCCAGGCCCAAGAATTTCAGGACCTCGTCAAATTCCTCGGCAGCGAGATTGAGTTGGAGGTCTATGGTGATGGCCTCATTTCCCACATCCTGACGACCGGCGCAGCGCTCGCGGACGAACAGGATTCGTTCTTAAAGTGAGCGCATCCCTTCCTTTCGGAGAATAACTAGAAAATGGCTGCAGGCACGTGGAAAATCTACGCGAAGGCGAAGAAGTATATCGGCAACGGCACGATTACTCTCGGCGCTGGCGTGTTCAAAATGCAATTGCACCGCGCTTCGGCGTCGGCTGCAATTCTCGTTCTCTCGACGCGCTCGACCGCTGCGTCCATCCCCGGTGAGATTTCGGCGCGCGGCGGCTACGCTGCCAACGGCCGCAATCTCGTGCCGGCGACGGCGAAATGGACAGTAGGCGCTTCGGCGAAGTCGTATCAGTTCACTTACTCGACCATTGGCCTCGTCTTCACGGCTTCCGGTTCGGCGCTCAACAACATCAAATACGCGCTGATTCGGAACTCGACGGGTGCCGGCGCGGGTAAGCTGCTCTGTTACGTCACGCTGTCCACGGCGGCGTTCACGATTGCCAATGGCAATACGCTGACGATCACGCCGAACGCCTCCGGCGTCTTCACGCTGACCTAAGCGCGTGGCCTGGAACATTCGCATGAACCCCGCTCTTTCACCGGGCGGGGCCGCCTCTCTGGAGCAGGACTGGCTCAACCGGTCCACGGCAACGGGGGTCATGAATGCGGAGGACTTCCGTAACGCGGCCACTTTCAATGCGGGCATCTTCCCGAACAGTAGTCAGGGTGACGTGTCGCGAGACACGACCGAGTTCCTGACCGGCACTGCCTGCCTCAAGACCGACGTGCCGGCCGCCTCCAGCGGCACGCCGGCTTGGATTTTCAAGCTCGACTCGACATGGAACGCGACAAACACGAGCGGCATCGGCAGCTCTGACTTGTATGTTCAATTTCGGATCAAGCTAGGCCCGAATCGGCTCGTACCGTCCAATGGCGGCGGCGGCTTCAAGATTTTCATCATGGGCGGCCTGGATATCACAGGCGGTATCGCGAATTCTAACTCGCATACAAATGATGAATTCGTCATCTCGACCTACAATTGGCAGATTCCGAGCCCCTATTTCGAGACGGGCAATGGGACACCGCCGTTATGGGAGCCGAATGGCGGCGGTGGGGACTTGTTTTTGCAGCCCGCGGGCAATCAGCTCTGCTTATATAGCGAGTTGGGCGCCGGACTGCCGCATTGCTGGCAATGGCCGGTCGGCGAATGGTTCACCGTCATGTATCGCGTTCGATACGCGAATCCGGGCGGTACGACTGGCAATCAGATGGACCTGTACGTCGCGCGATACGGACAGACGTCGTACACGCAACTCTTTGCCTCGCGCGATTTCGCAATCGGATCGCCGGACCCGAAATATCCGAACGGTCCGAATTCGCTCTGGATGACTCCGTACGACACGGGGCGCGTCGATTCCTCTGTAAGCACTTGGCATAAGTACACGCAAATCATCGCGAGTCGCAACTTCATTTCTTGCCCGCAGGTATACCTCTAGTATGGGTTGGAACATCAATTATGACCGCACATTGCCGCCTGCGCCTGTCGGGCGGCAGCCGCTTGCAGGCGCCCTCGCGCTGGCAGGCAAAGCGGTCGGTGTCTCCAATTCGAGCGGCAGCGGCGCGCCGTCCTGGTTCACATCGCAGAGCGACGGCACATGGACCACGCGCAGTGTCGGCACATGGCCGACGCCCTCGCCGCAGCCCGCGACGAATCTCGGCGGCGAGAACATCAATTCGGTCAACGATGCATGGACCGGCGCGTGCGTCGATCAACGCAATGGCGAGTTGATCTTCCCCGCCTGCGGCGGTCACGCTGACTATCCGGGCAACGAGGTTTACGGAATCCTCGTAAAGTCGAGTTCGCAGCAGGCGTATCGCATCTCCGACCCGACGCCAAATGCGAGCATGCCGACTATCGGCAGCAATCCGCCTACCAATGGCGATTACGGCGACGGGCGCCCGACGGCGACCCACAACTCCATCGTCACATTCGGCGACGGTAAGGTCTGGCTGCCGTTCATGACGGCCGCAGTCTCGGGGCAGGGTGGGAATGTTTCGCAGGTATGGTCTTTCGACCGTGATCTTGTGGGCTCGTCAACGCCCTGGCCGTACGCGAGCACGAATCCGTGGACGCGTCTGGGCGGACCGGGCGGCAACGATAATTTCCACGGCTTCGGCCTCGGATGGTGGGACGAGAGTCGCCACAAGATCATCAGCACGGGTAACGGCTCCGGGTCCGCCGGTTATGCGTGGTGGAAATTCAGCTCGAACAGCAGCTTTGTGCCGTCGAGCAGTAACCCGGGCTCGCCGACGATTTTCCCCAATTGGGGCTGCTACTGCAAAGAGCTGGACTGCGTCGTCATTGGCTCGAATTGGGACCAGAAAATCTGGGTCTGGAAGCTCTCGGACGACAGCTTCACGCAGCTCGCGACGAGTGGCACAGGCTACTATGGTTCCGCGACGACCGGCGGTGCGGACACGGGTTCGCAGTTCATTGCAGCCAATAACTCTATCGCCGTGTGTGATCCGCGTGTCAACAGCGGCACGATTTACAAGCTGGCGCTGCCGACGACGAGCGGAGCGATCAACACGGGCGGCACCGCGGTTTGGACGACATTGAGCCCGAGCGGCGGCCCGTCGTCATCGGACTTCGCGCGGCCTTCGAACAACAATTTCACCTCGTCGCGCTTTCAAATTATCCGCGACATGGGCAACGGGCAGGCCGCGCTGGTGTATCTGCCGAGCATCTCGGGATCGCTATACGTCTATAAGGTGCCCGCGGCGGGCCTGTAATGCAGGTCCTTGTTGCGACCATCGAGCACAGCGGCACGCATGCGCTGCTGGAGCTGCTGGGCTGGCCCAAGCGTCACACCGTGACCCTTAGTGAGCGCCAGCGGGCCACGCCGGATAGCATTCTTCACATGCATCTATGGCCGCATGCGATGCCTTCGATTCTCGAAGCAGCGAAGACCATTCCGGTAGTGACAACTGACCGGCCGATTGAAGATATCCGTGCGTCATGGCGGCGTCGCGGAAAAGACCTCTCGCTCCTCGCGGCGCAAATCGCCTGCTGGGACGAGCTTTATGAAACATGCCGCCCGAGCGTACTGGAGTTAGGTCGTAGATGGTTGCCCAACCCAACTGGCTGTTAGTCTTTAATGAGCCGAGCGGTTCGTCCGACACGTCGGTCACGAACTACGGCACTACGACCGGCACGTACACGCTGCAGGACGACGCCACCGCGCCTGCTATGGCGGAGACGACGGACTACGTTTGGCATCCGAATGCGGGGAACTGGAGCGGTTCGGGCTATCTCGAATCGAAGACGAAGAATACCCATGCGATGCCGTGGCTGGCTACAACCGCCACGACTCCCGGGCAGTCACTCGATAACATCAACGTTGCCGTTGCGTTCTACATTCGCAGCGTTGACAACGGTGCCGCGCGACTCGTTAGCTGCTCGACCGCCAATGAAGATGGCGGCTTCTCGATCTACACGACGAATCACAGCGGCTCGACGTTCGACCTCGTCGTCAAGGCGAACCATAATGGCGGCAGCGGTCTCAGTGCCACAATCACGGGACTGAGCACCAGCACGTGGTATCAGGTCGCCGCGTCCATCGATGTCAGTACCCCGGCGACGGCGGTATTGAAGGTTAAACTCGGTTCGAACGCTGTCGTGACGAAGAACAGCACGACGGACCCGACGACCTGCAACTATACGAGCTTCAAGTTTGAAGACGGCTGGCCGCTGCTATTGCGCCGGCAGGACTTCACTTACTACTTCGGGCTCGATGGCTACATTGGCTATTTCGCGTACCAGCGCGGCCCCTCGATCACGCCGTGGGACGACACGGCGCTCGGCAACGTCAATAGCTCGCCCAACTCGAACATCACGGGCTGGCCGACTAACGGCACCTCGATCACGCCGACGCAGGGCTCGCTGGCGTTCTCCGGCAAGCAGCCGACGGTTCTCGTTCCGGTCATCATTACGCCGGCCGCAGCGGCCGTGGCGCTCGCCGGTAAGCAGGCGAGCGTCAGCAGCACGAACAGCCCGAGCATTACGCCGGCCGCCGCCGCGCTGGCTCTGGCGGGCTTGCAGCCGTCCCTATCCCTAGGCACCCCGACCCCGCCGCCGGGCGTCCTGAGCCTCGTAGGCTATCAGCCGGGCGTTTCTGCGATCACCCCGACGATTGTTACGCCCGGGGCAGGCGCATTGACGGGCGCGGGGTTCCAGCCGTCGCAGCAGCTCGACGTCCCGCCTCCTTTCCCGGGAAATTTGGCGTTCCTCGGGTATCAGCCGACTGTCTCGCAAGGCAACTCGAATCAGGCCGCGACGCCCTCTGCGGGCGCGTTGGCCTTGTCCGGCAAGCAGCCGGGCGTATTTCAGGCGTGGTTCGTCCAGGGCCAAGCCGGCGCGCTGGCTCTCTCGGGCAAGCAGCCGGGCGTCACGATCATCATCGCCGGCCAGCCGGCGACCTCGGCGGGCGCCGTGGTCCTCACGGGCTATGCGCCATCGCTCAAGATCGAAGTTGTCACGCCTCTCACGCTGACGCCGGGGCCGGGCACGCTGGTTCTCGCCGGGAAGTCAGCATCCCGTACCGTCGGATTGCCGACGGGCTACTACCCGACGTACTTCCTCAACGACGCCACGGCGGTACCAGCCGGTGCGAGCTACATTGGTGGCGCGGCGTTCAACTCGGCGACCGGCGAGCGCTACGTTGCGTACTGGCCGGCGGACAATCGCGTGGTCTTCCTCGGCGGCTTCGCGCATCGCCATGACGGCGCAATGATCATCGATCCGGCCGGCGCCATCGTCGGCAAAATCCAGGGCCTTGCCCTCACCTATCGCGGCGAGCTTGTCACCACGCTCAACCCGCGCGAACTCGATCACAACGGATACCCGCTGCTGCAGACAGGGCAAGTCTGCGTCACCAATCAGTCATGACGAAGACCCTCAATAGCAAGACCTGGATCATCGCCCCGGACCCGACCGATAACTACCGGTACAGCGGGCCGCCGGCCGATACGACTCCGCCCACCGCGCCCGTCATCCTATTTCTGTCCGCTAATGAGGGCAGTCTGACCTTTCGAGTTTCGGTCCCGAGCGTTGACGCGCAGACAGGCGTCAAAGATTACATTTTCTTCTATCAGACCTCGGGCGGCACGCTTCAGCAGACGCAGCCGTTCTCAGTGCAGGATGCGACGAGCGTCGCCGGCATCACGTTGACCGGTCTGGCCGCGAGCACGAATTACTCCGTGTCCGCGAAGGCGCGCGACAACTCGCCGAATGTCAACATCTCTGCCGCTTCGAACGTCGTTGTGGCTTCGACGCCCGACGCGTCGCCGACCACGAGCATTTTCCCGAACTATCCGATCATGCGTAGTTCGGTTGCGGTCGGGAATATCTCATCCGGTATTCTGGATGCCTCTGTGCGCGACTATGTCGGCGAGACGGACCTCGTAGTCTTCCAATGGTTCTACCCGACCAACGCGCGTCTTAGCTTGCGCGCGACGGGCCTGGATTACATCAAGAACAACTATCCGGGCTGCAATCTCGTGATGTATACCATCCCGAGTACGGCCCTAAAAACAATCACCACGCCGCAGAACAATGCGATGGAGATTGTTACTAATCTGATCAACGGTGCGAACGGCAAGCCGTATTGGTATACGCGCCGTACCGGCGGACAGCAGACGGAGGACGCCTTCGACACGACCAATTATTGGTCGTGCAACATGGCGACGGGCGTCTCAGGCCTGAATAATCTCGGCGAGCGCTACGATCAAGCCTATTGGCGCAGCATTGATACGCAGTTTAACGCCGGCACGCCTGCGAACTTCCTTGACACGTATTCGCCGAACGCCCTCTATGTCGATAATGCCGAGGCACGTCTGCCAGCGGTGTATATCAACAATGGCGCGACGCGTGTCAAAGACATTGATATGGATGGCAACGGCGTCACCGATACGCCGGATGACTACAGTGCGGCTTCGACGGCTGGCGGTCGCTTTTGGGCGCAGGGTCTCCTGAATTTCCGCGCGAGCGGTAAGGCGCGTTTCGGCGCAAATTGGGACATGATCCCGAATGCGGCGCGTTGGGCATTCGACTACGAGGACACGACCTTCCTCGGGGCGCCGCCGAAGCCGCTGAATCAACATCCTTTCTATGGCCAATGGTCCGGCGTGCTGTTCGAGGGATTCGACCGGCAGTTTGGTATCCATTCGTCGGATGCGAACAAGAACTATACGGTTAGCTCCGGCGGCTCGTGCACGACCGCGTATCGCCGCATGGCTATCACCGACAAGATGATGGGCAAGGATAGCGACTCGGTGTGGGGTCGCACCTTCATCATGGGCAACGGCGACGCGCCGGATCGCAGCTCGACGATTGCGTGGACACAGGACGACTACACCTTCGGTCGGTTCATGACTGTTGCATGTTTACTCGTGGAGCGCGTCTCGGTCTGCTTGAATGTGTCGCATGAGAAGCCGCTCTATGTCGACGAGCTGGATGTCTATCTCGGACCGCCGCTCGCGACGCGCAGCATGGGCTCGTTGAATGAGACGACGGCCACTTTCAGCTTGCGCAGCCCCGATTATACGAATGGAGCCGCGCAGTTCTATTGGACGAAGTTCCAAAACGGCATCGTTGTGGCGCGTATGGATCAGCCGACTGCCGGCGTATGGCCGACCGCAGATGCGGCGGTGACCGTGCAATTGCCGGCGCCGCGCGCGGGCAAGAAATGGCAGTACTTCGACTGCGTTAACTATGTGAATCCGAAGACCGGGCGCAAGACGCGCGGTCAGACGCCGACGCTCAATAGCGGTCGTGATTACACGGCGGGCTCTCTGGCGCTCAAGCCCTTCCATGCGGCTATCGTGCTGGAGGTGCCGGCGTGAGCGATTTCAACGTCAGCTTTGTTTCCGGCGTCATCCCCTCCGGCCAGAGCACGAACGATCAGACGTGCGCCGTGAACGATGTCAGCCGGGCATTCTTCCTGCCGGCGTGCTACCCGCACACGACGACGGGCATTGGCCGCACGACCGGTTCAATGAACGACGGTCTCAGCAAGACTTTCGGTCTGCCGACCCTCATTGACAACGATACTGTCCGGTTCGAGGATGACGGCGCCACGTCTGGCGTCGCGCGCAACAATCAGCAAGCGACGTGGCTCGTAGAGTACCGCGGTCCTTCGAACGGCCCGAACGCCGTCGTGCTGCGCGGCGCGGGCAAGATGAATATCGCCAATGGTGCATCTACCGTTGATTCGAACGCCATCACCGGCATTAGCGATATTACTAAGTGCGTCGTCTTTGCTTACGGCTACGGCACGCATAACTCGAACGTCATGGGCCTCTATTCGGTCCACGCCGACCTCGTGGATACGGGTACCGCAATTGTGGTGCGCGCGAAGCGCGCGACTTCGAGCGCCTCGGATACGGTTGTCGCGTATCGCGTCATGGAGTTCACGGGCAGCAACTGGACGATTCAGAAAGTCGCGCACACCTTCGCGGCCAGCTCGACCAATGAAGATGCGACGATTAGCTCGGTTTCGCCGAATAATAGCTTCGTCGTCACGTCGTCGATGCATCCGATCAACTCGGCAAACAACGACCTGAATACGTTCTACATTTGGCAGCCGAACGCAACGACATTGCGGCATCGGCTGAAGACGCGCAACGCATCGGTTCCATTGCAAACCCTCTCGTGGGTCATTAGCAATCCGCAATTGCGCGTGACGCGCTTTGGTGTAGTGGATGGCGTGGCCGATTTTACGGCAGTGGGCGATAACAATGCGGATTCTAAAACGATTCCTATTGATGGTTTGCCGCAGCCAGTAGACGCGACGAGCACAGCCATTATCGGCTATATGGGTTCGGAAGCGGCGGACTCCACGGCCGTTCCGGCGATCATGACGCAGTTCTCGCTGCCGAACCTTGCGAATGTGCTCGCTAAGAAAAGCACTAGCCACGGAAACAGCGAGTACACGGTCCAGGTCTTAGATTTCTCGTCCGTCGTCTCGCCGCGTATCGACGGCGTTAGCCTTGTGCAGGATGGGCAGAGCTTCACGATCACTGGTGCTTTCAGCCCGGGTACGCCGACCGTCACGCATAAGGGCGAAGCGGTCACCGTCACTGCGAACAACAGCACGACGATTACTTGCACGGCGAGCCTCGGCACGAAGAAATACGGAACGTCGTATCCGCTCGTCGTCGTGGACCCGAGCGGCGTGCAGTTGACCACCGACGTGCCAATGTCGCCGGCTGCCGGCACGCTCTACACCGACCTTGCGCCAGGGCTGCTGGATTCGACGCTGCGTCTCACGGCGTCTGCGGACCTCGACGGCAGCGAGCAGATTCGTTGGACTGATCCCAACGTCAACATTTTCAGCAATGGCGCGTTTCGCGCACTCGCCTCGGTGAGCAGCTTCACTGTTTCCGTCAATGACGGAACCGGCTGGAGCGCCAGCGCCACCGAGACATTGCAGTCGCCTGTGCTGCCGCCCTCGATCACTACGGCATTGCCGGACTACGATTTCCTGTACGGCGATGAAGTCCAGATTAACTTCGGCAACTACGCCGCAGGCTGGACCTCGATCACCGTCAACGGCACATCGCTCCTCGGGCTCACGTTCGACGGCGCATTGCTGAAGGGCACCGCGCTTTTCCCGGGCGTCGTCGCCCTTACCGTGCATTGGACCAACTCTGCCGGCTCGGTCAGCGATACGGCGCTTCTGACGGTGGAGGCGCCTATTCCTCCGCCGGAGGAACCGCCGCCGGAAGTTCCCGGGACGACCTTCCCGCCGGACCCCGTGGGCGGTGGCGGCGGACACGCGGGGTATGACGACACGGATCGTGCTGTCCGCCGCGCGCAGGAAAAGGCTCTCGAAGCGACACTGCGCGAGATGTATCAGCGGCTCTACCCGCAGCCGACAGAGGCCGACGAGGAACCGGCTGCAGTGGAAGACGAAGCGCCGGCACCAGCGCCTGCCGCTCCCGCACCCAAGGTCGCAACCCCGGGAACTGCAGCGATCCTCAAGACCGGCGCGCAGAACATGGTATCGCGCAAGCTGCCGAATTTCGACGTTGCAATGAGCATCTTTGACAAGATGTTGGGCAAATTCCGAGGCATGTAATGCCAATCTACGACTACGAGTGTGAAGCCTGCGGCGTCTGGGGCGACGCCTTTCGTGCGATGGACGAGCGCCATAATGCGCCAGCCTGCCCCGACTGCAAGGCTCGAATGAAGCTGCGTATTAGCGCATGTGCCGGCGTGGTCAAATTCCCAGCAGCCGGCGGCCACGAATACGTCAGCACGACAACGGGTAAATACATCACCACTGAGCGCGCTCGGCGAGATGACCTAAAGCGCTCCGGTTGTCGCCAGTACGAAGGCTTCGAGCAGGAAAAGAAAGAAGCCGACCGCAAGCGGGCCTACGAAGAACAAGAATCCGACGCGAAATTAGAGGAAGCGGCGCGCCGGGCTTACTACCAGCTTTCTCCATCCAAGCGGCGCGTGCTAGACGCCGCATAAATCCAAGACAACTTTTGGAGTCCTCATGTCCGTAGAGAATGCCGGCGCAGAACCGGTACAGAACACTGCACCCGAGACAAACACCCCCGCCCCGGAAACGAACAGCGTCGCGGAGGTCAAAGCCCACGACGATATGGGCGACACCGTTCGGGAGCTGTACCGCCGGATGGGGAAACCCGGCAACGAAGGGCGTGAGCCCGTTCACCGCCCCGCTGCGGAGCCCGTAAAGGCACCCGAGCGCGGCACGGACGGTAAGTTCAAGGCCGCAGCAGCCAAAGAGACCCCGGCACAAGAGCAAAAAGAGCCGGAGAAGAAGCCCGAGGCTGCTGCGCCCGAAAATGCTACACCTGCAGACGACCCGGCGGCAGAGGGCGCTGTAGCAGAAGAGGCTGCCGAGGAGAAGCCGGCCGAGCCCGCGAAGCCTGTCAGCGAGGCTGACAAGGCACCGACCTCATGGAAGGCCGGCGCGCAGGCGAAATTCGCTGCGCTCGATCCCGAGGTGAAGGCCGAGATTCACCGCCGCGAGGCGGATTTCCATAAGGGCCTCGGTGAGTACAAGCAGCTCGCCAATATTGGCAAGCTTCTACACGCGGAAATCGAGCCCTACGCGGCAATGTTGCGCGAGGCGAAGGTTACCCCGCAAAACCTCATCAAAGACCTGATGCAAACTGCCAGCGTTCTTCGCGGCGGTACGCAGGCGCAGAAAATCCAACTGATTCGCGAGGTGGCGAATCAATACAACATCGATTTGAATGCGGTCGTCCCCACGGAAGAAGAGGCAGCAGCAATGGCTGCCCGACCGCAACACGATCCCGAGGTTCCCGCGCTTCGCGAAGCGCTGGCGAAGACTCAGGATCAAATCAAGCAGCTTACTGAAGCTCAACAAGCCGGACTCAAGGCAGAAATCGACGCGTTCAAAGGCGCGCCGGGCCATGAGAATTTCGACGAAGTGAGCGCAGATATGGCTGCGTTGCTCGAAAGTGGCCGGGCCAAAACGTTACAGGAGGCGTACGACAACGCCTGCTATGCGAACCCGACAGTGCGCGCCAAGCTCCTTGCACAACAGCAGGAAGCGCAACGCAAACGTGCGGCTGATAAAGCAGCCGCCGCCAAGAAAGCCGCTGCAACGAACGTGCAGACTCGCGGATCACTCCCGAGCCAGCCTGTGTTGAAGGGCACTGACATGGACGCGACCATTCGCAACACCCTCAAAGCAATCAAGGCGCGTCAGGGCGCGTCCTAACAAGTTCCAAACAACAACACAAAGGTAACATCTAGCTTATGACCTCTCCCGGCCAAAGCGCGCTGTTTACCACGTTCACCGAATTGGTGTCGACGACTTATCGTCTGCATCAAAAGGAAGTGGTAGACAACGTCTCTCGCCACAACGCGCTCTATCGGCGCATTGCGGCGAAGGGCAAGACTCGTCTCGAAGACGGCGGCTTGTCCATTGTCACGCCGCTCGATTACGCGCAGAACAGCACGTATCAGCGGTACAGCGGTTTCGATCCCCTCAACATTTCGGCCAGCGATGTGCTGACCGCGGTGGAATTCCCGTGGCGGCAAGTCGCCGTCAATGTGGCAGCCTCGGGTCTCGACATCCGCACCAACAGCGGTGAGAACCGCATTGTCAATCTGGTGAAAGCTCGCGTGAAGAACGCGCAGCGCACCTTCGCCAACGGCCTCTCGCTGGACCTCTACAGCGACGGTTCGGCAACCAACCAGATCAACGGCATTCAGGCGTTGATTTCGGACACCGGTACCGGCACGGTCGGCGGCATCGACTCGTCTGTATACACGTTCTGGAAGAGTGTGGTGCAGTCGGCAGCGGCTCCGCTCATCGGCTCCGCGATCACGCCGTCGGCAACCACGATTGAACTGTTCTTCGGTCAGTTGTACAACCAGCTCACCCGCGGCACGGATCAAGTCGACCTGATCGTGGCGGACCTCGGTTACTTCACGTTCTACGAAACCAGCCAGACCTCGCTGAAGCGCTACACCTCGGACGACAACTCCGCGAAGGGCGCAACCGGCGGATTCGTCTCGCTGAAGTACAAGAATGCGGATGTGGTTTTCGACACCGCGACGAGCGGCATTCCGTCGAATCACGCCTACTTCTTGAACACGGACTATATGGAAATGGTCGTCCATCAGGACGCGAACATGGAAATCATGCCCGAGATGAAGTCCGTCAATCAGGACGCCATTGTCATCCCGATCCTTTTCCAGGGCAACATGACCATCAGCAATCGCTCGCTGATGGGTGTGGCCAAGGCCTAAAGGAGGAAACATGGCTTACACAATCCAAAACACCCGCATCGGCTACCCGGTCATCACTGACACGGACACCGTGCAGAAAGTGGCGCTCGGCACCATCGTGGAGGCGTACGATCCGGTCTACGGGGCCGGTGAGTTCATCTATCTCAAGGGCGTAGCGTCGACCGTGCTCGGCTCGGTCGTCAACTACAACGCGGACGACTGGACGACTGCTCTACTCGCAACCAACGGCATCGGCCCCTGCGCCGTTGCAATGTCGGCGAACGTGGCCAATCAGTACGGCTGGTATCAAATCAGCGGTAAGGCCATCGTGAAGGCGGCAACTGTCGTGGACAACGCGGCAGTGTGGGCAACCGCAACCGGCGGTCAGGTGGACGATGCCACCAACGACGGTTATATGGTCCATCTCGCGAAGTTCGCTTCGGCTGACGGTACCCCGTCTGCCGGTCTGGCAGAGTGCGAGATTCACCGGCCGTACACGGACGGCATCGCGACCAACGACTAACCCTCGTTCGACAACAAGACTGGCTTCCAAACCAGCACCCTCAAGCCTGCCCGGTGTGGCCACGCCGGGCGGGCTTTTCTCAAAGTCCACGCCCTTTCCCGGGAAAGTGGGCTTCGCGAAAAGCTCCATTCAACCCCATAGGAATAACTTCCCATGACAGTCGCTTTCAATGACGCACCCGGCCGCCCGCCTTACATTCAGTTTCGTGAAGACTACGCGGAGGACCGCGAGGAAACATTGAAACAGGGCCGCTACGTTTCCCGCCCGGTGCATCTCGTGATCATCCGTCAAGCCGGCTCCAAGGATTCGGTCGAAAAGCTCGCGGAGGAGTGGCTGGAAACGTTGCCGCGCAATCCGAATATGCGGCCCGAATGGGTCGACGCATATCGCAAAGCGTACAAGACATGGAAGGAAGACCGCAGCGTTGACACTGTCGTGCAGGGCACCCATGTGCGCCTCTGGCCGGCCATCTCGAAGCCAATGGCGGACGCGCTGCTCAATGCGCAATGCCGCACCGTCGAAGACCTCGCCTCGGCAAACGAGGAGACGATTGGCCGCGTCGGCATTGGTGCACGCGAGCTGCAACAGAAGGCACGGGCATGGCTGGAAGCTGCGCAGAACACCGGCAAGGTCGCTGAAGAAGTCCTAGTCCTGCGGGCCAAGGCCGAGGCCGATTCTGAGCGCATCAAGGCGCTGGAGGCGCGGCTCTCGGCGATGGCGGCGGGCATCGTCAACAAGCCGAAGACCGTCACCCCCGAGGATGATTTCTCCTAATGGCATCTGACACGATCCTCACTATCGTTCGCGAGGTCTGCGGCCGGATTGGGCTGAATAAGCCCAGCACGGCCACGGGCTCCACGGACGTTCAAGTCCAGCAGCTTGTCTCACTCGCGAATGAGGAAGGCAAGGAGCTGAGTGCGCGCACCGACTGGCAGGAACTCATTCGCGAGGCTACCTTCACGACGTTCGCCACCGAGGATCAGGGTAAGATCATTGGGAATCGGATTCCGGCGACGCCGGCTGCCGGTACAATCACGGCGACCGCCGATGGCCTGAAGCATATTATCAATGACACGATGTGGAATCGCACCACCCTCGTGTCGACTCCCGGCCCGCTCACCCCGAGCGGCTGGCAGGGCCTAAAGGCGACCACCGCTGGCACCGGTTGGTGGGCACAGTATCGAATTCGTGGCGGCAATCTCCTTTTCTGGCCGGCGCCGGCCGTCGGTCAGCTCGTGGCGTTCGAGTATAAGACCGAGAACTGGGTCAGCAACGCCAATGGCGACCTCTTCCGGCGACTCTTCAGCGCGGATGATGACTTTCCGCTACTCGATTCCGACATTTTCATGACGGGCCTGAGCTGGCGATGGAAGAAGGCTAAGGGGCTCGCTTATGCCGAGGATTTCGCGAGCTATGAGAACATGGTTCTCGATGCTATGGCGCACAATAAGACGGCTCGCACCGTAAACATGAACGGCCCGCGCAGTGATTTCTCGCCGGTCGTGATCGTCTCGAAAGGTAACTGGCCCCTCTGATGCGCCGCCCCGCCTATCGCCTCAATCGCGGGCAAGTCTCGCGCACCTATAGCGTTCCGGCTCCCACTCGGGGCTGGAATGCGCGCGATTCCGTGGCCGCCATGCGCAAGGGCGATGCCGCGCTGCTGACGAACTTCTTTCCGCTGACCTCGGATGTGATCCTGCGGCAAGGCGTGACGCAGCATGTCACGGGCATCGACTCCGGCGCGCAGGTGGAGACACTCGTCTCCTATCGACCGACCACCGGCAGCAACAAGCTCTTTGCATTCACGCCGACTAAGCTATTCGATGTGAGCACGGCGGGCGCCGCGGGCGCTGCAGTTGTCTCGTCATTGACGAATGGCCGCTGGCAAACGACCAATTTCACGACGGTAGGCGGCAACTTCATTATCTGCGTCAACGGCGCAGACAAGCCGCTGCTCTACAATGGCACGACTTGGACAGCCGTTGACGGTGCGAGCACGCCGGCTATCACCGGGGTCACCTCGACGCTTCTCACCAACGTCAACGTATTCAAACAGCGATGCTGGTACGTTGAAACGGCGAGCTTTAACGCGTGGTACAGCGCCGCAGGCGCAATGACCGGGGCATTGACGAAGTTCGACATGTCCGGCGTGTTCAAAAAGGGCGGCTACCTAATGGCGATGGCCAATTGGACCGTCGATGGTGGCGACGGCCTCGATGACCTCGCCGTTTTCATTAGCTCGCAAGGCGAGGTCGCAGTCTATCAAGGCACGGACCCCACGAGCGCATCGACCTTCGCCCTCGTCGGTATCTACAACATCGCCGCACCGATTGGCCGCCGCTGCACGCTTAAATACGGCCCTGATCTTCTGATCATTACGGTCGACGGCGTGATTCCGGCGTCCAAAGCCTTCATGTCGGGCCGCACCAACTCGGCCATTGCGATTAGTGATCGCATCAGCGGTGCAGTCACCGCGGCTGCGTCGTCCTACGGTGCGAATTTCGGTTGGCAGCTCACGCAGTTTAGCGAAGCGGGCATGCTGTTGCTCAATGTGCCGAACGCCGTCGGTCAGCAGCAGCAATTCGTGATGAACACGACGACCGGCGCATGGGCTAACTTTACAGGCTGGTACGCCAACTGCTTCGAAGTGTTCAACGGTGGGCTGTATTACGGCACTGCCGGTGAGGTTCGTCACGCGTGGAACGGTCTCTCCGACAACGGCGCGCAGATTGTCGGTGACATGGCCGGGGCGTTCGACTACTTTGGTAACCGCGACGGCCTGAAGCAAATCATGATGCTGCGGCCCGTGATCGCGTGGGACACGAATCCCGGTCAAATGCTCGTGGGCGTGGACACAGACTTTGCGATCACTACGCCACTAGGCGTCGTCGCATTCCCCACCGGCGGCGGATCACTCTGGGACTCCGGTCTCTGGGACAGCGCAGTCTGGGGTGGCGGTACCACGATCAATAAGGACTGGTACGGTGCAACCGGCGTGGGCTATGCCATTGCTCCGCGCCTCAAGGTCGCTACGAACAACGCGCAGATTCGCGTCAGTGCGTTTGACTACCTCTATCAACCGGGCGGCGTGCTCTAACCGTCTTTAGACGGTAAATGACGCGCGAAATACAGGGTATAGCTTGTATTCTCTTCTCGTCGGCTACGACGACATCGTCGGCACATGGGTCCATACGCGGCTCAACTCGCGCTGGACCCCGGCACGAGGTCAAGCCATTGGCGTTGTGCGAGACAATCGTATCATTGCCGGATGCACGTACCAACTTTGGAATGGCCCGAACGTGCTCATGGACGTAGCCGCCGAGCCCGGACATCGATGGTGCACGCGCACCTTCCGATGGGCGCTCCTCGCGCATCCCTTCAACGTTCTGGGCTGCAAGCGAGTTACGGCGCTCGTCGATGAGAAGAATGAGCGCAGCATGGAATTCGTTCCCAAGGTCGGCTTTACGGTCGAATCTTGGATGGACGACGCCGCACCGGGTGGCGGCGACATTTGCGTGTGGGTCATGACGAAACAGAAATTCGAAGAACGGTACCCGAAGCCGTCGATCCTCCCGAACATCATCAAGGCTCCATAATGGGAAAAAGTGCTCCGGCCTCCCCGCCTCCGGTCGATTACGGCCAGCAGGCCTCGGCCCAAGGTCAAGCGAACATCGACGCGGCCCGCGTCGGTGCGCAGCTTAATCGCGTCAATCAATATACGCCCTATGGCAGCTTGGTCTACACGCCGACGAGCAACCCGGATCAGTGGGATAGCACAGTCACGCTCTCACCGGATCAGCAAGCGCTGCTCGACAAGAATACGACTGGCCAGCTCTCCCTGGCAGACACTGCCAACTCCGCGCTCGGCCGGATTCAGAGCAGCATGGGGAGCAACTTCGATACGAGCGGCGCCCCGGCTCGTGTCAATAGCGTCAATACGCCGAACTATGACATCTACACCGGCAATACGAGCGCACCGGTCAAGACGCTGGATTTCTCCGGCCTCGGCAAGCTCCCGACTGGCGACGAGTACGGCGCCCAGAAGCAGGAAGTAGAGGACGCGCTTTATCGGCAGTCGACGGCGCGGCTCGATCCGCAGTATGCACAGCAAGAGGAGCAACTGCGGAATCAGCTCGTCAATTCCGGCATCACGCAGGGCTCCGAGGCGTTCACCAATGCGATGAACGACTTCTATCGGCAGAAACAAGCCGACTATGGCGATGCGCGAGACCGTGCTATCACGGGCGGCGGCGCCGAGCAATCGCGGCTCCTCGCCGATGCGTTGAAGGCCCGCGGTGAGGGCGTGAGCGAGATTGGTGCACAGGGGACTTTCGCCAATGCCACGAGCCAGCAGGACCTCGACAGCGCGCTCAAGGCGATGGGCTTTAACAATGCGACAGAATCGCAGGGCCTCGCGGATAGCATTGCAGCAGGGAACTTCCAGAATAGCAGCCGCGCTGCGGGGCTGGACGAGGCCGCGTACCTGCGGAGCCTGCCGTTGAATGAGTACAATGCGCTCCTCAAGGGCACGCAGGTTACCTCGCCGTCATTCGCCAATACGCCGAGTGTCGCGTCCCCCGCGCCTGCGCCGGTATTCGCTGCCGGTCAGGCGCAAGCCAACAATGCGCTCGACCTCTACAATCAGCAGATTGCCCAGAACAATCAGAACTCTCAAACGGCAGTGAGCTTGGCCGCGGGGATCGCGGCTATTTTCTGATGAGTCGCAGCCGCAAGAAGTCGCCATTTATTGGCGTCACGACGGCCCGCAGCGATAAGCCCTTCAAGGTCGACGAGCATCGCCGCGAGCGCCGTTCCGTGCGAACTTTGTTGGCTAGCGGTTTTCCGGACTATGACCGCCGTTTTCATTCGAAGGTATACGGTGATCCTTGGCGCGCGCCGAAGGATGGCCGTTATATGGTAGAGCCGGCTTCGAAGTGGATGCGCAAATGAGCGACTTTGGCATCACGACGGCATTGCAATACAGCGGCGGCCGGGATTCTCGGGCCATTTTACACATGTACCGGGATCAGCTAGATAAGATCATCGTCGTCTGGTTCGACGCCGGGGACAGCTACCCGGAAGTAGTGCGGGATATGCATCGGCTTGCGGCGCAGATTCCGCACTTCCTCATCCTCCGGGGACAAGTTTCCCGGGAAATTGAGCAACACGGATACCCGTCGGACGTGGTGCCGATCAACGCAACCATCTTCGGCCGCCAATTCGTGAAGACCGCCGGTCCGCTCATCCAGAGCACCTACGACTGTTGCAGCCGCTCTATTTGGCAGCCGCTCTATCAGGCAATGAAGCTCCTCGGTATCAAAAAGATCATTCGCGGTCAGCGCAATGATGAGGAGCATACCAATCCGCATTGTCGCGATGGGATCGTGATCGATGGAATCGAATATGTGCTGCCCCTCGAAACATGGTCGGAGGCGCAAGTCGAGACATATCTGCGCGAGAACCATATCAAGATTCCTGAGCACTACGCGTCGGAGCTGGAGAGCCATGACTGCATGCATTGCACGGGCTATCTCGCTCGCAACGTGAACCGGATTCGGAATCTCCCGCCCGGCCCATATGCTGAAGTCCAGAAACGCTTGCGTGAGATTGCGGTCGTGATTGACCGCGAGTCCGCGCCCCTCCATACCGCCATCGGAATGCCATGAGCCAGTACGATCTACAAGAACAAGCAATCCAGCGTCAGAAGATGATCGCGGCGGCTTTGCGCGACAGCGGCAATATCCCGAACGACCAGATTACGCAAACCGCGGGCGGATATGTCATTCCTATCTCGCCGTGGCAGCAATTCGGCAAGATTGCAAACATCGTCGGCGGAGCGTTCGAGGAGAATCGAGCCAACAAGGCCGCCCAAAAGCTTGCGGACCAGAAGCAGGCGGATGCGGAGGCATGGTTCAAGGACCTCAATAGCGTCTCCCCGGCGGATGCGCTATCGCCGGTTACGCCGACTGCGCAGTATGAACTGCCGAGCGATCCGTCGCAGATCGATACGACTGCGCTGGCCCAGCAATTGCGCCAGCATCAGGCGACGCAGCAATCCGTGATGGATGCGAATCAGCAGACCGAGACGGATATGCGCAATCATCAAATGGCGGCATACCTTAAGGGCTTGCAGCTCGGCGGCGTGCCCGCGGCGATTAGCCAGCAGGGCCTCGAACGCGATATGAAAGTGCCCGACCCGGTTAAGCTCGGCGAGGGCGATATCCTCGTCAATCCGCGCACCGGGGCGCAGCTCGCGCAGGGCCTGCCGAAGCAGTACAAACCGCCCGAGGCAGACCGTGCGCTGGTCAATGTCGATGACGGTAAGGGCGGTTACAAGACCATTCCGCGCTCGGAATGGGAAGCCCAGGGCCGACCGAAGCTGTATGAGAAGCCGCCGAACGATGCTTTCGCACAGCTCCAGAACGGTGTTAGCCCGACTATGGATGCAATGGCGGCGCGCGATGCGGAGGCTATTGCCAATCTGCAGAAGGCACCGCCGAGCACGAACAACCGGAATCCGTACAACGTGCTCGTCTGGAATAAGCTGCTAGAGAATCACCCCGATTACGACGCAGCGAAGTACCCGGCACGTGCGGCAGCGCTGCGCGCGTTCGGCCCGGATAAGCCGGCCGGCAAGACAGTGACGAGCTTCTCGGTGCTCTCGGATCACCTCGAAACGCTGGAAGCTGCCGGCGAGGCGTTGAAGAACCATGACACGCAGGCTTTGAACCGACTCACCAACTTCTTCAAAGAGCAATTTGGTAAGGCACCGCCGAGCACGTTTGAGGCGCTGAAGGACAATATTCGGGGCGAGATTGTCAAAGGCATTACTGGCGGCCCCGGTGCGGAGTCGGACCGCCAGGAAGCGCTGGCGAAGTTGAGCAAGGCCTCAAGTCCCGAACAGTTGGCCTCCGTTTTGCAGGGATTGCGAACCCTTATCGGCGGCCAGCTCGAAGGCAAGCGGCGGGAATGGATTACGCAGACAGGGTTGTCCGAAGACGAGTTCAATAAGCGGCTCTCGCCGGCAGCGATGCGCCTCAAGGGTTTTGAAAGCTCCCAGGCGGATCAGGGACTCACGCCACCGACGCCCGGTGCGCCGGTCGTCAAAGGCAATTGGTCCATCAGTCGGGCTGATTAAATGGCTAAATATCGAATCACCGCCCCCGATGGGCATACGTATCTAGTTGAGGGCGAGGGCACTCAGGAAGAGGCCCTTGCTGCATTTCAGCAGCAATACGCCGCGGAGAAGCAGGCGGCGCTCGATCCGTCGAGCACG
Source organism: Steroidobacteraceae bacterium (assembly GCA_035652555.1). Taxonomy (GTDB): domain Bacteria; phylum Pseudomonadota; class Gammaproteobacteria; order Steroidobacterales; family Steroidobacteraceae; genus 13-2-20CM-66-19. Next base: position 22,695 of record DASRDO010000067.1, on the reverse strand, counting down.
GTCCGGCAGGAGAAGCCGACCTTCCTTGAGAGCGTCGGCCGCGGTGCGATGGATGTCGCGCAGGGGATTAAGCAAGCCATTCTGCCGGGTAAGCCGAGCGGTCCGGTATTGCCTTCGATTCAGGAGCTGCGCGCGTACGCCGGCCCGGAGGATCAAGGTCTCACGGACGCGCAGCTCCAGGCAAAGTACGCTCAGACTGACCCGTCGGCCGATTATACCAAGCAGGTCAACGATGAAATCGGTCTCTACGAGAAGGGCCGAGGCCCGAATGCGGGCTTCGACGCCGGCCGGCTCACCGGCAATGTGGCGGCCACGGCCCCGCTCGCCTTAGTCCCTGGCGGGGCAGGCGCGGGGCTCGGTGCGCGGGTGGCCTCTGGGGCCGTCCAGGGAGCCCTAGCGGGCGCTTCGCAATTCGATCCTACCAATGACAGCCAGGGCCTCAATACCCTTGTAGGGGGCGCCGTAGGCGCCGCTTTGCCGGTAGCCGGTAAGGCGGTAGGGGCTGTGCTCGGCCCGGCCAAGAACGCCATGAAGGCCGGTGCGAATAAGCTCGTCGACCTCGCCAAGCAATACGGTATCCCGTTGGACGCCGCCCAGGCGACGGGCCGGCGGGCGTTGGAGCACCTGAAGGAGGCCACGAGCGCATTCCCGGGCTCGGGCGCCGAGGCGTTCGACCGGGCACAGCGCGACGCCTACAACAAGGCGCTGGCGAGCACCTTCGGCCAGGACCTGCCCGACGGTCAGTTCAGCAAGGCGATCATGGATCAGGCGGCGAAGCGGCTCGGGCAGGGCTTCGAAACGGTCGCCGCCGGTAAGCCGGTCGACATCACGCCGAAGATGCAGCAAGTCCTGCGGCAGATTGAGGCCGGCAACGATCCGGCGAATCGGCTTACCTATTCGCCCGAGATTGAGCAGATGGTGGCTGATGCCCGCTCGCAATTCGCCGGTAAAGCGAAGATGAGCGGCGAGGAGGCACAGCAACTGCGCTCCGCGCTGACCGAGCAGAAGAACGACCTCGCGCGGCAAGGAAAGCCGAAGCGCGTAACGGACGCCATGCGCGATATCCGCGATGCGGTGGACGAGTCCATCGAGGCGAGCCTGAGCCCGGATGAGCTGAAGGCCTGGAAGCAGGCGCAAGCCCAGTACGGGAATTTCAAGACGGTGTCCCAGGCGCTGGCGAACAGCAGCGGTGACACGGGCGATATCTCGGGCGTCCAGCTCTGGAACGCCATCAAGAATCAGGTCGGCCGCAAGAATATGGCGCGAGCCGGCGGGGACCTGAAGGACTTGGCGTCGCTCGGCAAGGATGTCTTGAAGCAGAAGCAGGCGAATACCAGCAAGACCGCGCACACTCTGCTCTATCAGGGCTTGCTCGGCGGTGCGGGCGCTGCCGTCGGGGCGCACGAAGGCGGGGCGGAAGGCGCAGGCCTCGGTACCGTGGGTGCGCTCCTGACCGCGCCGCTCGTATCGCGCGGTCTGCGAAGCCAGATGATTGCGAACCTGCTCCGCGAGGGCATGCTCCCGCAAAGCCCGGAAGCCGCGCAGCTCGCCAATGTCCTACGCCGTTACGGCGCTACGCCCGTCGGCGTCGCCGAGACCACCGGCCCTCAATAATAACTAGGAGCATCCATGCCGCGTGACGGCTCGGGTAACTACAGCGCACCGGCCGGCCAGCCGGTGCAGACTGGTACGACCATCTCTTCGACGATTTTCAATAACCTCGTCTCGGATGTTGTGGCCGCGCTCACCGCCTCCATTGCCCGCAACGGCGAGACGACGCCGACTGCGAATCTGCCTATGGGCGGATTCAAGCATACGGGCGTGGCGGATGGCAGCGCGCGCAATCACTACGCCTCGGTGGGCCAGACCCAGGATGACGCGGCGAGTGTCATCTCAGCTATTGCCGGGACCGACACGATCACGGGCGCTCTGACGCCCTCCATCTCGGCCTACACGGCTGGGATGACCGTTACCCTTGTTCCGATTGGGAACAACACGGGTGCAGCTACCCTCGCGTTGAACGGCCTCAGCGCAAAGAGCATCGTCAAGTACAATGGCACGGCGCTCTCACCGGGCGACCTCGTGACCGGCGAACCGGCGTACCTCGTGTATGCAGTCGCTGGCGGCGGGCGCTGGACGCTGCTAAATCCGCAGAAGCTTCCGAGCGGTCAGGTATCGGGCCTCGGAACGCTGGCGACGCAGAATGGCACTTTCAGCAATGCAGCCTTGATCAATGCTGGGAACATCTTCACGACGCTGCAATTCCTGAAGGCCAACGGCGAGCAGATTCGCCTGGGAGACAACTCCGGCGGCAATCCGTACATCTCTTGGTATCGCCTCAATGGCTCGACGCGAATTGGCTACATGCAGGGGCTCGAATCGGGCGCCCTGGCCATTAATGCCGAGTTGAGCAATCTCACCCTGACCTCGGCTAATGTGATTCAGCTCGCGGGAGTGGACGTGACATATGGCGGCGTGAGTATCCGCAACGCCGGTATCATCAATGCCGGTCAGTTTGCGGACGCGCAAATCCGCCAATCGAATGTCACGCAGCACCAAACTGCGCTCGCTCTCAACGGCAACCAAATCACGGTCGGCACAGTATCGGCTAACCGCTTGCCGCTCATTGGCAGTCTGCAGGGCGTAACCATCGCCTCGGACCCCGGTACCACGCCCTCTGGCAGTGCCGGTCAGATTTTCTTCTATTACTAATGTCGAAGATTTATACAGTCGACGGGGGCAACGTCTCCCGGCTCGTCAAGAAAATCTATGCGGTCGACGGCGGTAACGTCTCGCGCCAAGTCAAGAAAGTTTGGGTCGTGGACGGGGGCGGCGTCTCGCGACTCGTATACACCTCCGCGCATAGCTTCAGCATCACCGCCGGTCAGTTCAATAACGGGGACGGGACTTTCGACAAGGGATACTCCGCCAATAACTTCGTCATCGGCTCCATCACTAACGCGGTTGATCCCAACGGCCGCACGATCAAGGAGTTCTACGACGTTACGGCGGGCACTGGGCTTCTACAGCTTTGGGGTTTCCCGTCCGATCCCGGGATTAATTACATCAAGGATATTACGGCCAACTCGGTTACCCGAGTCCCGTTCACCTATACATGGATTGGCGGAGTGAACGGTATCGCCAATTGGGGCTTTAACAACTTCGGCTTTGTCAATCTCAGCACCTACCCGGCTATCCTGACCTACAACTAGGCTATGAACTTCTTCACGAAAATTTTCAAAGAGTCGATCCCCTTCAGCCAGTACAAGCAGGAGCGATTGGGGCTCTACAATCCGCCCCATTACGATGCCGGCACGTTCACGCCGTATCAGCCGCAATATCAAGCGCCCACTCTGCAGCCGGGACAGACCCGGCAACAGCTCGTGGCGCAGGCGATTGCAGCTCATGGTGCGGCTCCCATGCAGCCGACCGCCGCGCCGGCCCCAATGGCGCAGCCCATGCCAGCTCCCGCTGCTCCGCCGCCAATGATGGGGAATCCGTCCACCGCTCCTGCGCCCGTCCCGCAAATGGGCCTCCAGCGTGATCCGCGCATGCTCGCGGCCGCGCTGCGCATGTGAGCGCCCTTCTAGACCTCCAGGTCGAATTCACCCAGTCCGCGGCTGCGCTCATCCAGCGAGCGCGTGCGCTCGGCTATCAGGTGACCTTTGGGCAGACCTATCGCACGCCCGAGGAAGCGCAGCAGAACGCGGATAACGGTACAGGCGTTGCAAACTCCTTGCACTGCGACCGCCTCGCAATTGACCTGAATCTGTACGACGCCGGCCGGTACATCACCGACGGCGAGGGCCATGAGCAGCTCGCGATATGGTGGAAGAGTCTCGGAACCCGGTACCGTTGGGGCGGGGATTTCAAACGCCGGGATTTCAACCATTACAGCCTCTCACCGGACGGAGTGCGTGCATGACCGTATCCGACATGATGACGGCGTGCGGCGGGCGACGGTTCCTCATGACGATGGGCTGCGGGATCGCCAATACGGCGCTCGTCGCCTTACACCTGATCCCGCCAGACGTCTACCGGGACCTGATCCTCGGGACCGTCGGCGTGTTCATTGGCGCTGCGACCTACCAGCATGTGGCGACAATCCGGGCGCCGCAAGGATCGTGAAGTATGGACAGCATCGCAGTCAAAATTATCGCCGGACTGCTGGCCCTCGCCGGCATGTTCATTGTCGGCATCAAAGTCGGCGCCGAGCACGAGGTCGCGAAACACGCCCGAGACGAGCAGCTCATGGCAGCGGTGGAGCAGCGCACACAGAGCGCAGTAGCCGATGCCATCGCTAAGATGAAACCCATTCACCAAATTACCCGACAGGTGCTAGAGCGTGAAGTCCGCACCGTTCCTGATTACAGCCGTTGCGTCAATTCTGCTGACGGCATGCGCGCCCTCAACGGCGCGCTTACGAACCAACCCGTCACCGCTCGTGATGTCGGCGTGCCCGATGCTCACCCCAATGAGTGACAATTCTTTCGGCGCCACGGCCCAGAAACTGCTGGAAGTCGCGCAGCAATATTACCAGTGCCGGGCCGCTGCCCTTGAGGCGGCTCCATGAGTGAGGCGTCGGTGAAGATTTCTGGAGGGCTTACCGCGGTTAGCGGTGGCGGAACATTGATTAGCTTTATGACGAGCGCGCTTCCCGTTCTGCAGTTCATCTCAGTATGCGTCGGCATCCTGTCGGGTATTGCCGGCATTGCGTGGATCGCAGTCCAGTACTACCGGTCGAAGAACGACGAATGACGGGAGAGCCTTATGGGGAGGAAGTACCGACGGCCGATTAAGCGCGGCCCGAAGTCCGACCCGCAGCAATATCGGGTCTACCGGATGGAGTTCGAAGCGATTAGCTCTTGCGGCTATATCTCGCTCACGCAGAGGACGCTACGGCGATTCGCAAGGATGGTGTGCCGGCAGTACGGGGTACGACCGCCTCGGCTGGTGTTCAAAGATATCGGCCGTTGGGCCGGCGAGTGGGCTCCGCCCACTTTCCCGGGAAAGCGCCCGATCATCACCCTGAATCCGGCGAAACGGGGTTCCCTGGACCTCATCGTCCTGGCTCACGAGCTAGCGCATCACCTGCACTGGGTCATCGCGGCCGACTTAGATCAGGAGCAGCATGGCCCGCAGTTCATGGCCTGCTATCTCTCGATCCTCGATACAGCCCGCCTCCTACCGCTCGTCGCGATGGAGGCGGTCTGCAAGATGTATCGGATTAGGTACATCCATCCGGGGAAGACTTCACGGCAGCTCCTGCGCCGGGTTCGCAGAAGTTGCTGAGCGCCAGACCTCCCACCGCGGGATTTGAGGCGTACCGGTCCGGCGCATTATGATGGGAGCGTTCTGCTCGGGATAGGCGTCACCTAGAGGCACCCAATCACCTGCTGTTTTCTCAGCAAGTCCAAGCGCTTCGTATCGACAGCCGCCGCTGTGAGTGCAAACCGCCGCGTACGGACATCCGCTCGGGTCTTTGCACTGAGGCTCTGCGGCTTTCTCAGATGAATACGGGCAGCCGTCATCGTGGCCAGACTGCCGCATGCAATAAATGCACCCGGTTTTCACTGGTGACTCTGGCCCGTACTTCGCTTCCATAAACTGCTTGTGTAGCCGTGTGCAGTCGGACTCCAAGTCTTCGATGCGCTCCATCGCACGTCGAGCCATGACACGAGTGTCTTCTGAGTTGAATCGCGCGAGGATTTCGCGCAGAGCGCGATGCACTTCCTCGTGATTCGCTACCAACTCATTCAGTCGCTTGATTTCGGCATCGCGAGGCTCCGCTGCCGTCTCGGCAGCGCGTCGTTGCTCCAGCTCGCGCAGGGCCAACGCAACTTCGGCGTCAGAGCCATCGCACGGCGACGATTCGTAGAATGTCGCCAGTTCATTGAGCCGTTCATCGGAGACGCGCTCATTTGAGGTGGGCAGCTCCCGGGGCCACGAAGCCTCGCCCGTAGTCGAAGCCTCGCTTCCACGGACGGCCCCAGGAGTTGCCTGTATCACGGTATCAAGCCCCTTGGCTCTCAGGTCCTCCATGACCGCGCGCTCGCCGGCCTCGACTTGAGCGGCCCTAATTCGCTCTAGTAGGTCGCTCATTCGGGCGGCGCCTCCTTACGCTGATGAGCGGCGAGAGCTACCTGCTCCGCCTGAATCCGGGCGTAAATCTCTTCGCGATGAACGGCGACATTCTTCGGGGCTGCGATGCCGATGCGCACCTGATTGCCCTTGACGCCCAGAACTGTAACCGTGACCTCGTTCCCGATCATGACCGTCTCGCCGACGCGTCTCGTGAGGATGAGCATATACCTTGCTCCTCGATGAGGTGGGGAGGCGTCGACCATCGTCCCCGGATTCAGAGGCCCGCATGACACAGGAAGAGACGACCGACCTGCGGGCCGCCTAAACGGGTCCGGCTTGCTCTTGGACGACAATCGACGCCTTGACATTATGATACCAGAAAAGGCCGGTAAGGGGCAACCCTACCGGCTTTTTTTCTTTTGTCTAGCTCAAGCTGAAGCGGGCTCGGGGGCCGGCTCAGCGCCTCCCCCAGTACCATTTCCCGCGGGCGGTGCAGCGGCCTGGGTATTGGCGACGGCGGCTGCCGTCAGCGCGTCGTTAAAGCCCTTCTGCTGCGCCAGGAGGTCCCGAATGGCGCTAGCCGGCACTGAGTCGCCATGTGTGCTCAGGAGGGCGCTAATCTGATCCTGCAGCCCCTGGAACGCGAGATTGATCGACGAGACGATGTCCGTCTCGCGTGCGACCTCGGCTTGCAGAGCGGCGAAGGCCTGCTGTTGATCCGTGAGAGTTGTGTTCATTGCTTCTACCCTTCTCAGTGTGCGGAATTGGTACTCATTGATCCGTCGGACCTGCGCCCTAATCTGCTGGAGTTCCACCAGTATGGATTGGAGCGTCAGGAAAATCTTCTTGCGGAACAGCATCACCGTGCCCTTTCATTCGTCGGTCGGAAGTCCGTGCAGACTCTCACGCCTCGTTCGCGGCTCGCGCCTGCCGCTCATGCATGGCGTCGGCCGCCTCCTGTCGATGCCACGCCAGCGTATACATCTTCGACAGGAAATCGTTGATGCGATCCCATTGCGGCTTTTCAGGCAGCGGCGATTTCTTATGCTCCATTAGCGAGTGGAGATGCTGCTCCAGCGCCTCGGCGCGCTGGAGGACTTCCTCAGCGGGCGTCTTACCCATGCGTACCGCGAGCACTTCTTCGCGATCACGGCGCCGCATCGGTAAGGTCAGAACGCCCTCCGTCATCAGCTCGATCCCCTGTAGCCCGAGGCGGATAATGTGGCCGCCGTACTTCGTATCGAAGCCGTGCTGATCGATCAGCTCCTGCCGGGGTCGCCCGTGCCGGCCACCCGACTCACCGCACATGCGCTTGCGCTGCGAATGCAGATAGCCAAGGAACGCCTGCCCGCAGACCTGCGAGAGGAACATCTCGCGATGCTGGCGCAGCTCCGTGCCGATATCCGTCTCGATGCGGATGAACTCCTTCGGGATGAACAGTGGAATAAGTATTGACGGATTGCCGCCCGCCGCGAGCCGAGCGAACTTGCGCAGCGAATGCACCGAGAGGTCTACGTCTCCCGGTCCAGAGGACACTCCGTCAGGCTGTGTGCGGATCGTCGATGACTCCCAGTCCTTGAGTCCAATGACATACTCGCGGGGCTCGATGACAATACCCATTTCGTCGGTGTCGTCCGAGCCGGCTAGATTGGTCCCGTGAACCGTGGAACCGACTATGCCTTGCAAAATCGTGATGGCTTGGGGCGGTGCAAGTCTGCTTGCGTAATATGTCCGACCGCCATGCGTGTACTCGATCATCTGATTCCCTCCTCGCCATGTGAACTCTCTAAATCTTGTAGATGCCGAAAGATGTCATCACATACATCGTTGACCGGTAGGTCGGTTGAACCTCCTTTCGCTTCGAGCCCCGACCGCGAAGCCACACCCGTACGCCTGGACTACGGAACGCTTGCGCACGCTGCAACGTGCTGGCGTCCTCGGTACGTTGGGCTAGCCAAGGCTGCATCTGCTTCAAGGATATTGCGGTAGCTCGTCGTGCCTTCGAGGAAGATTTCGGTGCCACAGGTTTTGCCTCCGATGATCGTGCCCTCCTGATTTCCCTTTACGAGCGCGGTGCCGGTAAGAGGCAACACGGCCTCGAACACGGGACCTGCGAGCGTGAGGAAGACAGGCGCGGGAGGCGGCGTCGTAATCTGGAAGGAGACGGAGTTGCTCGGCAGACTGAAGTACTGCTTACCGGTTGAATCGGTGCTGATAGAAACAACACGGGCCTGCCATGTTCCCACGGCAAGCCCGGTTAGTGTGTACTTCAGTGTATTCGCGTCGACTAGAACGGCCTTGGAGAAGTCGGTCTGGCCGTACTCAATTCGGTACCCCGATATGGCGCAATTCGTGATTGGTGTTCCATCGGCACATTGCGTGGTTGGCGTTGTCCAGATGAGTGTGCCGGGTGGATCAGAGGTCGTCGGTGGAGGAGGCGGGGGCGGCGTTGTAGTCGTGCCGTAAATCTGCGAGACGGTCTTCACGACGTTGGTCGAATCGGCGCAGTTGGCGAGGCTGCCCTCTGCTTTACCGGTATTCGTTATAACGTGATCCGTCGGCTTCAACTGACCGAGGGCTTTCCAGTATTGATTGCCATCGGTCTTGACGGGGTCATTGGCGTCGGGCTTCGTCCAGATGGGCTTGCTGCAGCCCGTGCAGCTCGTCGAGATGCCGCCCGAGACGCCCCACCAGCCGGGACATGCGAGCACGACATCAGAGCTTGCGGTCTGGGCAGGCGCAGGATGCGGTACGAGAATGGCGGCGAGCGCGACTGCAGCCGGTACTGCGACGCGTCGAACGAGCTTCTTGACGAGCGAATCGATTTCCGGGGCGCGGAGATATTTGCGGGCGTACGTCCGCAACATTGACGCGGCGGCAGTTGGCATCTCCGCCAACACCATAGTCTGCGACGAATCACCGAAGAGGCGCCGGAAGAACTCGACTTCCCGGGAAAAATCCTCAACTTCCGTAATGAACTGGCTCCAGCCGCCTCCCTCGAATTCGCCCACAATGAGCTTGTACCGCTTAAAAGCCACGGGCTCAATGCCCAGGTATTCGCAGACCGCCTCCATAGCAGGCCCGCGGACGCCGGAGTCCAGGCCTAGGCCGATACCCGCGATGGCGCCAATGCGCCCGAGCAGACAAGCAACGCCGCGGGGGTCCGTGGGAACGCAGGCCGCGTGTAGGGAATAGAGGTCCGGATGGGCCTCAATCTGGTCGGCCGCCCGCATGACGGCCTCATAGGGATGCATAGATACCTCGCTCTCATGGTTGATGGGTTCCTTGTCCATCGGAGCGAGGTAAACGGCAGACGGTCTCGCCATTACGCGTCTCGGGCACAAGCCCGACATAGACGCACTTCCGCGCTACACGGTACTCTTCCGAGCGGTTTGGAGGCCGCTCGGGAGGGTCCTGCATAGAGCAAGCCGAGACCAAAGCCAGGAGCAAACTGGCTACTGTAATCTTCACGTTGTCTCCCGCGCCAAACGAACAAGACTGCTCGTTAGGTCGTCCTGAGTCGCGCCCTTGCGCGTGATCAGGCTGTACGTCTCTTCGTCCTGCGTATCATCACACAATATGTGATGGATTACAATAGCTTTGCCCCGTCTTCTGTGTCCGCCCGTCAGGCGGGCATTAAATTGTAAGTAGTACTCCAAATTATCCGTAAGGCCAAACCATACCGCGTGTTCTGCGCCGCTACGGTACAGGTCATTTAGTCCGTGACCCATACTGCCTGGATGGGCAATTCCGTAATCGAGCTGCCCCGCAGCAAATAGATCAAACGCCCGGTCGTTATCAAGGAACGCAAATCGAGCGTGGGACCCGCAGAATTTTCCCATGAAGCGCGCAAGGCGCTCGCGATCATGGCGGAACGCGTAGGCGATAAGTGCAGGTCGGGGCAACCCTTCGAGCACTTCGGCGAGGGCTTCGAGCTTTTCATCGTGCAGGACCTCGTATTTGCGTTCATCGACATAAATCGCGCCGTTCGCGAGCTGCAGGAGCTTGCTGCGGCAGACGCCCGCATTGACGGCCGTCACCAGCTTACCGCTGCCCAATTCAAGAATATATTCCCGGGAAAGTGCGCGGTACTTCTTCATGATGGCCGGCGAGAGCGGCACGCTGATGCGGTTGTATTGAACCGGCGGGAGGTCGAGGTAATCCTCGGCTCGCATGACGAGTGTGATATCCGCCACGGCCTGCTGAATCTCGGCCTTGGCATGCTCCTTGATAGTCCAGGTGAAGCCGCCGAACTCGGGCGGATTAAACCAGCGGTCCCTATAGGCGGTCTCCGTTTGCCCCAGCCTCGCGCCACGATCTAGCAAAAACATCTGCGACCATAGATCGCCATACCCATTGGGCGCGGCTGTACCCGTGAGTTCTACGCACCTGGGAAACAATTTCCGCAATCGCCGTAAACTCTTCCATCTTTGAGATGATTGACTCTTGAAGCTTTGTGATTCGTCGAGCGTCACGAGGTCCCACGGCCAGGGCCGCACTTGCTTGCGATTGGGGGCGATGTAGTTTTCCAGCCATTGAACGTTTTCCCGGTTGATCGTGTGAATGTGGGCGGGCTGCGCCATAGCCGCAAGCCGCTGCTTCTCCGTACCGACGATGCGCGAGACCGTGAGCCCTTGCAAGTGCGCCCAGTCCTGCACCTCTGCATGCCAAACACGACGCGCGACGCGAAGCGGTGCTACGACGAGCATCCGCTCCGCGTCGAACGCGTCGCGCAAATCAGCAAAGGCGGTGAGGGTCGAAACTGTCTTGCCGAGTCCGGGGTCTACCCAGATGGCGCAGTTCTCGTGGGACTTGATGAACTCTACGACTCGATTTTGATACGGGTATAAGTCTCCCCGTTCTCTCATCCTCCGGCCATCTCCAGGGCAAAGTCCTCCGTGTCCAGTACCTTCATGAACTCCTCGCGGTCGCTGATGACGTAGACCGTAGCCCCGTGATCCCGTAGCTCCTTATGTAAGGCTGCCTGATTTGCAGTGACTACGCCGTCCGTCGCTTTGAACTCGACGAAGAAGACGCGCCCCTGCTTGATAAAAATATCATCAGGCATCGACCTCCTCGACGGGCTGACGAATTTGCTGACCCACCAGCCGCGCTTTTTGGCGACCTGCTTGCAGTAAGATTCAATCTGGTACTCGCGGAATACCCGCTTGCTCGTCGTCACTTCTTGAACCTCTTGGCGCGGAAGCCTTCCGCGTTTAACGGTAATCCGATAGCCCAGGGCTCGGGCTGTAACATGATCCGCTTGCCTTCCTCAAGCGAACCGAAGTCGTCATGCACTTCGGACACGACCTCGTCATGGATCGTCATGACGATGGAGTAGCCAGCCCGCTCTAACCGCAGCATGGCCCCGCGCAGGAGGTCCCCCGCGATAGCTTGGACGGCGTTCTCCGTGAGCTTGCCGCCGTAGGTGCCGGTGCGCCGCCACTGCCGGGTCTCGGTATCTATGCCGAGGTATGTGAGGTCTAGATGCTGCAGCTCGGGCTGGCTGTTCTTGTCCTTGGCGAGCCGGGCCTCCATTACCTTCTTTGGTTCTTTCGAATCGAGTCGCGGCTTGTAGTATCGCAAGCGCCGACCCGAGGGGAGCCGCATGAGCAGCCAATCGCCCTGCACTTGGAACTTGATTTTCTTGTTCGCGAGCATGAAGACCGCGCCGGGGTTCTTCACGGCGAGCTTCGCGGCGGCGAGCAGGTCTTTCCAGCCCTGCTTGACGGCCGGATGGCCCTCACGCCATTGGAACTTGATCGCCTCAATGGTCGTATAGACATCCCATTTGAGGCCGCTCGGGTTGCCGCGCTTGCTTTCCCAGTTGTCCCACATCCATTGCGCGTAATCGAGGGCCGCGGGCGGCATCGCAGAACGGGCGCGGACGAGGTCGTTGAGGTCTACGCCGTAATTGGGCGCCATCGTAACGAATGCGCCCACACCGCCCTCATAGCCCAACGCGAGGTCGATGGGTTTACCGATTTGGCGCTGATCCTTCTCCACATCCTCCGGGCGCATGCCGAAACACATGGCGTACGCCGCTTCGTAGTTGTCCGGCTGCGTCTCATCGGCGTCCACCCGCTTAAAGAGGTCGAGTTTCCATTCCTCGTCAAAGAGCCATGCCAGGATGCGCGATTCCACTCCGGAGAAGTCCATCGCCTGCAGCGTGTAGCCGGGCTTGGGAACCAGCATGCCGCGAACGCAAGAGGCGATGACCTTCATAGGATCGACCTGCGGGTGCAACTCCCGCAGGGCATTCAGACCCGCGCGCATGGTCTCAATCGCCGTGTCGCAATTCTTGATCACGGGGCGGAAGAGATTCTGCAATTGCACGATCAGGGAAGACCAGCGCCCGGTGCCGGCGCCGTAATACAGAAACATGCCGCGGATACGGTGATCCGCGCACATGGCGTCGAGCATCGTCTGATACTTGCTGACGGCTTTCATGCCGTACGTCGAATACACCCGCAAGATGATCTTCACGTCATCCGGGCAGGCCTCATCCTTCAGGACCGACCGCACGGTATCTGCGGTCATGTCGAGGAGCTGCGGATAGCCATGAGTCCGGACCCATTCCGCAATCTTCTCCCGCTGGCTCGGATTCAGACCGCCCTGCCAGTCGTCATCCCATTCGTCATAGACTCCGCCGGTAAGCTTGCGGCAAATCGCCAACAGCTCGCGCTGATACTCCTCAATCAGCGCCTGGATAATCTTGATCATCGGCACATCGACCAGGACGCCGCGGTCGTTAATTGTTTGATCCAAACGCCAGACATCCATCTCATCCGGCGGCAAGTCGGATAGCTTGCTATCTATCGCCCGTTCGGCGAGCACGTCATCCAAGCAGTAGGCGAAGAGATGGGCATACTTCTCCCAGGCCTCGGACATCGGAAAGCGCTTCACCTTGCCGGTGCGAGGTTTCGAGAGACTCAGCATGGTACCGCGCGCTGTATCGTCCTTGCGATGTGTATCCAGCGCCTCCGCTGCGTCCTTCAACGCACCGGGGAGGCCATGCATGCGCGTCTTCGCCGCTGTGCATATCATTTGGGAGATGTCGAGCGCCGGGAAGTTGATCTTGTCCCCCGCTTCGCCATTCAGCACAACGCGCTCGAATTGCGCGTTATGGGCCGCGACTTGGTCGTTATGCTCCAATAAGCGTTTAGGAATAGAGCCGAGATGAATGACCGCCGTGGGGTGGCGCCTGCGGACCTCATCCAGGCACTTCGTGAGGGCCTCGGGATCATCCAGAATGACGGGATTGGGCGGGACCCATAACTCCGCCGGCCCGTCATCCAGCGCAAAGCAAAGACAGAGCGCCTCCGTAGTGGGGTGCTCTGCATAGGCGTATACGCCGGCCCGCTTCAGCTCGCATTCGCTGTATGTCTCGATATCCAGATGTAGGCGGCTCATTGGAGCACACCATCGACGCCGGTTTCGTACACGACCTCCTCTTCCGTACCGCCGCGGGCAACTCGGTCAGCGGTCGCTCGAATGCGCATGAAGTCCGTGTCCTCCTCGATGAAGCACCAGCAGGGATGCTGCTCGCCGGGAGGCGTGTCCCACTTCTGCGCGATATAGAAGCGCTCCCGAAACTTCTCGTTGTAGATGCGGATAACGCGCGTCTTCATTGCGCCTCTTTCTTCGCCTTGGCTTCGTCGAGCTGCTTTTCCAGCGGTGAGCGCTGGCGTTCTTCACATGCCGCGCATTTGTGGCCCTCGGGGAATGGGCTCGGCGTTTCGATCACGCTCACGAGCTGGCGTGACATGCGCTCCAGGCGAATATTGCTGGCCGCGACCTCGGCCGCCCGCAGGTCCGCAGCCCAAATCTCCTGCTCGAACTTTTCAATGTAGGTCACGACGTAGTTAGGCATTGCGACGCGCCTCGCTATGTAGCCATTGGCTGTACGGCATGGGATCGATATCGAGCATGCGAGCTTCTGCCCAATAGGCGACGTAATCGCTATGCAGCCGCTCAATGCGCGCTTGCCGCTGCTGGCGGCGTGCGGCTTTGGTAAAGCGCGGCTCACCGCTCTTGTACGTCGCTCCCTTGTTCTGTACCTGCACAAGGATCGTCCCGTGATCCGTCGGCACGAGGCGAATCGCTTTCGCGACGTGCAGATATCGCGGCTCCTTGGAACCGTATTTGAGGACGCCTTTCGGGCGTGCCCATTGGAATGCGGGGCGGGCTACTTGATAAATGCGCATCCGGAAAATCCTCATTGCTGCCACCCGGCGGGGTGACAAATGTGACCAGCGTGGGAGGAAAGAGCGAAAGAGACGGCCCTTGCGGGCCGCCTCCATACTTCACGCTCAATCGAGGTCGGAATCCGACGCAACACCGTCGCCGTAGGCTTCGATTTCGTCGTCCGGATTCGCCGGGGCTGCGCCAGAGAACGGCGTGCCGGGCTTCGCGAATTGCACGATACGCAAGTTGGCGCGGATGCCCTTGCCGAACTTGTTATCTTGGGTCCAGAGAGTGATGGTCGTGTTGACGTAACACCCGCTGTACGGCGCTTCCTTGTCGCCCTCCAACACGGTCTGCCACACCAACTCGCCCTTGTCGTTAACGCGCTTGTTGCGCGGGAAAACCTGCGGCTTCTCGGTGTTGGCGCAGACGACGTAAAACATATCCTTGTAGCCGTCATACTTCTTCTTGACCTTGTTGTTGTTCGAATAGCCGTAGCCATGCACGAGGTCTTCATAGTCCTCGTCATCGCCCCATTTCGCCTTTGCGATCTTGCGGCCAGCGGCGTCGATTTCGGCGATGGATGCCTTATGCGCTTCCAAGGTGGGATCGAGGAGGAACGTCGCCTCGTACCGCGGTTCCTGACCCTCTTCGTATGCCTTCGCTTTGAACAGACGCGCGAAGGAGAGGCGCACTTCTTTGAGCTTAATCTTGTCGCTGGTAACGGTCTTCTTTGCCACTTTACACTTTACCTTTATGTCACTACGGGATTAGTCCAACGAGTCCAATTCCTCGTCTGGATTCGCTGTCAGCGCCGGTCGCTTGTCGTCCGGCGATGCCAACACGGGGGAGCCGCGGGGCTTATCTACGAGATACGCGAGCGGCCCTGCTGCCTTTTTCTCGGTTGCGGCAGCGAATAACTTCTTGCCATAAATCTCATCTGCTTGTGCCGGCGAGATGAACTCGCGGGGTTTCCAGAGTTTCCTGTCGTCGAGCCCAGCATTCGAGATAGCATCACTCACATCGTCAATATCGAGCTTCCATACGCGGTTGCTGCGGCCCTCGACGAGCTTCCAACCGCCTACCTGCTTACCGTGGCGTAGCTGTTCCTCCGCATAATCGGCAACGTCGGAGAACCATTTCGTTACTTGTCCCTTCAGGCTCAATGCTTTCGCCACCTGCTCCGCGGTGAGCGTCGGCACCTTTGGCAGCGGCGCGGTCATTTGCTCGTCAAGGTCTTCCAGCTCGCCGGTAATCGCGTTGAACATGTGCTGAGCACGCGCCTTACATACCTTCCTGATCTTGCAGAACTGACAATGCTCTCCGGCGAGATACTTGCCCGTGCCGGCGAGAGCCTCTTCCGCCTTGGGTCGGACAATTTCATCCGCCCACTGCAGGAGGTCCTTGAGCGATATTTGCCAAACATCGACGTGATCGAGGCGCGGTTGGTAGACATGCAGGTCGAACGTCTGAATGTCGTAGAGCCAGCCGTTCATCTGGTACATGCCCAGGGCGTACAGCATGAGCTGCGTGTTCTCCTTTGCGAACACCTGCACGCCCTCGCCATATTTCAGGTCGATGATATGCGCCCTTTCCCGGGAAACCTTCGCCGCGTCCATAGTCCCGAAGCCGCCCGGGACCCAATTCGTGAAGTAGACTTTCTGCTCGTTATATTCATCGCCGGGAAAGTCGGCGACGTAGTCAATAAAGCCTTGAACGCCATCGATCATTTGCTGATCGACCTTGACGCCGTAGAACTCGGCACCGAGAAGCATGGCCGGCTTCAATCCATCGCGCCGACAGACTTCCGCTACATGGTGCGCACACGAGCCCTGCCGGGAGTACAGCGTTTCAACATCCGCCAGCTCCTTAGTCGCTTTCACCGAGGCGGTGCATGTGAGCCAGCGGTCAGAGGATGAGGGTCCGAGGATTGAATGCGCGCCCATTAGCACTGCTCCACAAATTCAATATCCGTATCCTTGTAGATGCGCTTCGGGCCTTTGGCCTGCCCGTCGAGTACCTCCTGCACCTCGACACACTTGCGGTATTGCTTGATGACGAGAACGCGGGTGAGCTTTACATCCTCATCGATTTGGACAATCCACTGCTGGCCGTCTTTGGCCATCAGTCCGAACTCCCACAACTCCCGCCGGAGTCGCAACTGCTGAAGCTGCTATCGCAGCTCGAAGTGTCGAAGCTCGACGAGCTGCCGCAGCTTGACGAACCATAGTCGTAGCTGCTCGGACCCGGGTCCCACGAGCCGCCAGCGCCCGCACCGCCAGTGTCGCCCCCGCCGCCTCCAAACGACTGGACAATGTCCGGGTTCGGAACTGCGGCGGGAGGCGGCTGAACATTGGAGAGCATTGCCGCGGTGAGCGCCATATCCACAGCCTCGTCGTCACCATAGCCTGTGCCCAGCGCTGGATTCTTCCCGACAACCCGCGTAGCCGTAGCAGGGCGCGCGACGAAGGGCTCGGCCGAGAATCGCGCCAGTCGGGAGTACGAATATATCTCCCCTGATGAGCTAATGGGCCGCGTCAATTCGCGCTCCTCTCGCAGAATGCGTTGACGCTTAGCCTCGTCCTTGCGCGCCCTCCACTTCGAATAGAACGGAATCCAAATCCTCATAGGTCATGCTCCTCGCGAATGCCGAGATAACTCGGGATGCGCGGTTTGTCTTTGATGCCAATCGGGAAATACTTGTACTTGACGTGCTTGCCGACCCAGTCCGTGCGTCGTCGATCCTCCGCAGTGAATCCCGTGCCGAGCTTGAACTCCACGCCGGTATGAATGTCGCGCACCACCAGCGCCCCCATAGTTCCTTTGCCGACGAGATTCGCCTTATGGGTGCTGCGCTCCACATGTCCGAGCGCATTCACTTTGGCCTCGTTCCGGTTCTCCATCTCCTCTTCGATGCCGATGACCAGCGCCTCGGAATCCTTGAATCGCTTCAGCTTCAACATCCCCTGCTCTTTGACCGTGCTGCGCCCGTGCTTATACTTCCCCTCCGGGGAGCGCAGAATCACGCCCTCGTAGCCCTCCTCCAGGTACTTCGTCTCGATGCGCTCCAGCTCGTCCATATCGAGCACGAGCTGACTCGGCACGGCACGTACATCGCTGAAAGCGAAATTGACGGCCCGCTGCAATTGGTGCAGGCGATCCCGGTAGCCGTAATCCTTGAGCGTGTACTCATCGAATGCGTAGAACGTGACTTGCGGCTCGCCTTCGATGCTCGCCGTGGCCTTGCTCGTCACACGAAACACGTCCTCTGCCGTCGGGCTCCCCGCAATCAACTCACCGTCTAATCCGACCAAGTCCGTATCGCAGAAGACCTTCTGGACATGCTTATTCGGAATAGGCTTCAGACTTCGGGATAGGACCTCCGTCGGTGTGATCAAAGCCCTCACGCCGTCGAGCTTCGGCGTGACGAATAGCGGGAACCGCAGCTTATCGAGGTCCTCACTGATATCCGCCGCGAGCATAGGCTTCATCGCCAATCCCTCCACGGTATGAATCGGTCCCGAGACCAGAAGCCCCAGCCATGTTGCAGCGGCCCGGTTACCACAATTGTCCAGAACGGCCTCCATTTATCGTCTGTGCGACCGATGACAATGTGTTGATAGCTCGCGGGACGCGCATGCCATCGGAAAGCCTCAACGACTCGATAGCGCGTCAGATTGGTCAGCGGCCGGGCGAAGACTTGCTCCGTATATGACGTGAGAGGGAATGTCCAGAAATTCCAAGGATGGTCGTGCGGCGCGCGGTCGTCATCGCCCTGCCAGAACTTGTGAAGCCGCAAAGTCCGACCGTGCACGTACAGAATCCAGCGAGACATGTACGGCTGTCCGTTCTGGCCGCGAATCACGCTGTACTCCACCCCATAGCTCTGGCCGAACCAGTTCCACAGCTTCGCCCGGAACTTCAAGAAATGCGGGCTATCTCCGCGCTTCATTCACCACCTCCAGCGCTTGCAGAAAACGCGCATTAGTTGATTGAGCGCGATGCCGAAAGCCACGCCTGCCCCGAGGGCGAGCAGAACGTGGCGAACGGTCTCGTTCATGCGGCCACCTTGAAGGCATCAAGCACCTTCTGGCGATCCTCCGGTTTGATGAGCTTCACGAGGCGCACGCCAACCAGCTTCTCCAGCTCGTCTTGCACCTTGCTCGTAGCGTCCTGCGCCGAGCCGAATTTATGCGTCCGGTACGCTTGCAGCAGCGCCTTCACCTGATCTTCGGTTGGCACAGGCGCAGGGGCCGAGGTCTGGCTCGGAGTAGAAGAAGCCGGAGCCGTCGCAGTAGTCGCAGGCGCCATTTGCGAAGGAGGGGTCTCCGAAGTCGATGACCCGGCGGTAACAGCCGGCCCCGGAGTCTGCTCCGGCGCAGCCGTCTCCGTGGAGTCCGCATTCGCTTCGACTTCCGCCTCGGTCGCCGTCTCCTGCTCCTCCTTGCTCACCGGGGCGGCCTTCGCTTTTCCCTTGACCGAGGTCCCCTTGGTCACCTCCACCGGTACGAGCACCTTTGCAATCGCTTCGAGCGCGACTGCAATGCGCGTCAGGTCTTTCTCGATTGGCATATCAGCCCTCCACCAGCGCCATGAGGCGACGGCACACGTTGAGCGCCCGGTCGGCTTCCGCGGCCTTGGTGCTCATCTCCGTGAGCTTGCTGTTCACCTCAACCCGGATTTCTTCGATTTCGCCTTGCCGGCGAACGCTGAGATTCTCCAACTGCTCGGCCTTGAGCACGATGTCCCCCACAATCGAATCAACTGACGGGCCGGGGAACAGGCGCCGCAGCAACTTGATCAATGCTTTCACAGGTTCTCCTCTAGAACTTTTTGCCGTGCGCCTCGCGGCGGGCTTCGTTGGTATGATCCTTGCGCGTCGTGTTGTAGCGGAGCTTCGCTTTCACAGCCTCCGCAAACCGCAACTTGCGCCAGCCGCAGTAATCCAGAAGCCGAATGAAGAGGTCCGCGGCCTCGACTTCCTCGGATTTGAACTCCGGTAGATGATCGTCCTGCAGATTCTTGCGCACGCCCTCCAGCATCTCGGACAGCTCGCTATGCATGAGGGCAATCTTCTCTGCCGGATTCATCTGCAGCCACTCACCGGTATGGATATCCCGGTAAAAGTGGTCGTTGAGCCGATGGCAGCTATTCGCCGCGCAATCGAGCATGCTCAGGTCCCACATCAAGGAATCGAAGGCTCGCTTGCGCTCCAAGAGGTCCCGCTCGCTTCCAGGTTCGGCGCTCACTTGACACCTCCCTTACGGAACTCCGGCCAGCGGTCATCCCCTTCCGGGTATAGATCGCGGTACGCCGACAAAAAGATGAGATTGCAGAGCGCGTGATCTAGATGCGGCAGCCCGCTCTCTTCGTCGTTCTCCTCACCGCGTTGCCATGCTGCGAGATGGCGCAGAGCGCAGTCATACACGACGGTCCACGGCATTCCTTTGGCCCAGTTGCCCGGCTTGTACTTCTTGGCGCCGTACATCAACACGCGCGCGACGCCGTAGAGTGCCCACATCGGAACCTGATGCAGCTCGGGCTTGTTGCCGTTCATTCGGGCGCCCGAGCCGCGCGCAGCGGATTCCAGGTCCCCAACGACGACCAACGGCGTAATGTCCTCCCCGGCTGGTACGCCTCCCGGCCGCCAATCGCTCGGCGGCGGTGGGTTGTAGCCCTTGCCCATTCAGGCCGCCGCCTGGGTCGGGGCGGTAAACGCGCCGGGCTGCTCAGCGCCCGCGGTGAGCTTGTACTCCGCGTAGTGGCTGCCGCGCGTCGACACCTTGTCGATGGTGTCGATTTTCCAGCCCTGACCGCGCAGCCGATGGATGTGATCCGCGAGGCGCAAAGAGCCGTACAACGACAGCGCCTCGATGGGCGAGATGGCCGCGCCCGTCTTCAGGTGATTGAGAATCTGAATGCGTTGAGTCGTGATCTTGTTCATTCGCCGAATTTCCTCAGTAGATAGTCCATGCTCAGGGGCATGATGTCGTATTTGCCGTTTGCGACTTCGTTCATGATCACGATGCCGCGCCACTCGCCGTTGCTCTGTACATCCCTATAATCCTCGTCATGCAGGTAGAAGCTCCCCGCCACGAGGCCATGTCGCTCCACTTTCCCGGGAAACTGCCGCGAACCGTACAGCCGGCCCTGCTGGTGTCCCTGCACGAACGAATGCCCAATCTTATTGAGCCGATTGTCGATGCTCCCGCCGATGGCACGCCCGGAAAGCGTGTTGCTGAAATAATGCGAGAACCAGATTCCATCCTTCTCGACAATCTCAAGGAACGGATGGCGCGTGAATCCCGGTGTCTTCATCATATCGAGCGACAGCACGCCCTCGAATTGAGGTACCGCTGCAATCGCTCGCGTCAGCCGGTGCTCATGATTCCCGAAGAGGAATTCCCTTTCCGGATTCCAGCGGCGTTTGTGCAGGGCCTCCCGCCGGGCGATTTCCTTGTTCATCGGCGCCACGAGAATGTCGAATTGCTCGTTGCCGAAGTCGATGTCATCCTTGATCCGTGTTCCCTCGGTGTGGATAGAGCCCGCCTCATTGTGCTTGTTGAGAGAGGGCATATCCCACCAATCGCCGGCAACGAAGATCACATCCGGCAGGTATTCCACGATGGCATTCGCCGCCGCGCGGATGTGGATCACCGGCACGCCCCGACGGAGTTGAGTGTCGGGAATCCACATATATCTCCTCACCGGGGCGCTCCGACGTTGTTCCAGAACATGACCTGCGTTCCGCCGACGAGATTGCGATTGACGGACTTCGACTGTACGAAGATGTCGAACTCGCCGTGATCGCCCGGTGAGAGCTTGATGCTGCCGATGCTGGGCAGGCCCAGGATGTTGCGCGCTTCCACACCGCTGTAGACCTTGCCCGTGCGCTTGTCACGGACCGCGATCAGCTTATGGTCCTGCACCTCTTCCTTCTTCGCGAGCTGATAGAAGCCGGCGCCGAGCGGCGCGTGGCCGGCCTTCTCTTCGAGAAACTGCTTGATTTGGCGCTTGTTGTCTTGCGCGCCCACGTCGAAGAACTTCACCTGACTCGTGACATCGACGAGGGCCTTCTTGATGGCCGTCTTATCGAGGCCCGCGAGATTCGCAGTGAAGAAGCTGCGGGAGTTCATTGGCTGCACGCCCGCCAACGCCTTCGCCTGGAAATAGCCGTTATAGGCCGTCTGCGTCTCATGCGTCGACCGCTCCAGATCGCGCTCCGTCTGCTCCCACTCGTTGATATTCTCGACCGGAATGCCGAGTGTATTGGCGATGCTTCGACCGTAATTACGCGGCATGCGCAATGCAAATGTCCAGCGCCCCGTAGCCTGCGCGTTCGCGATCATCTGCTTGATCGTATATCTGTAAGTTTGCGAGGCGTTCTCGCCGCCATCGGTGAGCACGACGATCAGGAACGAGACATGATTCTCGTTGGCGTCGGGCACTTTCCGCAGGTCATCGATGAGGAGCCCAATGGCATCGTAGAGGGGCGTGCTGCCGCCGCGGGCCATGTACTGATCGAGCGTCCTCACCGCGACAATGCTGGAGTTCACCACGGCACGCCGCAGGCCGCTCGGAACGCCGAATTGAGAGGCATCGACGCCGCATTCCACCACATTGATAATGGTGTCGACGCCCTCGCGGATCGCCGCCTCGCGGATGGCGTTAATCTGCTGGTTATAGTCCTTGCGCGCGGCCTCCGTAAGACCAGAATTGGCCATTGAGGCCGAGTGATCGCGGACAATGCCAATATATTGCTTCGTCATGCTTAGAGCACCGTTTGATTTTTGAGGTTAGGAACGTGCAGCTCACCGACGCGTGTCGTGTCGATGCATACCGGCATCGGCCGCACACCCGCGGGAATCTCGCTCTTGTGCTGCTCCAGCATCTGCGCGGCATTCTCCTGGCAGATGATTACGCTCGGAGCAGGGCCGCCCTTCACGGCGCCAGTGATAGAGCCGTCTTGCTGGCTCAGGAATAGAATCAACAGAAACACTTTCATTCGTCGTCCTCCTCGCTGTAGGCCGGCAGGCCAAAGACCGAACAAATCACATCGCTGGAGGTGCGGCGCCAGCCATCGAAGTTGCGCACGAACCAGTGTTTTTGCATGCGAATGGCGCCTTGCAGGCACTCATCCCAAAAGTGAATCAAATCGATTTTCGCGGGATTGAATTCCTCGCGGAGCGTCCAGGCGAGCGATAGCGCATTCTCCAGCACCAGCTCCCGGTCTCGATTGCACATGCGGGAGATGTAGCGCCCAGAACGTTCGGCCAGCATTCCGAATTGCTTCAGCATCATTTCTTGGAACGCAGCGAACTCCATCGATTCCATCGCCTCGCGCGCCAGCCGCTCAAATGCCTCAGTCATCTAAATCACTCCCATCGTCGGCCTGTTTCGTTCGCGTGAAGCCATAAATGCCAT
>DASRDO010000066.1:0-123918 GCA_035652555.1 Steroidobacteraceae bacterium | reverse complement strand
ACGCCCGAGACCGGCTCCAAGGTGTTGGCCATCGCCGATGGCGACCGGCGCCTCGCCGAGTCGGTCGCGACGGAGATCGGCCACGCCATCTACGACCGGCGCGAGACCCTCCTGCCTCGCTACCCCGGTATCGCCGCGGCGCTCGATCGCGCCGGCAGGCATCCGGGTGTCGTGGTGCTGGCAGATACGGCGGACAACTCGGGCGGCGGTGCGCCGAGCGACAACGTGTCGCTTCTCAGGGCCATGCTGCAAGCCGGTGTCGCAAACGCGGCCTATGGCTCCATCTGGGATCCGGTGACCGTGCAAACCTGTGCCGAAGCGGGCGTCGGCGCAACGCTGCCTCTACGCATCGGAGGCAAATGCGGACCGGCCTCGGGAGATCCGCTGGATGTCGTCGCGACCGTAAAGGCGTTCGTCTCCGATCATACTCAACAGGACCTGGGCCCGTCCCGCTGCCCCATGGGCGACTCGGTTTGGTTGCGCATCAGTGGCATCGATGTCGTGGTCATGAGCGTGCGCACTCAGACCTTCTCGCCGGACGCCTTTACCGGGCTCGGCATCGATCTGGCGCCGAAGAGGATCATCGCCGTGAAATCGAGCTGGCATTTCCAGGCCAATTTCGCGCCCATCGCCGATGAGCTGATTGCGGTCGCCACTCCGGGCGCCCTGCAGATGAACTTCGCCGCGATCGACTACCGCAAGAAGCGCGACCAGGAGTTCTTTCCGCGCGTGCCCGATCCGCTCGGCCGCGGCTAACCGCCCTTGCGGCCGCGCTGCGCGGATTTCACCGGGGTCTCGCGCTGCAACGCTTCCTTGAGCTGCGACTCCGGGCCCGAGCAGATCGAGAGCACGCGGCACGGGCCGGGCTCGGCAGCGAGATACGCGTGGCCCATGCCGCTGTCGAAATAGATCGAGTCGTCCTTGTGGAGGGTGAGCGGAGCGTAGAGCTCCGTGTGAAAGAGCACGGTTCCCTCCAGCACATAGGCATATTCCTCGCCCGGATGGCGGATGAGCTCGCCGAATTCCTCGAGCGAGCGGGCGCGTAGCTCGGCGATGATGGGAATGAAACGCTTGTTGAGAAAGTCGGCCGCGGGATAGGTATGGCCGTAATTGCCGGTCTCGATGATCTGCCCTTGTCCGACCGGCGTGTAGCTGCGCCGGCCGATGACCGCGCCCTGCATCCCGAGGGGCGGCGCGAAGAGCTGAGAGATATCGACGCTCAGGCTCGCGCTCAGGAGCGCGAGCTTGTCGTAGGTGAGTGAGATGCGCTCGTTCTCGATCTTGGACAGCGTCGAAATCGGAAGGCCGGTGCGCTTGCTCACCTCCGCCAGAGTCCAGCCGCGCTGGTTGCGCAGGGCTTTCAGTGCCGCCCCGGGATGTGCCGTCACGCGCCCGTAGCCGGTTGCGTCCGCCGCTTTTGGTGCCCTTGTACTCATGGCCGAATTTAAAGGCAGTCGCGGCAATTTGTCGAGGATATCCTATGTAGAAAAAAAGTTGCAAAATCGGAAACTGAGAGCTAGATTTGCTGCTCGCGACACGAAAGAGGCGGCCATGCAAGCGAACAATAAGTGGGTCGGCGGGCTTCTGACGACCGCTTCGATGCTGACGATCGGATCGCAGGCGCTCGCGGCGGCCCCTGCGGCCCAGGGGACTGCGAGTGAGAATGAGCTGCAGGTCGTCATCGTGACGGCGCAGAAGCGGACCGAGAACATCCAACTGGTGCCCGCATCGATCAGCGTGCTGAAGGGCTCGGATCTCGAGCGGGCGCACGCCACCAGTCTCGCGGACTACGTGTCGTACGTGCCGGGCCTGAGCCTCGCCAGCCAGGGGGCACCCGGTCTCAACACGATTACGCTCGATGGCGTCCCGCCACTGGGAGCCGCAGACGAAGTCGGCGTCTACGTCGGTGATATTCCCATCGGCTCGAGCGGCAGTTTCCAATCGGCCCAGGCGCTCACCCTCGATCTGATGCCCTACGACCTCGATCGGGTCGAAGTCCTGCGCGGTCCGCAAGGTACCCTCTATGGCGCGAGCACCATGGGCGGAGTCCTCAAATACGTGCTGGCATCCCCCGATCTCAACCAGTTCTCAGCCCGACTCGGGACAGGCCTCTTCAGCGTCCACGGCACCGGCGCGCCGGGCTTTGGCGTGCGCGGCATGGTTAACCTGCCGCTGCTCGACAATCATTTCGGCTTGCGCGCCTCGGCCTACGATCAGTGGACGCCCGGGTACATCGACAGCGGCCTATCCGGCGCCAGGCACCAGAATGGCACCCGCGAGTACGGCGGCCGGCTCGTGGCACTGTGGCGGCCCGGCTCCGATCTTTCCGTCGAGCTCTCGGTGATGGATCAGAAGGTGGTGGCGGAGGGACTCGGCACCGAGGCACTCGACTACACCACCGGCTCACAGCCGCTCTACGGCGACCTCACGAACGACAATGCGATTCCCGAGCCCTTCAAACAGGAAATCCAGATCTATGGCGCGACGGTGAAGTACGACCTGCACTTTGCGCAGCTCACCTCCGTCTCGAGCTATCAGCGCTTCAGCAACGTCGACAATGAGGACAGCACGGTCTTCTTCGGTCCGCTTCTCTCGTCTTTCGGCGCCGCGGGCGTGGACCTCGCCAAGAACCTCAATCTCAGGAAGTTCACGCAGGAGGTGCGGCTCGCCTCGCCGCAGGGTGAGACTCTCGAGTGGCTGCTCGGCGGGTTCTTCACGCACGAGCAGGGGAGCAACAACCAGAACTACCTGACCCTCGGTGCCGACGGAGCGCCCATAGCGGGGTTCGATCTTGCGCATGCCGACCTCCCGAGCATCTATCGTGAGTACGCCGCGTTCGGCGACCTCACCTGGCACCTGACACCGAAATTCGACGTGACCGGCGGCCTGCGCTACGCCCACAACGATCAGAACTTCCAGGAGCTCTCGGGTGGCGCGCTCTTCGGGTCGGACTCGGCGACGCCGATCTTCAAATCGAGCGAGAGCGTGGTCACGTTCGTCGCGAGCCCCCGCTACCGGATCAACAGCAACTCGATCGTGTACGTGCGGGTGGCGAGCGGCTATCAGCCAGGCTCGCCGAACGTGCTCGTTCCTCTGGTCGTGGTTCCGCAGCAGGTGAACTCGTCGCGGCTCATCGACTATCAGCCCGGCATCAAGCTGACGTTGCTCGGCAATCGGCTCACCACCGATCTCTCGGCATTCTACATTCAGTGGAAGGACA
Organism: Steroidobacteraceae bacterium; assembly: GCA_035652555.1. Classification (GTDB taxonomy): domain Bacteria; phylum Pseudomonadota; class Gammaproteobacteria; order Steroidobacterales; family Steroidobacteraceae; genus 13-2-20CM-66-19. The sequence continues at coordinate 120,698 of DASRDO010000066.1, read as the reverse complement.
TCCAGGTCCAGGTCGCCACTCCGGATGGCAGCGCAACCTACCTGGCCAATGCCGGCAAGGCGCGCAGCGAGGGATTCGACCTCAGCGCGAGCTATCTGCCCTTCACCGGCCTCACGCTGGGCGCGACTGTTGCCTATACGGACGCGTTCCTGACGACTGACGTTGCCTCGTTGGGGGCGGTCGCCGGCGATAGGCTGCCACAGGTGTCGAGGTGGAGCGGTTCGGTCACGGCCGACTACAACTTTCCCCTCGGCGGCCTGTGGCGCGGTTTCGTGGGTGGGGGCTTGCGCCAGGTGGGACAGCAGTTCTCGGCGATCGAAGGCAATCCCGCCGGGGTAATCGTTCCGAGCTATCACTCGCTCGATCTGCACGCCGGCATCGACAGTGATCGCTGGACCTTGCTGCTGTACGCGAAGAATCTCACCGATTCGCGTGCGCTGCAGGCACCGGTAGTCAGGGAGACCGATATTCTCGGCGATCCGATCGATGCCAAGGGTTCGATCCTGCAGCCCCGCACCATCGGGCTCAGTGTCGATGTCTCGTTCTGAGGGGGCCATGGATCTTCACATCGACTTCGAGCGCTGGCCGCTGCGCGTGCCTTTCCGGATCACCGGCTACACGTTCACGGAGGCGAACATCATCGTCGTGACCGTGACGGAAGGCGGCATCTCCGGCCGCGGGGAGGCAGCCGGAGTCCACTACCGGGGTGAGAGCCCGCAAAGCATGGCGCGACAGCTCGAGGCGCTGCGACCGCTGATTGCTCAAGGTGTCACACGCGAGGCGCTCTGGTCGCTGCTGCCGCCCGGCGGGGCACGCAATGCGCTCGATTGCGCGCTGTGGGACCTCGAGGCGCGAGTCTCCGGCATGCCCGCCTGGCGGATCGCCGGGCTCCACGCTCCGAAGCCGCTTCCTACGACCTGCACGGTCGGCGCGGACACACCGGAAGCGATGGCGCGCACCGCGGGCGCGTACGGCGGCGCCAAACGCCTCAAATTGAAGTTGACTGGCGAAAACGACATCGCGCGGCTGCGTGCTGTGCGAGCTGCGCGGCCAGACGCTTGGATAGGCGTTGATGCCAACCAGGCGTATGACGCTGTCTCTTTGCGTGAGATTCTCCCGGCATTCATCGAGGCGGATGTACAACTGATCGAGCAGCCGGTCCGCGTCGGCCGGGAGCAGGAGCTCACCGGATTCGATTCGCCGATCCCGCTGGCGGCTGACGAGAGCGTGCAGAGCCTCGCCGACCTGGCGCTCGCGGTCGGCCTCTTCGACGTGGTCAACATCAAGCTCGATAAGTGCGGCGGGCTCACCGAGGCGCTGCAGATGGCGGCGGAGATTCGCCGCCTCGGCATGAAGCCGATGGTCGGCTGCATGGAAGGTACCTCGCTCGCGATGGCGCCGGGATGTCTGGTCGGTCAGCGCTGCGATCTGGTCGACCTCGATGCACCCCTGTTTCTGGCCGAGGACCGCGCGCCGGGTGCCGTCTATGAGCGAGGCACGGTATGGTGTCCGGAAGGCTGGGGGCGTCCCGCTGCGGAGCGGCAGGCCGAAAGAGTATGAGAAGAGGGCGTGATGCGTAACCCAACGAGCAATGACCGGCGCCGGCGCACCACCCACGTGGGCGGCGCTGCCCTGACAATGGCTCTCCTGTTGCTGACAGGAGGCGCGGTCGCCTGCGCCGCGGACGCAGTTCCCGATACCAACGCTCTGACGTCTGCGGACGTTGCTGCGTTCATGGACGGAATCGTTCCATACGCCATCCAGAGCGGCGATATTGCGGGGGCCACCGTATCGGTGGTCGCGGACGGGCAGATCATCTTCGCCAAGGGCTACGGCTTCGCCGACATGAAGACGCGCCGGCCGGTCTCGGCCGACCGTACGCTCTTCCGTCCGGGATCGGTCTCGAAGACCTTTACCTGGACGGCGGTGATGCAACTCGTGCAAGCCGGAAAGCTCGACCTGGATCGCGATGTCAATGACTATCTGGATTTCAAGATCCCGGAGAAGTTCGGCAAGCCCATAACGCTGCGCAACCTGATGACCCACACCCCGGGATGGGAGGACACCATCGCCGGTGCCTTCGTGCAGTCGCCGAAGGATTTCATTCCCTACCGGGACTATCTCATCCGGCACCTGCCGGCGCAGATCTTCCCGCCCGGCAAAGTCGTGGCGTATTCGAACTATGGGGCCATGCTGGCCGGCTACATCATCCAGCGCGTCTCGGGCGAGCCGTACGATGAGTACATCGCGCGCCACATCTTCCAGCCGCTCGGCATGACGCGCTCGACCTTCGACCAGCCGCTGCCGGCGACGCTGGCCGAGGACATGTCGCAGGGCTACGTCAAGGCCTCGGACGATAAGCCCGTTCCCTTCGAGGATATCGAGATCGCACCTGCCGGCTCGCTCAGCTCCACGGCCGTCGACATGGCGCACTTCATGATCGCACAGCTCGAGAACGGCAGTTATGCCGGTGCCTCGATCATGACACCCGCGACCACGCAGCTCATGCATACACCGACCTCACGGATGGCGCCGGGAATGAACGGCTTTGCCCTCGGCTTCTATCAGGAAGACCGCAACGGGCTGCGCATCCTCGCGCATGCGGGCGACACCACCGCATTTCACAGTGACATGCATCTGCTGCTGGATAAGCATGTGGGTCTCTTCATTTCGCTGAACAGTCTCGGCAAGGATGGCGCTGCGGAGAATGTTCGCACGGGAATCTTCCGTGCCTTCCTCGACCGATACTATCCCTACACGCCCCCGGCGGAATCGACGGTTCCCCATCCGCAGGCGGATGCGGCGCGCGTGGCCGGGTGGTACGAGGTGTCCCGCCGTCTCGAGAGCGCATTCCGGATCTTCAACGGCCTCGAGCAGATGAGCGTGACCGCGCTGCCCGACGGCGAGATCGAGGTGTCCGTGCTCAAGGATCTTGCCGGCGTGCCGAAGCACTGGCGGGAGGTCGGTCCCCTCACATACCGCGAGGTCGGCGGACAGACACACCTCAAGTTCGTGACCGACTCCGACGGGCAGGTCGCGTACTGGATCTCCGACGATTTCATTCCGGTGATGCTCTTCCAGAAGGTCCACGGCCTCATGGAGAAAGGGCGGCTGACCTGGATGGGCTCGGTGTGCCTCACGGTGCTCGGGCTGACGCTGGCGATCTGGATCGGCGGTGCGATCGTCCGGCGTCGTTTCAAGACGCCGCTTCTCGTCACCTTCCAGGAGAAACGCCTGCGGCTCGCATCCCGAATTGGCGTATTGCTGATGCTGGCCCTGGTCGTGGCGTGGGTGGGCGTATTCGACCTTCTTCTGAATACCAATGGCAGCGTCAACGGCGCGCTCACGATCGCCTATATCGTGGGGGTTCTGGGACTGTTGGGTGCGCTCGCAGTACTGGTGGAAGCGGTCAGCCGCGTCATGCGAGGGCCTGGCGGGTGGCTGGTGCGCTGCGGTGAAGTGGTTCTCGCCCTCTGGGCGCTCTACGGTCTCTGGGCGATCTTCGCCTTCGGATTTGCCAGCTTCAGCTTTCGCTATTGAGCGCTGGGGGCGCATCAGCATGAGTCGCGCGGGCAGGCGGGGAGTGAGGCGGCTGGCGGGCCTGCTCGCGGGTGTGATGGTGATGTCGCTCACCTTCGCTGCTCAGGGTGGGGCCGCTGACGAGCGGATGCCGGCTGCAGCAGCCGATCCGCACCAGATGACCCCTGCCGATCTCGGAGCGTTCTTCGATGGAATGACCCCTTACGCGATTGGGCAGGCAAACATCGCAGGCGCCGCCATCGCCGTGGTCGCGGACGGTCATATTTTATTCGCCAAGGGGTACGGTTTTGCCGACGTGAAGAGCAGGCGTCCAGTCATTGCCGATCAGACACTCTTTCGCGCCGGCTCCGTATCGAAGCTCTTCACCTGGACGGCGGTGATGCAACTCGTGCAGGCGGGCAGGCTCGATCTGGATCGGGACATCAACGCCTATCTCGATTTCGAGGTGCCGGAGCCGTTCGGACGCCCGATCACGCTGCGCGATGCGATGACGCATTCGACGGGGTTCGAGGATGCGGTCACCGATCTTTTCGTCAACGAGGCGAATCAGCTCTATCCGCTGCGGAAGTTCCTGCTGCAGCACATGCCACCGGTGCTCCATCCTCCGGGCAAGGTCGTCGCATACTCCAATTACGCGACGGCGCTCGCGGGATATATCGTTCAGCGGATCTCGGGTGAGCCTTACGACGAGTACATCGCCCGGCACATCCTGCTGCCACTCCGGATGACTGACTCGACATTCCAGCAGCCCTTGCCGCCGAGGATGCAGCCGCACATGGCGACAGGCTACAGGCTGTCGTCCGATGAGGATCCGGTTCCCTTCGAGTACGTGGAGGCCGCTCCCGCGGGCGCGCTCACCACGACCGTCACCGACATGGCAAGGTTCATGTTGGCACAGCTCGGCGGCGGCAGTCTCGATGGCACGCAGATCCTCGAGCCGGCAACGGTTCGGCAGATGCACACGCCCCAGGGCCGTCCGCTTCCCGGCATGAACGGCATGGATCTAGGCTTCTACGACGAGAACCGTAACGGCTTGAGGATCGTCGGCCATGCGGGCGACACGGGCGCTTTTCACGCGGATCTGCACCTGCTGCTCGATCGCAACGTCGGCTTCTTCATCATGGTCAACAGCACCGGGACCGCGGGTGCGGCGGACGACGTGCGGGTTGCGCTCTTTCGCGCCTTTCTCGACCGCTATTTCCCTTACACGCCTCCAGTCGAGGCGACGCTGCGCGACACGGCCAGGGATACCGCGCGGGTGACGGGCTTTTATGCCTCGAGCCGTCACACGGCTCTGCGGATTCTCAACGCTCTCGGGCAGTCGCCGGTGACTGCGGCTGCCGACGGCCAAATCGAGACGAGCGCGCTCACACAACTGAGTGGCGTGCCGAAGCGTTGGCGGGAGGTAGCGCCGCTCACCTGGAGGGAGGTGGACGGGCAGGCGCACCTCAGATTCGTGGCCGACGAGGCGGGGGCCGTCCAGTACTGGGTCTCCGATGCCACGATTCCGGTGGAGATCAACCAGCGGGTGCATGGGCTCGGACAGAGCTCGATGCTGCACCTTCTGGGCGGCCTCTTCGTCATGGTCATCCTGCTGGCAGTGGCGGTCTGGGCCGGAGGCGCGATCATCCGCCGGCGATTCCGGCAGCCGCTCGTGCTGCCGCGCCTGAAGGCGTCGCTGCGGCTGGCCGCGCGGGTAGGCGCGGTGATCTATCTCGCGCTCATCGTCGGCTGGCTGGCGTTCTTCGCGAGCCTCACGGGCCGCGATGCGGTCGTCAGCGGCGAGTTGCTCGGCTGGTTCATCCCGCTCTACGTCCTGGGCGTGCTCGCGATCATCGGCAGCGTGGCCATGATCGTGAATGCGGGCCTGCGGCTGCGCATGGGGCCTGGCGGCGTGCTGGCGCGCGGCGGTGAGCTCATTCTGGGACTGGCGGGAATCTACGGCATCTGGGGAGTGATTCATCTTGGCCTGGCAAACTTCCTCATCTCGTTCTGACAAGCTCCTGGCGCGCGTAGCGGTGGCAGCCGCAGCGTTCGCCGCGCTGCTGGCCGTGTCGGCATCGGCTCCGGCACGGGCAGCGGAGCGCGCACCGGCTGCACCGCCGCCGGACCTGGATCAATACGTCGCGCGCGCCATGCATGCCTTCGGTGCGCCCGGGCTTTCTCTCGCCATCGTCCAGAATGGCAAGACGGTACTCGCCAAAGGTTACGGCGTGCGCAGCATTGCGACCCGAGCGCCCGTTACCGCGGATACGGCGTTCCCCATAGGTTCGGAGACCAAGGCGTTCACCTCGGCCGCACTCGCGATACTCGTCGATGAGGGGAAGTTGAAGTGGAGCGACCGGATCGTGGACAAGCTCCCCGGATTCCGGATGTACGATCCCTATGTCACCGAGCACATGACGGTGCGCGATCTGCTGACGCATCGCAGTGGGCTCGGGTTGGGGGAGGGCGACCTCCTCATTACGCCGAATACGACCCGCAACCGTGCGGACATCGTGCATGCGCTGCGCTACCTCGAGCCGAGGACCGGCTTTCGCGAGGTGTTTGCCTATGACAACATCCTCTACATCGTCGCCGGACAGCTCGTGCAGGCGGTCTCGGGCGAGACCTGGGAGCATTTCGTCGCGCAGCATCTCTTCGCACCGCTCGGCATGAAGGATTCGCGCACCCTCTACGACCCGGCGGCCGCCAACGCCGTTGCGCTGCACGGCCGTACGGATGGGCCGATCCGCGGCATGGGCAAGGAGAGAATACTGACAGGCGTGCTCGATACCGTGGCGGCCGCTCCCTGTGGGTCGATCAACGCCAGCGCCATCGACATGGCCAAATGGCTGGCGATGTGGGAGGAGGGCGGCAAGCTCCCCGATGGTCGAGCTCTGCTCAGCGCCGACTCGGTGCACGAGCTCTGGAGCCCGGTCGTGGTGGTTCCCTCGGATGCCTTCGGCGCGGTCTCCCCCCTGCTGGCAGGACCGAATCTGCAGGACTACTCGCTCGGATGGTTCGTGGAGGACGACTACGGCCATACGGTGGTCGAGCACACGGGCGCGGTCTTTGGTGCTCTGGCCGCGCTCTACATCATTCCTGACAGGCACGTCGCTTTTTCCGTCGTCATCAACTCGGAGGACGGCGGCTCCCGACGCTCCGTCGTCGACTACCTCCTGGCCTACTATCTCGGCCAGCCGAAGACGGATTGGATCGACAATCTGGTGGCGCTGCGCAAGGAGATCCTCGGCAAGACGCTGGCCGCGATGAAGAATCTGCCGCAGCAGTACCAACCCAACGGGAAATCCTCCCTCCCCATGGCCGCCTATGAGGGCACGTATTCCGATCCGTGGTACGGCACCATGACCGTTTCGGCCCGCACCGGCGGCAAGCTGTGGCTGCGCTTCGATCTCACGCCGGGCATGGAGGGCTCGCTCGAGCACGTCGCCGATGACACCTTCCGCGCGCATTGGACGGACCGTGGGATCGAGGATGCGTACGTGACATTCGACGTACAGGGCGGGCACATCCACTCGATTGCCATGAAGCCGGTTTCGCCGCTGGCCGATTTCAGCTTCGACTACCAGGACCTTCATTTCCGTCCGGCGAGGTCCGGGGGGGCCTAGACCGCCGGCCCAGAGGCTGTTCGTCTATCCCATCTCACTGCTCGTCGCAGGCCACGAGGGGGTGGCTGCCGGACGCGTGACATACTTCCGTCGTTGTCTGTAGCCCTTTGGCGCACGCGGAGGTCTCATGAGAACATGGCTCGCCACGACGCTGGCGCTCGTCGCGTCTTTATCTGCAGGAGCAGCCGACCGGCTTCTTCTCAATGATCCGACGATGTCGAAGACGCAGATCGTCTTCGAGTACGCCGGAGAGCTATGGAGCGTCCCCCGCAGCGGCGGTGAGGCGCATGTCCTCGCGAGCGGCATCGGGCTCATGGCGAAGCCGATCTTCTCTCCCGACGGCTCGATGGTCGCGTTCAGCGGCACGTATGACAAGAACACGGACGTTTATGTCGTGCCAGCGACCGGAGGGCAGCCGCGGCGCCTGACGTATCATCCAGACCCAGACATTGCCGTTGGGTGGACGCCGGATGGCAAAAAAATAGTCTTCAGCTCGCATCGAGAGAGCTTCTCCGACCCGGATCAGCTCTTCACGGTGCCGGTCACGGGCGGTTTTCCCGAAGAGCTGCCGCTGCCCACCGGAGAGGCAGGCTCCTATTCGCCTGGCGGCGACCGCATCGCCTACGTTCCCGGTTTCCAGTGGGAGCCGTTCTGGAAGGACTACAAGGGCGGCCAGCATGCGCAGGTCTGGGTGACCCGCCTGTCGGACTCGAGCACCGTGCGGATCCCGAACCTGAACGCCAACGAGAGCGATCCGATGTGGGTCGGCCACACGGTCTATTTCCTTTCCGATCGCGATGGCCCTGCCACCCTCTACTCGTATGACACGGACAGCAGGCAGGTCAGGCGGGTCATCGACAACACCGGCTTCGACATCACCTCCGCGTCTGCAGGTCCGGGGGGCATCGTTTACTCGCAGTTCGGCGAGCTGCGCATCTACGACACCGCAAGCGGCAGCAGTCAGCCGGTGCCGGTGACGATCGCGGGTGATTTTCCCCAGCGCCGATCGCATTTCGAGGACGTGGCCAAGGATATCGCTGCAGGCGATATCTCGCCGAACGGTGTGCGCGCGGTTTTCGAGGCCCACGGCGAGATCCTGACCGTGCCGGTCAAGCACGGCAGTGCGGAGAATCTCACCCACAGCCCGGGCGCGATGGACCGCGATCCGGCCTGGTCGCCCGACGGACAGTCGATCTCCTACTTCTCCGATCGGGCGGGGGAGTACGACCTCTACATCAGTCATGAGGACGGCACGGGCGCCGTGCGCAGGATCCCGCTCGGTCAGGACGATGCGTACTACTACACCCCCACATGGTCGCCCGACAGCAAGAAGATTCTGTTCGCGGACCAGAAGCTCAACCTCTGGTACGTCGATCTCGGGCAGCCCTCGCCGCGGCCGGTGAAGGTCGCCACCGACAATTTCGATCAACTGCACTCGACGCGCGCCCGCTGGTCACCCGACAGCCGCTGGATCGCCTTCACGCGCGTCATGCCCAACTATCAGCACGCGATCTACATTTATTCGCTGGCGGATGGCTCGACTCACCAGGCTACCGACGCGACCAGCGACTGTGTCGACCCGGTCTTTGATGCCAGCGGTAAGGAGCTGTATTTCACCTCCAGCACCAACACCGCGCTCGCCTACGGCTGGCTCGACATGACCCGCCTGGAAAAGCCGATAACGCGGCAGGTCTACGCCGTGACGCTGCAGACGAGCACGGCCTCTCCGGTGGCGCCGCGCAGCGGCTATGAGCAGACCTCCCCACCCAAGCCGTCGCCACCCGCCAAAGGGAGCAAAGGGGCTGCGAGCCAACAGAAGCCGCCGCCGGCGCTCACGATCGATTTCAAGGGTCTCGAGGCGCGTGCGGTGCCCTTGCCGATACCCGCCGCGGATTACGTGGATCTCGAGGCGGGCAAGGCGGGTGTGCTCTACCTGGCGCAGGGGCCACTCGTGCAGACGAGTGGGGACAGAAGCCCGAACGGACCGCCGCTCTCGATCCTGCAGTTCGAGCTCGAGTCGCGAAAGACGCAGAGCCTGGTGAGTGGCGTCACGAACTTCGAGCTGGCCGCGGGCGGTGGCAAGATGCTCTACCGCAGGGGCGATGACTGGTTCATAGCGGATGCGCGTCCCGGCGCCAAGCCGGATCATCTGCAGACACAGGATCTGCGTGTGTGGGTCGTGCCGGAAGAGGAGTGGGCACAGATGTACGGGGAAGCGTGGCGGATCCAGCGCGCTTTCTTCTACAACCCGACATACGATGGGCTCGACGTTGCCGCAGCGGAGAAGGAATTCGCGCATTACCTGCCGGGCATCGCCAGCCGCGACGGGCTGTCGTTCCTTTTCAGGGAGATGATGAGCTATGAGTCCGTGGGGCACATGTTCATCCGCGGCGGCTACGAGCCGAGGATGGACGAGATCAGCGTGGGCCTCCTCGGCGCCGACTATCGCATCGAGCATGGTCATTACCGCATTGCCCGCATCTACGACGGCGGCCGCTGGAGTCCGGAGCTGTACGCGCCGCTGGCGCAGCCGGGCCTCGAGGTCGCGGCCGGAGATTACCTGCTGGCCGTCAATGGCAATCCGCTCGATGGCGGCATGAATCTCTATCAGGCGTTCCAGGACCTAGCCGGCAAGACGGTGACTCTCACCGTCGGACCGAATCCCGATCTCACCGGGTCGCGGCCGATCACCGTCAAGACCATACCGAGCGAGGAGGGGCTGCGGCATGCCGCCTGGATCGACCGCAACAGGCAACTCGTCGAGCGGCTGAGCGGCGGCAAGCTCGGCTATGTCTATCTGCCCGACACCGCGTGGGGCGGTTTCACCAACTTCAACCGGTATTTCTTCTCCCAGGTCGACAAGCAGGGCGTCATCATCGATGAGCGCTTCAATCACGGCGGCTTGCTTTCCGACTACATCATCCAGTCCCTGCAGTTCCGGCCGATGGCTCTGCAGGTCAACCGCTGGGGACGAACGGCGGTGACCCCGCCGATGGCCATCTTCGGACCCAAGGTGATGGTCATCAATCAGTACGCAGGCTCGGGCGGTGACGCATTGCCGTGGTATTTCAAGATGGATCACCTCGGGACGCTCGTGGGCGAGCGCACCTGGGGAGGCCTCGTCGGCATAGGCGGCTACCCGGACCTGATGGATGGCGGCAGTATCACCTCCCCGCGCGAGGCCATCGAGGGCCTGGATGGCACCTTTCCGGTCGAGAATCACGGGATCGGCCCCGATGTCAGCGTGTGGCAGAATCCCGAGCTCGTGCGCCAGGGACACGATCCGCAGCTCGAGCGGGCCGTCGGAATTGCGATGCAGCAGCTCGCCGCGAGTCCGACTCCCCACTACGAACGGGCTCCCTGGCTCGATTATCATCCGCATCTGCCGAAGCTGCCCGAGCACCCGACCAGCGTAGGGGATCAATGAGAATGACGAGCAAATTCGCGTCGACTCTGGCTTGCGTGGCGGCGACCTGCGCCGTCGGCTCTGTCCTTCCGGCAGCGGCGGACACTGCCCCGGGCGGCGCCATGCTGGGATTCACCGCGGCCGGTGCGGACCATGAGCGCGATCTGGAACAGCGCTTCGATGCGCAGCTCAGCGCCTCGGAGATGCGCGGCTGGCTGCAGGATCTTGCCGCCGAGCCCAACCAGGTCGGCTCGCCGCACGACAAGGCCAATGCCGAATCCCTGCTCCGACAGTTCAAGGCATGGGGTTGGGATGCACACATCGAGACTTTCGATGTGCTCTATCCAACACCGCGGCAGGAGCTGGTCGAGATGCTCGCGCCGACGGCCTTCAAGGCCTCACTCCATGAGCCGCCGGTCGCAGGAGACCGCACGTCGACCCTCGGCGGTGCGCTGCCGCCATACAACGTGTACGGCGTGGATGGGGATGTGACGGCGCCTCTCGTGTATGTCAACTACGGCATGCCCGATGACTACAAGGAGCTGGCGAGGTACGGCGTCAGCGTGAAAGGGAAAATCGTGATCGCACGCTACGGCATCGGCTGGCGGGGCCTGAAACCGGAGCTTGCCTATGAGCACGGCGCCGTGGGCTGCCTCATCTACTCCGATCCGCGGGATGACGGCTATTTTCAGGGCGACTCGTACCCCAAGGGCGGCTGGCGTCCGCCCGAGGGAGTGCAGCGCGGCTCGGTGATGAACATCGCCCGCTATCCGGGTGATCCGACCACACCCGGCTACGGGTCGGTGCCGGGTGCGAAGCACCTGGCCGTCGCGGATGCCGCGAGCATCGTCAGGATCCCGGTGCTTCCCATTTCCTATGCCGATGCGACCCCGCTGCTGCAGGCGCTCGGCGGACCGGTCGCCCCGGAGAGCTGGCGCGGCTCGTTGCCTTTCACTTACCACATCGGCGCGGGACCCGCCAAAGTGCATCTCTCGGTGAAGTCCGACTGGGGTCGAAAGCCGGTCTACGACGTGATCGCGATGCTCAAGGGCTCGACGGATGCCGCTCAATGGGTGGTTCGCGGGAATCACCACGACGGCTGGGTGTTTGGCGCATGGGATCCGCTCTCGGGCACGGTCGCGCTCATGGGCGAGGCGAAGGCCCTCGGCGCCCTGCACCGGGAGGGTTGGGTACCCAGGCGCACCATCGTGTATGCGAGCTGGGACGGCGAGGAGCCGATGCTGCTCGGGTCCACCGAGTGGGCGGAAACGCACGCCAAGGAGCTGCAACAGAAGGCGGTGTTGTATCTCAATTCCGACACCAACGCCCGCGGGTTCTTCTCCGCCGGCGGCAGCCATTCCCTGCAACACGTCGTCAACGAGGTCGCGGCCGGGGTCACCGACCCGGAAACCCATGTCAGTGTCGAGCAGCGTGAGCGGGCGTTCGTCGAAGTACAGGGCGCCGAGCCGGGCGCCGATCCGGACACCAAGGCGCTCGCGACCCTGGCAGCCAAGGGCGGCGACATCCCGCTCGATCCCCTGGGCTCCGGCTCGGACTTCAGCGCCTTCCTGGATCACCTCGGCATCGCCACGCTCAACATCCTCTTCGGGGGCGAGGACGATGATGCCGGCATCTACCATTCCCGCTATGACTCGTTCGATCATTTCGTGCGCTTCGGCGATCCGACCTTCGAGTACGAGGTTGCGCTCGCCAAGGTGGCCGGTCACATCGTGATGCGAACCGCCGATGCGCCGGTGCTGCCGCTGCGTTTCGGTGATTTCAGTGCGAGTCTCGATCGCTATCTCACGCAGCTCCACGAGGAAGTCGACAGCGAGCGCAAGGCCGCGCTGCACCAGCGCCAGTTGTTCGCTGCGGATGCCTACCGTCTCGCAGCCGACCCGACCCGCCCGGTTGCCCCGCCCGAGCGTCTGTCAGACGTGCCGAGCATCGATCTTGCGCCGCTCGATGCAGCCGCCAAGGGCTTGCGACAGAGCGTGCACGCCTATCAGGCGGCCTACGATGCGCGTGTGTCCCGCGGGCTCGCGATTCCCGCCGGCCAGCTGCGGCGGATCAATGAGTTGATGGGCACGATGGAGCAGCGCCTCCTCGATGAGTCGGGCCTGCCGGGCCGCCCCTGGTACAGGAACATGATGCAGGCGCCGGGTGCGCTGACCGGCTACGGTGCCAAGACGATTCCCGCCGTGCGTGAGGCGCTGGAGGGGCGGGACTGGAACGCTGCCGGCCGGTACGCCGTTGAGACTGCGAAGACGCTCGACAGCTACCGCGCACAGCTCGATGAGCTGACGGCGCTGCTCGGCCGCGGATGAGCGTTGCGAGGTCATCCGCCGCCATGACGGCTGAAGGTCACGACTGCAATTGCTGACGGGGGAGCCGCGATGATCAAGAGCTTTCTTCTCGGCGTAGTGTTGACGATCGTGGCAATCGTCATCGCGCTCTATTTCGTTTTCACGACCGGCACGGTGTCGGCCGGTGCGGATTCCGGGCCGCTGCCGCTCGAGAAGTGGGCGGCCCGCGCCTCGCTGCATGCGACGGTGAGCTCGGAGGCGCCAAAACAGCCGAACCCCGTACCGCTCACGGACCAGAATCTCACCACTGGAATCCAGCTCTACGGGCAGTACTGCGCAGGCTGCCACGGAACAGCAAAGGGCGCCGCGTCGGCGACGCCTCTGGCCAAGGGGCTCTCGCCTCGGCCGCCACAGCTTGCAGACCATGGCGTGGAAGATGACCCGGAGGGAGCGACCTACTGGAAGATCGCCCACGGCATCCGCTGGACCGCGATGCCTTCGTGGAAGGACACCTTGAGCGATCAGCAGATGTGGACCCTGGCTCTGTTCCTGAAGCACATGGACAAGCTCTCCCCGGCAGCCCAGGAGGCATGGCAGAAAGTGGCCAATTGATGTCTCGCAGGAAGCTTCCGCGCCCGCCGGGCCGGCCATGAGGGCGCAGCAAGCCGTCATCGAGTGGCTGCTGGATTCCGATCCCGCGATTCGCTGGCAGGTCATGCGCGACCTGACCGGCGCGCCGCCACACGAGATCGCTGCCGAACGAGCGAAGGTTGCGGCCGAGGGTGCAGGCGCGCGCCTGCTCGCCCTGCAGCAACCCGATGGCCGGTGGGGTGGTGTGGCGTGGAATCACGGCTGGGACTCGACCCTGCACGTCCTGTGGCTCCTGCGGGAAATGGGCCTGGATCCCGCCGCCGATGAGGCGCAGCGCGCGTTGCGTCGCGTGCGGGACCATGTGACCTGGCAGGGATGCGGACCACGGGAGGCCGATCACAACCGTTTCTTCGAGGGCGAGACCGAGCCCTGTATCAACGCTCAGGTGGCGGCAGCCGGCGCCTACTTTCGCCAGGACGTGCGCAACATCATCGCCCGGCTGCTCGCCGAGCAGCTGGCCGACGGCGGCTGGAACTGCGAGGCGCCCGATCGCGCAGCGGTCATCGTTCAACACCACGATCTGCGTGCTCGAGGCGCTGCTGGAATTCGAGCAATCAGCGGTTGCCGGCTCGGGGAGCATCGCCGCGATCGAGGCCGCACGGCTGCGCGGACAGGAATATCTTCTCGAGCGCCGCCTGTTACGGCGCCTCTCGACGGGTGAGCGGATCGAACGGGATCGGAAAAGTGGCGCGGAGTGGAGCCGTTTTGCCTTCCCCGCCTGGTGGCATTACGACGTCCTGCGCGGCCTTGACTACCTGCGTCGCGCCGGAGTCGCAGCCGATGAGCGTGTTGCCGAGGCAGTCGCGCTCGTCGCATCGAAGCGTGACGAGGGCGGCCGCTGGTCCCTGGAGACCCAATACCCGGGCAGAATGCCCGTCGCGACGGACGAGGGCGAGGGACTGCCGAGCCGCTGGAACACGCTGCGCGCCCTGCGGGTGTTGGATTGGTACGCCGCAGGGCCGTAGTGAGACGGTTCCTCGGCCGGCCCCCGGGGCCTGTAAGCTATGGGCTCACACGGTCGGCCCGAGAGAGCTGCGCATGATGTCCCACAGAGTTCCCGCAGGCCGCTGCCTCGCGCGGCTCGCGCTCCTCACGCTCATCGGCTTGCTGCCTCATGGCGCAGCCAGGGCGAAAGCCGTTGCGATGACGCATCGGGCGCCCGATGCGCCGTCCGGGATCAGGATCACGCCGACGGCCGCCGCGGGCGCCCGCTTTTCGCGCCTCAATCCCGGTTTGCCCGGTTTCCCCGGCTATGTCGCCGGCCAAGCGGTCACCACCGTCACGAGTCCCGACGGCAAGACCCTCCTCATCCTGACGAGCGGCTTCAACAAGCTCTACGACAAAGCCGGCGCGCGGATCACGGCGGCCTCGAACGAGTACGTGTTCGTCTATGACATCAGTCACGACCGCCCCGTGCGCAGGCAGGTTCTGCTGGTGCCGAACACCTACGTGGGTGTTGTGTTCGCACCCGACGGCCGGCACTTCTACGTTTCGGGGGGTGTCGATGACGATGTGCACGTTTTCGCACGGCGCGGCAGCGCCTGGTTCGAGGAAACGGGAGCGCTGGTCGAGCTCGGTCACGGCGCGGGAAAAGGCCTCCCGCCCCAGCCGGGTGCCCTATCCAGGCCGGAGGCTGCGGGGCTCGCCGTCACGGCTGATGCTGCCAGACTGATCGTCTCCAACTTCTACAACGACTCGCTCTCCATCGTGCCGCTGGTGGACGGGGTGCCTGGCGGTCGAGCCGCCGAGCTCTCACTGCAGCCGGGACATGGCGGCCGGGGCGGCACTTATCCGCTCTGGGTGGCGGTCAAAGGCAATCAGACGGCGTACGTTTCGAGCGTTCGTGATCGTGAGGTCGACATGGTGAGTCTCGCCGCAGCCCTGCCTGCGGTGGTCGGGCGGATCGCCGTCGAAGGCAACCCCAGCCGCATGGTGCTGAATCGCGCAGGATCACGCCTCTACGTAGTCAGTGACAACGCCGACGTCGTCTCCGTCATTGACACGGCCACCAACCGCATCGAACACGTGATCCGCACGATTGCGCCGCCTGCGCTGATGGTGCGCGGCGCGTACTACCATGGCGTGGCGCCCAACAGCGTCAGCCTCTCGCCCGATGAGAAGCGCCTCTACGTCACCAACGGGGGCGAGAACGCCGTAGCCGTCATCGCGCTCGACACGGCTGAACCGCAGGTCACCGGGCTCATTCCGACGGGGTACTGGCCGAACTCGGTCAGCGTGAGCGCCGATGGCCGCATGCTCTATGTGGTCAACGGCCGCAGCATTCCGGGACCCAACGCAGGCGACTGCGCGAGTAACGATTTCAGGAAGTCACGGCAGGCTCACTGCGTCTCGTCCAACCAGTACATTCTGCAGCTCTCCAAGGCCGGATTCCTCGATCTGCCGGCACCCGAGGCGCGGGACTTGGCGGAGCTCACCCGCACCGTGGCAGCCAATGACCACCTTTACGTCCGGGAGAATGCCGAAGACCGGCAATTGATGCAGGCGCTGCACCAGCGCATCAAGCACATCATCTACATCGTGCGCGAGAATCGCACTTACGATCAGATTCTCGGTGACCTCCCGGTCGGCAACGGCGATCCGCGGCTCACCGAGTTCGGCCATACCATCACCCCCAACGCTCACGCCCTCGCGAAGACCTTCGTCACGCTCGACAATTTCTACGATACGGGGGAGGTGAGCGGCAATGGCTGGCCCTGGAGCACCTCGGCGATGGAGTCCGACCTCGGAGTGAAGAACCTCCCGGTGAACTATGCCGATCGCGGCCTCTCGTACGACTGGGAGGGGACCAATCGCGACGTGGATGTCGCCATCGGCTCACTGGCGGAGCGCAAGCGGGAGGAACCGGGCTATCCGGATGATCCCAACCTGCTTCCCGGGACTGCCAACGCAGCGGCGCCGGATGGTCCGGAGGGCGAGCGCGAGCAGGGTTATGTTTGGGATGCGGCCATGCGCGCCGGGCTCTCCGTGCGCAACTACGGCTTCATGCTCGATCTGCTCCCGTATCACAATCCGACTCGCGCCACTCCCTTGCTGGAGTGGCCCCGCAGGACGAGAACACAGGTGGCCTTCCCGGCCAACCGTGAGCTCGCGCGCGTGACCGATCCCTATTTCCGCGGCTTCGACACGCGATTCCCCGACTATTTCCGTGAGGCCGAGTGGCAGCGGGAATTCCAGCGGTACCTCGCCAAGGGCAATCTGCCGGCACTCAGCCTGGTGCGGCTGATGCGCGATCATCTCGGTGAGTTCGCCCAGTCGATCGACGGACTGAGCACGCCGGAGGCACAGGTCGCCGACAACGACTATGCGGTCGGGCGGCTGATCGAGGCGGTGGCCCGCAGCCCCTACGCCGATTCCACTCTGATCATCATCATCGAGGACGACGCGCAGGATGGGCCGGATCACGTCGATGCACATCGCAGTGTGTGCTTTCTCGCCGGCCCGTACCTCAAGCATCACGCGGTCGTGAGCGAGCGTTATTCCACGGTAAACGTCCTGGCAACCATCGAGGACATTCTCGGCATCGATCATCTCTCGATCTATGACGCTTACCAGCGACCGATGTCGGCGGTGTTCGATCTCAGCCAGAAGGCCTGGACGTTCGAGGCAGCGGAGCCGGCGCCGTTTGCCGCTGCCTTCATGGGCGGGACGCGCGCGAGCAAGGCGGCCGCATTCCACTTTACGCAGACACCTGCCTACTGGGCCCGAGTGACACGCGGCATGCGCTGGGACAGGGAAGACGAGAACCCGGCGCCGCAGATCGAGCGCATCTATTGGAAAGGTCTCAAGCCGGGACTTTCCTGGCCGAAAGAGCGCTCAGGAGAGGATCTGAGGCGAGATCGCGGCCGGCTCCTCACCTCATTCGAGGCGAATGAGACGACGCATTGAGCCCCGCCGCGGACTGTTGCGTTCCCTGGAACCGGCAGCCGCCGTTGGTACAGACGAACTCGCCGCTCGGCGGTATCCGATGCTCGCGCTCGTGCACCTCGCGCAGGATGCGCGCCTTGCGCTCTCCTGACAGGCTGCGCACGTAGCGCGCGTTCAGCGGGTCCCAGGGACTGTGGAAGCCGTCCATCTCGGCGATGGCCTTCTCCCGGCTCATGCCTTCGACCAGCACCCGATAGGCCGCCGCAATGATGCCGGTGCGATCCACCCCGGCGCGGCAACTGACGAAGACGGGCTTCGGCGCCTCGTTGATGATCGCGAGCACATAGGCCACCCGCTCATCGAGGTGGTAGTGAGTCAACACGTCGACGGCAGCGAAATCGCGCACCCGAAAGTAGGTGACCGAGCGCGCGACCCCCGGATTCAGGCGGGCCGACTCGAAGGCATGCCGCATGTCGAGCTGCAGACTCACGACAGTCCTGATGCCGTGCTGAACCAGCCACGCCGCATCCGCCCGGTCCGGGGTCGCGCCACGCCAGAGAACGCCCGGGCTGACGACGCAGAAATTGTGCATCTCGGAGCCAAGAGCATTGGCGCAGGCTCCCGGCAAGGTATGCCGCGAAAAATAGACGCAGCCGGAAAAGATGCAGGGAAGCAGGCACAAGAGCGCGCGCGCGGCCTGGAATAAACGATGACTCATGGACATTGCCGGGTAATTGCCACCTTCACCTGAGCTGTGCCGGGGTCAAGCGAGCTCGTCTTGCGATAGCATGCGCAGAAGACCTCAGCCCCCGCGGTCCTTCACGCAATATAGTAGCGTCCGCCGCCCTGCCGAGCCGAGTGAGTCTCATGAGTTCATCCATCCTCCATCTGGACGGACCAGCCACGTGGGAAGCGTGCGGACCCGAGCCGGATCGTGTGCTCGACGGCAAGCCGGTCCACCGCGCATGGAACGCCTTCTCCGACGGCACCGGTCGGTTCTTCTGCGGCCGTTGGTCCTCCAGCCCCGGCAAATGGCGCGTGCGGTATACCGAAAGCGAGCTCTGCGTGCTGACAGCGGGGCGCGTGACCATCGAGAGTCTCGCGGGGGAACGCCATTCGTTTACCGCCGGCGATGCGTTCGTCATCCCGGCAGGCTTCGAGGGAGCCTGGACCGTGCACGAACCCTGCGAGAAGCTTTACGCGATCTTCGAGCCGGGAAAGGGGGCGATATGACGGGCGGCGGCACCGCCGACCTGCTGGCCGAGGCAGTTTCGTGGCGACATCATCTGCATCGTCATCCGGAGCTCGCCTTCGGCGAGCGCGAGACCTCGGAGTTCATCGCCTCACAGCTCGACCGGTTTGGATTGAAGGTGCATCGCGGCCTTGCAGGGACGGGGGTGGTCGGGACCCTGAGCCGCGGCACCAGCCGGCGCAGCATCGGCATACGGGCCGATATCGACGCCCTGCCGATCCGCGAAGAGAGCGGCGCCGAGCATGTCTCCGGCGTGCCCGGTGTCATGCATGCCTGCGGGCATGACGGCCACACGGCCATGGCGCTCGCTGCGGCCCGTGCCTGCGCGACTCTGGCCGACCTCGACGGCACGGTGCATTTCATCTTTCAGCCGGCGGAGGAGAACGAAGGCGGCGGACGGCGCATGGTGGAAGAGGGGCTGTTCAAATCATTCCCCTGCGACAGCATCTATGCGCTGCACAACTGGCCGGCGCTTCCGATCGGCACCTGCGTCGCGCGCGATGACGCGATGATGGCCGCATTCGCAACGTTCGAGATCAGCATTCGCGGTCGCGGCGCGCACGGCGCGATGCCGCACGCGGGTACTGATGCAATCCTCACCGCCGCGCAGGTGGTTTCGTCTCTGCAAAGCATAGTCAGCCGCAACGTCGATCCGCTCGAATCCGCCGTCGTGTCGGTGACCCAGATCCGGGGCGGCGAGACCTGGAACGTGCTTCCCGACGAGTGCGTCATTCGCGGCACGGCGCGATGGTACGAGAGCAAGGTCGGCGACTGCATCGAGGCACGCATCTCGCAGCTCGCCGGTTCCGTAGCCGCAGGGTTCGGCTGCACTGCGCGTGTCCGCTACGAGAGGCGCTACCCGGCGACGATCAACGATCCGACGTCGGCAAAGCTCGTGCGTGAGGTTGCCGCTGCAACGCGATTGCATGTCGTCGATTCCCGCCCGAGCATGGGCTCGGAGGATTTCGCCTACATGCTCGAGGCCGTCCCGGGCTGTTATCTATGGCTGGGCGCCGCGCGCGCCGGCGAGAACCCCGGGCTGCACTCCCCGCGTTATGACTTCAACGATGAGGTGCTGCCGGCGGGGGTTGAGCTCTGGGTGTCCCTGGTGCGCAGATGCCTGGCGCGGGCCTAGCACGGCGGCTCACATCGTGATCAGCCCACACGCAACCAACACCTCGACTCACTCGATGGCGGACTTTGGCTGCGATCTGCGCTTCGCATAGGCCCGGCGAACCCGCGCGCGGTTACCGCAGATCTCGCTCGAGCACCATACCCGGGAGTGGCCGGGACTCTCATCGATGAAGTACCAGCCGCAGCCCTCCGCCCGGCAGGAGCCAACTCGAGCGGCGTCCTCCGACGCCAACACCGCGGTGAGGGACCACAGGACCGGCCACAATGGCTGACGCAGATCCGTGCCGTCGAGCTCGAACACGTAGCAGTTGCCTCCACTTCGCAGGCCGGGCTGGGAGGGCAGCTCCGCCAGCCGCCTGTTGAGCGAGCTCAGCCGCGCGCGGCGGCGTCCTATCAGGTCTTCGGCAATCGCCCAGATCTGGGTGCGCAGCAGGTGTGCTTCGCGCAGGACGGCTTCGGCTGCAGTGCGGCTGGCACCCCGGGCTTTGAGTCTGGCGGCGGCGCGTGCCGGTACGGTCCCACGCTGCTCGCTCCAGGCGAGTAAGGCCGGGTAATCCGGGATCAGCTCGACGGGACTGTCAGTCAGCCGCCAATCGAGCGTGTTGGCGAAGTCCAAACACACGCGGCCGCCGAAGAACTGACTCGCCGCACGCGCGGGATCTCTTGACATGCGCCGCCTATCTCGTGAGTCTAATGGGCATGGGCATTATAGAGCGGAAGAACATGATCGCAAGCGCGGCGGGGCAGCAACGGTCGGAGGCTGATCGTTACGAACCTCTCCTTCGAGTCGCTGCGGCCCGCGCCGTACGCTACCTCGCAACGATCGAGAGCCGCCGCGTGGGCCCGTCTGCGGCTGCTATCGCATCACTCGCGGAGCTGGGCGGCGGCCTTGCGGAGGAGGGGCACGATCCTGAAGCCGTCCTCGACCTTCTCGATCGCGCCGGATCGCCTGCGACGATGGCCGTGATGGGACGCCGCTTCTTTGGCGGGGTCATCGGCGGGTCCCTGCCGGTCACGGTCGCAGCTCACTGGCTCGCGGATGCATGGGACCAGAACGCGTGTTTGTTCGAGCTTTCCCCGGTGGCGGCATACGTCGAGGAAGTCGTCCTCGGGTGGCTGATCGATCTTTTCGGGCTGCCTCAGGAGGCCGGAGGCGCCTTGGTCGTCGGCACGCAATCGGCGCATCTGACAGCGCTTGCCGCCGCGAGGCACGCACTTCTCGCCAACGTCGGATGGGATGTGGAGCAGGACGGCCTCTTCGGAGCTCCGCCCATCACGGTGGTCGTGGGGGAGGAAGCACACGCGACCTTGCTGAAGGCGCTCGCTCTCCTCGGGCTGGGACGCCGGCGGGTCGTGACCGTGCCAGCGGATTCTCAGGGACGGATGAGGGCTACCGCGATTCCCAGGCTGTCCGGCCCCACGATCGTTTGCGCGCAGCTCGGTAACGTCAATTCCGGCTGCTCCGATCCATTGGCAGCGCTTTGCGATGCTGCGCGCCGATCGGGGGCGTGGGTCCACGTGGATGGAGCGTTTGGAATGTGGGCCCGGACAGCGCCTGCCCGCCGGCATCTGACCGAGGGGCTCGAGCAGGCCGACTCCTGGGCGACGGACGGGCACAAATGGCTGAACACGCCACAGGACTGCGGTATCGCCATCGTCCGCCAACGCGAGACGTTGCGAGAGGCCATGGCAGTCTCCGGAGCCTACTACGGTGAGCCCGCGGGACGGGACCCCATGCGCTGGTGCCCGGATTCCTCGCGGCGGGCGCGCGCGATCGAGCTGTGGGCGGCGCTGCGCTACCTCGGACGCCGGGGCATCGGCGATCAGATCGAGCGGACTTGCCGGCTCGCCGCGCAGTTTGCCGACGGTTTGCGGCGAGCCGGACACGAAATCCTGAACGAGGTGGTGCTCAACCAGGTGCTGGTGTCTTTTGGTGCTGGCGAGAGGACCGATCGCGTCATAAAAGTGATACAGGACGATGGTATCTGTTGGTGCGGCGGCACTACGTGGCACGGCCGCAGAGCGATGCGCATCAGCGTATCGTCCTGGGCGACGACCGAGAGCGATGTCGATATCTGCCTGCAGGCGGTGGACAGCGCCTGCAGGCGCTGCGGGTAGGCGCTGACTCCAAAGTGCGACGGATTCGCTACTGGACATATCATGTTTGAAGGGCCATGCTTGGGGAAAGCCTGATCTCAGTCGTCTCTGATTAGAGACAGCTTGAGCTTGAGGCGATAAGGGCAAACCCGCCGAAAGGCGGGGACGCAAAGCTACCGGTCTAAGGGCTTAACGGTCTATGACAGCGGGGTTGCCACTCCACTCCAAGTGTGAGCGTGCACGCTCGACTGCATCGGACCCGGTTCCTCCCGGCGGCGAGTCGACGTTTATTTTCGGGGGAACCCATGACATCTACGGGATCCGCTGGCTCTCCGGGCACCAACATAGTGCACCGAGGCGAGGCCGGTACCGGCCCATTCATGCTCACGCTGTGCCGGCTCATCGAGCCGGTCTCGATCCGGCCGCCTCAATCGCCGCTGCTCACGCCATTCACGTTCTTTACGAGCCGTGCGCGCGAGCCGGATGGCAGCGAGCAGCTGTACCTGCACATGGGATTTTTCGAAACGCTCACCAACGCGGAAAAGTGGGCTCGAGCCGTGCGCGGCCGACATCCCGATGCGATCGCGACCATTACACCGCCCGCATTCTGGCAATTGGATGCCGAGGAGTCCGCGTGGCGGCCTGATTCACAGGAGGAAACTCCCAACAGCCCGCGTTTCGCTCCGGTCGACAACAGCTCACTCACGGATACGCAGGTGATCGACATCCTGCGAGCGCGCCACCCGGCGCCACTTCCGGGCGACAGTGACGTGCCCTCCAGCGAGCAGATCGAGCTGCTCCGGCCCGACGACACCGGTACGCGGCGGGCCTTGCGGGAGGCGGTCATTCGAGGCGCACCGGTCTCCTTTGCCGTCCAGCTGCACTGGTCGGCGCGGCCCATCGACCCGGCCCGGGTTCCCCCGCTCCCCATATTCAAGGCATTCACGCTCTATGCCGTCGAGAGCCGCCGTGCGAGTGGCTCCTGTCATTTTCTGCGTCTCGGTTTCTTTCCGGACCCTGTCTCGGCTAAGCGGGTCGCCGCGCACTTACGCGCGACCTTCGCTTCGGCTGCAGTGATACCTGTTCTCGACGAGGAGGTTGGTCGCGCGCGCGACGCCTGCATGGAGACGTCGTCGATTCCCTGTCTCGTGCAGCAGCGTCTCGATCAGACGCTCGATTTCGGTTGCGTCTCTCATGGAGCGACGGTGCCGAAGCCTGAGACCGGCCGCCGTCGCAGCGCTCCCCGCGACTCCGAGACTCTCGAGCAGACGCTGGCCGAGCTGGCCGAGCGGGAATTGTGGAGTGACACGGATTCCCTGAGCGATACCGGCGTCCGTCACCTCAAGGTCGAGGTGCAGGGCCGCACGTCCCGCAAACACTGAAATGCAGCCACGGACCCGCATCGTCGAGTTGGAAGCTGCATCTCCCAGGATTCGACGTCAAAATCCCGATATGAATTCTCGGAGTACCTTGGCTACGGCCGCCGGCCGTTCGTCGAGAGAAAAATGCCCGCAAGCGGGTATGACGGTGCCGGTGAGCTTCACAAGACCGGCGGTGCGCAATCCCGCGAAATAGGCTTCGGGATCGCCGCTCTCGCTGTCACCGCGCACACAGAGAACGGGTGTCAGGACCGGAGTTCCAGCCGAGCTCACATTATCCTTCTCGTCGTCGTGGAACGCACGGTACCAGTCGAACCCCGCCTTGAGGCCGTCGGGAGTGGCGTACGCCTGAGCGTAGTGCCGCCTCGACTCACGCGGTAAAGCGTGCGGGTCGCCGGCGATAGCATCGAAGAAGAAGTCAAAGTAGCGCATCTGGTGCCCCGCGACCAGCAGTTCGGGAAGATCGGGGACGGCGTGGAAGCCAAAATGCCAGATTCGGGGATTGCGAATGACCTCACTCCATGGCGCGATTCCAGGTATGACCACGTTGAGAATGGCTGCACGTGCAATCGCATCCGGATAGGCGCGCAGGAATGCGTAGACGATCTGACCGCCGATATCGTGGCCGACCAGGGTCAGTTCCTCCAGGCGAGCCGCTTTCACCACGGAGTGAACGTACCGGGCCAGGGTAAGTTTTGCGCCGCTCGAGGGCAGCCCCTTGGAGCGACCGATCCCGGGCAGGTCGATTGCGGCTACGCGAAAGCGATCCTGAAGGCCCGCCATCACGAGCCGAAACGCATGACCGTCTTGTGGCCAGCCATGGATGAACAAAATGCTCGGTCCGCTCTCGGGGCCGGCCTCCTCGAAGTTTATCTCGAGGTCGTCTACGCGAATGTATCTCTGACGCATCAACGGCCGATGCCTCGCAACTGGCTCCAGGTTCGCAGTCCGCTCACGGCATCCGGTGCGTGTTCATTTGCCGACGCGCGATCTTCAGGACGATGCGACGAGGCGAAAAGCGGCCCGCCAGGACCATCAGCGCATTGCCCAGTCCAGTGATCTCGATACGCCGACCCTCCTTGAAGGCGCGATAGCCGAGCCGAGCGACCTGCTGCGCGGACATGACACGGGCGTGGTAGAGCCGCGCCTGATCCATCCCGGCGCGACCGGCAAATTGGGTCGCGGTCGCACCAGGACAAAGGCAGGAGACGCGCAACTTTGTCGGCCGTGCTTCCTCCCATAAAGCCTCGGTGAGGGACAGCACGAATGCCTTGGTGGCGCTGTAAGTTGCCATCATGGGCCCCGGCTGAAACGCAGCAGTGGAGGCGACGTTGAGCAGTCCTCCGCGACCGCATTTCAGAATGCGCGGCCACAGCAGGTTGGTGAGTTCGACGAGGGTGCGCACGTTGAGGTCGACCATGCCCAGCTGACCGGCAAGATTGCTTTCGGCAAAAGCGCCTCGTAGGCCGTAACCGGCGTTGTTGACCAGGACGTCCACTGCGATGCCCCGAGCGTCGAGCTCCTCGACCAATCGTGTACCTGCGCCAGGTTGGCTGAGATCGCAGGTAATCGGCACGGCGGAGATCATATATTCCTCCGCCAGCTCTCGGGCGAGAGTCTGCAACTGCCCACCCGATCGCGCGGCCAGCACCAGGTTATAGCCGTCCTGCGCAAAACATCGGGCCAGTTCCCAGCCTATGCCGCCGCTCGCCCCGGTGAGAAGAGCGGTTAGGCCATCGCCCTCGCGCTTACGCTTCGGTTGCACTGCAAGTTCCGCTGTCATTGCAATCGTACCTGCCGCCTGCCTTGCGCAGGCGGGTGTTCACATGAGGGATTCATATGACTGGCGGTCATATCATCAGCAATCATGGCATTTGCGCAGCGGACCCGCCGCAACTGCGAGTTGGGCACGTCACGATAACTGGCCGGCATCATCGTAACAGTCTTTTTTCACTGCTGCACGCGAACAACTTGATATTCGCGTTCTCGCACGGTAAGCGCTTGGTCATCGCTTCCGTGCGTCTGCGCGCGCTGTCCGCTATCACTGTCGAC
Source organism: Steroidobacteraceae bacterium (assembly GCA_035652555.1). GTDB lineage: Bacteria > Pseudomonadota > Gammaproteobacteria > Steroidobacterales > Steroidobacteraceae > 13-2-20CM-66-19. The sequence goes on along the minus strand of DASRDO010000066.1, from coordinate 95,385 downwards.
TCGAGAGATCGAGAAGCATCGTCGCTTCCACGGATGCCGCAGACTGCGCCGACGCAATGGGAATTTTCGCGTGGATATCTCGCAGTTGTGAGTGTTGTAGTGGCCAACAGCGCGTCCCATTCAGGAAGCTCGCCGCAGATTGTGCGCTAAGGCTCGCCGCCGCGCGCGGTCTGCGCGGCAATCCGGATGATGCGGGCAAATTGTTGGGCGCGCTCCGCGCGGCGGCCGATCGGCTCGAGGGCAACCTCGATACAAAGTGTGGCGTAGCCGTGCACCAGCGACCAGGCCGCGAGAGACACCTCCCCGACCCTGTCTGCGGGCGTGAGCGCGGCGACGATTTCCCTCAGCTTCCCGAAGGCGGCCGCACCCGCTTGGGCAGCTGCCGGGAATCGCGAGAGATTCACGAGCTCCCGGGAGAACATCAACCGGAAGAGCGCTGGCGTCTTCTGCGCGCGGCGGATGTAGGCCTCGGCGGCACGCGCCAGCGCGTTTCTCGATTTTGGGTCTCCGCCGGCTGCCAGGGACTCGGCGAGGTGTTCGAACCCATCGCGGACGAGCTCGGCAAGCAACGCCTCCTTGTTCTCGAAATGATTATAGGGAGCCTGCCGGGAGAGGCCGGCGTGCTCGGCCACCTGGCGAAGCGAGAGGCCAGCGGCGCCGACCTTCTCCAGCAGATCTGCAGCCGCCGTCAGCAGTGCGTTACGCGCATCGCCGTGGTGATAGCCCCGCCGCGAGGATGCCGGACCCGCGCTTTTCTTCCTCATTGCCGAAGTCTAAGCCCCAATGTTGACACCGTCAATGTCCCCAGCGATATTGACGGCGTCAATATTGAACCACCCTCTCGAGGTTGCCCCTATGAGCGTTTCTTCTCTGCTTCGCGTGCAATGGGAGGCCTATCCGCGCTCCCACCAGTCGCGCCGCAATCTGCTCCTGCACATCGTTTTCGTCCCACTCGCGCTGCTCGGCAATATCGCCTTCCTCGCCGGACTCATCGGGCGACAGTGGCCCCTGGCGCTCGGCGGCGTCGCACTCACGGGCTTCGCCCTTGCCGCCCAGGGCCGCGGTCATCGCGAGGAGCTCGTGGTGCCCGAGCCTTTCACCAGCCCATTCAACGCCCTGTCGCGGATCCTCCTGGAGCAGTGGGTGACCTTTCCGCGATTCGTGCTCTCCGGCGCCTGGATGCGTGCCCTGCGAGAGGGGTGACAGCGACTCGCGCGGGCGCGGGCCGATCTCCTGGAATGCCATCGGGATCTGTATGAGCCCAGAAGAAAGACGATTCGAAATCAGCCAGCTCCTCCGGTCTCGCAGGGACGCGTTGCCTCCTGAGGGGGCGGGTGCCACGACTGATGGGCGTCGTCGGGTTCGAGGCTTACGCCGCGAGGAGGTTGCCAAGCTGGCGGGCGTCAGCCCATCTTGGTATACGTGGCTCGAGCAAGGAAGGGAGGTGCACCCTTCAATACGTACCTTGGAGCGCATCGCGAATGCATTGCGGCTGTCCGAGGACGAGTCGGCGTACCTTCGTCTGCTTGCGGGCCATCGGCAGGACCCGATCCCGCCGTGCATCACTTCGTATCACACCGAGGCGGCCATACCGGGAATCCTGGACAGCTTCAAGGTGGTTCCTGCCGTTCTGTACAACCGACGCTTCGATGTCGTAGCGGCGAATTCCCCTGCGCGCCTCCTGTACGGGCAAGACATCGACTCGGGGAGTCCATGGGAGCGCAACGCTCTGTGGCGATTCTTCATGGATCCGAAGCGCCGACGCCTATACCCGGATGAGTCCGCAGACGGAGGCATACGCAACATGATCCAAGTGTTGCGGATCAACTGGGCGATGAGCGATCAGAGCGATGGCATTGGCGAGCTCATCGAGGAGCTGCGCAAGTGCAGCGACTTCGACATCGCGTGGCGGGAGCGCAAGGTAGCAACGCTTGCCACTGTTTCCGGGCGGATCCGCCCCTGTAACTGGAGCGAGGCAATTCCCGTGCACTACGCCCGGCTGGCAGTGCACGGGGATGGCCAGCATGTCATAGAGGCTCTGATACCGGCCGGCTGCAAAGCGGCTTCGTCCTTGGAGCGGTACTCGATCACGGTCACCTGACCGGCGCTGAAGCGCGGTCTGTGATCAGCGCCACCCGCGTATCCCATACAATGGGAGGGGCCACGGGTGCAGGAAAAGCCTTTAAATGAATGAGCTAGATCGCCGCCTCGCCGTGGCCCCCATGATGGGCCGGACAGACCGCCACTGCCGCTATTTCCTCCGCGGCTTCTCGGCCCGAATGCTCCTCTACACGGAGATGATCGCGGCCGCAGATGTGCTGCACGACGATAGCGGCAGACTCCTGGAATTCGATCCCGAAGAGCATCCCGTCGCGCTGCAGCTCGGGGGCTGCGACCCGCAGGAGCTCGCCGCCGCCGCTCGAAGAGGAGAGCAGGCGGGATATGACGAGATCAATCTCAACTGTGGTTGCCCGAGCGACAAGGCGACGGGCGGCGTGTTCGGCGCTTACCTGATGCAGCGGCCGGAGACTGTGGCGGCCTGCGTGGCAGCCATGCGCGCAGCCGTGCGTGTGCCGGTGACGGTCAAGATGCGGATCGGCGTCATAGAGGGACGGGGCAGGGCGGCTGTCGAGGCGAGCCGCCGCTTCGAGGAAGCGGAGAGCGCTGCGCTTCATGGTTTCGTGCGCACGATCAGTGATGCCGGCTGTGATGCAGTGATCGTCCATGCACGCAAGGCGGTATTGGGCGGACTGTCGGCGCAGGACAATCGGGAGATTCCACCGCTGCAATACGAGGTCGTGAGTCGAGTGAAGCAGGCCTTTCCACGTCTGCAGGTGGTAGTCAACGGTGGCCTGCGCGAGCCGGATGCAATCCTCAGGGCGCTCGATGATTTGGACGGCATCATGCTCGGACGAGAGGCGTATCACCGACCTCTGGTGCTTGCCCGGCTCGATGCTCTCGTATTCAAAGCAGCGGCGGCGACAGGCGACCGGGTTTCATTGGGAGATGGGCTGGATGCCGTGGTGCGTGCGCGCGCGATAGACCGCATGCTGCACTACGCCGAGCGTCAGCTGGCGCGCGGTGAACGGCTATCAGCGATCGTCCGCCACATGCAGGGCCTGTACGTCGGCGAGCCCGGAGCGCATGAGTTCCGACGCAGGCTGAGTGATGGCGCCAGGCGTCCGGGCGCAGGTGCGGAGGTACTGGCGGAAGCCGTCGCGAGCACCCAGGGTTACTGAGCAAGGCCCGCCGGGCGGATGGGCTGCCTCAATTGACTCGAAATCAGTCATTCGCGATGCTGTCGCGGCGCCGGCCGCTGTCCATCTGCGAGAACTGCACCCTATGACCGATTCGACTCCGAATGCGCTCTCGGGCAGAGCGCGGCAAGTGTGTGTCCTCGGCAGCGCCGAGCCGGGATCATCCGCCTTCGAGCTCGCGGGCGCGGCCGGGGAGTTGCTGGCACGTCGCGGCATCACCGTGGTGAGTGGCTGCGGCAGCCCTGCCACCCGCGTTGCCGCACAACGAGCCCTGGACGCGCGTGGCACGGTCGTCAGCATCGTACCTTCCGATGACATCAACCTTCGGGAGTGGCCCTGCACCGTGCTCATCCCTTGCGGCATGGGAGATGCTCGAAACCTGCTGATGGCCCTCGCAGGTGATGCATGCGTCGTCATCGGAGGGCGTGCGGGAACCATTTCGGAGGTCTGCCTGGCGTGGCTGCACCGCCGGCCGCTGCTGCCGCTCACCGGCTGCGGAGGATGGTCGGATCAGCTGGAGAAGAACCCTCCCGATGAGCGCGGCAACTCGCGGATACTCAGCTGGAGCTCGATCGAGCAGCTCGAGCGCAATCTCCGCGAGCTCGGACTCATCGGTCACTGAACCCGGATTGTCCCGAAATGCAGACCTCGAACACAGCCTCCGGTACGCGGCCGGTAACAGCCGATTCTGAGTCAGCAGCGAGGCGCGAGGCGCTGCGCGTGCGCTTTCTCAGCGTCGACACCTCGAACGTCGCCGATGTGCTCGACAAGTTGGGATATCCGCATCAGGGTCTTTCGGCTGAATTCTCGCCCTATCCCAGCACCGCGGGCCGACTCGCCGGGTGGGCTTACACGATTCTCGGACAGATGATGTCTTACCCCGAGACGGGTGATCCGGAGAAGATGCGTGCCTGCCAAGGTATCTCGCCCGGTGAGGTGGCGGTGTGGGCCGGGGAGGGTGACGGCGTGTGCTACTTTGGCGAGCTCATCGCCACCGGGATGAAGGAGCGGGGGTGTGTCGGGGCGCTGGTGGATGGCGGGGTGCGTGATGTGCGGTGGATCGGCCGGCTGGGATTTCCCGTCTACGCGCGCTATCGAACGCCCATTCAGTCGATCGGCCGTTGGAAAGTGAGCGCTTCGCAGGTTCCGGTGCCCATTCGGGGAGCTACGGCCAGGGAAGTGAGTGTTTCGCCGGGAGATTTCATTCTGGCAGATGAGGACGGGGCGGTGGTCGTTCCGGCTGCGCTCGTTCCTCATGTGTTGGAGCAGGCGGAAAAGCTGACGCAAACCGAGGTTGCCATCCGCTCCGACCTTGCCGCCGGCCTCACGCTGGCAGAAGCGCTCGAGAAATACGGCCACGTTTGAGGAGGGTCAAGTGCCTGGGCATGGCCCCCCGCCCGTTCCGCGCCTCTATCCTCGCCCGCGCGCGCTTCATCGAGGATCTGGTCCTCGAGCAGGAGGCGCGCGGCGTCACGTTGCCGATGTTGGTTTTCAGGTGGCACGCTCAGTGCCGTAGATCGACTGGCGCCGCGGCCGGATTTCCGGGACCCGGACACCATGGCGAATTAGATAATTAATTCATAAACTTGGGAACGATAATTGGAGTTGTTCCGATGGCGCTAGTGCGCGTGCCTTTGGGAGCTGTTCTGGTGTGCGCCATGCTTCTGGCGGGCTGCGCCACGCAGCGGACTTGTCCGCCACCTGCACCGCCGGCGCCGTATACCGTGTACGAGCCTGTCTCCTGGTCCGAGCTGCCGGGATGGAATCGCGATGAGACGAAGGATGCCTGGCCGGCATTCGTGGCGAGCTGTGAGGCTGCGGGTGCCCGCAAGCAATGGGAGAGTGTCTGCGCTGCCGCGCTCGGGGTAAATCCTGCGACTTCAGAGGCTGTGCGGGCGTTCTTCGAGCGCTACTTCGAGCCATTCGCGGTCGTGAAGCAGGTCGGCGCGCAAGCGGATGCGGTCGGGTTGATCACCGGATATTTCGAGCCGATCCTCTACGGCGCGCGTGAGCCATCGCAGCAATTCACCACACCGCTCTATGCGCCGCCTCCTGATCTGCTGACCGTGGATCTCGGATCGCAGTATCCCGAGCTTCGCGGCAAGCGCATCCGGGCGAGACTGGTGGGTCACCGTGTCGTTCCGTATTACAGTCGAGCGGATCTCAACCGGGACCCGGCGTTGAAAGGCGACGCGATCGTGTGGGTAAACGATGCCCTCTCGGCCTTCCTTCTCGAGGTGCAGGGCTCGGGTCGGGTGCAGCTGCCGACCGGTGAGACGATCCGCCTGCATTACGCCGACGAGAATGGCTATCCCTATCGCTCCATCGGGCAGTATCTGGTAAACCATGGTGAGCTCGTGCGCGGCCAGGCGACGATACCTGCGATACGCGCATGGGCCGTGGCGCATCCGGACAAAGTGGAAAAACTGCTCGATGCCGATCCGAGCGTCGTATTCTTCCGAGAGGAGCCGCTCGGCAGTCCGGCGCTCGGACCCAAGGGCTCACTGGGTGTGCCCCTGACACCCGGCCGTTCCGTGGCTGTCGATCGATCCGCGATACCTCTCGGCGCACCGGTGTTCCTGGCGACGACTTTTCCGGACTCGAATGTCGCGCTCGATCGACTCGTGTTTGCTCAGGACACGGGCGGTGCGATCAGCGGCTCCGTCCGCGCAGACTACTTCTGGGGCATCGGAGCGCAGGCCGCAACGCAGGCTGGCGAAATGCGGCAGCCTGGCCGGATGTGGCTGCTGTGGCCGAAGGGTGAGCCACTTCCCAACAGATGATCACCGGCTCGAGCCGTCGCCGAGCTCAGGGGCCCGCGCCTGCTACCGTGTACGCGTGTTCCCCGCGGGCGCTCCAGCGGTACAGGTTTTCGTCGCCGCAATGCGGGCATTTGATCACGATCACCTGATCGTCTGAATCGGCCAGGGACGGCTTGCTTCCTGCCTGTGGGTGTGCGATGGCGATCACGAGGCCGCATGCCTTGTTCTTACACAACCAGCCGGAGTAGAGATTCCCCGGAACCATTTGACGCTGCGCCACGACGTCGACGTGACGCACGCCGGGCGACGTTACTGGCCTGCGTACTCCGGTTCCGCTGCTCTTGGAAGGACGTTTAATCGACATTGGCGTCTCTTTTGCGTGAGGACCGGTGAAGCCTACCGCGGCTCGTCAAACACCGCCAGTGCTCCAGGCTGGGCCGCTCTGCCGCACAAGCCAAAGGTCAGCTCATCCCGGATCTGGACCTCGAACGGACGGCGTTGGTCCGAAATGACCGTTACGGATTGACCCGGCGGACAGCCTGAAGTGCGAAGACGTCAAATCTCATGGTCGGCTCCTGGATCGGCCCAGATCAGGTCCTCTTGAACGCAACGCTGATCACGATGTGAGTTTCATCGCTCACGATGGGAACGTATTTGCCGAGGCCGAAGTCGGACCGCTTCACCGAAGCCGTGGCGCGAAAGCCGATGATGATTTCTTTGCTGTCGAAGGGACTCGGCCCGCCGCCGATGAAGGTTGCATCGAGCACAACGGGCAGCGTCACGTTGTGCATCGACAGCTTGCCGGAGATCATCACCGTTCGCGGACCGGTCCGCCGCGCGCCGGTCGCGACGAAACTCAGGTAGGGGTAAGTCTCACCATCGAAGAACTCATCGGAAAAGAGCTCGCCATCGAGCTCGCGATTGGTGGTTTCGACGGTAGCGACCGGAACCTTCACTTGTAGCTGAGTCGCCCCGAGATTCCCCGGATCCAGCTTCATCGTCCCGGTCGCACCCGGGAACGTGCCCCAGTAGTCGCTCGAGCCAAAGTGGAGGACCTCGTACCTGACAAGCGTTTCCTTGGAGTCCACGGTATAGGTGCCTGCCGGCACATCGTTCAGGTCCTGGAGCGTCTGGGCGCCGGCAGGCGCCGCAGCCATCCATACGAAAGCAAGTGATAGTCGGATGAGCAGTGATCTCATGGCTTTGACCTCGAGCGGGAGTTGGTGCGCGAATGGCCGCCGGTCGAGCTTGGCCCGCGATGACCGCCAAGTCCTGAGGAGTCCGTTGAAAGGGCCTGAATTGTTCTGAATCGCTTCTCAGACGGCGCCGGACTGGGGCATACTGATCTCGCACCAAGACACCTTCGGCCACCGCTCTTGCGCATCGGCGATTGGCACATTGATCCGGTAGCTGGCCAGATCTCACGAGGCGGCGAGAGCGTGCGGGTGGAGGCGCGGACGCTGATGCTTCTGCGTGAGCTTGCCCAACACCCCGGTGAGACGGTCAGCATAGACCAGTTACTCGACCGCGTCTGGGCCGGCGTCGTGGTGACACCAGACTCGGTCTACCAGGCGATCGCGACGCTACGCCGCCTTCTCGGCGATGATCCCAAGGAGCCACGCTACATCGCCACCGTGCCGAGGCTGGGTTATCGCCTGATCGCTCCGGTCATCGAAACCGATGGGGAGCTGCGGCAATCGCCTGAGGCGCTCGATCCGCTCGCGCGGCAAGTGCCGCTCGTGCCCGAGAGGCCCGCGCGGCCTGATCGTCGGGCAGTGACGGTGGGCGCGGCGGTGGCGGGGGTCGGCCTCCTCGCGGCCCTGATTCTTCTGCGGCCATTTGATTTTCCGGCTACTCACCGACGCGGCTCCCCGTTCAGTGTAGGCGTAGCTCCCTTCGTCGACCTGACGCCGAGCATGGATCAGGAACAACTGGCAGATGAGATGACCGAGGGGGTGGCCGATCGACTCGGGCATGATCCGGCCTTCCGCACTCCGGGGTTTCGGTCCTCCTACTACCTGATAGGCAAGTCGGTGAGCGTTGCGCAGGCCGGACGCGCGCTTGCCGTCGACTATGTGCTCGACGGCAGCGTGCGTCGCTCAGGAGATACGCTGAGGGTCGTGGCCCGACTGGTGCGCACCGATTCCGGCGTCGTTCTCTGGTCGCAGGTCTACGAACAGTCCCTCCAGAAGCTGAACCTCGTGCAAGACGAGATCTCGCGTGACGTGGCGGCTACCTTGAGCAAGGGCGGCCGCCCCGCCGGATGAGGCCGATTGCACTCAATTAACGCCATCGGGTTGCGCAATCGGGGGGCTGCGCCGCAACGGGTGCCGCGCTTTCATGCGGTCAGTCAGCCGCGCGGGCGCGACTGCCCGTAGCGTCCAGCTTTGCCGAACGCTTTCGATGCGGATGCGGCGCAGGCCGCCGGGCATCGCCCACTCGATTTCATCGCCCTCGCGGTAGCCGAGAAGTGCGGTCCCGAGCGGCGCGAGCACGGACAGGCGCCCGGAGGGCAAGTGCGCTTCGTGCGGGTAAACGAGCGCATAGGTCCGCTCGGCACCCGACTCGAGATCCCGCACGCGCACTCGGGAATGCATGGTGACCACGTCGGCAGGTACCTCCTCGGGGGCGACGGGCACCGATCGGGCGAGCTCTTCTTCGAGGCTGTCGATATGCTCCTTGTCCCGGGTGAAGCGTGCGGTTTGTGCACGTACGAGGGCGCTCAGGGGCCAAAAATCCCGATCGGTCACTATGATCGTTCGCGGGCTCATCTCGAATCTCCTCTTGGTGTGTCGTCTCGCGATCCGTTATAGGGGCGGTGCGCAGTTAAATCCATTAACATTATTCGAGTCGAAGATTCCAGAAACTGCAACGGTCATGTACGACGTACGACGGCTCAATTACCAGCATCTTCTTTACTTCTGGACAGTCGTGCGCGAAGGCAGCATCACCCAGGCGTCGGAGGTGCTGCACCTTTCCGCGCCCGCCATCAGTGCGCAGCTCAAGACCCTGGAAGCCCGCCTGGGCGAAAAGCTCTTGGAGAAATCGGGTCGCGGACTCGTTGCCACGGAAGTGGGCCGGTTGGTCTACCGCTACGCCGAGGAAATTTTCGGTCTCGGCCGCGATCTGCTGGCGACACTCGCGCAGCGTCCCACCGGCCGTCCGCTGCGCCTGGTCGTGGGCATCGATGATGTACTCCCGAAGGAAATCGCGTATCGCCTGCTCGACCCCGCGCTCAGGATTGCGCAACCCGTACACCTCGTATGCCGTGAAGGCACACTCGAGCGTCTCACCGTGGATTTGGCCGCACACGATGTGGACGTGGTGCTGTCGGATGCGCCCGTGTCACCGCGGTTCGATATCCGTGCTTACAACCATCCGCTCGGCCGATGTGAGGTGCTATGGATGGGGCCAAAAGCGCTCGCGAAGAAACTGCTGCGCGGCTTCCCACAGTCCCTGACCGGTGCCCGAATCCTCCTGCCGACCGACGACACGGCGATCCGCAGGTCCCTGGATCAGTGGTTGGATCGCCGTGAGGTGCGGCCGGTCCCGGTAGGTGAGTTTGAGGACTACGCGTTGCTGCGCGAGTTTGCGCGGGCGGGGCACGGCATTGCGCCCGTTCCCGCCGTGCTCGCCGGACAGTTTCACGACCGCTACGGCTTTGAAACCATCGGCCAGGCCGAGGGAGTGGAAGCTCAGTTCTTCGCAATCTCACTGCAGCGCAGGATCAGACATCCGGCGCTCGCCGCAGTGATGGAGCAGGCTCCTGCAATTTTCCAACTCAGTGCCGCAGGTGATCATCGCCGATCGACTTGAGGCACTCGGCCGGGTCTCGGGTCGGATCGCCCAGCCTCAGGCTCCCGAGGTGCGCCGAATCAATGATCGGCTGTACGCACGTGCTCCGGCCGGAATCCCAGCGCGAGCAGACGCGCAGGAAGGCGCTGCAGTGCCGGCACTGCATTCAGCACCTCGAACACGAACGGTGGCTTGGGCCTGCGCACGCCCTTCAGGGCCGGACCGATGAGGCGGTTCTGCATCATGAGCTGTACCCGCTGAGTCATCCGCGCCGGCCAGACCCGTCGTCGCTGTATCGCCTGCAGATCCGCCGCTCGTACCTCTCCGGCCCGCAAAGGACCCGCCAAACGGTTGGCCGCCGCGACCGCATCCTGGATGGCGATATTGATCCCGACGCCCCCGATGGGGGACATGGCGTGGGCTGCATCGCCGATCAAGAGCAGGCCTGGCCGCCACCATTGCCGCAGAAGGTCCACCATCACGGTGAGGAGCTTCGCGTCATCGAAGCTGCTCAACTCGGTCATTCGCTCAACCAAGAAAGGCGCGAGAGCGCAAACACGACTGCGAAATGCTTCGATGCCTTCGCTCTTCATGCGCTCAAACTCACCCTTCGGAATGACGAAGGCGCATTGCCAGTACTCACCGCGGTCGAGTATGACGAGCATCGCGCCTGCGTCCAAACGAGCGAACGTCTCTGGGGGGTCGCTCTGCTTGCGCGAGAGCCGGAACCAGAGCGCGTCCATCGGAGCGCCAAAGTCATCGCTCGTCAGCCCTGCTCTTGCCCGCAGTGTGGAATGCCGGCCGTCGCATCCGACAATCAAGTCGGCACGTACGTTGAGCTCACCCCGCGGTGTTTTCGCCCGTACTCCGACGATGCGCCCGTCCTGCTCGATGATGTCCGTTGCCTCTGTTTGCATACGCAAGTCGAACGATGCGTAGCGTCTGGCTTGCTTGGCCAGGAAGTCCAGGAAGTCCCACTGCGGCATGAGCGCGATGTATTTGCAGTGGGTCGGCAGGTGCCGCAGGTCGACCACCTGTACACGCTTGCCGCCGATCTCGACACCGAAGCGCTCCACCTTGCGATGCGGCAGCGCGAGAAACTCATCGAGCAGTCCGAGCTCGTAGACAAGCTCAAGGGTCGAGGGATGCACCGTGTCGCCGCGGAAGTCGCGCAGGAAATCAGCGTGCTTCTCCAGCACGGCGACACTCACACCGGCGCGGGCGAGTAGAAATCCAAGCATCATGCCAGCGGGACCGCCGCCGACGATGCAGCATTGCCTGGTGATGGGGGGGCTCACAGATTATCGCGCATGCCGGGGCCGGAGCGTCTCGAACATTTGCACGATGCCATTGCTGATGCTCTTTCCGGTTTGAGAAGAATTATCGCCCAGCGCGAGGCGGTTGCACGAGGCTCATCTAAACGGCGGCAGCGTACGGACCACCTGGAGTCATCACTCTTGGGGCTCGGAGGGTGGCATGGGCAAGCCCCGCTGCCCGCCGCTCTCCCGAAGGAGGGCGGCTCAGCCAAAGGGAACAACGCCGCTCGAGGAGACAGCTGGGCGCGGGCGATGGCCTTTCTCGATGCTGCGCTGAAGCCCTAGCCAGCCGTCGCGACTCTAGCCACCTGTGACCTGATGAACCGGCTCGCTTCGGAGTAAAGTTGTCCGGGCAAAACTAAGAAACGAGCAGGTCCCGAACATGCGCGGACCTTGGCCCAGGGGAAAAGACAATGAAATCCGTTGCGAGCGGCTTCCCGCTTCCTTTTGCCCATCTGTTGCTCGCCTTGCTTCTGCCCGTCGGCGCCCTGGCCACACAGGCGCGCTCGTCTATGGCGGTAAGCGTTCAGGTGGTGCGTGGGTACTATTCCACAGCCACGGCAGCTCTCATCGAGACATCTGAGAGCCGGAACCCCGGCAGGCTCGCCATCAAAGGCGACGCCGACTGCAAGGCCATCAGCGGTATCGTGGATGGTGTGTGGGCTACCTGCAGTTGGGACCCGGAGAGCCGCGCGTATTTAGTAACAGTTCAGTACTGAGAGCCGGTCACGTCCGTTCCACCCGACCGGACTCGACAGTGGATCTGCTTCATTCCCCGGTCATTCGGGTTGTAATCAGGGTCGTCCGGAATAAAGGTCTCATCCAGAATCTGAAGATCCCATATGTCCCGGATGGCCCACAGTTTTCCGAAACCGTATCCAGCCGAGCTGCTGAAGCCACGAACCTGAACTGCTCTCAGGACCTCGATACCCCGCGCGGATATGCCATGGCAATACGGTGCCACGATGCGATGCCCACCGTGATATTCGAACTCGAGTAACGCGCGCTTGCGGATGGCCTCACAAATGAGAGCGCTGCTGGGGGATTGCTGGCCGCGATCGGAAGGGATTACCGGAACGGCATCGCGTTTGTGCACGGGTGGACCTTAACATCCTGTTCGCAGGCGCGATAATGATACGCGACCGGGCGCTTGCGGGCGGCCCGTCTCGGGCTTTTACCGCTTCAAGAACGAGCATAGTGTTGGCACCGCGGTGGCACGTACGCTGGATGCCAAGCGGTTAGCGCCGTCGTCAACGAGGGGCACGGATTGCCGCATCTGTGACGGCGTTCATCGGCTTCGCGGCCTGAAACAGCCTACGGTAGCGCTCGCTTCACAATTCGACCGGAGGCTCCATGTCGAGAAGAATCGCTATGGCTTTTTCCCTGGCCATTGCCGCCGCGGGCTGCTCCACCGTCGGCCGGCTGACGGTGAAGAGCTACACGGCTGCTTCCGGAGAGCGGGTCATGGCCGGCCAGGCCGAGCCGCAAGCCAGCTACGGCTGCCAGAAGCTCGGTCAGGAATCACGCCATTGGGGGCTCGCCGGCAACATGAATCGCGCCCATGCCACCGAGACTCTCACGACTGCGGCCGTCGATTCCGCCCCGGCCAAGGGCGCCAATTACGTCTACGTCATGGTGCCGTCAGAGGCTAGCGTCGGCGGATTCAACGTCAATGCTTTCAAGGACGCCCAGGTCGCCTACTACAAGTGCTCGGATCTTCCCGCTGCGACGAGCTGAGCTGCACGTAGCGCAACGAAGCGCCCCCGAGCCCGCTCTGTCACCGCATGCCCAACGGATGCGCCGGCTCCCGGAGCGGCGGGTTATTGTTCCCGGTAAATCCTAGGCTCGGCCGAACCGTACCGCAGCCCTGGCCCGTGCCCGGGCCGCTTCCGTGTCGCGGTCGCGAGGCTCGGCGGTAGTTACCAGGGCATCGATGAGAGCTCGCGCCGTGGCAGTGACCTCCGCCACGGCGCGATCAAACGCAGCGCTGTTGGCCTTGGACGGGCTGTTGAACCCGCTGAGTTTCCGGACGAACTGGAGGGATGCGGCTCGAATCTCTTCGTCCGTCGCGGGTGGCTCAAAGTTAAAAAGCGTCTTGATGTTTCTGCACATGGTTTGTGGCTTCCGACTAGGTGCGCTCGAGCCTCTGCACGGTCTGCCGCGGCCAGCGCAATGCATGCGCAATGATGAGCAAGGTAACCGCGATCTCGATGGCGACGATGATCTTATAGAACAAATGAGGTCCCTGAAAGGTCAAGGCCTCGACGGCGGTATAGACGGCACCCAGAACGGCGTTCAGCCACTTGCTCCAGAGCGGCGGCAGCGCTGCGGATAGGAAAATCATGAGCGCGGGAATGGCGAGCAAGAGCGCAGCCGCGACCATCACCAGGGGCGTTGCCGGCCCGAGAGGACCCATTCGTCCCTCGGACATCTCGCGGATCGTGCCGGGCACGTACATGGCGAAATAATCATTGTAGATGTAGAGCGACATCAGGGTTGCCCAGAGCAGCGCCAGCTTGATGGGCGTCGTCACGCGGAAATATTCGAGACCCCGTTTTTCTTCTCTCATCTCGATTCCTCCAACTTGCTGTCCGGATCGCGCGCGTAGCCTGATGAACGCGCCAGCTCGTACTGACAGATGCTCACCGTCGTGGCCACATTCAGCGATTCAATGGCCGCGGTACCGGCAATCGTGAACGGCGTTGGATTCATCGCAGCCAGGGCCTCGCGCGGCAAACCTCGCGCTTCGTTGCCGTAGATATAGCAGTCGAAGTCGCGAAATTCCGGCGCAGCGATCGGCCTACCCTGTAGATCGAGAGCGGCGATCCGGCGGAACCGCCGCGGGAGTGCCTGTAAAGGCACATCGATCTCCACCGGCACGTGAAAGACGGCTCCCATGCTGGCGCGCACCGACTTGCCGTTGTGTACATCTACGCTATCGGGGCTGAGCAGACAGCGGAAGCCGCCGAACCAGGCGAGCGAGCGCAGGATCGTGCCGAGATTTCCTGGATCCTGAACCTCATGCAGATAGACGGCGCGCTCGCCCGGCTGTTGCGCGGGTGCCGCCAGGAGCGGCACGACCGCGGCAATTCCTTGCGGTGAGCGCGTTTCGCTGAGCTGCGTCATCTGGCGGGGATTGAGTACGTGAATCGGGAGATCGCTTCTCCAGTGCGCATAGTCCCGCGTGAGATAGATTTCGCTGGCGCGCAGTCGCGCATCACGTAGCGCAGCCTTCTGCAGCTCCTGCACCAGATGCTCGCCTTCCAGCAGGAAACAGCCGAACTGCTCGCGGAACTTTTTCTGATGGAGTTTCTTGATGTCTTCGAATCTCACGACAGGCTCCGCGCGAGCGCCTCGGCCACCTTGATGCCATCGACACCTGCCGAGAGGATGCCACCGGCATAGCCCGCGCCTTCACCGCATGGATAGAGCCCGCGCACGTTGAGACTCTGCAGGGATTCAGCGTCGCGTGTGATACGCACGGGGGAAGAGGTGCGGCTCTCCACGGCGGTGAGCACGGCATCATCCCGATCGAAGCCGCGGATCTGCTTACCGAATGCCGGTAGTGCCTCGCGTATGGCGTCGATTGCGTAGTCCGGCAGGGCCTGTGACAGGTCTCCCAGCCGCACGCCCGGAGCGTAGGAAGGAACGATGTCGCCGAGCTGTGTCGAGCCGACACCACGCACGAAATCGCCGACGAGCTGCCCCGGTGCACAGTAGTTGCTGCCGCCCAAAATATAGGCCCTGGACTCCCATACTTGCTGCAGCTCTACGCCCGCGAGCGGTCCTGCCGGGAAGTCCGGTTCGGGATTGATTGCGACCACGATGCCCGCGTTGGCGTTGCGCTCGTTGCGTGAATACTGGCTCATGCCGTTGGTGACCACGCGCTCCGGCTCGGAAGTGGCGGCAACCACCGTACCGCCAGGACACATGCAGAAGCTGTAGACCGAACGGCCATTGCGCGCGTGATGTACCAGTTTGTAGTCTGCGGCACCCAGCTGCGGATGACCGGCAAAACGCCCGAGGCGGGCGACGTCGATCAGCGATTGCGGATGCTCGATGCGCAGGCCTATGGCAAACGGCTTGGGCTCGAGATGGACGCGCCGCTGCTCCAGCATGCGGAAAGTGTCCCGGGCGCTGTGTCCCGGTGCGAGCACGACGTGGCGGCTGTACAGGATCTCCCCGCTCGCCAGTACCACGCCTTCGACCTGTCCCGCTTCGATGAGCAGATCGGTAACCTTGCTTTCGAAGCGCACTTCACCGCCGAGCGAGATGATCTCCTCGCGCATCTTCGATACGACGCCCGTCAGGCGGAACGTGCCGATGTGCGGCTTATTGACATAGAGAATTTCCGCCGGCGCGCCGGCAAGCACGAACTCGCGCATCACCTTGCGCCCATAGAACTTCGGGTCTTTGATCTGGCTGTAGAGCTTGCCATCGGAAAACAGGCCCGCGCCGCCCTCGCCAAACTGAACATTGGACTCCGGTGTCAGCGTGTTCTGCCGCCACAGTGCCCAGGTGTCGCGCGTTCGACGTCGGACATCGCGGCCGCGTTCCAGCACGATTGGCCTGAAGCCCATTTGTGCGAGCAGGAGCGCTGCGAACAGCCCGCAGGGGCCAAACCCGACGACCAGAGGCCGTTCCGCGAGTTGCGCGGGGGCTCGTGCGACCGGGTGATAGCGGGTATCCGGCGAGAGGCCGATCCGGCGATCCCGCGCCAGCCGTTTCAGCACTGCGGTTTCGTCACGCACCATGACATCGACGATGCAGATAAAGAAGACTCCGCTATTCTTCTTGCGCGCATCGTAGCTGCGCTTGAACAAGGTGCAATCGAGCAACTCCTCCGCGGGGATCGCGAGGCGCTGCAAAATTGCCTGGCGCAGCGCCTCGTGCGTGTAGTCGAGCGGCAACGGCAGCTCGGTAATGCGGATCATCGGCGTCTTCCTGGCCGGTAAATCCGGCAGAGGAGTAGAATCCGCCGATTCTAACCCGTAGCTCCCCGGAAAGATGCCCCGAACGAAAAGCAGCGCGAGCTGGCTGTCCCGCCACCTCAGTGATCCATTCGTCAAGCAGGCACAGAAGGATGGTTATCGTTCGCGCTCGGCCTACAAGCTGATCGAGCTCAACGACAAGGACAAACTGATCCGTCCGGGCATGCGGATCATGGACCTCGGCTCCGCGCCCGGCGGTTGGTCGCAGGTCGCCGGCAAGCTCGTCGGTGAAAAGGGGCGCGTGCTCGCGACCGACATTCTGCCGATGGACGAGCTGAAGAACGTGGATTTCATCCAGGGCGATTTCACCGACGAGGCCATCGTGCAGCAGGTGCTCGACTGGCTCCGCGGCACGAAATTCGATCTGATCATTTCCGACATTGCGCCGAACATCAGTGGGGTCGATTCGGCCGATCAGGCGAGGTCAATCTATTTCCTGGAGCTGGCGCTCGACACGGTCTGCAAGACCTTGAAGCCCGGTGCGAGCTTCGCCGCCAAGATGTTTCAGGGCACTGGGTCGGATGAATATCTGAGGGAGCTCCGGGGACACTTCGCGAAGGTGCTCATCCGCAAGCCCGCCGCCTCGCGCAAGGAATCGCGCGAGGTCTATCTGGTGGCGAAGGGGTTCACCGGATGAAGCATCCGGGGATCGCCCCCTTTTGCGCCGGACATGCCGTGCGGGCTACCTGCGATGGAAGCTCGATGCGATCCGAGGGATCTTGTGATGATCCGGCGCCCGCCGCGCCAGTTTGACTTGGCCGTCGGGCAGCGGGACGGCTATGGGTGCCACCACGACCTTCGCGACGCCAATACGCCGTGTGATTCCGATCTTGCGTGCGGTGGAGGGCGACAAGTCGACGATGCGACCCTTGATGTAGGGACCGCGATCTTCGATCGTGATGATGGCGCTCTTGCCGGTGGCAACGTTGGTGACTCTCGCCACGGTTCCGAGCGGGAGGGTCCGGCTCGCGGCGTTGTTGCTGCGCGGATTCATCGGAGCGCCATTCGCCATGGGCTTGCCGAAGAATTGGGGCGCGTAATACGAGGCGTTGCCGCGGCGCTCTCGGGCCGAGAGATCGGATGTCGCAGGTCCCGTGACTCGCTGTGGCGCTTCTCGAGGCGGGGTTTTCGCGGCGCCACGCGCAGAGAACGCGACAGTCAATCCCGCAACGAACAACAGCGGTACTGTTCCGCTCAAGCGTTGCACAGGCTCTCCACGTGAGAACAGCTAGGAAGGAAAGCGGGGACTGCGTCGGGAGTTCCACAGCAAGCACTGTGAGTCTCGATGATGGCGGCATGGCGAAATCCGATCTCGCGTGCGGCCATGCGACGGCACCTTCCTCGTAGGTGTCCTTGCGTGATCCGCAATATGCGCATAGGATGCGCATATTGCGGGAGAGATCGAAAGTGAAGCGCAGCCACATGAGCACGGTTCGCAAGCGGCCGGTCAACCTCACATTGAGGGAGGATCTGGTAGAGGAGGCCAAGGGTGTCACGGACAATCTGTCCGGCCTCGTGGAAACGCTTCTCGCCGAGTTCGTATCCAAGGAGCGGGAACGCCGGGCGGGCGTTGCGGAGGAGGCCCGCGCGACAGCGGCTCTGTGGAACGATTTCGAGGAACGCAACGGCTCGTTCGCCGATGCGCATTCGACGCTCTAATGGCACAGTTCGACGTCCTTCGCAATGTCGGCAGTCAAAGGGACAGCATTCCGTTTGTGGTTGTCGCGCAATCTCGACTATTCGATAGCTATCGCCGCCGCGTCGTCATTCCGCTCGTGCGTAAAGCCGGGCTGCGAGAGATACCCAATCCGCGCCTCAATCCGACCTTCAAGGTCAAAGGTGTCGCGGTCGTATTGCACCCTATGGAGATTGTTTCGGTTGCAAATGAGAATTTGGGCGAGCGTGTCGGCTCGCTTGCCGCGGACGGTGATGCAATCGTAGGCGCGCTTGATGAGCTGTTCACGCGTGCGTTTGGGTAGATCAGCGGCCCGCAAGAGCTCGTTATGGCCAGTTCTTGGGAAATCGGCAACGCGATGGCGTTGGCTGCCGGGAACCGCGGCCTTGCTGGCGGTATGCGTGACTCCGGCGAGGGACTCCCATGCCGCACCGGCAGCAGCGTTGGAACTCGGCGCGCGCGTGCTGGCTTCGGCCGAGCCGCCGGTGTCGCGGCCGGCGAGTGAGCCCTGCAGGGTAACGTTGTTCGCTCACGAGGCGTTCGACGAGCACGGCAATGCGTCGTCGATGGCGGCGCGTCCCCATCGCTTCAGCTTTGCACCGCCCAAAGGATGCTCGGGCGGTTGGAGCAAGGTCGTGCTGGAGGCGGATTTTTCGGTGCCGGCCGGGCGCCAGTACGACCGCACGGTGGCGCTCTGGCTGGGTGGTGTGAACCTTTATTTCGGTACCACCATCGAGCCCGCGCCGGACGTCGCTCAGCACTGGAACGTGCAGCGCGATCTCACCGACTACGCCTTGCTCTTCCGGCAGAAACATGCGGGGCAGATGGCTCGAACAGGCTGCGGCCTGTGGAGTCGATCGAATCGAGCTCTGCCAGGGACTTGATCTTGGGGGGCTGACACCTTCGTTCGCCATGATGCGCTACGCAGCATCGCTCCACGTACCGACGTTCGTCCTCATCCGCCCGAGACCCGGGGATTTTTTCTACACAGCGCGAGAGATCGATGTCATGATCGACGACATTCACGCTGCTCGGCATGTCGGAATCGCCGGGGTCGTCCTGGGCGTACTGAATGAAGACCATTCGCTGAACCGAGAAGCATTGCGCGCATTGCTTGATCACTGCGCGGGGCTCGGACGTACGCTTCATCGCGGTTTTGACCTCACGCCTGATTTGTTTGCCGCTGCTGACGCAGCCGTCGAGCTCGGCTTCGATCGGATATTGACCTCAGGCGGCGCACCTACCGCTATGCAGGGCGCCCGGACCATTGCTGAGCTCGCGCGCCGCACAGCGGGCCTGATCTCGATTATGCCGGGCGGCGGCATACGGTCGGACAATGTCGCCTGGGCGCTCAAAACCGATCACATCGAAGAAGTCCACGCCTCCTGCACGAAGGCGCCGATCGATGCGTCGCCTCAAGGAGGCTTCGATTTCGTCGAACCAACCAGGAGCACGGACGTCATTGCGCTCACGTCATTGTTGTCGGCGCTCCAAGGTGCTTAAGAGACTCCGGGCATGTCGGCTGCGGGCCGGAATGCGAGCCGCGTGTCCGTCCGAAAATCGAATCGATTCAGCTCCTCGAGAATGTGCGGCAGGGCAGCGGTTATGCGTTGGGTGTGGCTGCAGCGGGAGTTGGGGAGCCAGCAGACCTCCATGGCTATCGGAACCTCGACGTCCATCACGGGTCGGCAGACTGTCCACTCATCGTCGTTGTCGATCTCCAATCGCTGCACGAGGGTCCAGCCCCGGTTGTCACCGATGACGCCTCGACGCCAGGCATCGGCGGCATGATCTACCGGCGTCAGAACGCCTGCACGCAACCCTGCACCGCGAGCGGCGGCGACCAGGCGATCGTAGAGGGTAGGGTTTCGCTCGCGGGGAAACATGATCAATGGCTCGTGCGCGAGATCCACGGCAACCGAGAGGGTCGTCTTCTTGGCTGCCGAATGCCCTCTCCCCAACCTTGCAGCGCATGCTGCATCCTCGAAAATCCGAAGCGAAGCGAGGCCATTGGTGCCCCTTTGCGGTCCGAAGCGTACGGCGAGATCGATCTCGCCTTCGTGCAGCGCTCTCGCCTGCTCTGCAGAGCTCAGCAGGTGCGCCTCCAGGGTTAGGGTCGGGAAACACCCGCGGATGGCCTGGAGTAGGCTGGCGAAGCGCAGCGACCAACTCCGGGCAAGGTAGGGATGTGCAATGCGCACGCGCTGCCGCGCGACCCGCCCAGCCGCCGCGAGCTCAGCGGGCAAACTCGATATCTGGGCGAGGATGAGTCGTGCGTGCTCGGCGAGCAGATGTCCTGCGGGGGTCAGCGCTATGCCGCGGGGCAGCCGGTCAAACAATCGTAGGCCGAGATCGAGCTCCAGATCCTTCATCCGGCGGCTGAGTGCCGGCTGAGCTACGTTCAGCCGTCGTGCCGCCCGAACGAGATTTCTCTCGTCGGCGACGACGATGAAATATCGGAGTTTGCGCAGGTCGATCATCACCCATACCTCCACGGCATGGATAACGCGCCTCGCTAGGCATTTGTTTCTCCTTTCCGGGCGGCTTTACTCTTTGGGTCCCGAGGACGCAGACGTGATGGCAGCGGCTCGGAGCGTCCGGGCAAAGTTACGCTCGAGGAATGATCGCCATGCAGCAGGTAGAGAAGCATCTCGTGTACATGGACGGTGAGTGGACGCCCTCAACGGGCCGAGAAACCCTTGCAATCGTCAACCCGGCGACCGAGGAAGTGATCGGGGAGAGCGCAAGCGGTACGGCAGAGGATGTTGCGAAGGCGGTCGACTGCGCTCGACGCGCTTTCGCACACTGGTCGCAGCGACCGCTCGCTGAGCGCTGCGATTGGCTCGAGCGGCTGCATGCGCTCTACCTCACACGGACCGAGGAGCTGGCGCTGATCATTACGGCGGAGATGGGCGCACCCATCACGCTATCGAGGCAGGTGCACACCCGCATCCCCGGCGATGTCATTGCGGATACTGTCAATCTTGCCCGCGAATATCCCTACGCGCAGCGCATGGATGGCTCGCTCATCGTGCGCGAAGCCTATGGCGTGGTTGGGGCGATCACGCCCTGGAACAACCCCCTTTACATGATGTTCCTCAAGGCGCTCCCCGCGCTGGCCGCCGGCTGCACCGTAGTTCATAAGCCTGCCGAGGCGACCCCTTTCAGCACCCAGCTCGTAGCGAATATGATGAACGAGGTCGGATTCCCCAAAGGTGTGTACAACCTGGTCACTGGGACCGGGCACATCGTGGGCGCTGCGATCTCCGGACATCCTGGCGTTGATCTCGTCTCCTTCACCGGGTCGACCAGCGCTGGTGCGCTCGTAGCCGCGAATGCGGCCAAGTCAGTCACGCCTGTGGTGCTGGAGCTCGGCGGCAAATCTGCCAATGTGGTGCTGGACGATGGCGATCTCGACCTTGCTGTCGAGCATGGGATGCGCAGCGCCTTCAACAACGCCGGTCAGATGTGCGGCGCCTGGACCCGAATGGTAGTACCGCGCCGTCGCATTGGGGAGATCACGGAACGCTGCGTCGCGATCGCGAAGCGCCACGTGGTGGGCGACCCCCTCGACCCTGAGACGACGATGGGTCCTGTGGTATCGGCCAGGCAGCGTGACACGATCATGGGTCTCATTCGCTCCGGCATCGAGCAAGGTGCAACCCTCGCTCTGGGTGGGCCCGAGCGGCCGAAGGGCCTCGCGCGGGGCTTCTATGTACAGCCGACGATTTTCACCAATGTGGATAATTCCATGCGTATCGCGCAGGAGGAAATCTTCGGGCCGGTGCTGTCTATCATTCCTCACGGCGGCGACGATGATGCGATCCGTATTGCCAACGATTCCAAGTATGGACTGCGTGGCGCGGTCTTCTCTCGGGACGCAGATCGTGCGCTCTGCGTGGCGCGGCGGTTGAGAACCGGCCAGGTCGACATCAACGGCTACAAGCTGACCATTGACATCCCGTTCGGCGGGTACAAGCAATCGGGCTACGGGCGCTGCCAGGGACGTTACGGTTTCGAGGAGTTTCTGCAGATCAAATCCATTCAGCTGTGATGGTAGGAGGATGAATAGACACCAAGGGAAGGTTGCAGTCGTCACGGGCGGTTCGAGCGGCATGGGGCTGGCGACTGCGCGGCGGCTGCTCGAGGAGGGCGCGAGGGTCGCGATCGTGGCCCGAGAAGGGGCGGCCCTCGAGCGTGCAACCTCGGATCTCAACGGCGGCGAGCGGCTGCTGCCGATAGAGGCGGATCTCTCGAAACTCGATGAGATCCAGGCGGCGCTGTCTCGCGCGCACGTCAACATGGGCCGAATGGACATCCTCTTTGCCAACGCGGGCATCGGTGTATTCAAGCCCGTGGACGACTTTACGGAGGCAGAGTTCGACAGCCAGGTCGCGCTTAACTTCAAGGGCGTATTCTTTACTGTCCAACGAGCGCTACCGCTCGTGAACTACGGCGCATCGATCGTCCTCAATGCATCATGGACGCTGCACCGCGCGCTACCCTCCAGCACGGTCTATTCCGCGACCAAGGCAGCCGTTCACAATCTCGCGCGCACCCTCGCTGTGGCGCTGGCTGCGCGTCACATACGAGTCAATTCGGTGAGTCCGGGGTTCATCAATACGGGACAGTTCAACGAAGCAAAACTCGGCGTCGAGGGTGCGCTCCGCCGAAAGGCTCACGTACCCGCCGGGAGGTTTGGCACAGCTGATGAGGTGGCCACCGTCGTGTCGTTCCTCGCGTCCGAGGAAGCTTCCTATATCACGGGCCAGGATTTCGTCATCGATGGCGGCATGGTAACGGCTCTCTTACCTTGAGTCTCCAACGGCCTCTGCAGCAGCGCCGACGGCAAGATGCTTCATGCGCAGAGTCCCCCAATGCCTTTAGGGTCCGATCGTAATTGCGCATGATTATCATGAGGCGTCTGCATGGCAATCGCCAACCCATGGAGTGCCGAGCTCGCTGGCCGGAGCGGCCAATGGCCCCCATTCGGCGCGATCACTCAGACGCTGCACCGACACCGGCGCGATCGAAGCTCAGCCGCCCGGATTTGTTTCCTAGTCAACTACTTTGAACATCCAAATACATACCGGGCAGCTCCGGCCACGAGCGTTGCCACACATTGCAAGCCGGCCCGCATCAGCAGCCGCATCCTCGCGAAGCTCGGACTGGCCGGCGGCTGCCACGGCGGCGCGTTCGCCCGGTGACCTCCGGATTCGGTGGAATGCTGGGGACGTACTGCGGCGGGCATCTGGCCTCACGCTACGCGCCTCACAATGAGCGGTTGCAGCTCCAGGGCGCCTCAGCATCCACAGGAAACGTCTCGCCGACGGCTATTCGGGACGCTGCGACGGACGGCTTACGGTCAATAGCATCCCGTCGCAAAACTAGCGCTATCGGCCACGAGCGGTCCGTGGCGTTGGGATTCGACGCTCTACGAAGCGGTCATTGCGCCCCGATCTATGTCATCGCCTAAGCGGAGATCTCGATGCGGTTTCCGTCTGGATCGAGGGTAACGCTCTCGTAGTAGCCATCTCCGGTGCGACGGGGCCCGTCAAGAATTGGGTATCCATCTCGATGAAGACGCTCGGTCAGCTCGTGTACGCCCTGTTCGGAGCCGATGGCGAACGCCAGATGCGTTAACCCCATCCTCTGATCGGCGGGTTCGTACTTGATCAGAGAGAAGGCTGTCGTTCGCATGATCTCCATCCTCGCACCCGACTTGAAGCTTAGGAATCGCGATTCGAAGCCTTTGACTTGATTCACGTACTTCTCCCCGACGGAGGCACCGAAGTAGTCCCTGTAGAAGGAAGCAAGTCGTTCGAGGTCCTCCGTCCAGAGCGCGACGTGTTCAATTCGCATTTGGGAGCTCGTAGGACTGGACATGGCGGGGGAGAATAACGCTAGCGCAGTTTGTAACTCAGGTCCATACCCGTTGGAACGTCCGAGGGCGGCCTCTAGGCTGACGTTCGCCGATAGCTGAGGCGCGCGCGTCGCCGAGCACGAGTGGACTTGATCCGATTTCGTGGACGGCTTTCCGTCTTCTGTGATCGGATCTGGGCCTCTGTTTTCCTCCTCGATCTTATACAGCAGCGCAGTCTCCCGCGGTACGCGGGAGAAGCTCTGGCGTCCTGACGGGCGCTGGCGCTCATCGGCCGCTCAAGCCAGGCGTAGTACCCGCTCCTCGAGATCTTCAACGCTCGGCACATGACCCCGACCGAATGGGTTCCTCCTCGACAGGCTTGACACGGGCTCGCGGCTCTGCGAGGCGTCCACGCACGCGGGAGGCAGCCGGGCTGGGAATGCGCAGAAGAAGAGGACCTTGGACCGGCTTCTGAAGGGCCCGGATCAAGCAGAAGTCGGGCGCGCGAGCGGCAGCAGGATCTGTTCAGAGCGCCAGCGGGCGGTGCGCGCGCCGCCCCCTGGAGTGAGCGTCGATGGATTCTTCGCAGCGACGGTTAAGGATCCGGTGCGCTTTCGCCGACTAAGGGCTTAATGGGCGTGTTGTGAGGGTTTGGTTTCGCAGGTCGTCCGGATGAAAAATTTCTTCCGAGGTGGCCAACGGCCGCGCACGCCTCTGACGACGCTAACATGGAAGCTGTTGTGTATGCGAGCGTGAGCTGACTCTGGATCAAATCGCGTACTGCTCGCGTGAATTGCAGGTCGGCAAAGTTGCGTATGGCGTTCTGGACGTGCCTTTGCGCTCATTCGTAGACCCAACTCATTGTGAGCTCCGGATAGTGCGGCCGTGACGCCGCTAACGCAGAAAACCAAATCAAATCAAAGCGATGACAGTGGTAGCGGGGGCGACGGATCGGGCGCCCATCTACGACCTCTTCCTGGACCAGAGCAGAACCTGTTCTGCGACCTTGCGAAAGCACTGGACAAGCAGCTTGGCCTCCGTTGATATGCCCACCAGGGAGAACCTCAAGCGAAGAGCACTAGGTGAACAAGATCGCCCTTACCCGCCTTCGTTGCCTGCTCAATACTCCTGGGCTTCCGACGCCGCTCCCCCAACCTGCGTCGAATGGCCCAGCTGAACTCAAGGTCGAGACTTTCCTGCGCATGTGCAAACAGGATGAGAGCCATGGCGACCGTGCTCATTGCGTTGGCTACTTCAAAAGTCGACAACTGCCACTGCGCACATAGGAGACACCATATATGCAGCTTTCAATTCAAGCGGCTTATATCCTCGGCAACGTTCGCGCTCTGTCTCGCGGCATGCACGCCCCGTGCAAATCAACGGCCGCCGCCCCACCCGCCGCTAGCTACGAGGCAGTCGGCTGACTGGCTGAGCTCCAATCCAGCCAGCTACCAAGGAGGGGACACGGTGACCTTCACGGCACGCATTACGATTCCCCATTTTTGCGGGGGCCCGCTGCAACTGGGGATCCAGCCAACCGGTATCCCCAACATACCGCAGCCGCTTGTTGACGCTCTGCACTCAGCCCTGACGTCGACCGCAGTACCTTCGATCAAAGCGTCATTCGGCTCGCTTCTAGCCAGTGCCGCCGGCGTCGACGAGCGACTGCGGACGTTTGTCGCATCCGAGCTGCAAAGAGTGGATGCAGAGGCGCGAGGGCGGTAAGGAATGGGCGCGGAACCGGTCCCGTCACGGGAAGGCCTGGCGAATGCGCCTGCAGCGCCCGCGGACTTCGGTAACTGTTGTCAGTCAAGCACCTGGCCCGACTTGCACTGTGGAAAATGGAGCGGGCCCTGCGAAAGCCAATCGCTGGACCCGAGTCATTCTGAAATGCAGTGGTGAGCATTCGATCGGTGGCGTCGTCTCGGGCCTGTTACCGGCGGAGCATTTGCTATTAGCAAACCATGGTCAGGATTATCGGATTCAGCAAGCCGGATTCGGGATTCGCGTGGCGTTCAGATCCGCTCTCACATAAGGTGCTGCGAAACAAAGGATTGCGCCGCACGAGGCCAACCATCGACAATGCGTCGGTCCTATTCCGGACTGGACCGACTGACCCGAATTTGCGCTTGAGAATGAAAGGCTTAGACCGCCGCCTGTCCGTTGCGCCCATGATGGACTGGACCGACCGCCATTGCCGTTACTTCCTGCGCGGCTTCTCTCCGGGAGCGCTCCTCTATACCGAGATGATCACCTCCGCGGCGATCGTCCGCGGCGATGCGCGCCGGCTGCTGGCGTTCGATCCGGAAGAGCACCCCGTGGCGCTGCAGCTCGGGGGCAGCGATCCGCAGGAGCTCGCGGCTGCCGCAAGAGCCGGAGAGCAGGCGGGCTATGACGAGATCAACCTCAACTGCGGGTGCCCCAGTGACCGGGTGGCAAGCGGGGCCTTCGGCGCCTGCCTCATGCGGCAGCCCGCGCGAGTCGCGGACTGCGTTGCCGCCATGCGCGCGACAGTCAGTATTCCAGTGACGGTGAAGATGCGCATCGGCGTCGTGAGTGGCACGCGCGAGCAGACCCGCGGTGGCATGTCGACTTTCGACGAAGCGGACTTCGAGGCGCTGCACGACTTCGTGAGACAGGTGCGCGCTGCGGGCTGCGAGGTCGCGATCGTGCATGCGCGCAAGGCGGTGTTGGGAGGCTTGTCACCCAAGGACAACCGTGAGGTCCCGCCCCTTCGTTACGATGTCGTGCGCAGACTCAAGCGCGAATTCGCCGGTCTGCCGGTGATCGTCAACGGCGGGTTTCGCACCGCGCAAAGCGTGCTCGAGGGGCTGGCCTGGTGCGACGGCGTGATGCTCGGGCGCGAGGCCTATCACCGCCCCTTCGTGCTGAGTGAGCTCGAGCGCACGCTCGCAGGCGCGGAGCATTTCGAGCTGCCGAGTCGCGAGGCGCTGCTCGAGCGGATGGCGAGGTACGCGCAGAGGCAACTCGCACAGGGCGATCGCCTGTCGGCGATCGCGCGCCACATGCTGGGCCTCTATGCCGGGGAGCCGGGTGCGAGGGACTACCGGCGCGCGCTCAGCGAAGGCGCGCGGGCGCCGGGGGCGGGCCCCGAGCTGATGCGGGTGGCGGGCGCGGCTGCGCGAGAGGCGCGGCGCGCCAGGCAGACGGCGAGTCCGGCAGGCGGCAGCTCCGGCTAATCGGTAGCGGCGGGAAGCCTCTCTGGTATCATCCCCACTTTAACGTCTTCCACCTTGCCGTCCGGGGGCTTGCAAGGGTGGGCGGGGCGGCTGCGCACGCACTCTGACATGGGCAAGGACATCGAATTAGCCATACTGTTTGCCGACGTCGTCGGCTCGACGCGGCTCTACGAGCTGATGGGTGACCTGCGCGCCCGCGATATGGTCTCGACCTGCATCGATGTCATGCGAAGCGCCACGGAGCAGCGCCACGGCACGGTCATCAAGACCATGGGCGATGAGGTCATGGCGAGCTTCCCGAGCGCAGACGAGGCCTTGAACGCTGCAGCACAGATGCAGCAGCAGATCTCGACTCATGCCCAGCTCAAGGTCGACGGTCAGCCGGTGGCGATCCGGATCGGCTGCCATTTCGGGCCGGTGGTGCTCGAGAGCCGCGACGTATTCGGCTCCACGGTGCACACGGCCAATCGCATGACGAGTCAGGCGAAGGCCGGCCAGATCATCACGACGGCGGCCACCATCGAGCATCTGTCGCCGGAATGGCGGGCAAATTGCAGACTGATCGACACCGCGCCCATCAAGGGGCAGGGCAATGAGGTCCCGCTCTACGAGGTGCTGTGGCAGACGGAAGACGTCACCAGCATGGTCCCTGCGATCGCGCTCAAGGGACGGCAGGTGGGCGCGCGCCTGCGGCTGCGCTGGCTCGACCAGGAGGTCGTCGTCGATGACCGACGCCCGAGCGTCACCATCGGGCGGGCAGAAGACAACGATCTCGTGGTGAAGGGGAACCTGATCTCACGGCTGCACGCGCGCATCGAGCTCACCCGCAACAAGATGGTGCTGATCGATCAGAGCACGAACGGCACTTTCGTACAGAGCACGGGCGGCGAGGAATCCTTCGTCCGCCGCGACAGCCTGCAGTTGAAAGGCGAGGGGATGATCGGCCTCGGCCGGCTGCCGGAGCCGGACTCGGCGCAGACCATCCGCTTCACCTGCGAGACCGTTTAGAGTCGGCTCTCCGTAGTCTTCAGCTCCGTGAGCAGCTGCGGGGGCAGCCGCGAGCCGTACTTTTCCAGGTACGCACGGATATCCGCGAGCTCCTTGCGCCAGAGCGTCGAATCCACCGACAGGAGCGCGCGCAGCGACTCATCGCCGAGGCGCAAGCCCTGCATGTTCAGGTCCGTGATGCGTGGCAGCAGGCCTATGCCTGATTCCTCGGCGCCGACTCTGCCGGCACAGCGGTCGAGCATCCACGCGAGCACGCGCAGATTCTCCCCGTAGCCCGGCCAGAGGAATTTGCCCTGTGCGTCGCGCCGGAACCAGTTGACGTGAAAGATCTTCGGCGCCTGCGGGAGCTTCGCGCCGACGTTGAGCCAGTGCCGCCAATAGTCGGCAAAGTTGTAGCCGCAGAAGGGCTGCATGGCCATCGGGTCGCGGCGCACGACGCCGACCTGACCCACCGCTGCCGCCGTGGTCTCCGAGGCGACGGAAGCTCCGACGAGCACACCGTGTTGCCAATCGCGAGCCTCATAGACGAGGGGTGCCACTTCGCGTCGGCGGCCGCCGAAAACGAGCGCCGAGATCGGCACGCCGCGCGCGTCTTCCGCATGCGGCGAGTAGCTCGGATTTCGCTTGGCAGACACCGTGAAGCGCGAGTTGGGATGCGCGGCGGGTCCTCTGGAAGGATCGTAGGGCCGGCCCTGCCAGTCGGTGACCGGCACTCCGGCCGACAGGCCTTCCCACCACGGCTGGTTGTCTGCCGTGAGCGCGACGTTGGTGAAGAGCGTATCGCGCCGGATCATCTCGTACGCGTTGCGATTCGTCTCCGGATTGGTTCCGGGTACGACACCGAAGTAGCCCGCCTCCGGATTGATGGCCCAGAGTCGCCCGTCGGCGCCCGGATGGAGCCAGGCGATGTCATCGCCCACGGTGAATACCTTCCAACCCGGAAGGGAGTCCGGCGGGATCAGCATGGCGAGGTTGGTCTTGCCGCAGGCGGAGGGGAACGCGCACGCGATGTAGTGCGTCTCGCCCTTGGGGCTCTGCAGGCCGACGATGAGCATGTGCTCGGCGAGCCAGCCCTCGGAGCGGGCCTGCCAGCTCGCAATGCGCAGCGCATGGCACTTCTTGCCGAGCAGCGCGTTGCCGCCGTAGCCGGAGCCGAAGCTCTCGATCGCGAGCTCCTCCGGAAAGTGCATGATAAAGCGCCGGTTGGGATCCAGCTCCCCGATCGAGTGCAGGCCGCGGACGAACTTGCCGTCTTTCGCAATGCGCTCCAACGCTGCTCGTCCGGCGCGCGTCATGATCATCATGTTGATCGCGACGTAGGCGCTGTCGGTGATTTCCACGCCGCAGCGTGACAGCGGCGAATCGATGGGCCCCATGCAGTACGGGATGACATAGAGCGTCCGCCCGCGCATGCAACCGGAGAAGAGCTCCCGCATCTTCGCGTGAGCCTGCGTCGGGTCCATCCAGTGATTGTTGGGTCCGGCGTCGTCCTTGGATCGCGTGCAGATGTAGGTCAGGTGCTCGACGCGCGCGACATCGCTTGGGGTCGAGCGGTAGAGGTGGCAGCCGGGGAAGTGCTCCGCGTTGAGCTTCAGGAGCTCGCCGTCGCGCAGGAGCTTCGAGGTGAGCTCGTTGAACTCCGCCTCCGTTCCCTCACACCAGTGCACCCCGGCGGGCTGAGTGAGCGCGCGAACCGAATCCACCCAGTCGGACACCGCGCGGGAGAGTTGGGACAGCGGAATCAGCAGGGGTGCAGCAGTGGCCATCCTCGGTTCCTCTCGTCATATGCGGCCCGGCCTTCACCGAAGCCGTTCACCGCAGGTGGTGTAGAGCGCACCAGTATATGCCGCGCATCCCGCGCCTCCTCATAAAGTACGATAAAAGGCTCTATTCTGTTCCATAATCGCACAAGCCAGAGTCTTGCAGGGAATTCAGGCACCTGCGCGCGCCGCAGCGGGGTCATATCATCGCAGTATGTTGGAGCTCGAGGACATCTTCGGGGAGGGAGGGCCTCTGCAGCGGGCGCTGCCGGGCTTCAACGTCCGCCGTCAACAAGTCCACATGGCCGAGCGGATCGCCGCCGCCCTGGCCCGCCGGGAGATCCTGGCGGTGGAAGCGGGCACCGGTACGGGCAAGACCTTCGCATATCTCGTACCTGCGCTGCTCTCCCGCGCACGCGTGCTCGTCTCGACTGGCACGCGGACGCTTCAGGACCAACTCTATGCCAAGGACCTGCCCCTCGTCGGCGCGGCGCTCGGACGTCCCGCCAAGGTCGCTCTCCTCAAGGGCCGCGCCAACTATGTCTGCCGTCACCGCCTGGAGCAGGCCGCCGAGCAGGGCAGGGAAAGCGTCCTCGAGCGCGTCCGAAGTTGGTCGCGCGTCACACGCAGCGGCGATCTTGCGGAAGTCGCCGGGCTCTCGGACTCGCATCCCATCTGGGCGCAGGTCACCTCCACGCGCGACAATTGCCTCGGCACCCGTTGCCCGCATCTTGCGGGCTGTCATGTCGCACTCGCGCGCCGCCAGGCGCTCGATGCCGACATCGTGATCGTCAACCACCATTTGCTGCTTGCGGATCTCGCGCTCAAGGAGGATGGCTTCGGCGACCTGCTGGGCGCGGCCGATGCCATCATCCTGGATGAGGCGCACCAGATTCCCGATCTCGCCGCGCAGTTCTTCGGCGCACACGTGAGCAGCCGCCGGATCGAGAATCTGTTGGAAGATGCGCAGGTGGAGCTCGCGCGGCCGAAGGGCCTCACGCCCGAGGCGCACGGGCGCGCGCTCTCGGCAATGCGGGACGTCAGATTCTGTGTCGGGTTGCTCTGTGGCGTACTCCCCGGCACCGCAGGCCGCGTCGCCTGGACCGAGGCGAGCTCGCCCATCGCCGTGGCCGTCGCCGATCTGACTCGCGCGGTCATGGTCTTCGCCGAGGCCTTGCGAGCGGCCGGCGAAGAGACGGCGGCGGGGGCGCTGGGTGATCGCGCCGGCGAGCTGGCGGCGAGCCTCGAGCGGATCGCTGCCATCGATGAGATCGAAGGTGCGCGCTCCCTCGAGATGACGGCACGCGCGTTCGCGCTGAGCCTCCTGCCGTTCGACATTGCGGCGCGCTTTCAGGCGCTCATCGAGGCGCATCCCTGCTCCTGGATATTCACCTCCGCAACCTTGTCGCTCGGGGAGGACTTCGGCCCTTTCACCGGGCGGCTGGGCCTCGATGGCTGCGCGACACTGAAGATCGACAGCCCTTTCGATTTTCCGCGCCAGAGCCTCCTTTATCTGCCGCCACACATGCCGCTTCCCACATCGCCTGAGTTTCTGCCGGCCGTGATGAAAGTGGCGCGCGAGCTCATCGAGGCTTCCGGCGGCGGTGCCTTCGTTCTCTTCACCAGTCATCGCGCCCTCACCGCGGCGGCCTCACTCTGGCGCGAGAGCTCTCCTGACGGTGCCGGCTATCGGCTGCTGGTGCAGGGGGAAGGGCCACGCGAGCAACTGCTACGAGAATTTCGTGAGGATGGGAGCGCCGTTCTGCTCGGCACCGCGAGCTTTTGGGAAGGTGTGGACGTCAAAGGCAGCGCTTTGCGGCTCGTGGTAATCGAGAAGCTGCCATTTGCGTCGCCCGACGATCCTCTGGTGCGCGCTCGGGTGGAGCATCTCGAAGCGACGGGCCGCAGCGCGTTTCGGGAGTACCAACTCCCGGAGGCTGCTCTGGCGCTCAAGCAGGGGGTGGGGCGGCTCATCCGCAGCGAGGAAGATTTCGGCGCCGTGGCCATCTGCGATCCGCGATTGACCGGACGCAGCTACGGTAAAGTATTTCTGCGCGCACTGCCGCCGATGAGCGTGACGCGTGAGCGGCAGGAGGCGCTCGACTTCCTCCAGCGCCACGCGGTGCCGGACGTGGCCCGGCTGCGAATGGATCCCGCGCAGTGAGGCTGCTGGCGCTCGATACGGCAACGGAGTGTTGCTCGACGGCGCTGCTCGTTGGTGACCGGATGCTCACCCGGGAAGTGGAGCTCCCACGCGGCCATGCCGAGCGCATCCTGCCCATGATCGAAGAGCTCCTCGGCGAGGCGGGCCTCACCCTGCGGGAGCTCGATGCCATCGCCTTCGGCCGCGGCCCGGGCTCGTTCACGGGAGTGCGGCTCGCGGCGAGCGTGACCCAGGGGCTCGCCTTCGGTGCGGGTCTCGGGGTGGTGCCGGTGTCGGACCTGCGCGCTGTCGCGCAGCGTGCCTTCCAGGAAGACGCGAGCATTACCCGTGCGCTCGTCTGCAACGATGCGCGCATGCAGGAGGTTTACTGGGCGTGCTTCGAGCGGGAGCGAGATGGATTGGCCGCAGCCCGTACGCCGGAGCGGGTCGGCCCGCCGGCCACGGTCGAGCTACCGCTCGGGTGGCAGGCCGTGGCGGGCTCGGGACGCGGCTTTGCCGCCTATCCTGCCTTGATGAGCCTCGCCGGCATTACCATGCACGCCGGTGCGGATCGTCTCCTACCCAGGGCAGCAGAGCTGGTGCGGCTTGCCATGCCGGAGCTCGCCGCGGGGCGGCTGCTCGGTCCGCAGGCCGCTGTACCCGTTTATCTGCGGGATGATGTCGCGCGACCGGCGCCGTAACATATCTGCGCCGTTGTCATGACTCTGCAACATTCTGCCGCTGTAATATCCCAGGCACAGCGATGCCGCGCCGGGGCCGGGCACGATGCGCGGATCCGGCGCCTCATCGTAGAGATCGGCGATCATGCACGGAAAACTCATTCTGGTGGTGGAGGACGAGCGGGCGATCCGCGACATGATCGCTTTCGGCCTGAAGCGCGCCGGGTATGGCGTGCGCGAGGCGGAGGACTGCCGCTCTGCGCGCGATGCGCTCGCCGATCGCCTCCCGGACCTCATGCTGGTCGATTGGATGCTGCCGGACATGAGCGGGCTCGAGCTCACCCGCTCGGTGAAGCGCGATCGGGTCACGCGCGAGCTGCCGATCATCATGCTGACTGCCCGGGCCGAGGAGGGCGACAAGGTGATGGGCCTCGAGAACGGCGCCGATGATTACATCACCAAACCGTTCTCGCCGCGGGAGCTGCTGGCACGAATCAGCGCGGTGCTGCGCCGGGCCGGGACAGTCGGGCTCAACCAGGTCATCGAGTTCGAGGGGCTCAGGCTCGATCAGCAGGGCCAGCGGATCACCGTGAACGATGAGGTCCTGGCGCTGGCGCGGACCGAGTTTCGCATGCTGGAGTTCTTCATGACCCGCCCGGAACGTGTCTTCAGCCGCGAGCAGCTCATCGCGCGGCTCTGGGGCAGCGATACCAGCGTCGAGGACCGCACGATCGATGTTTGTATCCGCAGGCTCCGGATGGCGCTCGAGCCGTACGGTCTCGATCGCTTCATCCAGACCGTGCGCAGCGCAGGCTACCGGTTCTCCAACAAGGCGCAGTGAGGGCTCCGCTGCAACCCGCAACTCACGCGTGGTGGTTCGCGGCCGGGCGGCTGGTCGGGACCATCGCCGCCGGGCTGATCGTCGGTGCATTCCTCGGCAGGATCTGGACCGGGCTCGCATGCGCCCTCGCCATCCACCTCACCTGGCAGCTCACAGTGCTGTTCCGGGTCGAATGGTGGCTGCGGCACCGCAGTCTCGCCGATCCTCCCGACATCCGCGGGGTGTGGGGTGAGATCATCTCCCAGGTCGTGCGCCTGCACCGGCGCAAGCGCTTCCACAAGCAGCGCTTCGTGCAGCTCATGCGTCAGTTGCAGAGCTCCACGGCGGCCTTGCCCAATGGCGTCGTGATTCTCAATCCGCAGCACGAGATCGTCTGGTTCAACCGCATGGCGGGCAGGCTGCTCGATCTGCGCCGCACGGCAGACCTCGGGTTGCGGATCGAGAACCTGCTGCGCGAGCCGGAGTTTGCCCGCTACCTGAAGCTGCAGGATTACTCGAGCCCGGTGGTCATCCGGCGCGCCACCCAGGAGGACTGCTACCTCTCGCTGCAGATCGTGCCCTATGGCGAGGGCCAGCAGCTGCTCCTGGCAGAGGATGTGTCGCAACAGATGCGTCTCGAGGCGGTGCGGCGGGATTTCGTCGCCAACGCCTCGCACGAGCTGCGCTCGCCGCTCACCGTGGTCTCGGGCTATCTGGAGACTTTGAGTCAGGATCCGGCGCTGGACCGGGAGCTCGCCGGCCCGGTCGCGGAAATGCGCCGCCAGGCCGAGCGCATGACCGCCATCATCCACGATCTCCTGGAGCTCTCCCGCCTGGAGCAGAAGGGAGAGTCCGTCGTAGGGGAGCCGATCGAGATTCCGGCGCTCCTCGCGTTGCTGCGCAAGGACGTACTGGCTCGCCCGGTGCACCCGCGGGAAGTGCGCGTCCGCATCGATTCCGACGCCGTCCTCGTCGGTGAGGAGCCGGAGATCCACTCCGCCTTCTCCAACCTCGTCGACAATGCCGCCAAGTACACACCGGCGGAGGGCTCGATCGAGATGCGCTGGTGGGTGGATGAGGACGGTGGGCATTTCTCGGTGACCGATACCGGCATCGGCATTCCGCCGGAGCACATCCCGCGGCTCACCGAGCGGTTCTACCGTGTCGATCAGGGTCGCTCGCGCGCCACCGGCGGCTCGGGTCTCGGTCTCGCCATCGTCAAGCACGTCCTGCAGCGACACGGCGCGGAGCTCGAGGTGCGCAGCACGGTCGGCAAGGGAAGCACCTTCTCGTGTCACTTTCCGCCCCAGCGCGTGCAGGTCGCCCGCGCCGCAACTGCCGTGTAGGCGTTGCGAGCCTTGCGGACGTCACGAGGATCTCACGTTGCCGTCATCGCGCTGACATCTGCGCAGATGAGGATTGCGCGCGGCGTTTCGGCTATCATCGCGCCCGGGAGTCGGTCCGACCCATGAGGCGAGCGCCGCAAGCCCTGGCCCTACAGGCTCCCCGAGCCGGAGAACCATCCTGATGGAAACCGCCGACCTCAGTCACCACATCTCCCGTCGCTTCAACGAAGATCTCGAGCGCGTGCGCAGCAAAGTGCTCGCCATGGGCGGCTTCGTCGAGGAGCAGCTGCAGAAGGCCATCACGGCGCTCACCGAGGGCGACAGCTCTCTCGGCGAGTCGGTGGCGCTCGGGGATCACCAGGTGAACAACATGGAGGTTTCCATCGACGAGGAATGCAGCCGGATTCTGGCGACCCGGGCGCCGGCGGCGGGCGACCTGCGTGTCATCGTCGCCATCATCAAGACGATCACCGACCTCGAGCGCATCGGCGATGAGGGCGAAAAGATCGGCTACATCGCCTCGCGGCTCGCGACCATGGAGCGGCCCGCCGACAAGTATCGCGAGATCAAGCATCTCGGCCGCATCGTTTCGGAGATGGTCCACGATGCCCTCGACGCCTTCGCCCGCATGGATGCGGAGTCGGCCCTGCGAGTCGCTCGCCAGGATCGCCTGGTGGACGAGGAATATGAGGCCATCCAGCGCCAGAGCATCACCTTCATGATGGAAGACCCGCGTACCATCCGCCGGGCGCTGGACGTCATGTGGGTCGTGCGCGCGCTGGAGCGCATCGGCGATCACGCAAAGAACATCAGTGAGTACGTCATCTACATGGTATTTGGCAAGGATGTTCGGCATACGTCTCTGGATGACGTCGAGCGGCAGTTGCGGGAGCGGGCACTGCCCGCAGGCGAGAGCCGTCCGAGCACAGCGTCATGAGCAGCGCGCCACTGTCCGCCACGAGCCGCCCCGCAGGCGGGCTCGGCCGCCGCCCGATCAACTTCGCAGGGTTCCTCATCTGCGCGGCGCTCATCGCCTACGCCCTCTATGCGCAGCTCCATCTCGGGCTCGATCCCTGTCCCCTCTGCATCTTCCAGCGGATAGGCATTGCCGCCCTGGGCCTCGTGTTCCTGATCGCGGCGCTGCACGGTCCAGGGCGCTCCGGCGCTCGCGTCTACGCCGTGCTGATCGCCATCGCCGCGCTCGCCACCATCGCGGTGGCGGCACGCCAGCTCTACATCCAACACCTGCCGCCGGGCGCGATTCCCTCCTGCGGTGCGCCGCTTTCCATGATGCTGAAGTTCATGCCGCTCACCACCGTCATCCGCAAAGTGCTCACCGGCAGCGGTGAATGTGGCGTCGTCAACTGGACTTTCCTCGGCCTGGCCATGCCCGCCTGGGTGCTCATCTGGGCAGCGTTCCTCGGTTGCGCCGGCGCGATCGCGAATGCCCGCCGCGCCTGATCTCATCGCTAGGCCAGCAGGTTCCTCAGTACGTTGACGTACATGCGGTGGAGCGCGTCGATATCGGCCAGCCGGACGTGCTCATTCACCTTGTGAATTGAGGCGTTCACCACGCCGAGCTCGACCACCTGCACGCCCAGCGGCGCGATGAATCGGCCGTCGGAGGTGCCGCCCCCGGTGGTCATCTTCGGCCTGCCGCCGGTCACGGCTTCGATCGCCGCTCCCACGGCCTGCGACAGTGTCCCGGGGGGCGTGTAGAACGGCTCTCCGGAGAGGTACCACTCGAGCGTATAGCGTACTCCGTGCTTGCGCAGGATCCCCTCGACCGTTTCCTTCAGTCCCGGGAGCGTCTGCACCGGTGAGTAGCGCAGATTGAACCGGGCCTTGAGCTCTCCGGGGATGACGTTCGGCGCGCCGGTTCCGGCATTGAGATTCGACACCTGGAAGCTCGTCGGCTCGAAGTGCTCGGTCCCCTGATCCCACACCCGGCCCGTCAGCTCCGCGAGCGCCGGTGCGAGCTTGTGGACCGGATTCTCGGCGAGGTGGGGATAGGCGACGTGGCCCTGCACGCCGTGTACCGTCAGGCGGCCGCTGAAGGAGCCGCGCCGGCCGATCTTGATGGTGTCTCCGACAGACGCCTCGCTCGAAGGCTCGCCCACCAGGCACCAGTCGATGCGCTCGCGCCGGGCCGCCAGCATCTCCATGACGCGCTTGGTGCCATCGACGGACGGGCCCTCCTCATCGCTGGTGATGAGAAAGGCAATACGGCCCCGGTGTGCGGGGTGCGCGGTAACGAACTCCTCCGTCGCGGTGATCATCGCTGCCAGACCGCTCTTCATGTCGGCTGCGCCTCTGCCGTAGAGCACACCGTCGCGGACGGCGGGCACGAAAGGATCGCTGCGCCACTCCTCGAGCGGTCCCGTCGGGACCACGTCGGTATGCCCGGCGAAACAGAACACGGGGCCGTCTTCGCGCCCGTGCCGCGCCCAGAAATTCTCCACGCTGCCGAAGCGCAGTGGCTCGACGTCGAAGCCGAGCGCCTGCAGGCGCCGCATCATCACCTCCTGGCAGCCCTCATCGGCGGGCGTCACGGAGCGGCGGGCCATCAGGTCACGAGTGAGCTCTAGGGTTGCGGACATCTCTCCATCCGGCGGGGCAGGGCGTTCGTTGCGGCTGCGATTATCCATGCGCCGATACGCAGGGTTCAACGGGATTCGCAAAAGACCTTTCCCTGTCACGCGCATGCAACGTTCAGCGGCAAGACTATGCGGCATCGCGGCGCCGCGAGCCGCGGCGAACGCCTGTCACGGGGCCGTCACATTGATGTCATTTAATGCGCGCGCGGCCCTGCTGCGGGAGGCCCGCGCAATCACAATAAGTCAACCATGGAGCCACTCATGTTCAAGAAATCTCTCGCAGCCTCCTGTGCCGTTGCCGCCGCACTCGGCACGCTCGGCGCCGGAGCTGTGTTTGCCGCCGTGCCCATGCCAACCGTCGGCGGCAAGATCTATGCTGATCTCAGCAATCTCGACGAGAAGGAGAACGCCACGAAGATCGCCCCGAGCGGCACCGGCGTCGACGTCAAGCGTTTCTACCTGGTTTTCAATGAGAAGTTCGACGACCTGTGGTCGGCGAACATCACTACCGACGCCAGCTACAGCAGCGGTGGCGGCGCGGTGGACGTCTTCGTCAAGAAGGCCTACCTTCAGTATTCGCTCCCGG
Organism: Steroidobacteraceae bacterium; assembly: GCA_035652555.1. Classification (GTDB taxonomy): domain Bacteria; phylum Pseudomonadota; class Gammaproteobacteria; order Steroidobacterales; family Steroidobacteraceae; genus 13-2-20CM-66-19. Next base: position 57,586 of record DASRDO010000066.1, on the reverse strand, counting down.
GCTCGAAGGCCTTCTTTGCCCGTCTGGGCTCGGCCGATCTGCCCTGGGTTCCCTTCGTCGAGGACCTCTACGGCTATCGCTACGTCGAGAACGTTCTGATCGATCGCCTGCATTTCGGCACGTCGGCAGACTGGGGTCTTCACGGCGGCGGCCAGGCTGCTGGCGCAAGCTATGCTCTCTCCGTGGTGAACGGCGCCGGCTACAAGAATCCGACGCGCTCGAAGAGCATGGACGTCGAGGCGCGTCTGGCCTACGGGATCGGTGGCGTCACTCTCGCGATCGGTGGCTACAGCGGCAAGCTCGGGCACGACAACTACGCGACTGCTTCCACGGACACGGTCGGCGGGACTTTCCACACGGCCAGCCGCATCGATGCGCTGGTGGCTTACGTCGGCGATGGAGCGCGGGCCGGCGTGGAGTACTTCTCGGCCAACGATTGGAACAACGTGACGACCGCGGCGTCTGACAAGGCTGACGGCTATTCGGCCTGGGGCTCCTACGATTTCACCCCGATGCTCGGTGTCTTCGCGCGCTGGGACCAGGCAAAGACGAGCAAGGATCTCGCGCCCGGCCTGAAGGACGAATACTTCAACGTGGGTCTGGCCACTCATCCGACCAAGGGCGTCGACGTGTCGCTCGTCTACAAGCATGAGAAAATGGACAACGGGCTGATCAACAGCCAGTACGGTGGTTTCAACAAAACGCTCGGCACGGCACCGATGACCAGCGGCGAGATCAACGAGGTCGGCGTCTGGGCGCAGGTGGCATTCTGAGAGCGTCGTAGCTCTCGTCTCTCCAAAGCACAACAAACGCGGAGGTATCATGAAATCATTCACGATGGCGCGCCTCGTCCCGCTCGCCGCGGCTGCGCTCGTCAGCACGAACGCATTGGCAGCCGGCACGATCACCGGTGCCGGCAGCACCTGGGTTTACCCGCTGGTCTCCAAATGGGCTGACGCCTACAAGGGACAGGCCGGAGTGCAGGTCAACTATCAGTCGATCGGCTCCGGCGGCGGCATTTCCCAGATCGAGGCCGGCACCGTCGCCTTCGGTGCCAGCGACAAGCCGCTCACGCCGGCGGTCCTGCGGCAATTCCACCTCATCCAGTTCCCCACGGCCATCGCCGGTGAGGACATCGTCTACAACATTCCCGGAGTCCAGCCCGGCCAGCTCGTCCTCAGCGGCCCACTGATCGCCGATATCTTCATGGGCAAGGTCACCCGCTGGAACGATCCGGCGGTCCAGAAGCTCAACCCGGGGCTCAATCTGCCGGGTATGGCGATCAGCGTGGTGCATCGCTCCGACGGCTCGGGCACGACGTTCACCTTCGCCGACTATCTTTCGAAGGTGAGCCCCGCGTGGAAATCGCAGCTCGGCACCGACACCGCGATCGCCTGGCCCACCGGGCTCGGTGGCAAGGGCAACGAGGGCGTTGCCTCCTACGTGCAGCGCATCCGGGGCTCGATCGGCTACGTGGAGTATGCGTACATTCTCGAGAACCACATGAGTTACGCGCGGCTGGTCAACAGCGCGGGCAAGGTCGTGAGTCCCAGCCTGCAGGGCTTTCAGTCGGCGGCAGCCAACGTGGACTTCACCAAGGCGCAGGACTTCTACGTCATCCTCACCGATCAGCCGGGCGAGCAGAGCTGGCCGATTTCCGGCTGCACCTGGCAGATCCTGCGGACCGATGCGCCGAAGGCCGTGAACGGCGAAGTGACGCGGTTCTTCCTCTGGGGCTTCGAGAAAGGCCAGGAGATGGCCCAGTCGATCGCCTTCGGGCCTCTGCCTGCCAGCACGGTCAGCGCCATCAAGGTATACTGGAAGCAGAACCTCGGGATCTGACGGCTCTGCACGGCGGACTGGTCGCGCGCGATGCCGGCTGCAGTCCCAAATCAACACTACGAGCGGCGGCCGCGAGGATGCGCGGCCGCACGTTCGTCCGCAAAGTGGAGCGATGACAGAGTGAGCGACCCGGTCGGGCAGGGTGGATCATGAGCTCTGCCGAAGCCTTGACGAAGCAGCTCGCGGGGCAGCGACTGCGCGAGCGGATCTTCAGGAGCTCGACGCTCGCGGCGGCCGTACTCGTGCTCCTGCTGCTGGGCGGCGTGACTGCATCGCTGCTGTACGCCGGTTGGCCCGCCTTCTCGCACTTCAGGCTGGCCTTCATCACCCGGAACATCTGGAATCCGGTCAGCAACGAGTTCGGGGCGCTCTCGGCGATCTACGGCACCCTGGTGACTTCGGCGCTCGCGATGATCTTCGCGCTTCCCATCAGCTTCGGCATCGCCGTGTTTCTGACGGAGCTCGCTCCGGGCTGGCTGAAACGTCCCGTGGGCATCGCCGTCGAGTTGCTGGCGGCAATCCCGAGCATCATCTTCGGCATCTGGGGTCTGTTCGTGCTCGCCCCGCTCCTGCAGGAGCACGTCGAGCCCTGGATGGATGGACACCTCGGCAGCCTGCCGCTGGTGGGGGCATTGTTTCAGGGAGCCCCTTACGGCATCGGGATGCTCACCGCCGGTATCGTACTCGCGATCATGATCATCCCGTTCATCTCGGCGGTGATGCGCGATGTCTTCGAGACCGTTCCGGATGTGCTCAAGGAGTCGGGTTACGGGCTCGGCGCCACGACCTGGGAGGTCATCTGGAAGGTCGTGGTTCCTTATTCGCGGGCCGGCATGATCGGTGGGACGATGCTCGGGCTCGGACGGGCGCTCGGGGAGACGATGGCAGTCACGTTCGTCATCGGTAACGCCCATGCCATCAGCCCATCGCTGCTTGCTCCGGCGACGACCATTTCCGCGGCGATCGCCAACGAATTCACCGAGGCAACGTCACCGCTTTACAAATCGTCCCTGATCGGGCTCGGGGTTCTGCTTTTCATCATCACCCTTGCGGTGATCGGTGCGGCGCGCGTGATGCTGCTGCGGCTCAATCGCCGGGCGTTCGGTTCGGTATGAACCGGCGCGCTTATCGGCGGATCGTCAACCTGCTGGCCCTCGGCTCGTCCGCGCTTGCAACCGCGGTCGGTCTCGTGTTTCTCGGGGCCATTCTCTGGACACTCGTGAAGGACGGCGTCGCCGGGCTGTCATGGGCCGTCTTCACCCAGATCACGCCACCGCCAGGCAGCACCAACGGCGGCCTCCTGAATGCAATCTACGGCAGCGCCATCCTGACGGTGCTGGGAATCGCGATTGGCGCGCCCATTGGTATTCTGGCCGGTACTTATCTGGCGGAATACGGGCGTGCATCGGCCCTGAGCTCGGTGATCCGATTCGTCAACGACGTGCTGCTGAGCGCGCCCTCGATCATCGTCGGGCTCTTCGTCTACGAGCTGGTCGTCGTGCCGATGGGCCAGTTCTCGGCCATCTCGGGCGCCATTGCGCTCGCCGTGATTGCGATGCCGGTGATCGTGCGCACGACCGAGGACATGTTGAATCTGGTGCCGCGCGGAATGAAGGATGCCTCCACCGCCATGGGCGCCTATCCCTGGCGGACGATCACCAGCATCGCGTACCCGGCGGCCCGCAGCGGCATGGTAACGGGTCTGTTGCTCGCGGTCGCACGCATCAGCGGAGAAACGGCGCCCCTGCTCTTCACCGCGCTCAACAACTCGTTCTGGAGCACGGACCTCAAGGCACCGATTGCCAACCTGCCCATGGTGATCTTCCAGTTCGCGCTGAGCCCGTATGACAACTGGCAGCGGCTCGCCTGGACCGGCGCGCTCCTCGTCACCTTCGCGATCCTGGTCCTGAGCATTCTCGCGCGCACGGTGGTATCGAAGCTCGGCGCGGGGACACGCTCGCGATGAGCGTGCCCGAGCGAAAGATCGAGCTCGGTGAGCCGGCCGCAGAGCCGGCAGCCAAGCTCGAAGTACGCCATCTCAATTTCTACTACGGGCGGCTGCAAGCGCTGAAAGATGTGAGCCTCACGCTGCGCGACCGCAGCATCACCGCTTTCATCGGCCCCTCGGGCTGCGGCAAGTCGACCCTGCTGCGCGTCTTCAACCGCATGTACGCCCTCTACCCGGGCCATCGCGCCACGGGAGAGGTCCTGCTCGACGGGCAGGATATCCTCGCCCCGTCGGTGGATGTAGCGGACCTGCGTTTCCGCGTCGGCATGGTCTTCCAGAAGGCAACGCCCTTCCCGATGTCCATATTCGAGAACGTGGCCTTCGGCCTGCGCCTCGCGCGGCGGATGGGGCGGGGCGAGTTGGGGGATCGCGTGCATCAGGCCCTGCAGGATGCGGCGATGTGGGAAGAGGTCAAGGACAAGCTCGACGAGGACGGCCGCAGTCTCTCCGGAGGGCAGCAGCAAAGGCTCTGCATCGCGCGTACCATAGCGCTGCAGCCGGAAGTGATCCTGTTCGATGAGCCGACGGCGGCGCTCGACCCGATCTCGACCCTGAGGGTGGAGGAAACGCTGCAGAGCCTGCGCGAGAAGTACTGCATCGCGATCGTGACACACAACCTGCAACAGGCCGCCCGCGTCTCCAACGTGACGGCTTTCATGTACATGGGCGAGCTGGTCGAGGTCGGGCCCACCGAGCAGATATTCACCGCGCCCAGGAGTCGCAGGACCGATGACTACGTCACGGGCCGGTTTGGGTGAGTGCGGTGCCTGGAGAAGACATGGGCCAGCCCAGGCGAGCTGAATCCAACAGTGGGAGCGGCGCGGGTGTCCGTGACCGCTTCGGCGACGGCGGCCTGAACCTCAAGCCGAGCGGCCGCATGCACGTGCCGGAGTCCCTCGAGCCGGGCTCGCCCGGGCGGCCGGTGGGGGAGATCGCCGTCGCGGATCCGATCTTCTCCTGCCGCGACGTCAGCGTCTTCTACGGTGACAAACAGGCGCTCAAGCGTGTGACCATCGATATTGCACGCCGCCAGGTGCTCGCGGCCATAGGGCCCTCCGGCTGCGGCAAGTCTACTTTCCTGCGCTGCCTCAACCGCATGAACGACACCATCCCGGGCGCGCGCGTGACGGGTACGATCACCATGGATGGCCAGGACATCTACTCCAAGCGTCAGGATGTCGCACAGCTGCGGGCGCGGATCGGAATGGTTTTCCAGAAGCCGAATCCCTTTCCGAAGTCGATCTACGACAACGTGGCCTACGGCCCGCGCATCCACAGGCTCACCCGCAGCCGCGCCGACCTCGATGAGCTGGTCTTCACGAGCCTGCAGCGTGCGGGGCTCTGGAGCGAGGTCAAGGACCGGCTGGGCTCACTCGCGCTCGGCCTCTCCGGCGGCCAGCAACAGCGGCTCTGCATCGCGCGCACGCTCGCCGTGCAGCCCGAGGTGATCCTCATGGACGAGCCGTGCTCGGCGCTCGACCCGATCGCCACGGCGCACATCGAGGATCTGATCGAGCAGCTGCGCGCCTCGTACGCAATCGTGATCGTGACGCACTCCATGCAGCAGGCCGCACGCGTCTCGCAGCGCACCGCCTACTTCTACATGGGTCAGCTCATCGAAGTGGGCGACACCGACCGGGTCTTCACCAACCCGCAGCACCGGCTCACTGAAGACTACATCACCGGACGTTTCGGCTAGCGGCCCTCAGTCCGCGCTGCGCAGCAGATCGTTGATGGACGTCTTGGCGCGCGTCTGGGCATCGACGCGTTTGACGATCACCGCGCAGGCGAGGCCGTACCGGCCATCGGCAGAGGGCAGTGTGCCGGGGACCACGACCGACCCTGCCGGAATCCGGCCCCGCAGCATCTCCCCGCTCGTGCGATCGTAGATGCGTGTGCTCTGCCCGATGAAGACACCCATTGAAATGACCGAGCCGGCTTCCACGATGACGCCCTCGACGATCTCAGAGCGCGCGCCGATGAAGCAGTCATCCTCGATGATGGTCGGACTCGCCTGCAGCGGCTCGAGCACGCCGCCGATACCGACGCCGCCGGAGAGATGCACGTTGCGTCCGATCTGGGCGCAGGAGCCGACAGTCGCCCAGGTGTCGACCATCGTTCCGGTGCCGACGTACGCCCCGATGTTGATGTAGCTCGGCATCAGCACGACATTGGGCCCCACGTAGGCCCCCTTGCGTACGATTGCGTGGGGGACGATGCGCGCGCCTGAGTCGCGCAGCTCCGCCTCGCTCGCTCGCGCATACTTCAGCGGGACTTTGTCGTAGAAGCGCGTGAACCCCGCATCCATCACGGTGTTGTCGCGGGCGCGGAAGTAGAGCAGTACCGCTTTCTTGAGCCATTCATTGACCGCCCAGATGCCATCCTTCTGCTCGGCAACGCGCACGGCGCCGGTATCGAGCAGTGTGATGCATTTTTCCAACACGCCCTCGAGCCCCGGCGGAATGTTCGTGGGCGTGATCTCGCCGCGAAACTCGAAGGCAGCGTCGATGGCGGACTTGAGGTTCTGCAGATCATCGTTCATATTGGGTTCCGTCGCAGGAAATCACGAATTCTCTCCGCCGCCTCGATGCACTGGGCGACGGGAGGCACGAGCGAAATGCGCACGCGGCCGGCGCCGGGATTGCCGCCGACGCCGGTGCGCGCAAGATAACTCCCGGGCAGCACCGTGACGGCCTCGGCGGCGTAAAGATCGCGCACGAAGCGCTCATCATCCCCGCGCACATGCGGCCAGAGGTAGAAGGCACCGTCGGGCTTCTCGAAGTCGAGTAGTTGAGCGAGGATCGGCACGACACGCTCGAACTTTTCCTGGTAGAGGTGCCGGTTGCGCACGGCGTAGTCATCGTCCTGCCAGGCGGTGACGCTGGCTAGCTGCGTCGGCACCGGCATGGCACTGCCGTGATAAGTCCGGTAGAGAAGGAAGCGCGAGAGGATCTCAGGATCGCCACAGACGAAGCCGGACCTCAGTCCCGGCACACTCGAGCGCTTGGAGAGGCTGTGGAATACCACACAGCGCTGGAAGCGGTCGTGCCCCCGGGCGAGGCAGACCTCCAGGAGCCCTGCAGGAGGCGAGCGGTCATCGAGGTAGATGTCGGCGTAGCACTCGTCCGCGGCGATGATGAAATCGTACTGCTCGGCGAGCGCCAGTGCCCGGCGCAGGAACACGGGCGGCAGCACCTTGCCCGTTGGATTTCCGGGGCTGCAGAGAAACAACACCTGACAGCGCCGCCAGATGCTCGGCGGTATCGCATCCAGATCCGGCGTGTAGTCATTGGCGGCCGTCGTATCGAGGAAGTGGGGGGCGGCGCCGGCGAGCAGCGCCGCTCCCTCGTAGATCTGGTAGAAAGGGTTCGGCATCAACACCAGCGGGTCGCGCGCGGCATCGACCGCCGCCTGCACGAAGGCGAAGAGCGCCTCGCGCGTGCCGTTCACCGGCAGCACCATGGTGGCAGGATCGATGCTGTCGGCGGGCAGGCGGTAGCGCCTCTCGAGCCACCGTGCGCAGGCCGAGCGCAGCTCCGGAAGTCCGGCGGTCGTCGGATAGGTGCCCAGGCGGTGGAGGTTCTCGCGCAGCGTTGCGAGTACGCTCTGCGGCGGCTCGTGCCGCGGCTCGCCGATCCACATGTCGATGGGCCTGAGGCCCGCGGGGGGATGGCTGCCCGCCTTCAGGCGCGCCAGGCGCTCGAAGGGGTACGCGTGCAGGCGCGTGAGGAGGGAATTCATGGTGTGGCTGCGGCGGTCTCAGGCTGCATCGCGGCGGTCGAGCGCTCGCGCGAGACTCTCCCGCAGGCGCTCCGCTGCTGCGGCATCGAGCGGCCGCCCATCGAAGTCGATCACGTAGAAGACGTCCTCGGCGCGCTCGCCGACCGTCATGATCTTCGCCGCCTGCAGCTCCACGCGCTCCTCCATCAGCACCTTGCCGACATCGCAGAGTAGACCCGGACGGTCGCCGGCGGTGAGCTCGAGCACGGAGCGGCGGTTGCGCTCGTCCACGCTGAGCGCGATCAGCGTCACCGTATGGAACATGCGGGCCTGCCGGGGCGCCCGCCGGTACACCGCAAAGGGCGTGTCCTCCGGCCGCTGCAGCGAGCGCCAGAGCGCATGCTCGATTTCCTCCTGGCGGTCGCGGTCGGTGATCGGCGCGCCGTCATCCTCCAGCACGTGATAGAGATCGAGGCTGAAGCCATCGCCCGTGGGCGTGATGCGCGCATCGACGATGTTGAGTCCCAACTGATCGAGTACGGCCGTGGTGCGCGCGAAGCCGTGCCGGCGCGCACGGGTGTAGATGAGTACCGCGGTGGTGCCGCGCACGCTCTGCGGCTCGAGCGCGATCAGGGGCTCATCGGAGCTCGGGTCGCGGTCGGCGAGCAGGCGCGAATGCCAGGCGACCTCCTCCGGTGAGTGCTGCAGGAAGTACGTGGTGGAAAAGCGCGTCCAGGCCCGCTCGATCTCGGCCGCGGGGAGATTGCGCTCCTGCATCAGGCGGCGGGCGGCCTCCTGGGTCTCGCGCACGAGCTGCTCCTGATCGATCGGCGTCTCGAAGCCGCGGCGCAGCGCCCGCCGCACCCGATGGTAGAAGTCGTGGAAGAGCGAGGCTTTCCAGGAATTCCACAGCTTGGGGTTGGTCCCGCGCACGTCCGCGCAGGTGAGCACGTAGAGGTAATCGAGGTGCGCCTCATCACCCACCGTATGCGCGAAGGCGTTGATGACCTGCGGGTCGCCGATGTCCTGCTTCTGCGCCGTGATCGAGAAGGTGAGGTGATTGCGCACGAGCCATGCCACCATGCGCGCGTCATAGGGCGAGAGGCCCTGCTCGAGGCAGAACGCTTCCGCATCCACCGAGCCGAGCTCGGAATGATCGCCGCCGCGGCCCTTGGCGATGTCGTGAAAGAGCGCTGCGAGGTAGGCAACTTCCGGGCGAGGCAGCTGTTGCATGATGCGCGAGGCTTCCGGCAGCTCGTGGTCGTACCTCGGGATGGCAAACCGCCTGAGATTGCTCACCACGAAGAGCGTGTGCGCATCGACCGTGTAGGCGTGGAAGAGGTCATACTGCATCCGTCCCACGATCCGGCCGAAAGCAGGGATGTAACGCCCGAGCACGCCGTAGGCATTCATCCGCCGCATCTCGTGAGTGACGCCGGCCGGAGCCCGTACGATCTCGAGGAAGAGCCGGTGATGGCGCGGATTCTGGCGGAACTCCTCGTCGATGAGCCAGAGGCTGCGGGCGACCGCGCGCATGGTGGCGGCGCGCACGCCCTTGACGTCGGGGTTCTGCTGCAGCAGCACGAAGAGCTCGAGGAGTGCCGAGGGAGTGCGCGCGAAGACCTCCTCGTTCACCGCCTCGAGCGAGCCGTTGCGGACCTGGAAGCGAGCGTTGAGCGGCCGGGGTGGCGCGATCTCGGTCTGTACCGCCTCGCGAAAGAGCTGCAGCAGGAGCTCGTTGAGCAGGCTGACATCCTTGACCGTCCGGTAATAGCGCTGCATGAACTGCTCGACCGCCAGCGTGTAGGAAGCATCCTCGTAGCCGAAAGTCTGCGCGAGGCGCAGCTGATGATCGAAGAGGAGGCGGTCCTCGCGCCGGCCGGTGAGTACATGCAGCCCGAAGCGCACCTTCCACAGAAATGACTGCGCCTGCTTGAGGCGCCGCAGCTCCGAGACGGTGAGAAAGCCGTTGGTGACGAGGCCATCGAGCGTGTCGGAACCGAACCGCCGCTTGGCGACCCAGGCGATGGTCTGGATGTCGCGCAGCCCGCCGGGGCTCGTCTTGACGTTGGGCTCGAGGTTGTAGGCCGTGTCGTTCGCCTTCAGATGCCGCTCGGACTGCTCGCGCACCTTGGCCTCGAAGAATTCCTTGACGGACCAGATGCGATCCGGGGCGAGCGCAGCCTGCATGTCGGCGAGGAGGGCGGCATTGCCCGAGAGCAGGCGCGCCTCGAGCAGCGTCGTCATCACGCTGACATCGGCGATGCTCTCTGCCGCACATTCCTCCACCGTGCGGACGCTGTGCCCGACCTCGAGGCCGATGTCCCAGAGAAAGGCGAGCAGCCGCTCGATCGCTCCCTGCTCCGGGCCGTCAGGCGTGCGCGGCACGAGGAGCAGGATGTCGATGTCGGAGCACAGGTGCAGCTCGCCGCGGCCGTAGCCGCCCACCGCGACGAGCGCCCAGGAGATCATGGATGCGATGGAGTGCGTGCGCCACGACTCGCGCAGCGTCACATCGACGAGCGCCGCGCGCGCATGCACCAGCGTCTCCACCGGCTCGTCGGCGAGGAAGCGGGCTTTCAACTCCTCGTGCGCCTGGCGCAGCAGCTCCCGCCCGGCGGCTGGTGATCCGCGTGCCTCGGCGAGCAGTCCGGGCAGGCGTTGCAGCCACGGCCAGGCGGGATCGGCGGGCGGCGCGGGCAGCGCGTCCTCGAGGAGATCGAGGTCTCCCGCCATGACAGGCTCAGTGCGCCCGCCGGTCGGCGGCTCCGAGCGTCAGTACCTCATGCCCCTGATCGGTCACCAACACCGTGTGCTCCCACTGTGCCGAGAGCGAGTGGTCCTTGGTGATCACCGTCCAGCCGTCCGGCAACAGGCGTACATGCCGCTTGCCGGCGTTGACCATCGGCTCCACGGTGAAGGTCATCCCGGCCTTGAGCTCGAGGCCGGTGCCGGGCTCGCCATAGTGGAGGACCTGCGGATCTTCGTGATAGATGCGTCCGATCCCGTGGCCGCAGTACTCCCGCACGACCGAGTAATTGTTCTCTTCCACGAAGGTCTGAATGGCGTGCCCGATGTCTCCCAGCCGCGCCCCGGGACGCACGGTCTCGATGCCGCGCCACATGGCGGCGAAGCAGATCTCGGCGAGCCGCTGCGCGTGCGCAGGCGGCTTGCCCACGAAGTACATGCGGCTGGTATCGCCGTGAAACCCATCCCGGATGACCGTGACGTCTATGTTGATGATGTCGCCTGCCTTGAGGCGCTTGTCATTCGGGATGCCGTGACATACGACGTGATTGACCGACGTGCAGATGGTCTTTGGGAACCCGCGGTAGTTCAGGTTCGCCGGCACGGATTTCTGTACGTTGACGATGTGGTCGTGACAGATGCGGTCGAGCTCATCCGTGGTCACCCCCGGCACCACGTACTCGGCAATCATGTCGAGCACATCGGCGGCCAGCCGGCCGGCGATGCGCATCTTTTCCTGCTCCTCGGGGGATTTGATCGTCACGTGCATGGTGTCTCGATTCATGGTATAAAGCGCGGCCTTTTTTGGCAATCAACCCACACGCGCATCGCTGAACCCGTCGGCTGGGTGTCCTCGCAAGTCGGGGATGGCCGCGGGGATGCGCGGAGGCTCAACCCAAACAGGAGAACTCTCCATGCCCGGCGTGTCCATGCGACAGATGCTGGAAGCGGGGGTCCATTTTGGACATCAGACCCGCTTCTGGAACCCGAAGATGGCCCCTTTCATCTTCGGCGAGCGTAACAAGATCCACATCATCAATCTCGAGAAGACGCAGCCGCTCTATGCGGAGGCTGCCCAGTTCATCAAGAGCATGGTCGCCGATGGCGGCACCGTGCTCTTCGTCGGAACCAAGCGCTCCGCGCGCGAGGCGATGCAGAAAGAGGCCCAGCGCTCGAGCCAGCCGTATGTCAATCAGCGATGGCTGGGGGGCATGCTGACGAACTTCAAGACCATCCGCCAGTCGATCAAGCGGCTCGGGGAGATCACCGACCTCGCGACCTCCGGCGCCCTCGACAAGCGGGGCAAGAAGGAGGCGACCCAGCTTCGCCGCGAGATGGACAAGCTCGAAAAGAGCCTGGGCGGCATCAAGAACATGGAGGCGCTGCCGGATGCGCTCTTCGTCGTCGACGTCGGGCACGAGAAGATCGCGGTCGATGAGGCGAGAAAGCTCGGTATTCCCGTGGTGGCCATCGTGGACACCAATTGCTCCCCGGACGGGATCGACTACGTGATTCCGGGCAACGACGATGCCATGCGGGCCATCCAGCTCTATGCCGCCGGCGTTGCCGATGCGGTCCTCGAGGGCAAGGAGTCCGTACCGGCCGTCGCCGTGGGCGAGGACGAGTTCGTCGAGCTCGATGAAGCGGGCAATCCTCGACGCAAGTCGGCCCGCGGCCGGCAGAGGCCTGCGGCCACTGTCCGCAGCAAGAAGGCCCCCCCACGCCGCCGGCCGGCCCCAATCAAGCCGCCCGCGGGCGCTCCCGCCCCAGAGGAGACCGCCGCTGATGAGGATGAGTTGGACGGCGAGGAGCTGCCGGAGGTTGCCGCCTCCGGGGGTAGCGGGACGGGGGAGAAGCCAAGCACCCCGACGCGGCGGCCGGCAGGTGGTGGTGGTGTCGGGCGGCGCCGGCCCAAAGCCGGAGATTGAACGGAGTATCACGATTCATGAGCATTACAGCAGACACGGTCAAGCAGCTGCGCGAGCGCACCGGCGCCGGCATGATGGAGTGCAAGAGAGCCCTGGTGGAGACGGGCGGGGATCTGGATGCGGCCGCGGAGCTCATGCGCAAGCAGGGCCTCGCGAAGGCGGATAAGAAGGCGACCCGTATCGCGGCCGAGGGCGTCATCGCCGTCGAGCGCTCTTCCGATGGCCTGACGGCTGCCATGGTCGAGGTCAACTGCGAGACCGATTTCGTCGCCCGCGAGCAGGATTTCCGCGCCTTTTCCAAGGCGGTCGCCGGCCGCGTGGTGGCCGAGCGCCCGCAGACTCTCGAAGCCCTGTTGCAGTTGCAGCTCGAGGGCCGCGAGACGATCGAGGAGCGCCGAAGGGCGCTCGTCGCGAAAATCGGCGAGAACATCGGCGTGCGGCGCTTTGCGCTGCTGGCCACGCCCCAGCACCTGGGCGCCTACACGCACGGGACGCGGATTGGGACGCTGGTCGCGCTGAAGGGCGGGAATGCGCAGCTCGCGCACGACCTGGCCATGCACGTGGCCGCCAGCAATCCGAGATATCTCTCGCAGCGGGAGGTGCCTGCCGAGGTGATCGCCAAGGAGCGCGAGATCCTCAGCGAGCAGGCTCGGGGCGAGGGCAAGCCGGCCGAGATCGTCGCCAAGATGGTCGAGGGACGCTTGCGTAAGTCTCTGGGTGAGATCACCCTTCTCGGCCAGCCGTTCGTCAAGGACCCGGACACGACGGTGGAGAAGCTGCTGAAGGGCGCCGGCGCGGAGGTCGTCGCGTTCGAGCGCTTCGAGGTGGGCGCGGGTATAGAGAAGAAGCAGGAGGACTTCGTGGCGGAGGTCATGGCCCAGGTGAAGGGCTCCTCCTCCCCGGCCAAGCACTGACGCAGCGCCCGCCGCTTACGAAAAAGCCCCGCCGACAGCGGGGTTTTTTCCATCAACGACAAGGCTTTGGGGCATGACGACAGAAGGCACGACGAAGCAGGCTCGCTACTCCCGGATTCTGGTAAAGCTCTCGGGGGAGGCGCTGATAGGCGACGCCGATTACGGCATCGATCCGGCAGTGCTCAAGCGCATCGCCGGTGAGCTGCAGGACATCGTGGGCCTGGGCGTTCAGCTGGCGGTGGTGATCGGCGGCGGCAACATCTTCCGCGGCGCAGGCCTGGCGCGTGCTGGCATGGATCGCGTGGCGGCCGATCACATGGGGATGCTCGCCACGGTCATGAACGCGCTCGCCATGCAGGATGCCCTCGAGAGCCTGGGGCTCTACGCGCGCGTGATGTCTGCCATCCGGATCAATGAGGTCTGTGAGGACTACATCCGCCGCCGCGCCATTCGCCACCTCGAGAAAGGCCGGGTCGTGATTTGCGCCGCCGGCACCGGCAACCCCTTCTTCACCACTGACACCGCCGCGGCGCTGCGTGCGATCGAGATCAGCGCCGAGGTGCTCCTCAAGGCCACCAAGGTGAACGGTGTCTACTCCGATGATCCGATGCGCAATCCGGCCGCAGTGCGCTACGACCAGCTCACGTTCGATCGGGTGCTCACCGAGAAGCTCAACGTCATGGACGCTACCGCGATCGTGATGTGCCGCGACAACCACCTGCCTTTGCGGGTCTTCAATCTCAACAATGCCGGTGACCTGACGAGTATCGTGCGCGGCGCAAACGTGGGTACGATGGTGACTTGTGACTAAGCGCCGCAAGGCGGCTTTCGGCCAATAGAGGATTCAGTGAACCATGCTCGAAGACATCAAGAAAGACGCTCGTGAGCGCATGGCCAAGTGCGTACAGAACTTTCAGGCGGACCTGAAGAAGCTGCGTACCGGACGGGCGCATCCGAGTCTGATCGAGCATCTCAAGGTCGACTACTACGGCTCGGAGGTGCCGCTGCAGCAGGTGGCCAGCATTGCCGTCGAGGACGGCCGCACGCTCGTCGTCTCGCCGTGGGAAAAGAGCGTCGTGCAGGCTGTGGAGAAAGCGATTTTCAAGTCCGATCTCGGACTGACGCCCATGACCGCAGGTACCGTCATCCGCATTCCGATGCCGCCGCTCACCGAGGAGCGGCGCCGTGAGATCACCAAGGTGCTGCGGCACGATGCTGAGAGTGCGCGCGTAGCAGTGCGCAACGTACGCCGCGACGTCATGACCGACGTCAAGGATATGTTGAAGGAGAAGATGATTTCTCAGGACGACGAGCGGCGTGCCGAGACGGAGATCCAGAAGCTCACCGACAAGCACGTGGCCGACATCGAGCAGCTTCTGACGGCCAAGGAAAAGGAAGTCATGCAGGTTTGATGGGCTTCCCGGGACACATGGCCACCGCTGACGCCGTGCCCCGGCACGTCGCCATTACGATGGACGGCAACGGCCGGTGGGCAGCCGCGCGCGGCCAGCCCCGCTCGGCAGGTCACAAGGCGGGCCTGATACCGGTGCGGCTGTGTGTGGAGGAGTGCAGCCGGCTCGGTGTCGAGGCGCTGACGCTCTTCGCCTTCTCGAGCGAGAACTGGTCGCGGCCGGCGGAGGAAGTGGCGAGCCTGATGGGGCTCTTCTTCGAAGCCGTCGACCGCGAGATCGCCGAGCTGCACCGCCAGCGCGTGCGCGTGCGCTTCATCGGCAACCGACAGCGGCTCTCGGTGCGCCTGCAGGCCCAGATCACCGCTGCCGAGCAGCACACGGCCAACAACACAGGACTGAAGCTCCAGGTGGCGGTTAGCTATGGCGGACGCTGGGACATCGTGCAGGCGGCCCGCCAACTCGCCGCGCAATGCGCGAGCGGCGCCTTGCGTCCGGCCGATATCGACGAAGACCGATTTGCAGCGGCGCTCGAGCTCGCCGGACTGCCGGACGCAGATCTCCTGATCCGCACGGGCGGGGAGCGGCGGATCAGCAACTTCCTCCTCTGGAACATCGCCTACGCCGAGCTCTACTTCAGCGACCGGCTCTGGCCGGACTTCGACAAGGAGGAGCTGTCGGCCGCGCTCGAGTTCTTTGCCGGACGCGAGCGCCGTTTCGGACTCACGAAGGGACAGTTGCCACAGCTCGAGCCCGGCTCCACGCCGGCGGTGAAGCGATGAAAGCGCGCGGCCCGTGAGCGAGTCGCTGCGCAAACGAATCGCGACTGCCGCCGTCCTGATCGCGCTGCTTCTGGCGGTGCTGTTCTGGCTGCCGCCCGCTGCGACCGTACTGCTCCTCACCCTGGTCGTGCTCATGGGCGCATGGGAGTGGTCCGCCTTTCTCAAGTGGGACGACCCGCGGTTGCGCGCCTGCTACGTCGCGCTGGTCGCGGTCCTTCTTCCGGTGGCCTGGCGCGTGACCCGCACGCCCTGGGGTCTCGAGGCGCTGCTCGGCATCGCACTTCTCTGGTGGCTCATCGCGCTCGCCTGGATCGTGGTCGCGCCGCGACGGGTGCAGCCGTGGTCGGCGGGGCTTGCTGGCCTGCTATCGCTGGTTCCTGCCTGGCTCGCCCTGACGCGCCTGCGGCTGCAGACCGTACACGGTGCAGAGTGGGTGCTCTTTGCGCTGGCCCTCGTGTGGATGGCTGACATCGGTGCCTACTTCTGTGGCCGGCGCTTCGGTCGGCGGCGCCTCGCCCCCAGCGTTTCGCCCGGTAAGACCTGGGAGGGTGCCCTCGGCGGCCTCCTGACGAGCGGCATCGTCGCCGTTGCCGGCGGCGCCTGGTTCCAGCTTCCCCTGCAGCAGTTCCTGGTGCTCTGCCTGGCGGCGGTAGCCTTCTCCATTGTGGGCGATCTGACCGAAAGTCTGCTGAAGCGCTTCGCGGGAATGAAGGACAGCGGTACGCTCTTCCCGGGGCACGGCGGCGTGATGGACCGCATCGACAGCGTCACCGGCGCCGCGCCCGTGCTGCTGCTCGGCCTCACTTTTCTAGGAGTCCTGCCATGATCGGTGTGGTCGTCTTGGGATCCACGGGCTCGATTGGCGAGAGCACGCTCGATGTGCTCGCGCGCCATCCGGACCGCTTCCGTCTGGTGGCGCTCGGCGCCAACCGCAATGTCGGCAAGCTGGCGGAGCAAATCCGCCGCCACCGGCCGGCCTACGCGGCGCTGGCCGATGAGCAGGCCGCGCGGGATCTGGTAAGAGAGCTCGGTGACGGTGCGCGCGGGACGCGCATCATGGCTGGCGTCGGGGCTCTGACAGAGATTGCAACGCTGCCGGAGGCCGACTGTGTCATGGCCGCGATCGTGGGTGCCGCAGGGCTGCGCTCCACGCTCGCTGCTGCGCGCGCCGGCAAGCGCCTCCTGCTCGCGAACAAGGAATCGCTCGTCATGTCAGGACCGCTGCTGATGGATGCAGTGCGCGCCGGCGGCGCGACGCTGCTGCCCATCGACAGCGAGCACAATGCCATCTTCCAGTGCCTGCCTGCAGGCTCGCGCACCGGCGAGATGCCGAAGGGCGTGCGCCGGATCCTCCTGACTGCCTCCGGCGGTCCCTTCCGGGACTGGGAAGCCACCGCCATTGCCGCGGCAACTCCCGAGGCCGCCTGCGCGCATCCCAACTGGGTGATGGGCCGCAAGATCTCGGTCGACTCGGCCACCCTGATGAACAAGGGCCTCGAGCTGATCGAGGCCTGCTTCCTCTTCGCGCTGACGCCGGACCGTGTCGAGATCGTCGTGCATCCGCAGAGCATCATTCATTCGCTGGTCGAGTACCTCGACGGCTCGCTGCTCGCGCAGCTCGGCTCGCCCGACATGCGCACGCCGATCGCCTGCGCACTCTCCTGGCCTGAGAGAATGGCCTCCGGTGTAGAATTCCTCGATCTGGTGAAGACCTCGCGGCTCGATTTCCGTGCTCCGGACCCGCAGAAATTCCGCTGCCTCGCGCTTGCGCAGTCGGCGGCGCGGGCCGGCGGACTGACTCCGGTCGCCCTGAACGCCGCCAACGAGGTTGCCGTCCATGCGTTTCTGGAGCGTCGATTGAACTTTCCCGGCATCGCTGCAGTCATTGAGGAAGTGGTCACACGGTGTCCCGCGGGGGCTATCGCCGGCTTGGATGACGTGCTGGCGGCCGATGCGGAAGCCCGGCGGCTCGCCTCCGAGCGCATCGACGGCGGGCTGCGTGCGGCCGGGGGGCGCTCGCTCGAGGGCGCACGCGCATGAGTGTCGTCTGGTACACACTGTGGTTCGTCATCGCTGTGGGGCTCCTGGTCACCGTTCACGAGTTCGGCCACTACTGGGTCGCGCGCCGTCTCGACTTCAAGGTCCTCAGGTTCTCGGTGGGCTTCGGGCAGCCGCTGTGGTCCTGGCGGGTCGGCAAGGACCGGACCGAGATCGCCATCGCGCCCATCCCGCTCGGGGGCTACGTGAAGCTCCTCGACGAGCGCGAGGGTCCCGTGCCGCTCGAGGACCTGCCGCGATCGTTCACGCGCAAGCCTCCCTTGCAGCGCATCGTGGTGCTGCTCGCAGGCCCGGGCTTCAACATCCTTTTTGCCATCCTGGTGCTTGCCGGGATGATGTGCGTCAACGGCATTACGCAGTATCTGCCGGTGGTGGGCGATGTGACTGCCGGGTCCATCGCCTCGAAGGCCGGGCTGCGCTCCGGCGACGACATCGTGGCGATCAATGGCACGGCGGTCGGCGAGCAGCGCGATGTGGTCTTTGCGCTCCTCGATGCGATGAGCTCGCGCGGCAGGGCGGACCTGGCGGTCCGTGGCAGCAACGGAGCGCTCCGCAACGTCGATCTCGAGGTACCCAACCCCGTCACGCGACGTCACCTCACCGCACCGTCGGAGCTCTTTGTCGGCTTGGGATTCCAGTTCTGGGAGCCCCCCATTCCGGCGGTGCTCGGACAGGTCGTAGCGGGAGGACCCGCGGCCCGCGCAGGCCTGCAGGAAGGCGACCGCATCCTCTCCATCGATGGACACGCGGTGAAGGATTTTCAGGACATCGTCGCGCAGATCACGCCTCATCCTGGCAGCACAGTCAGCCTGACGTACGTGCGCGATGGCACGACGCATGCCGTGCAGGTGGAGGTGGCGAGCGTTCAGGTCGACGGCAAGTACGTCGGCCGCATCCAGGCAGAGCAGCTGACGGACGTCCCCTACCCACCGAGCATGATGCGTCACATCAGCGTGTCGCCCGTTACCGCCCTGGGACGCGCGGCGGAGGAGGCGTGGGACATGACGGCGCTGCAGGGAAGGCTCTTCTGGCGCATGATGCTGGGACAAGTGTCGCTCAAGAACCTGAGCGGGCCGGTCTCGATCGCCCAATACGCGGGTCAGTCGGCGAGCCAGGGAGCGGACGCGTTCCTCGGCTTCCTGGTGCTGATCTCGCTGTCACTCGGCTTCCTCAACCTGTTGCCCATACCGATCCTCGATGGCGGCCAGATCGTCTTCCAGCTGGTCGAGTGGGTGAAGGGCAGCCCCATGTCGGAGCGGGCACAGGCGTTCGGGCAGCAGGTGGGGATTGCGCTGCTGATCCTCCTCATGGGGGTGGCGCTCTTCAACGATATCGCGCGCCAGTTCAGTTGAGTTTTTAGTGAGCGAGCGCCGGACCCCAAGAGGTCCGCACATCCCCGCAGCGGTCCTGAGCCGCGGCGGGTGGGGTCGACGTACGTGATCGATGCAACAGTTGGGACCGGATGAGCCCGAAGGTGACAAAGTTGGGTAAGAGAACATGAAGCCTCGCCTCGTGCTGCTGGCCTCGGTCGCACTGGCCGTCCATGCGGCGATCGCGCTCGCGCAGGCCCAGGCGCCTACCTCCGATTCGGAGTTCACCGTCGGTGACATCAAGGTGGAGGGACTGCAGCGCATCTCCGAGGGCACGGTATTCAACTACCTGCCGGTGAACATCGGCGATCACCTGACGTCGGCGCGGGTGCGTGAGGCCATCCGCGCCCTCTACCAGACCGGGTTCTTCCGTGACGTGGAATTGCGCCGTGAGGGCAACACGCTGGTCATCGTAGTGCTCGAGCGGCCCTCGATCGAGAGCTTCACGATCTCCGGCAACAAGGACATCAAGACCGAGGAGCTGCAGAAGTCGCTGCGCAACGTCGGGCTCGCGCCGGGCAAGATCTTCGACCGCTCGGTGCTCGATGACGTCACCCAGTCCCTGACCGATGAGTACTACAGCCGCGGCAAGTATGGCGTCGGGATCGACACCACCGTCAGTCCCGACACCGACAACAGGGTGAAGGTCGCGATCAAGATCCGCGAGGGCGACCGGGCGGTGATCCGCTCCATCAACGTCGTCGGCAATTCGCGGTTCAAGCAGAAGGAGCTGCTGCAGTCCTTTCAGCTGAAGACGCCCAACTGGCTCTCCTGGTACAAGCAGGATGACCGCTACTCGCGCGAGACCCTGGAAGGCGACCTCGAGCGGCTGCGCGACTTCTACATGGACCGCGGCTACGCCAACTTCCAGATCAACTCCACCCAGGTGCAGATCACGCCGGAGAAGGGCGACATCTTCATCGACGTCAACATCACCCAGGGTGAGGTCTACAAGATTTCCGAGGTCAAGCTCGCCGGCACGTTCGTCGTGCCGAAGCCCGAGCTCGAGCAGCTGGTCGAGATCCATCCCGGCGAGATATTCAACCGCAAGCTCATCACCGCCACCCAGAAGGTGATCCAGGACCGCCTCGGCGAGGACGGCTACGCGTTCGCGAAAGTCGATCCGGTACCGACGCCGGACGACAAGAACCATACGGTATCGCTGACCTTCTTCGTCGATCCGGGCAACCGCGTCTACGTGCGCAACATCACTTTCTCCGGCGAGACGTCGATCAACGACGTCGTGCTGCGCCGCGAGATGCGCCAGCTAGAGGGCGGGTGGCTCTCCAACGTGGCGCTCGAGCGCTCCAAGCAGCGTATCCAGAAGCTCCCTTACGTCAAGGATGTGACCTACAGCACGACGCCCGTGACCGGGTCGGCGGACCAGGTGGACGTCGACTACAAGATCAAGCAGGGGCCGGCGGCGCAGCTCTCGGGCGGCATCGGCTACTCGGCCACCTACAAGCTGCAGCTGAATGCGAACTACGCGGATGCGGACTTCCTCGGCACCGGCAACCGCTTCGCCGTCGACCTCGAGGGCGGCGCATTCAACAAGGTCTATAGCATCCAGTACACGAACCCCTACGTCACCATGAATGGGGTGGGGCAGACGCTGTCGGCGACCTACCGTGACGTCACGCAGTTCGTTTCGTCCTCCTCGAGCTTCTCCTCGAAGAACCTGAGCATCGGCCCCACCTGGAGCTACCCGATCTCGGAGTTCCAGTACCTATCCTTCGGCGCGGCCTTCGAGACCTCGAAGCTCCTCACCACCTCCTTCAGCAGCGCGCAGCAGGCGCAGGAGTGGGTGCAGCAGAACGGCCATCCCTACAGCCGCCTGGTGCACGAGGACTTCACCAACAACGATTTCGAGCTCTTCGGCACCAATTTCAACGACATTCTGCTGGTCGCCGGCTGGGGACTCGACTCGCGCAACCGCTCGCTGTTCGCGGATCGCGGCAACCGCACGGCGCTCAATATGCGGATCACGGCGCCGGGAAGCACGGTGAAGTACTGGATGGCCAACTTCATGTTCCAGCAGTACGTGCCGATATGGCAGCACTGGCTCACCCTCTCGTTCCTGGACAGCGTCGATTACGGCGGTGCGCTCGGCAAGACCACCGCCATCCCGCCCTATCAGCAGTTGTACGGCGGCGGCCCGGATTCGGTCCGCGGCTTCCGCGAGGACTGGCTGGGACCGCGGGACAACTTCGGCAATCCGTACGGCGGCAATTTCCGCATCACCAGCCAGAACGAGATCATCCTGCCCATGCCGGAGAAGTGGCGGCAGAGCGCCCGGGTGAGCCTCTTCTTCGATATCGGCAACGTCTTCTACACCGGCAACAAGATCCAGTTCTTCGGGCCGGATGGGGCGACGCCGGTGTCGTACCACCTGAACGGCTGGAACGACCTCAGGCGCTCGACCGGCATCGCCGTCGAATGGCTGGCGCCGCTCGGGCTCTTCCGGTTCAGCTTCGGAGTGCCGCTGAACTCGCAGCACAGCGAGTGCCACACCCCGCAACATCCCACCGTCTGTACCTGGGGGGATGAGAGCGAGGGGTTCCAGTTCTCCATCGGGCAGGCTTTTTAACGCGCTGGCGCGCGGTCTCAACGGGGTGCGCCAGGCGAACCCCGTACACATAGCGGCGCGAGCAAATCGCCTGGGGCGATTTGCAGCGCCGAGGGGAATGCTATTATGGGCAGCTTGGCCGCCATAAACGGCGGGCGGGCCCCCATCATACCGAGGTAGGTTTTCGTGAAGCGCTTGATCCGGTTGAGCTCATGGGTTGGCAGGACCGTCATTCCGGGCGGCCTTGCTGTCGTCGTGGCGACGGGGCTGTCCGGGGCATTCGCCGCCGCGCCGGCGCAGGCAGCCGCGGCCGCAGGCGGACTGCGGATCGCGGTCGTCAACTACGGCCAGCTGATCCAGAATTCACCGCAGGCGAAGGCGGCCGTCGCTTCCCTGCGGGCGGAGTTCGCGCCGAAGCAGCGTACCCTCCAGGCCGAGGCTACGCAGCTCAAGGCGAGAGAGGACACCCTGAAGAAGAACGAGGCCACGATGACGCAGGATCAGCGCGATCAGGCGGAGGTCGAGCTGCGCGAGAAGTACCAGGATCTCGCGCGCCGGCAGAGTGAGATCCAGGACGATGTCAACACGCGCCGCAACGAGCTGATGTCGCAGCTGCAGAAGACCCTCGTGCAGGTCGTACAGAGCTACGCCAAGGAGCAGCGATACGATCTCGTGCTCGCCGACGGCGTCATCTACGCCGACAATGCGCTCGACATCACGCCTGCGATCCTCACTGCGCTCAAGTCGCAGGGCGGCACCCGACGCGCCCCGGCGCGCGGCAAGTAGCCGGAGCACGGTGCGGCCGCTGCGGCTCGTTCCATGGGCATCTCACTCGGGGAGCTCGCAGTCAGATTCGGCTGCGAGCTGCGCGGTAATCCGGATGCGCTCGTCGATCATGTGGCCACGCTGGCCAATGCCGACTCGCGGTCGCTCGCTTTCGTCGCCAATCCGCGTTACCGCCAGCAGCTTGCGGCCACGGGTGCAGCCGCGGTGGTGCTCGATGCCGCGAGTGCTGCGACTTGCGCGACCGCGGCCCTGGTTTGTGAGAACCCTCACGCAACCTTCGCCCGGATCGCCGCCATCCTCCACCCGCTACCGCCGGCGCCGCCCGGGGTACACGCCTCTGCGGTGATCGCCCCGGGTGCGCGCATCGATCCGAGCGCGCACGTCGGTGCCCTCAGTGTGATCGGGGAGGGCGCCGTCATCGGCGCGCGCGCTTTCCTCGGCCCTCAGTCTCTGATCGAGGCGGAGGCAACAGTGGGCGAAGACGCCCGGCTCGCCGCCCGGGTGACGGTGTGCCGCCAGGTGAAGATCGGCGCGCGCGCCGTGATTCAGCCTGGAGCGGTGATCGGCGGTGACGGCTTCGGCTTTGCGCACGAGCGCGGCCGTTGGATCAAGGTGCCGCAGACCGGCACCGTCATCGTGGGTCCTGACGTCGAGATCGGCGCCAACACCACGATCGATCGCGGAGCGATCGAGGATACGGTGATTGAGGAAGGCGTGAAACTCGACAATCTGATCATGATCGCGCACAACGTGCGGGTTGGCGCCCACAGCGCGCTTGCGGCCTGTGTCGGTATCTCGGGCAGCACGATCATCGGCCGCCGCTGCATGATCGGCGGCCAGGTGGGCATCGGCGGGCACCTCACGATCAGCGACGATGTGGTCATCACCGGCTGCACCATGGTCAGCCATTCCATTCCCCGCCCCGGCGTATACTCCGGGGGCATCCCGCTCGAAGAGGCCCATGTCTGGCGCCGGCTGGTCGCGCGCTTCAAGCGCCTCGACACACTCGCCACGCGGCTCAAAGCGCTGGAACACAACACCTCCGGCGGCCCCGATGAGGAAGAGGATGATGACTGACGCGACGCAACTCGATATCCAGGGCATTCTGCGGTACCTGCCGCATCGTTATCCCTTCCTGCTCGTCGATCGCGTGCTCGAGTGGCACAGTGGCAAGAACATCCGCGCGCTGAAGAACGTCACCTACAACGAGCCGTACTTTCCCGGTCACTTCCCGGGCCGGCCGGTCATGCCGGGCGTGATCATCATCGAGGCGCTGGCGCAGACGGCGGGCATTCTCACGTTCCTCAGCGCCAACGTGATTCCGGATGCGGAGACACGGTTCTACTTCGTCGGCATAGACAAAGCGCGCTTCAGGAAGCCGGTGCAGCCCGGCGATCAACTGGTGCTCACCGCGCAGGTGGAGCGTTACCTGAAAGGCATCTGGCGATTCTCCACGGTGGCGCTGATCGGCGAGCACGAGGTGGCGCACGCGGAAATCATGGTGACGCCGGAGAGCGCAAAGTGATCGATGCCCATGCCATCGTCTCGCCGCGTGCGGAGCTGGCGGCGGACGTCACCGTGGGTCCCTTCAGCGTGATTGGTCCGGAGGTGCGCATCGGTTCGGGCACGGTGGTCGGGCCCCACGCGGTCGTCAACGGACCGACCACGATCGGTGCGGGCAACAGAATATTCCAGTTCGCCTCGATCGGCGATGCGCCGCAGGACAAGAAATACGGCGGCGAGGCGACCCGGCTCGAGATCGGCGATCGCAACGTATTCCGCGAGAACTGCACGATCAACCGCGGTACGGCCCATGGTGCGGGCGTTACCGTCATCGGCCACGACAACCTCTTCATGGCGTACTCGCATGTCGCCCATGACTGCGTGGTCGGCTCGAATACGGTGTTTGCCAACTGCGCGGCTCTTGCCGGCCATGTGGAGATCGGCGACTGGGTGACGCTCGGCGGCCTCACCGCCGTACATCAGTTCACCCGGGTCGGCGCCTACGCCTTCCTCGGGGGCGGTGCGATCGTCACGCGTGATGTGCCGCCCTATGTCATGGCGGCGGGCAACCCTGCGGAGCCACACTCGATCAATTCCGTGGGCCTCAAGCGCAGGGGATTCACGGAGGAGCAGGTCCGGTCCATCCGTGAAGCCTACCGTATCGTCTACCGCTGCGATCTGAAGCTCAGCGAAGCGCTCGAGCGGCTCGAGCAATCCGCCGGCGGGCAGCCGGAGCTGCGCCTGTTCGTAGACTTCATCCGCAGCTCGACCCGCAGCATCGTCAGATGACGGGCGCGGCGCCGCTGCGCGTCGGCATCGTCGCGGGGGAATCATCCGGAGATCAACTCGGCGCTGCGCTCATCGCGGCGCTGCGCGAGCGCGTCCCGGACCTCGAGTGCTTCGGGGTCGCGGGGCCAAAGATGATCGCCGCGGGCTGTGAGGCCTGGGCGGGCGCGGAGGAGCTCGCGGTGATGGGCCTGACCGAGGTGCTGCATCATCTGCCGCGGCTGCTGCGGCTGAAGGCCGCCCTCGTCAGCCGCTTTCTCGCCGCGCGTCCTGATGTCTTCGTCGGGGTCGATGCGCCTGAGTTCAATCTGCGCCTCGCCAGGCGGCTGCACGCCCGTGGGCTGACCACGGTACAGTATGTGAGCCCGCAGGTCTGGGCCTGGCGGCAGGGGAGGGTCCGCAAAATCGGCCGCGCCTGTGACCTGGTGCTCTGTCTGCTGCCCTTCGAGACCTCCTTCTACTCGCAGCATGGCGTTGCAGCAGTCTTCGTCGGCCATCCGCTCGCCGATCAGATTCCACTCGAGGTCGACCGGAAAGGGGCGCGGGCCGCGCTCGGACTCGAGTCGGCGGGCACCGTCGTCGCGCTCCTGCCCGGAAGCCGCCTGGGCGAAGTCGAGCGGTTGGGGGCGGATTTTCTCAGTGCCGCCGCATGGCTCGCCGAGCGCCGCGCGGATCTCACCTTCATCGCCCCGATGGCGAGCGCGCGTGCTCGTGAGGTTTTCGAGAGCAAACGAGCGGAAGTCCCTGCTGCTCCAAAGGTTTTATTGATCGAGGGGCGAGCGCAGGAGGCGCTGGCCGCCTGTGATGCGGCCATCGTGGCCTCGGGAACCGCTACACTGGAGACGTTGCTGTCGGGCCGTCCCATGGTGGCGGCGTACCGTTTCAGCGCACTCACTGCGTTTCTGCTGCGAAGACTGGGACTGGTCAAAGTGCCGTACTTCTCGCATCCGAATCTGCTCATCGGCCGGGCGCTCGTCCCCGAGCTCCTGCAGGAGCAGGTGAGCGGCGCGGCGCTCGGTGGGGCGCTTCTCGACCGGCTTGCGGACGGACCGTACCTGCGCGAGATCGATGAGGAGTTTCGCAAAGTGCACGCGACGCTCCGTGGCGGTTCCGCCGGCCGCGCCGCCGATGCCATCATGACCCTCCTCGAGGCACGAGACTCACGAATACCCGGCCCATGACTTTCGCGCGCCAACAGACTGCAACCGCCGTGGCGGCCAGGCGAGTCGCCGGTGTGGATGAGGCCGGTCGTGGCCCGCTCGCCGGGCCGGTCGTCGCCGCGGCGGTCATCCTGCACCCGCACCGCCGCATTGCGGGTCTCGCCGACTCCAAGGCGCTGCCGAAGGAGGAGCGCGAGCGCCTGGCGCCGCTCATTCGCGCCCGTGCTCTCGCATGGGCCGTCGCCTGGGCCGACCGGGACGAGATCGACGCACTCAACATTCTCGGCGCCACGTTTCTTGCGATGCGCCGCGCGCTCCTGCGCCTGCCCGTCCGTCCGACCCACGTCAAGATCGACGGTAACCAACTCCCGCCACTCGCCGATCTCGAGCTCGGCTGCACCGCACAGGCCATCATCGAGGGCGATGCGCGCGTCGCCGCGATCAGCGCCGCTTCCATTCTCGCCAAGACCCATCGGGACGCGATGATGGAGGCGCTCGATTCCTGTTACCCCGGCTTCGAGCTCGCTGCCCACAAGGGTTACTGCACCCCGGCGCACCTCGAGGCGCTGCGCACCCGCGAGCCCTCGCCCCAGCACCGCCGCTCCTTCAGTCCCGTGCGGGTGGCGTTCGGCGCGTTGCCTGAGGTGCAGGACGAGCTGCCGCTCACCGGCACCCACATGGAGGCCTGAGGTGTCCGCCGGTTTCGTGCACCTGCGCCTGCACACCGAGTACTCGCTCATCGACAGCGTCGTGCGCGTGCCGGAGCTCATCGAGGCGGTCGCCGCTGCCGGCATGCCTGCCGTGGCGACCACCGATCAGAGCAATCTCTTCGCGATGGTCAAGTTCTATCGCGCCGCGCTCGCGCGCGGCGTGAAGCCCATCATCGGCGTCGATCTCCTGGTGCGCGAGTCAGGGGAGCGCCAGCAACCCGCACGCATCACCTTCATCTGCCAGAGCCAGACGGGCTACCACAACGCCACCCGCCTGGTCAGCCGCGCGTATCTCGAGGGCCAGCAGCGCGGGGTCCCACTGATCGAGCGCAGCTGGCTCACGGCGGAGACGCTCGAAGGGCTCATCGCACTTTCCTGCGCCACGGAAGGCGACGTGGGGCGCGCGCTCGCCAACGGGCGCGAGGAGGAGGCGGCGCGTCTGCTCGATGACTGGCTCGCGCTACTGCCCGATCGCTACTATATCGAGCTGCAGCGCCTCGGCCGTGCCAATGAGGAAAGCTACATCGCAGGCGCCGTCAACCTGGCGGGCCGTCGCGGTGTTCCCGTGGTCGCCAGCAACGATGTGCGCTTTCTCAAGCAGAGCGACTTCGAGTCCCACGAAGCCCGTGTCTGTATCCACGACGGTACGCTGCTCGCCGACCCCAACCGCACCCGCCGCTACACGTCCCAACAATACCTGCGCACGCCGGAGGAGATGGCGCGCCTCTTCTCCGACATCCCCGAGGCGCTGGCCAACTCGGTGGAGATCGCGCGGCGCGCCAGCCTGACCCTCAAGCTCGGCCAGCCGCGATTGCCCGCGTACCCCGTCCCCGGTGACATGACCACCGAGGACTTCCTGCGCAAGGAGGCCGAGTCAGGACTGGCAAAGCGCCTGGCAGAGCTCACTCGCACCGAGAATGCAGCGCCCGCTGGGCAGGGCGCGATCGACGTCGAGGTTTATCAAAAGCGCCTGCAAGCCGAGCTCGACGTCATCTGCCAGATGGGCTTCGCCGGCTACTTCCTGATCGTCGCCGACTTCATCCGCTGGGCCAAGGAAAATGGCGTCCCCGTGGGCCCCGGCCGCGGTTCCGGCGCCGGCTCCCTGGTCGCCTACAGCCTGGCGATCACCGATCTCGATCCGCTCCGCTACGATCTCCTGTTCGAGCGCTTCCTCAATCCCGAGCGCGTCTCCATGCCCGACTTCGATGTCGACTTCTGCATGGAGGGCCGGGACCGCGTGATCGACTACGTGGCCGGCCACTATGGCCGTGAGCGCGTCTCTCAGATCATCACCTACGGCACCATGGCCGCCAAAGCCGTCGTCCGGGACGTCGGCCGCGTGCTCGGGATGACGTACGGCTTCGTCGACAAGATCGCCAAGCTCATCCCCTTCGAGCTCGGCATTACACTCGATGATGCGCTGCAGAAGGAGCCCGAGCTCAAGCGCCTCTACGATTCCGAGGAGGACGTACACAACCTCATTGATCTGGCCCGCTCACTCGAGGGGCTGACGCGCAACGCCGGCATGCACGCCGGTGGCGTCGTCATCGCGCCGTCGGTGTTGACTGACTTCGCGCCTCTTTATTGCGACGAGTCGGGCGGGAGCCTCGTGACCCAATTCGACAAGGACGATGTCGAGGCGGCGGGTCTCGTGAAGTTCGACTTCCTGGGATTGCGCACCCTGACCGTCATCGACTGGACGGTGAAGGCGATCAACGCGCGGCGCGCGCTGGCGGGCGAGCCTGCGCTCGATATCGCCAAAATACCGCTCGACGACGCCTTCACCTACGAGAGGGTGTTCAAGAAGGCGCAGACCGTGGCGGTGTTTCAGTTCGAGTCCGGCGGCATGCAGCGCATGCTCAAGGAGGCCAGGGCCGATCGCTTCGATGACCTCATCGCCCTGGGCGCGCTGTACCGTCCCGGGCCCATGGACCTGATTCCGGAATACATCGCCTGCAAACACGGCAAGAAGCCTGAGTATCTGCATCCGGACATGGAGCAGGTGCTGGGCGTGACCTATGGTGTGTTCGTGTACCAGGAGCAGGTGATGCAGATCGCCCAGCGGCTGGCCGGTTATACGCTCGGCGGTGCCGACCTGCTGCGCCGTGCGATGGGCAAGAAGAAGCCAGAGGAGATGGCCAAGCAGCGCGGTGTCTTCGTCGCGGGCGCCGCTGCACGCGGCATCGAGGAGAGGATCGCCAATGCGATCTTCGACCAGATGGAGAAGTTCGCCGGCTACGGCTTCAACAAGAGCCATGCGGCCGCCTATGCGCTCATCTCCTACCAGACGGCCTACCTGAAGGCGCACTTCCCCGCGGCGTTCATGGCGGCAATGCTCTCCGCGGACATGGATCACACCGACAAAGTCGTGACGCTGATCCACGAGTGCGAGGCCATGAGGCTCAAAGTCGCCAGGCCTGACGTCAACACCTCTCTCTATGAATTCGCAGTGGCGGGCGACAACGCCATTCTCTATGGGCTGGGCGCGGTGCGCGGCGTCGGCCGCGGGGCCGTGGAGGCGCTCATCGCCGAGCGCGAGGCCCGCGGGCCCTTCACGACACTGGAGGATCTCTGCCGCAGGATCGATCTGCAGAAGATCAACCGTCGCGTCCTCGAAGCGCTGCTGCGCTCCGGGAGCCTCGATGCGCTCGGACCCAACCGGGCGACCCTCATGCAGCGCCTGCCCTCGGCAATGCAGCTCGGCGATCAGAACTCCAAGGCCCACGAGGCGGGCCAGAACGACCTTTTCGGCCTCGGGCCGCCACCGGCCGCGGTTGCCGCCGCCGGCAACTCAGCTGCAGCCCCGGCAGGCGCCGTGCGTGCGCAGGGTCCCGTGCTCCAGGAGTGGACCGAGGCGGTGCGGCTCGCGGGGGAGCGGGAGACGCTGGGCCTTTATCTCACGGGCCATCCCGCAAAGCCGTTCGCAGCGCTCCTTGCGCGAGTCGCCACCCACTGGATCGGCGACCTCGTGAGCGAGCGACCGCCGGCAGGCGCCGAGCCGATGCGCTTTGGCGGCGGCAAGTTGGTGACCGTCGGGGGTCTGGTCGATGACATCAAGAAGCGCGGCCCGCGCGTGATCCTGACACTGGATGACAGCACGGGACGGGTCGAGGTCACCCTCTTCGAGGATGTCTATCAGAAGTACCGGGACATCGCCACGAAGGATGCCCTGGTGATCGTCGAGGGGATGCTGCGTTTCGATGACTTCAGCGATGGCTGGCGGCTCGCCGCACGGTCGATCACCGATCTCGGCAAGATGAGTGAGCAGCAGGCCCGCCATATCGTGCTCACCTGGCCCCACGATCGACCGGACACCGCGGCGCTTCAGGGGCGGCTCGCCGAGCTGCTGGCGGCTTATCGCCCCGGCCCCTGCACGATCCTCATCGAATACTCCGGCGCCGCCGCGCGCGGCGCGCTCAAGCTCGGGCCGGAGTGGGGCGTGCGCGCGACGAGTGAGCTGCGCGAGAGTCTCGAGGGATTGCTCGGCCGCGGCACGGTGGACGTCAGGTACGCACGGCCAGCCGAGCTTGCGCCCGGGGCTGCCGCCCCTTAACCTCGGGCGCAGCATGAGAAAGTTACGGTAAGACCGCATGGCCGTTGCCTTCCTGGATTTCGAACAGCCCATTGCCGAGCTCGAAGCGAAGATCGAGGAGCTGCGGCACGTCACCTCCGATTCCGAGGTGAACATCCAGGAGGAGATCTCGCGCCTGCAGGCGAAGAGCCGGCAACTCACCACCAGCATTTTCGCGAGCCTCACTCCCTGGCAGATCACCCAGCTCGCGCGCCATCCGCGTCGTCCCTACACGCTGGATTACGTCGCTGCCATCTGTACGGACTTCTGTGAGCTGCATGGCGATCGCATGTTTGCGGATGACCAGGCAATCATCGGCGGTCTGGGGCGCATCGATGGCCGTCCCGTCATGGTGATCGGGCATCAGAAGGGCCGCGACACCAAGGAGCGCGTGCGGCGCAACTACGGCATGCCGAAGCCCGAGGGCTATCGCAAGGCGCTGCGCCTCATGCGGCTGGCCGAGCGCTTCGGCCTGCCGCTCGTCACGCTGATCGACACGCAGGGGGCCTACCCTGGTGTTGGCGCCGAGGAGCGCGGCCAGAGCGAGGCGATTGCCCGGAATCTCTTCGAGATGTCGGTGCTCAGCGTGCCGATCGTGACGGTGGTCACCGGCGAGGGCGGCTCCGGCGGCGCGCTCGCGATTGGTGTTTGCGATCGGCTGCTCATGCTGCAGTACAGCACCTACTCGGTGATCTCGCCCGAGGGTTGCGCATCGATTCTGTGGAAGAGTCAGGACAAGAAAGAGGCGGCTGCCGAGGCGCTCAACCTGACCGCCGATCGGCTCGCGAAGCTCGGGCTCCTGGATGAGGTGATCGAGGAGCCGCTCGGCGGCGCGCACCGCGATGCGGCGGCGATGTCTGCGAGCCTGAAGGCGGCGTTGCTGCGACACCTCGATGCGCTCGAGTCGATTCCGCGCGATGAGCTGCGTGCTGCGCGCTCCCGCCGGATCGCCTCCTTCGGGATCTTCAGTGAGAACGCGGAATGAATTGCCTGGAGCAATTCATGACGACACGCGCGAGCGTGTCGGCCCCCGCGGTAGCGGGGGGCGAGGCGCAGGGATGGCGCCGAGCAATGAATTGCCTGGAGCAATTGCTCGCCGCATCCCTGCGGCTCGGCCTGCGGCCCGCCTGGCGGCGTCCAAAGCTGCTCCCGGCAGCTTTGTCATGACGACACGCGCGAGCGTGTCGGCCCCCGCGGTAGCCGGGGCGAGGCGCAGGGATGGCGCCGAGCAATAGGAGGGACCCGTTCGGGCCGGACTGGCTGCGCGAGCGTCTCACTCATCTGCTGCCGGGATTTCCCGACATCTCCATCTGTGTCGCGCTGAGCGGTGGCATCGACTCTACTGCGCTGCTCGGGGCGCTTGCCGAGGGGCGGCCCGACGGCGGGCGCGGAGGGACTCGCGAGGTGCGGCTGCGCGCCATCCACGTGAATCACGGGCTGCATCCCAACGCGAAGCGCTGGAGCGCGCACTGCCGCAAGCTCGCTCGCCAGCTCGGTGTTCCCCTGAGAGTCGTCGCCGTCAGGGTGGCGCGCGAGCGTGGCGCCTCGTTGGAAGAGGCCGCCCGGCTCGCCCGCTATCGGTGCTTTGCCGAGCAGTTGCGTGAGGGCGAGGCGCTGCTCACCGCCCACACGCAGGACGATCAGCTCGAGACGGTCCTGCTGCAGCTCTTTCGCGGCTGTGGCGTAGCCGGGCTCGCGGCCATGCCGAACATCGCGCCGCTCGGCCCAGGCAGGCTCGTGCGTCCGCTGCTCACCTGCTCGCGGGCAGAGCTCGAGGCCTGGGTGCGCTCCCGAGGACTTGCCTGGATCGAGGACGACACGAATCTCGACGAGCGTTTCGACCGCAACTATCTGCGCCGGCGAGTGCTGCCGGCGGTGCGCGAGCGCTGGCCCGGAGTGGCCGCCGCGGTGGCACGCTCCGCCCGCCATGCGGCCGAGGCGCAGGGACTGCTGAGGGCGCTCGCCCAGGCCGATCTCGAGCGCGCGAGCGATGGCGCAGCGCTTTCCGTGAAGGTGCTCAAATCACTGCCGGCAGACCGGCGGCGCAACGTGCTCAGGCTCTGGATCGTGAGCAGCGGGCGAGCCCTGCCGGATGCGCGGCGGCTGGCGGAGATCGCAGGGCCACTCATCGACGCGCGGCCAGATGCGCATCCGCAGGTGCACTGGGGCGCAGAGGCGGGCGCCGGTCGCGGTACGGTCGTGATGCGCCACGCGGCCCTGCTCTCGATCGCCGATCGCGGGCCGGTGTTGAATCCGAGCGCGCCCGATGCGCACGTGGCGTGGTACTGGCGTGAGTCACCCCGCTGTGCATTACCCGGTGGCGGCGCCCTGGAGCTCGTTCCCGCACGCCACGGCCCGATCGATCTCGATGCGTTGCCCGCGCAACTTGCCATCGCCTGGCGGCGCGGTGGCGAGCGGCTGCGCGTGCGGCATGGTGGACCGCATCGGGCACTCAAGAGCTTGCTGCAGGAAGCTCATGTGCCGCTCGCAGAGCGTGCCCGACTGCCACTGGTGCTCGCTCGGGGCGCGCTCATCGCGGCCGCGGATCTCTGGATCGACGCGTCCATCCGGGCTCCGCCTCGGGCACGGCATCGCGGCCGACTCCTCTGGCGCAAACCTACCGGCAGCCCGCCCTGAAGTGCACTGGTCGATTTTGTGCTAACCTGTCGTCCCGTCGTCCAGCTCTCATTCATCTGGGCGCTGCAGGCAGCAAATCTCACGGCGGGACATCCCTCGATATAACTATGACGCGATTCGTATTCGTCACCGGCGGCGTCGTGTCCTCTTTGGGCAAGGGCATCGCCGCCGCCTCGCTCGGCGCGATCCTCGAGGCCCGGGGCCTCAAGGTCGCAATGGTCAAGCTCGACCCCTACATCAACGTCGACCCCGGAACCATGAGCCCGTTCCAGCACGGCGAGGTGTTCGTGACCCGCGACGGCACCGAGACCGATCTCGACCTCGGGCATTACGAGCGCTTCGTGCGCACGACCACGGGCCGCAACAGCAACTTCACCACCGGGCGCATCTACGAGCGGGTCATCGCCAAGGAGCGCCGCGGTGACTATCTCGGCGCCACGGTGCAGGTGATCCCGCACATCACCGATGAGATCAAGCGCAGCATTCAGCATGGAGCCGAGGGCGCCGATGTCTGCATGGTCGAGATCGGCGGCACGGTGGGTGACATCGAGTCGCTTCCCTTCCTCGAGGCAATCCGCCAGCTCGGTGTCGAGCTTGGCCGCAGTAATTGCGTGTACATGCATCTAACGCTGGTGCCGATCGTGGGCGGGTCCGGGGAGATCAAGACCAAGCCGACCCAACACTCGGTCAAGGAGCTGCGCGGCATCGGCATCCAGCCTGACGTACTGCTCTGCCGCTGCAAGCACCCGCTGCCCGAGGAGCAGCGCCGCAAGATCGCGCTCTTCACCAACGTCGAGGAGCGGGCGGTCATCTCCGCGGTCGATGCCGATGACATCTACCAGATTCCGATCCTGCTGCACGAGCAGTCCCTCGATGAGATCGTGGTCGATAAGCTCAGGCTCGATGTGCCGCAGACCGACCTCGCCGAGTGGCGCCAGGTGGTCAGCGCGAAGGCGAACCCGGACGGCCAGGTGGATGTCGCCATGGTCGGCAAATACGTGCAGATCCGTGACTCGTACCTCTCGCTGCACGAAGCGCTGATGCACGGCGGCCTCAAATCCCGCACGCGCGTCAACATTCACTACATCGAGTCGACCGACGTCGAGCAGCACGGCACCCATGCGCTGAAGGGGATGGATGCGATCCTGGTACCGGGCGGTTTCGGCGAGCGGGGCATCGAGGGCAAGATCCAGGCAGTGCGCTACGCCCGCGAGCATGGCGTGCCCTATCTCGGCATCTGTCTCGGGATGCAGGTGGCGATCGTCGAGTATGGGCGGCACGCGATGGGGCTGGCAGGCGCCAACAGCACGGAGTTCAACCGGGCGACACCGCATCCGGTGATCGCGCTCATCAGTGAGTGGCAGGACCAGACCCGCGGTACCCAGACGCGCGATGAGGCTTCCGCCAAGGGCGCCACGATGCGCCTCGGTGCCCAGGAAGTGCTGCTCGGGGCCGGCACGCGCGCCCGGGAGATCTTCGGCAAGGACTCGATTCACGAGCGCCATCGCCACCGCTACGAGTTCAACAACAACTTCCTCGACCGCTACCGCCAGGCGGGCATGCGATTCTCCGGCTTCTCGCGCGACGGCCTGGTGGAGGTCATCGAGATTCCCGGCCACCCCTGGTTCGTGGCGACGCAGTTCCATCCGGAGTTCACTTCCACGCCGCGCGACGGTCACCCGCTCTTCACCGGCTTCATCCGCGCCGCACGCGCCCAGCGGGCCTCGCTCCTGCCGCAGGCCGCGGGCGCATAGCATGAAGCGCTGGACCCGGACATCCTGCCCGCCCCGGCGCGGCTTTGGGCCTGATATCCCGTGAAGCTCGCAGGCCAGGAGATTGGCATCGGCCGGCCGCTTTTTCTCATAGCGGGCCCCTGCGTCATCGAGAGCGCGCAGCTCACCCAACAGGTCGCCGGGCGCCTCAAAGAGATCACCGGCCGCCTCGGCATTCCCTTTGTATTCAAGGCTTCCTTCGACAAGGCGAACCGGTCCTCGCGCGCCAGCTACCGCGGTCCGGGAATGGAGGAGGGCCTGAAGGTCCTGGAGGGGGTGCGGCGCAGCATCGGAGTACCGGTGCTAACCGACGTGCACGAGGACACCCCGCTCGATGAAGTCGCAGCGGTCGTCGATGTACTGCAGACGCCGGCCTTCCTCTGCCGCCAGACCAATTTCATCCTGGGAGTCGCCTCCCGCGGCAAGCCCGTCAACATCAAGAAAGGGCAGTTCCTCTCGCCCTGGGAGATGGGCAACGTGGTCGACAAGGCGCGCTCGACCGGCAACGACTCGATCCTCGTCTGCGAGCGCGGATTCTCCTTCGGCTACAACAATCTCGTGTCCGACATGCGCTCGCTCTCGGTGATGCGCGCGACGGGTTGTCCGGTCGTGTTCGATGCCACGCATTCGGTGCAGTTGCCGGGCGGCCTCGGCGCCGCCTCCGGAGGACAGCGCGAGTTCATCCCGGTTCTGGCCCGCGCCGCGGTGGCGGCGGGCGTCTCGGGGCTGTTCATGGAAACCCATCCGGACCCGGCGCATGCGCTCTCCGACGGACCCAACGCGTGGCCGCTCGACCGCATGGAGCCGCTCCTCTCGACTCTGAAGGCTCTCGATGAGGCCGTGAAAGCACGGCCACTCGAGGAGTCGCTGCTTTGCTCGGCCCCTCCCGGGCCTCGCCCCTCCGGGGCCGACACTGCGTGCCGTCATGATTCGACCCCGGCGAATCATTCACCCAAGGAACACTAAGATGACCCGTATCGCCGACATCCGCGGCCGTGAGATCCTCGATTCCCGCGGCAACCCCACCGTCGAGGCCGACGTCATTCTCGATTCGGGCGTGATGGGCCGGGCCGCGGTACCTTCGGGGGCATCGACCGGTACGCGCGAGGCGGTGGAGCTGCGCGACGGTGACAAGAAGCGGTATCTCGGCAAGGGCGTGCTGAAGGCCGTGGAGCATGTCAACACCGTCCTCAAGTCCGCCGTGCTCGGCGCGGACGCGCGCGACCAGACGGGCATCGACCAGAAGATGATCGAGCTCGACGGCACCGAGAACAAGGGGCGCCTCGGCGCCAACGCGCTGTTGGCGATCTCCCTCGCCACGGCCCATGCCGCGGCGCGTGATGCCGGCCTGCCGCTCTACCGGTATCTCGGCCAGAGTCTCGCCGGCAGCCGTGAGCCCGTCATGCCCGTGCCGATGATGAACATCATCAACGGCGGCGCGCATGCCAACAACAGCCTCGATATCCAGGAGTTCATGATCCTCCCCGTCGGCGCGCCGAGCTTCCGCGAGGCGCTGCGCTATGGCGCCGAGGTCTTTCATCACCTGAAGAAGATTCTCGGCGAGCGCGGCTTCTCGACCGCAGTGGGCGATGAGGGCGGCTTCGCGCCCAATCTGGGCTCGAACGAGGAGGCTCTCGGCATCATCCTGCAGGCGATCGACAAGGCCGG
Organism: Steroidobacteraceae bacterium; assembly: GCA_035652555.1. GTDB lineage: Bacteria > Pseudomonadota > Gammaproteobacteria > Steroidobacterales > Steroidobacteraceae > 13-2-20CM-66-19. Next base: position 21,648 of record DASRDO010000066.1, on the reverse strand, counting down.
CTACAAGGCCGGTCGCGATATCTGTCTGGGTCTCGATGCGGCGAGCTCCGAGTTCTTCCGCGACGGCAGCTACGACCTCAAGGCCGAGAAGCGCCGCTTCTCGAGCGCGGAGTTCAGCCGCTACCTCGCCGATCTCGCCGGACGCTACCCGATCGTCAGCATCGAGGACGGCATGGCCGAGGGCGACTGGGATGGATGGGCGCAGCTCACGCGCGCGCTCGGAGAGAAACACCAGCTCGTCGGCGATGATCTCTTCGTCACCAACACCAAGATCCTGAAGGAAGGCATCGAGAAGCATGTTGCCAACGCCATCCTCATCAAGCCCAATCAGATCGGTACCCTCACGGAAACTCTGGCCGCAATCGAGCTCGCCGATGACTCGCACTACGCCGCCGTCGTTTCCCACCGCTCCGGTGAGACCGAGGACAGCACCATCGCCGACCTCGCGGTCGCCACGGCGGCCACCCAGATCAAGACCGGCTCGCTCTCCCGCTCCGACCGCATCGCCAAATACAACCAGCTGCTGCGCATCGAGGCCGAGCTCGGCAAGGTCCGCTATGCGGGCCGTGACGCGTTTCCGGTGAAGGTGTGAGCGGGAGCTGGTAGTCTCATGCGCTCATGAGGTGGCTCGCCACAGCCCTCCTGCTCGCCCTGGTGCTCCTGCAGTACCGGATCTGGATCTCCGACGATGGCCTTCGGGGTGTCGAGCGTCTCCAGCACGCCGTCGCCGCCCAGCAGAAGCTGAACACGCAGCTCACCGAGCGCAACAGCCGCCTCGAGGCCGAAGTCGAGGATCTCAAGTCGGGCACGGCCGCCATCGATGAGCTCGCCCGCAGCGACCTCGGCATGATCGGTCCGGATGAGACCTTCTATCAGGTCGTCGAGCCCCCTCCCGCAGGCAGCAGGCCGGTCACCGCCCGAGCCGCTCCCGCAAGATGAACTACTGGCTGGTCATGCCGGCTGCCGGGGTCGGCCGCCGCTTTGGCGGCGACCGCCCGAAGCAGTATGCCGCTCTCTGCGGCCGCACCGTCATCGAGTGGGCCCTCGATCCCTTCCTGACCGATCCCCGCTGTGTCGGCGCCGTGGTCGCTCTCGCAGAGGATGATCCCTACTGGACGGTCATCGACCTCCCCACTGTGGTGGTGGCGCCGGGAGGCGGAGAGCGCAGCCACTCCGTGCGCAACGGCCTCATGGCGCTGTCAGACCGCGCGGGCCGTGACGACTGGGTACTGGTCCATGATGCGGCGCGGCCGTGCCTGCCGCGCCAGGATTTGGACCGCCTCCTCGCGGACCTCGCCGCCCATGCAGTCGGGGGCCTGCTTGCGACCCCGGCCGCCGACACCCTGAAACGGGCCGATGGCTCCCGGGACGTGCAGCAGACCGTCGACCGCTCCGGGCTGTGGCGCGCCTTGACGCCACAGATGTTCCGCTACGGGCGCCTCTGCGAGGCGCTCGACCGCGCACACGCGGCGGGCCGAATCCCGACCGATGAGGCGCAGGCCATCGAATGGCTGGGCGACCGCCCCAGGCTCATCGAGGGCGCGCCCGCGAACCTCAAGATCACGGGCGTCGCGGATCTGGCGATCGCGGCGGCGCTGCTGAAGGAAACTCACTGATGAGAATAGGCTCCGGCATCGACGTGCATGCATTCGGCCCCGGCGACTTCGTCATGCTGGGCGGCGTGCGCGTGGCGCATACACACGGTGTCGTAGCGCACTCCGACGGCGATGTGGTGTTGCATGCGCTCACCGATGCACTGCTGGGCGCGGCGTGTCTCGGCGACATCGGCCAACACTTCAGGGATACCGATCCGCGCTGGAAGGGCGCCGACAGCAAGCACTTCGTGCGCGCGGTGATGGACATGCTGCGCGCCCGCAAGCTCCGTGTGGGTAATGCCGACGTCACGGTGCTCGCCGAGAGGCCGAAGCTCTCGCCGGTGCGTGATGACATCCGACGCCAGGTGGCGGAGCTCCTCGAGGTCGGCATCGAGCAGGTCAACGTGAAGGCCACCACCACCGAGAAGCTCGGCTTTCTCGGGCGCTGCGAAGGCATCGCTGCGCAGGCCGTGGTGCTTCTGCTCGATGTCGTTTGAGGCGGCGCTCGATCCGCCGCGTGCCCATGGTGCGCCGCTCTGCTCGGCGAGGCTGCGCACCGAGCCCGAGGACTTCCTGGTCGAGGAGCAGCTCGGATTCGAGGCCGCCGGCACCGGCCAACACGTACTGCTCAAAGTGCGCAAGCGCAACGCCAACACGCTGTGGATCGCCCGCGAGCTCGCGAATGCCTGCGGATGCCGCCCGGGGGATGTCGGCTATGCGGGCCTGAAGGACCGGCGCGCCGTAGCGGTACAATGGTTCACCGTGCCGCAGTCGCATCTCGCGCCGACGGACTGGCTCGGTCAGGGAAGCGGCGAATATCAGGTTCTGGAGGCGCATCGCCACTCGCGCAAGCTCCCCCGCGGAGCACTTGCGGGCAATCGCTTCGTGATCAGGGCTCGCGGCGCAGCCGTCGATGAGGCCTCTCTCGCCGGCCGCCTCGCCGCCATCGCGAGCCGCGGGGTGCCGAATTACTTCGGCCCGCAGCGCTTCGGGCGGAACGGGGCCAATCTCGAGCGCATGGGCGAGGATCTGCGGGCGCTGCGGCCCGCGGAGCGCGGCTTCATCCTGTCGGCGGCGCGCAGTCTCGTGTTCAATGCCGTGCTGGCCGCGCGCGTCGCTGAGGGCAGTTGGGAACGCCTGGAAGCGGGTGATCTCGCCAACCTCGATGGCCGGGCGAGTCATTTTCGGGTCGAAGCGCCTGATGAGACACTCGCGCTGCGATGCGCGCGGCTCGACATCCATCCCACCGGTCCCCTCTGGGGGAGCGGCTCACCCTCGAGCGGCGGCCGGGTGTTGGAGCTCGAGCAGCGTGTCGCTTCGGGTCTGATCACCGCATGCGGCCTTACCGCTCGGGCCGGCATGGAGCAGGAGAGGCGCAGCCTCAGACTGGCGGTCCGCGACCTCCATTGGCGGCGGGAGGAGGAAGCGGTGACCCTCGAGTTTCGCCTGGGCCGCGGCGCCTATGCCACGGCTGTGCTGCGCGAGCTATTCGCGCTGGACACCGACTACGAGGAGAGCAGCACGTAAACCGCCCCCGTTCCCCCATCGACCTGCCGTGCGGAGACGTACGCCAGCACCGGTCCGACCTTGCGCAGCATTGCGCCCACCATGCCCTTGAGCACCGGCCCGCGATGCCCGGAGCGAAGGCCCTTGCCGTGGACGATGCGCACGCAGCGCCATCGGCGCGCGAGCGCCTGCGCCAGGAATTCGCGCAAGGCCTGCTTCGCCTCGGCGACGGTGAGGCCATGAAGATCGATTTCTCCCTGAACGCGATAGTCGCCGCGGCGCAGCCTGCGCAGCACCGCGGGCTGAATACCGGCACGATGGAAGACCAGCTCCTCGCCGCTCGCGAGCGCGGGGTCCAAGAATTCGCCGCTCAGGCTCTCCTCGAGCACGGCGAGCCGGTCGGCGCGCGTGAAACGAGCGGCTGGCCGCGCCCGCCGGCCGCGGCTGCGCTGCAGGTCCGCCAGCGCTCTGGCATGCCTCAGAGGCTTGACGTCACGGACCGCGTCGCGGAAGAGGCGAGCGTCCTCGCCGCCGCCTCCGGGGGCATCTTTGGGCGATCTGGGACCCATGCTACCTCCGTGGAATTTTGTTCCAGTATAGTTACGCGCCCGCGGAATGGGGCGTGGGCCTTGCAATACCATAAATCAGGACAGTGAAGATCCTCGTCAGCAACGATGACGGTTACCGCTCCCGCGGCATCCGTCTCCTGAAAGATGCGCTCGCGAGCCTCGCCGAGGTCACCGTCGTGGCGCCGGACCGCAATCGCAGTGGCGCGAGCAACTCCCTCACCCTCGATGTGCCGTTGCGGGTGTTCGAGGCCGAGCCCGGCGTCTATTACGTACAAGGTACGCCGACTGACTGCGTACACCTGGCGATCTCCGGCCTGTTCGATTACGAGCACGACATGGTGGTCTCGGGCATCAACGATGGTGCGAACCTCGGCGATGACGTGCTTTATTCAGGTACGGTCGCGGCGGCGATCGAGGGCCGCTTCCTCGGCCTGCCGACCATGGCCATATCCCTGTGCACGGCGCCCGATTCCGAAGCGCATTTCGAGACTGCCGCCGAGGTCGCGCGACAGCTCGTCGGGCAGCTCGTGCGCCGCCCGCTCGAGCCGACCCTCATCCTGAACGTCAACGTACCCAACGTGCCGCTCGCGGCGCTGCGCGGTTGGCGCAGCACGCGACTCGGATTTCGCCATCGCTCGGAGCCGATTCTGCCGGCGCGCGACCCGCGCGGGCGGCCCGTCTACTGGGTGGGGCCGGCGGGCTCGCAGCAGGACGCGGGACCCGGAACCGATTTCGAAGCCATCTCCCAGGGCTGGGTCTCGGTGACTCCATTGCAGATCGATCTCACCCGCCATTCCGCGCTGCCTGCCCTGCAGCTGTGGCTGGAAGGCATCCATGCCTGATCTGCGATTCTCCGGCATCGGCATGACCTCTGCGCGCACGCGCGACCGGTTGGTGCAGCGCCTGCGCGAGCAGGGGATCACGAGCCTCGCGGTGCTCGACCGCGTCCGCAACGTTCCCCGCCATATCTTCGTCGATGAGGCGTTGGGCAGCCGCGCGTACGAGGACACGGCGCTGCCGATCGGCTTCGGGCAGACGATCTCCCAACCCTACATCGTCGCGCGCATGACCGAGGCGCTGCTCGAGAGCGGCCCGCTGCAGAAGGTGCTCGAGGTCGGCACCGGCTGCGGCTATCAGACAGCGGTGCTGTCGCCGCTCGTCGAGCGGATCTACACCATCGAGCGCATCGGCCCACTTCTCGATCGCGCCAAGCAGCGCCTGAAGGAGCTCGATGTCCGCAATGTCAGGTTCCGGCACGGCGATGGCAGCGCCGGGTGGAAACCGCAGGCGCCGTTCGACGGCATCCTCGTCGCCGCCGCGCCGCTCATCGTTCCGGAGGCGCTGCTCAAGCAACTGCGGGTGGGCGGAAGACTTCTCGTGCCGGTGGGGCCCGAGGGCGAGCAGGAGCTCGTGCGCTTCACGCGCCGGGAACAGCGGATCGATCGGGAGTCGCTCGGGCCGGTGGCGTTCGTGCCGCTGCTCGGGGGAACCGGCTGATGAGGATCTAGATTATATTTAGATCGTAATTCTATGTTATTACAGGAATTTCAAATATATAGTTGCTAAGCAGAGTGTGACCTGTTTAACATGTGCGCCTGTCGCTGACTGACGACAGGGTCGTCCGCCGCAGAGCAGCCGGAAGAGGGCACAGGGAGGAGGGGATGCCGAAACAAAAGCAACAACAGCGACGAACAAGAAGAAAAGCATGCCGTCGTCCGAGTCTGTCAGCTCAGGATAACGGGTCGGTTGGTTGATGCCCCTCCCCCTGTGTCTTCTTCCTGCTGCCCTGCGGGCAGCAGGAAGAAGCTCTGTCATGCGCTGCGCCCAATCCTAACGGGCTCGCTATTCCAGGAACAGCGCCGCGACCGCGCGCCGCTCCTCCTGCACCAGGATGTTGTAAGTGCGGCAGGCGGCACCCAGATCCATCACCTCGAGCCCCACGCCGCGCTCGGCGAATGCCGCGCGCACGCTCGCCGGCGGGAAGCGCTGCCGCTCGCCGGTGCCGAGCAAAACGACTTCAGGCTGCAGCGCGAAGATCGCTGCAAGATGCTCTGGCAACAGCGATTCGAATCGGGCCGGCGGCCAGTCGGTGACGAGCCGGTCCGCAGAGACGATACAGCTCGAGTGCACGATCTCATCGCCGATCCGCACCTGCCCCGGCGAGTAGGCGCGCACCAGGTTGACCCGGGAGCTGCTTTCCAATGTGAGCTTCATGGTGACGGGTACGATAGCGCCCGTGCGCGAGCTCGTCATCGTCATTGCGGACCTCTATCTGGAGCCGGAGCCGGACCATCCCATCCGGCAGGCAGCCCGCGCTGCAGAGGAGAATACCCTCGCGGCTGCGCGGGTGGCGGAAGAGAGCCCGGGCGCAGGTTTCCATCATCTCACGCGGTTCGGCGTCAAGCGTCGGCTCGAGGACGGTTGGCGCGCCTGGGCTGCACGCTGGCTCGGCCTCCCGCAACACGCGCGCGCGGCACCTGCCAGCATCGCTGCGGCTGCGCTCGCGGGTGCGCCCGAGGCCCGCGCCGTCTGGCTGGCAACACCTCTACATCTGATCGCGGGGCTCACGAGCGTGCACTTCGACAGGCGAAGCCTCCTTCGGCTGCCGCTCGCGGAGCTCGAGGCGCTCGCGGCGGGCTTCGGCGAGACCTTCCGCGGCTCGGGGTTTGAGCTGCACCCGCTCGAGAGCGGTGAGCTGCTGCTCTCGGGAGCTGCCGAGGCGGTGCCTTCGAGGACCACCGAGCCTGCGCGCCTGCTCCTTCACCCCGTGGCCGACGCGCTGCCCGCGGGAGAGGGCGCGGCGGCGCTGCGGCGCCTCATCGCCGAGATCGAAATGTGGCTGCACGGGCACCCGCTCAACGATGAGCGCGCGCGCTGCGGCGCGCCCCCGGTCTCAACGTTGTGGCTGTGGGGTGGCGGCGCGCCTGCGCTCACACCGGCAACCGCTTCGGGGCAGATCACGGCGGCCGCGTTCGGCGCGGACGCGTATGTTCGAGGACTCTGGCGCCTGGCCGGAGGAGAAAGTGCCGCGATGCCGGTACACTGGGAGGCGCTGATCAGTGAGCGCCGCGTGCAGCGCGCGCTTGGCGTAGTGGAGGTTGCCGATTTGCTGCATGCCCATCCTTCGTGGCGCCTGGCGGATGCGCTGACGGACATCGACCGGAGGTTGTTGTCGCCGGCGCTCGCCGCGCTCAATCGCGGCAGCCTCGAGAGGTTGGTGCTCGTGGCGAACGACCGATGCCTGACGCTGCGCGCGGCCGATCGCTGGCGGCTCTGGCGGCGCAGGCGGCCCGGTCTGGAAGGACTCGCATGAGTCTTCGCGTCGTGCGCCGGTCCGCAGGTGCCGGGGAGTCATCGACGCTGCATGCCGGACTGCACCCGGTGCTGCGCCGGATCTATCTGGCCCGCGGGGTGAGAACGGCCGGCGATCTCGACCTGTCACTCGAGCGGCTCTTGCCGGTGAGCACACTCGAGAGCATCGCTGCCGCCGTGGACCTGCTGCTCGCGCATCGCGCGGCGGGCCGGGTGTTGGTGATCGGGGACTTCGATGCCGACGGTGCGACCAGCACCGCGCTCGTCGTGAGGGCGCTGCGGGCCTGGGGGTTCGCCGCAGTCGATTTCCTGGTACCCAACCGCTTCGAATTCGGCTACGGCCTCACCCCGGAGATCGTGACGCTGGCGGCGAGCCGCACCCCCTCGCTCATCATCACCGTCGATAACGGGATTTCGAGCGCCGCCGGGGTGGCGCAGGCGCGCTCGCGCGGCATCGATGTGCTGATCACGGATCATCATCTGCCCGGCGCGGCGCTTCCCGCGGCCAACGTCATCGTCAACCCCAACCTCACCGGGAGCCTGTTCGCGAGCCGCGCGCTCGCGGGCGTGGGTGTGGCTTTCTATGTGATGGCGGCCCTGAAGCGGCGCCTCGATGAGGCGCGCCTCACGCCGCCCAAGGCACCGGGGGCCGCGGAGTTTCTCGACCTCGTCGCCCTGGGCACGGTGGCCGACCTCGTGCCGCTCGATGCCAACAACCGGGTGCTCGTTGCCCAGGGTTTGCGGCGCATCCGCGCCGGCCGCTGCGCCGCGGGCATCCGTGCTCTGTTGGAAATCGCGGGGCGGTCTCTCGAGGGGCTCATCGCGGCCGATCTCGCCTTTGCCGTCGCGCCGCGGCTCAATGCGGCCGGCCGCATCGATGACATGACCGTTGGAATCCAGTGTCTGCTCGCCGATGACCCCGCCACTGCGGCGGCGCTCGCGGCGCGTCTCGATGAGCTCAATCAGGAGCGGCGGGCGATCGAGGCGCGCATGCAGGCGGAGGCGCTCGCGGCAGTGCGCCGCCTGCGCGACCCCGGTCCGCGCGCACTCGAGCGAAGCGGTGTCTGCCTCTTCGATGAGAGCTGGCACCAGGGCGTCGTCGGGCTCGTGGCGAGCCGCATCAAGGAACACGTCCGCCGGCCCGTGATCGCCTTTGCGGTCGCGGGCGAGGGGCAGCTGCGCGGTTCGGCGCGCTCGACGCCGGGCATCCACATCCGGGACGTGCTCGCGAGCATCGATGCGCGCCATCCTGAGCTCATCGCGAAATTCGGCGGGCACGCCATGGCGGCGGGCCTCACCCTCGAACGCGACCGGCTCGACTTCTTCGCGCGTGCCTTCGATGAGGAAGTCGCCGCGTGGGCCGCGCGGTGCGGCCCGAGCGATGCCATCGAGACCGATGGTGAGCTGACGGTCGAGGAGATCGCGCTCGATACGGCGCATGCGCTGCGTGCCGGCGGCCCCTGGGGACAGGCCTTCCCCGAGCCGTGTTTCGATGGCGTGTTCGCCATCCGCAGCGCCCGCGTGGTCGGGGACCGACACCTCAAATTGTGGCTGGAGCTCCCGCGGACCGGCCGCTCCTTCGATGCCATTGCCTTCAACCAAATCAGCGGCGAATCGGCACTCACCCTGCCGGAGGGCTCGCTGCATCTGGTCTACCGGCTGGACGTCAACGAATATCAGGGCGAGCGGCGGCTGCAGCTTCTCGTCGATCACCTCCTGCAGTCTCAGCGCACGTGAACGGCGTCTCAGCCCCGGCCCGGCGCCTTCGCTAAGGTTCGTCTGCGCTCGGGATTCGCAGTGGCACGCCCTATGCGTGGGAGGCAGTCTTGGCTCACAAAGAGAGTGTTTCATCGGCTGGCGGGATGAGGGCGCGGCGCGCGGCTGCGGCCGCAGCGACAACGGTTCTCGTGCTGACGTGCCTGGCGGCGCCGGCAACAGCCTCGGCTGCAGATCCCGGCTTAGGGGTAGCGGTGCGCGCGGGCACACCGGGCATCGGCCTGGATCTGGACCTGGGTCTCTCGCCGTCCTTCGGCATGCGTGTCGGCTTCAGCGGTTTCAACATCAATCACAACATCGATACTTCGGATGTCAACTACAACGGACGGCTGCAGTTGCGAACGATAACCGGGTTGCTCGATTGGTACGTCCTCCAGGGAGGCTTTCATCTGACGGCGGGAGTTGCCGGTAACGACACGAAGCTGAACGTGGTGGGACAGCCGACGCAGGACTCCTTCACGATCGACGGCACCACCTACACGAGCTCCCAGCTGGGCTCACTCACCGGCCAGCTCAAATTCGGCAATTCAGTGTCGCCCTACCTGGGCTTCGGTTGGGGAAATCCAGCCGGTGAGGGCAGCCGGGTTCACTTTCTGTTCGATGTCGGGGCAATTTACGGCGGCACGCCGAGCGTCACTCTGACCGCACGCTGCGGGCCGGCCGCCCCCGCGGGCTCAGCCCTCTGTAACCAGGCGCAGGCCGACGTCGCCGCCGAGGAGGCGAAGCTGCGCCACAAGGCGGACATCCTGCAGTGGTACCCGGTGGTGAGCCTCGGGATCGGCGTGAGCTTCTAGCTGACCCCCGGCCCGCGCATCCGCGTGCGGGCGCTCGCTTGAAAGACACCGGCTCGCCCGTTTAGCATGCCGGGCTCCTGACGCCACCGCCTCCGCAGCCCCACGGCATCGCACTATGGAAGTCAATCAGCTCAAGCGCCATCTCAAAGACCTCGACGAGCGCACCGCCTCGCTACGGGGGTTTCTTTGAATACGACCGCAAGAAAGAGCGGCTCGAGGAAGTAGGCCGGGAGCTCGAGGACCCGACGGTCTGGTCGCAGCCGGAGCGGGCGCAGGAGCTCGGGAAGGAGCGCGCACGGCTCACCACCGACGTGACGCAGATCGAGCGCACCGCCAAGGGAATCAGCGATGCGGCCGAGCTCCTCGAGCTCGCCGAGGGAGAGGGTGATGAGGCCGCCGCCCGCGATATCGAGCGCGACGCCGAGCGGCTCGAGGGCGAGGTTCGCCGCCTCGAGCTCAAGCGCATGTTTCGCGGCGAGATGGATTCGCACAGCGCCTTCCTGGACATTCAGGCGGGTGCCGGTGGAACCGAGGCGCAGGACTGGGCGCAGATGCTCCTGCGCATGTATCTGCGGTGGGGCGCCGCGCACGGATTCGGGTGCGAAGTGATCGATTCCAATCCCGGTGAGGTGGCGGGCGTGAAGAGTGCCACGGTCGAATTCAAGGGCGACTATGCCTATGGCTGGCTACGCACCGAAACCGGCGTGCATCGCCTGGTGCGCAAGTCGCCATTCGACTCCGGCAACCGGCGCCACACCTCCTTCGCTTCCGTTTTCGTCTCACCGGAGATCGACGATGACATCGAGATCGACATCAACCCGGCGGATCTGAAGACCGACGTCTACCGCTCCTCCGGAGCGGGCGGCCAGCACGTCAACAAGACGGAGTCGGCCGTGCGTATCACCCACATGCCCACCGGCATCGTGGTCGCGTGCCAGAACGAGCGCAGCCAGCACAAGAACCGCTCGACTGCGATGAAGATGCTGAAGGCGAAGCTGTACGAGCTCGAGGTGAACAAGCGCAACGCCGCCGCCAGGGTGCTCGAGGACTCCAAGTCGGACGTGAGCTGGGGCAACCAGATCCGCTCCTACGTGCTCGATCAGTCCCGCATCAAGGACCTGAGGACTGCTGTGGAGGTGGGCAACACCACCGCGGTGCTCGACGGCGATCTCGATCAATTCATGGAGGCCTCGCTCAAGGCGGGCCTGTGACCCAAATGACAGACAAGCACAAAGACAGCAGCTCCGGCATGCCGGATCAGGGGGAGGAGAACAAGCTGATCGCGGAGCGCCGCGGCAAGCTCGCGGTCCTGCGGGGGCGCGGCGCGCCCGCCTTCCCGAACGACTTCCGGCGCACGGCGCTCGCGGAGCAGCTGCACAGCGCCTACGGCGAGCGCGACCGCGAGTGGCTCGAGGCCAATCCGACGCGCGTCAGCGTGGGCGGCCGCATGATGCTGAAGCGCTCCCAGGGCAAGGTCAGCTTCGCCAACATCGCCGACCGCACCGGACAGATCCAGCTCTTTCTGCAGAAGGACGCCGTGGGCGAGGAGGCCTACGCGGATTTCAAGACCTGGGATGTCGGCGACATCGTCGGTGCGACCGGGCTGATCTTCCGCACCAATGCGGGTGAGCTCTCCGTGCGGGTCGAAAGCCTCCGCCTCCTGGTGAAGTCGCTGCGGCCCTTGCCCGACAAGTGGCACGGCCTCGCCGACATCGAGACGCGCTACCGCCAGCGTTACGTCGATCTGATCGTCAACGACACCAGCCGGAATGTGTTCCGCACACGGGCCCGGATCATCAGGTACTTGCGTGATTTCCTCGACGCCCTCGATTTCCTCGAGGTCGAGACTCCGATGATGCAGCCGATCCCGGGCGGAGCGACGGCGCGTCCTTTCGTGACACATCACAACGCACTCGGCCTCGACATGTATCTGCGTATCGCGCCGGAGCTGTATCTGAAGCGTCTGGTCGCCGGTGGCTTCGACCGCGTGTACGAGATCAACCGTAATTTCCGCAACGAGGGGCTCTCTACCCAGCACAACCCCGAATTCACGATGCTCGAGCTTTATCTCGCATACGCCGATTACCGCGATATCATGGACTGGGTCGAGAAGGCGATCCGCGGGCTCGCCGATACGATCCACGGCTCGCAGCGGCTCACCTACCAGGGGCGCGAGTACGATCTCTCCAAGCCGTTCCGCCGGGTCACCGTGGAGCAGGCGATCCTCGAGAACAATCCTGACTTCGACCCGCTGTCGCTGCGCGATCCCACCTACCTGCGCAAGTTCTGCGAGCGGCTCGGCATTGCGGTGCAGCCGCACGACGGCGCCGGAAAGCTGCAGATCGAGATTTTCGAGAAGACGGCCGAGCATTTGCTGCTCGATCCGACGTTCGTGCATGCCTATCCGGCGGAGGTCTCGCCTCTATCCCGCGCCAACGACGCTGATCCCTTCCTCACGGACCGATTCGAGTTCTTCATGGCCGGGCGCGAGCTCGCCAACGGATTCTCGGAGCTCAACGACCCGGAAGACCAGGCGGCACGGTTTCGCGCGCAGGTCGCACGCAAGGACCGCGGCGATGAGGAGGCGATGTTCTACGACGCCGACTATGTTCGCGCGCTCGAGTACGGGATGCCGCCCACCGCGGGCCTCGGGGTCGGCATCGATCGCGTGGTGATGTTCTTCACCGACTCGCCATCCATCCGGGACGTGATCCTCTTCCCGCACATGCGGCCGGAATGAAGGGTCGAGCAATGAATTGCCGGGCGCTCAGTCGGGCAGGGCGTACGGCAGCTCCAGGCGCTCGAGGTCGTGGGGCAGCGGGGCGCTGAGCGCTTCCGGCAGGGTCCCGGGTCCTGCACGCCTGGGCGATGCCGGTGACGTCGCAAACGGCGCCCAGACGGCTCCCGTGGTGGTGAGCTCCGCGGGCAGCGCCGCGTGCAATGCGGTTCCCGTTGCCGGGGCACCTACGTTGGACCGTGTCAGCGCGGCCGCGCCTGCCTGCGACGGGCGCACACCGAGGGGTGCGCTGACACGCTCGAGCATGGCATCGGGCTGAGTGACCGCGGCGAGCTCCGGCTCAGCCCTGAGCAACGGCGCCACCGCCAGAAAATCGCAGCGGCCATCCTCGAGCCGCGCCGCTTCGACCACCTTGAAGGTGCGGCCATCGCCGAGCTCGCCGCTGTCGCCCGGCCTCAGGTCGAGCGGGCCGCGCGATCGGAACCGCTGCAGCCGCCGCTTCACGCGCCCGCGGTAGTGCGCGCGCGCGATCACTTCCTGGCCGGTGTAGCAGCCCTTGTCGAGGGCGATCGCGCCGACGACATCGAGATTCAACATCTGTGCGACGAATTCCTCCGATGTTGCCTCGTAGACCTGCGGCAGGCCTGCGATGACATCGAGCTGCCGCCAGACTTCACGGCTTGCAGGAGCGGCGCGCGGCAGGGCGCTGCCGCTCTGTGGCAGTGCCTCGCTGGGCGGCGCCGATTCGCCGCCGCCCGCGGCAGGCCTGATCAAGAGCCATCGGGCCGGCTGCTCACCGACGCACACGAGAAGGGTCTCGTCCATTCGATGCTGCGCGCCTGAGAGCTTCGGCAGCGCGCCGGGCGCTGCGCAGTCCCCGAGGCCCGATGCGATGAGCCCGCCGATCCGCCAGTGCGGCGAATCATCGGTGATTTTGACTTTGGCGCGCAGCACGTACTTCGTCAGGCGCGCCGCGACCGACGCCGCCAACTCACGCGGCAGCAGCGCGAGGAAATCGTTCGGTGCGAGCTGCACCAGACGCAGCAGTGCAATCGTGCGGCCCTGTGGGTTGTGGAAGCCCGCGAGCGTGGAGCGCTCCGCGCTCATGCGGCCAAGGTCGTTCGAGAGTTGCCCCTGCAGAAAGCGCGCGGCATCGGTGCCGCCGATGCGCACCGCACCGAGATCCTCGAGCTCGACGGACTGAAAATGTCCTGTATTCATATGATTAATCCCGGCGTCTTCATGGCCGCGGGAGCCGAATTCTGGCACACTTGTCTATATGCGGATCAGCCCCGAGAAGAACTCTCCAACGCCCTCGTCCGTTCCGCCCGCTGCTGATCTTCCCGCCACCGCGGATGCGGCTCGCAGCCCAGATTCCGCAGCGCCCGATACCGATGCCGAGCCGGCGACGCGCCGCGAGATCGGCGGGCCATCCGGTCCTGAGCCTACGCGCTTTGGCGACTGGGAGCGCAAGGGACGCTGCATCGACTTCTAGTCCGCCGAGCCGCCAATGACCGAACGACCGCTCTCGCCGCACATGACCGTGTACAGGATGTACCGGTATACCCTGCTGACTTCTCTGCTCAACCGCGCCACGGGGCTCGTGCTCTCGGCAGCACTCATCCTGCTCGTCTACTGGCTGGTTGCGATTGCGAGTGGCCCCGTAGCCTACCGCGGCGCCTACGAGGTGCTCTCGCGCGGCGTGCTGAAGGCGGTCTACGTCATCCTGCTGGCGACCTTTTCGTACCACCTTTTTGCCGGTATCCGCCACCTCATCTGGGACACCGGCCATGGCCTCGAGCGGGCGCAGTCGAAGCGCAGCGCCGCCCTCCTGGCGATCGCCAGCTTTCTCCTCTTCGCCGGCCTTGCGTGGTGGGCGCTGCATTCGGGGATGCACGGGCAATGACCCTGCGCAGCCCGCTCGCCAAGGTTCTCGGCCATGGGTCGGCCAAGGAGGGGGTGCACCACTGGTGGGTGCAACGCCTCACCTCGGTCGCGCTGGTGCCGCTCGCCGTCTGGTTCGTCGTCTCGGTGCTGTCGCTTCCCTCCCTCGATCATGCGACGGTGAGCGCCTGGGTGGGACAACTCTGGACGGCGGTATTCCTCATTCTTTTCGTCCTGACCGCGGCCTGGCATTCGCAGCTCGGAGTGCAGGTGGTGGTGGAGGACTACGTCCACGGCAGTGGGATGAAGATGCTCGTGCTGGGGTTGGTGACCTTCTTTCATGTAGTAGTCGCGGTTGCCGGTGTGCTCGCCGTCCTCAAGGTGGCGTTGGGAGGCGCTCCATGAGCGGTTACGAGCTCATCGATCACACCTACGATGTCGTCGTGATCGGGGCCGGTGGCTCGGGACTGCGCGCCACGCTCGGACTCGCGGAGGCGGGACTCTCCACTGCGTGCATCACCAAGCTCTTTCCGACACGCAGCCACACCGTGGCTGCGCAGGGCGGTATCAGCGCAGCGCTCGGCAACATGGGCGCGGACGATTGGCGCTGGCACATGTACGACACGGTGAAGGGCTCTGACTGGCTGGGCGATCAGGATGCGATCGAGCTCATGTGCAAGGAAGCGCCCGCAGCGGTGATCGAGCTCGAGCACTACGGCGTACCCTTCTCCCGCACCGAGGAAGGGCGCATCTACCAGCGGCCGTTCGGCGGCATGACCACGCAGTTCGGCCAGGGCATTGCGCAACGCACCTGCGCCGCGGCGGACCGCACGGGCCATGCGATGCTGCACACCCTGTATCAACAGTCGATCCGCCGCGCCGCGACTTTCTTCGTCGAGTACTTCGCCATCGATCTCATCATGGAGAGGGGCGCCTGCCGCGGTGTCGTCGCGCTCGACATGAACGAAGGGAAGCTGCATCGCTTCCGCTCGCACATGACGATCCTCGCGACCGGCGGTTACGGGCGCGCGTACTTCTCCTGCACCTCGGCTCATTCCTGCACCGGTGACGGCAACGCCATGGTGCTGCGCGCGGGGCTCCCCCTGCAGGATATGGAGTTCGTGCAGTTCCATCCGACCGGTATTTACGGGGCCGGCTGCCTCATCACCGAGGGAGCGCGCGGCGAGGGCGGCTACCTCACCAACTCCAAGGGCGAGCGCTTCATGGAGCGCTATGCGCCGAACGCCAAGGACCTCGCCTCACGCGACGTCGTCAGCCGCGCCATGACCATCGAGATCCGCGAGGGCCGCGGTGTCGGCCCCGAGCAGGATCACATTCACCTGCACCTCGAGCACCTCGGGCCGGAGGTGATCCACGAGCGCCTGCCCGGCATCGCGGAGACCGCCCGCATCTTTTCCGGGGTCGATGTCACCAAGCAGCCGATCCCGGTGCAGCCCACGGTCCACTACAACATGGGTGGCGTGCCCTGCAACTTCCACGGCGAGGTCGTCGTTCCGAGAGCTGGCGATCCCGATGCGGTCGTGCCGGGACTGATGGCCGTCGGCGAAGCGGCCTGTGTCTCGGTGCACGGTGCGAACCGGCTCGGCTCGAATTCGCTCCTCGACCTCGTGGTCTTCGGCCGGCAGGCTGCACGGCGCTGTGCGGAGCTGATCCGCCCGGGCATGCGCCATGCGCCGCTGCCGACGGATGCCGGGGAGCTGGCGCTCTCACGCCTCGATCGGCTGCGCAATGCCAACGGCTCGCGTCCGACGGCTGCGATCCGCCTCGAGATGCAGAAGATCATGCAGCTCGATGCCGCGGTATTCCGCACCGGTGAGTCACTGCAGGCAGGAGCCCGCAAGCTCGCACAGACTTTCGAGTCCTTCGCCGATGTCAGGGTGACCGACCGTTCCCTCATCTGGAACACGGACCTCGTCGAGACCATGGAGCTCGAGAACCTGCTCCTGCAGGCGACCGCCACGATGCATTCGGCCGGCAACCGCGGCGAGAGCCGGGGCGCGCATGCGCGCGAGGATTACCCCAAGCGGGACGATGAGCACTGGCTCAAGCACTCTTTGGTCTGGGTCGAGGGGGCCGGGCGCGTGCGCTTCGACTACCGGCCGGTGCACCTCAACACCCTGACCGATGAGGTCGAGACGATTCCGCCGAAGGCGCGCACCTACTGACGCTCAAGGTTTCCAATGGCCCAGTTCCGACTTCCTGCCAACTCCCGCATTCGCGCGGGCACCACATACCGGGCGCCGGCCGGTGCGCGCAAGGTGCGCAAGTTTCGCATCTACCGCTTCGATCCCAGCTCCGGTGAGAACCCGCGGATCGATACGTTCGAGCTCGACGTTGCCGGCTGCGGGCCGATGGTTCTCGATGCGCTGATCCAGATCAAGGCCGGCATCGATTCCTCGCTCACTTTCCGCCGCTCCTGCCGCGAGGGGATCTGCGGCTCGTGCGCGATGAACATCGATGGCCTCAATCGGCTGGCCTGCACCACCTCGATGGAGGACCTGGGGGCGCAGATCAGCATCTATCCGCTGCCGGCCATGCCGGTGGTGAAAGACCTGGTCCCGGATCTCACGAACTTCTATGCGCAGTACGCCTCGGTGAAGCCGTGGCTCGTCGCCCAGACACCACCGCCTCCGGACCGCGAGCGGCTGCAGTCGAAGGCGGAGCAGGAGAGGATCGACCGGCCCGCGGCCTGCATTCTCTGTGCGTGCTGCTCGACGTCGTGCCCCAGCTACTGGTGGAACAGCGACCGTTTTCTCGGGCCCGCGGCCCTGCTGGCTGCCTATCGCTGGATCATCGACAGCCGCGACGAGGCGAGCGGCGAGCGGCTCGATGCGCTCGAGGACCCGTTTCGTCTCTATCGCTGTCACACCATCATGAACTGCATGGACGTCTGCCCGAAGGATCTCAATC
The DNA here is from genome assembly GCA_035652555.1 of Steroidobacteraceae bacterium. Taxonomy (GTDB): domain Bacteria; phylum Pseudomonadota; class Gammaproteobacteria; order Steroidobacterales; family Steroidobacteraceae; genus 13-2-20CM-66-19. Next base: position 4,544 of record DASRDO010000066.1, on the reverse strand, counting down.
CCGCGAAGGCCATCGCCGAGATCAAGCGCATGCTCGTCGAGCGGCAGGCGTGATCGTGATGGACGGCGAGGCCCGGACGCTCCTCTGGCGCTGCCGCCGCGGCATGAAGGAGCTCGATGTCCTCCTCGAGCGCTACGCCGCCATTGCGCTGCCCGGCGCCGATGCCGGCGAGCGCCGGCTGCTGGCGCGGCTCCTGGAGCATCCCGACCCCGAGCTCGCGGGCTATTTCCTCGGCGGCGGGGCGCCTCCGGACCCCGCTCTCGCCGCGCTCGTCGACCGCATCAGGGAATGCGGCGCCTGAGCCGGCCGGAAAGCCCTCACGGACTGGCGAGCACCCACGAAAACAGTGCATGATCGGCCCTTGGGGGGCCTCTCAGAGCCGCATCCGCGGAGCCGGAAACGACCCCCGGAAACTCCTCGAAGAGCCCTTGACCGAGTCCAATTCCCGTAACGGCGCCGGCACGGACGACATGGCGGATCCGCTGAACTTTCAAAAGGGTTCAGGGTCTATCCAGGTCGCGGCGCCGCGACCTTACCCCTGGGAGGAGAGGGCGCGAATGAGCGCCGATGCAAGCGATCTCAGCCTGGTTCGCCGCGTGCAGCGCGGCGACAAGGGGGCATTCGACGTGCTGGTACTCAAGTACCAGCACAAACTCGTCAAGCTGGTCATGCGTTATGTCCGCAACCCGGCCGAAGCCGAGGACATCGCCCAGGAGGCCTTCATCAAGGCCTACCGCGCTCTGCCGCAGTTTCGCGGCGAGAGCGCCTTTTACACCTGGCTCTACCGCATTGCGATCAACACCGCGAAGAATGCGGTGGTCTCGCGCGACCGCAGCCCCATCGAATACAACGTCGACCGCGGCAGTACCGATAACGAGGAGTCCTACGACATGCAAGGCCGAATGAAGGATTCCGAGACTCCCGAAGGGCTGGTGCTGACGGACGAGATCCGCTCCACTGTCAACGCCGCCATCGATGCGTTGCCCGAGGACCTGCGTACCGCCATCGTGCTGCGCGAGCTCGAGGGCCTCTCCTACGAGGAGATTGCCGCCGCCATGGCGTGTCCGGTGGGCACGGTCCGCTCGCGTATCTTCCGCGCGCGCGAGGCGATCGACCGGCGCCTGCGCGAAGTCTTCGAAGGCGGCCTGGGCCGCACGGAGGAGTTGGGATGAACGAGGAGCTCGACAGCCAGCTATCCGCCATGTTCGACAACGAGCTGCCGGCCGCCGAGTGCGAGCTGCTCGCGCGCCGTCTCTCCCGCGATGCGGATCTCAAGGCTCGCTGGGGCCGATACGCCGTCATCGGCGCGGTCATCCGCGCCGAGCGCGGTGTCGCCCTGGATGGGACCATGGCCGGGCGCGTGAGCGCGGCCCTGTCCAGTGAGCCCGCATTGTCGATCGATACCGCGCCGGCCTCACGCCGCAGCCGCGCCTCGTCCTGGTGGCAGCCGCTCAGCGGTGCCGGGCTCGCGGCCGGTGTAGCCGTGGTATCGATTCTCTGGCTGCGCTCGCAGGCCCTGCCCGGCGGTTCCCCTGTTGCAGCGCCCGTCATGGTCGCGACCCGGACCGCGACTTTCGGCTCGCCTTCAGCGCAGGGGGCGCTGCAGGCGGCGAGTGCGACCACGACACCCGATAGTTTCGTCGTGCCGCCGATCCAGCAGCGGCCGATGATGGTCGTCCCCGCTACGGAGCTGGCCGACTATGTGGTCGCGCACAGCGCCTTCTCCTGGCCCGTCAGCCGGGGGAATCTGCTCTCCTCGCTGATGGTGAGTGAGCCGGGAACCTCCAGCACGCCCGCGGAGTCGGACCAGCGAGCTCCCCGCGTGCAAGGCAATGCGACCCAGAATCCGAAGTAGCGAACGAATCGGCCTGCTCGCGCTCGCCCTGGCCATCGCCGGCGTGGCGAGCGCCGATGAGCCGGCGAAGTGGCTGGAGCGCATGAATCACGCGCTCACCACACTCAACTACGATGGCACCTTCTCCCATTGGCAGGGTGGCAAGGTGGAGATGCTGCGCATCATCCATCGCGTCGAGCACGGCACCGTGGCCGAGCGGCTCGCCTCGCTCGACGGCTCGGGCCGGGAGTTCATCCGTACCGGTGCCAGCCTCACCTGTTACCTTCCGGACAGGCACGTCGTACTGGTGGAGCGCACGCCCGCCAAAGTCTCACTCCTCGGTGGCTTCCCGGCGGTCGATGAGCGGACCGCGCGCTTCTATGACATCAAGGAAGTCGCCCGCATGCGCTTCAATCAACGCAGTACGCACCTCATCACCGTGATGCCGCGGGATCAGTATCGGTACGGCTATCGGCTCTGGCTCGATGACTCGACGGCGATGCCGCTGAAGACACAGCTGTGTGACGCCGACGGCAACGTCATCGAGCAGATCGTATTCGCGAATCTCAAGATCCGTCCCCGGATCCCCGACTCGGCCTTCCGGCCCGACATCTCGACCGCGGGGTTCCAGTGGCTGCGCAACGATGCCGCATCGCTCAAGGAAACGGTGGTGCGCAGCGAGACGGTCTGGAATGCGGGGCGCCTGCCGCCGGGATTTCGCATGACGGTGCGCGCTGCGCAGACCATGCCGGGCTCCGGCCCCGTCGACCACCTGGTCTTCACCGACGGGTTGGCTTCGGTGTCAGTGTTCGTTGAGACACATGTCGTGACAGCCTCCGGCCAGGCGCCCGTGATGGAGTCGGCTCACGTGGGCTCCTCCTATGCTTTCTCCACCGTCGTGGATGGTCACAAGGTGACCGCAGTCGGGGAGGTGCCGCCGCAGACCGTGCGCTTCATCGCAGCCGCGGTGAAGGCGGAGAAGGCATCCGGGTCCGCACCGCCGCCCGCCTCGCTGGCACCGCTTCCGGGCGGTCCGTTCGCCCGCACACCGCCCCTGCATTGAAGGGCCCGCCGTCCTCACTGTAGTCCACCGGCGCGACTGCCACCTCTGCGAGCAGATGCTCGCCGAGCTGGAGGCGCTCGGGCGAAGCATGCCATTGCCGCCGATCGAAGTGGTGGACGTCGACTGCGATCCGGTTCTCGGGCGCCGCCACGGCCTCGATGTGCCGGTGCTGCTCCTCGACGGCACGGTGGTCTGCCGCCACCGGCTCGACATCCGTGAGCTGAAGCGCCTGCTGCGACAGGGCTGACTGCTATAATCGCGGCGGCCGCTGATCACCTGGCGCGGCAGCAACGCGACAGATCCGATTCATGCGGCTCATACGTAATTTCTCCATCATCGCCCACGTCGATCACGGCAAGTCGACCCTTGCCGACCGCTTCATTCAGCTCTGCGGCGGGCTCGAGGACCGCGAGATGCAGGCGCAGGTGCTCGACTCGATGGATCTCGAGCGCGAGCGCGGTATCACCATAAAGGCGCAGAGCGTCACGCTCTACTACCAGGCGCGCGACGGGCAGCGCTACCAGCTCAACATGATCGATACCCCCGGGCACGTGGACTTCTCCTACGAGGTGTCCCGCTCGCTCGCGGCCTGCGACGGCGCGCTGCTGGTGGTCGATGCCTCCCAGGGCGTGGAGGCGCAGAGCGTGGCCAACTGCTACACCGCGATCGAGCAGGGGCTCGAGGTCCTTCCGGTCATCAACAAGATCGATCTGCCCTCGGCCGACCCCGAGCGGGTCATGCGCGAGATCGAGGAGATCATCGGCATCGAGGCCGACGAGGCGGTGCGCGTGAGCGCCAAGACGGGCGAGGGTGTGCCGGAGCTGCTCGAGGCGCTGATCCGCCGTATCCCGCAGCCGAAGGGCGATGAGGAGGCGCCCCTGCAGGCGCTCATCATCGACTCCTGGTTCGACAACTATGTCGGCGTGGTCTCACTCGTGCGGGTCGTCAACGGAAGCGTCAAGACCGGCGAGAAGATCCGTGTCGTATCGACAGGCCGCAGCCACACGGTCGACCGCCTCGGCCGCTTCACGCCAAAGCCGATTGTGGAGAAGACGTTGTCGACCGGCGATGTCGGCTTCATCGTCGCCGGCATCAAGGAGATCGATGGCGCACCGGTGGGCGATACCATCACGCTCGAGAGCCGGCCGGCGGCGACCCCGCTGCCGGGCTTCCGCCAGATCAAGCCGCGCGTCTTCGCGGGGCTCTTTCCCGTCAATTCCGAGGACTATGAGGGCTTCCGCGATGCGCTCGCGAAATTGAAGCTCAACGATTCCGCGCTCCACTACGAGCCGGAGGTCTCCGGCGCGCTCGGGTTCGGGTTTCGCTGCGGCTTCCTCGGCCTGCTGCACATGGACATCGTGCAGGAACGGCTGGAGCGGGAATATCAGCTCGATCTCGTCACCAGCGCACCGACGGCGCGGTGGAATACGTCGACAATCCCGCGAAGCTCCCGGCCTCCAACGAGGTCGAGGAGATCCGCGAGCCCATCATCGTGGCCAACATCCTCGTCCCTCCGGACCACGTCGGGGCGGTGCTCAAGCTCTGCAACGACAAGCGCGGGACGCAGAAGAAGATGCAGTACCTGGGCAGCCAGGTGTCACTGCAGTACGAGCTGCCGCTGGCGGAGGTGGTGCTCGATTTCTTCGA
>DASRDO010000065.1:0-60916 GCA_035652555.1 Steroidobacteraceae bacterium | reverse complement strand
ATCTTCTACGTCGCCTATTTCCGAAGTGGCGGCGATGTGTCGCGGCGGCCCGTCTCGTTCATCTACAACGGTGGCCCGGGGGGCTCATCCGCTCCCCTGCACATAGGAGCGTTCGGGCCGGTGCGGGTGGTCACCGGAAGTCATACCTATACGCCCCCGGCTCCTTACCAGCTCGTCAACAACCAGTCGAGCCTGCTCGATGCGAGCGATCTGGTCTTCATCGATGCGATGGGCACGGGATTCAGCCACATCCTCGGCAAGGACGACGGTGGCGTCGGGACGCCGAAAGACTTCTACGGTATCGACCCGGATGCGAAGGCGTTCGCGCAGTTCATCAGCCAGTTCCTCTCCAAGTACGGGCGTTGGAACTCGCCGAAGTACCTGATCGGCGAGAGCTACGGCACGACACGGTCGGCCGCGGTCGCCAACGTACTGGCGCAGCAGGACAGCATCGGTCTCAACGGCATCGTCCTGATCTCGACGATCCTCAACTTCGACACCAGCATTGACGGCGCGAGCGCCAACCCCGGGGTCAATCTTCCCTACGCCCTGGCGCTGCCGACCTACGCAGCCACGGCCTGGTATCACAAAGTGTTGCCGCAACAGCCGGCGGAACTGCGTCCCTGGCTGGACGAGGTGCAGACGTGGGCGATGGGCCCTTACCTGCAGGCGCTCAACAAAGGCAGCGCGTTGTCGCAATCGGAGAAGGAGGGTATCGCGACGCAAATGGCCAAGTACACGGGACTGTCCGCAAGCTACATTCTGAAGGCCGACCTGCGCGTGCTCGGGCCGCAGTTCGAGCACGAGCTGCTGCAGTCGCGGGGTGAGAGCACGGGACGGCTGGACGCCCGTTTCTCCGGGCCGTCGCTCGATCCTCTGGCCGAGTACGCGGAGTACGACCCGCAGTTCGCCGCCATCGGATCCGCGTATACCTCGGCCCTCAATGACTATATGCGCGGTACGCTGCACTTCGGTGGCGAGCACCACTACGAGCTCCTCTCGCTGGAAGTCAACAGCCAGTTCAACCTGCTACATACGCCGCCCGGACAGAGTACGCCGGCGTACACGGCCGCCAACGTCCTGCCTGACCTCGCCTCTGCGATGACCCTCAATCCGCAAATGAAAGTCATGGTGAACGCCGGTTACTTCGACCTGGCGACCCCCTACTATGGGGCCGTGTATCAGATGCAGCAGCTGCCCATGGCTGCGCGGCTGCAGAAGAACATCGAGTACGAGTTCTACGATACCGGCCACATGATCTACGTCGCGCCCGAGGCGCTGGCGCACCTGCATGACAACATCGCGCAGTTCATTCGCGGCAGCTCGGGCGGCAAGCCCGCTGACTGAGATGCGCGCTCGAGCGCGCGTCCAGTACCGCCCCTGCCCGCCAGCTGGTTGGACCGGCGCGTACAGGCAGCGTTAGACTGGATGCCCATCCAGCCAACAGGAGCCGACCGTCATGAGCCTCACGTTCTACTACTCTCCGATGAGCACGGCCACCATCACCGAGCTCGTGTTGGAAGAGCTCGCAGTCCCCTGTGAGCGCATCAAGGTCGACCTCAAGAAGGGCCAGAACCGCACGCCGGATTTCCTGCGGCTGAATCCCAACAGCAAGGTCCCGGTCTTGGTTCACGATCGGACCTCGATCTGGGAGTCGGCGGCCATCACTCTGTACCTCGGCGAGATTTTCGGCGTCGCCGAGGGCCTGTATCCCGAGCCCGGACCGGAGCGCGGCGAGGCCATGAAATGGATCGTCTGGTCCAATGTCACCCTCGGGGACGCCTTCGGCCGGCTGATTCGCAACACCGCCTCCTGGATTCCCGCCGAGCAGCACAACTCGAAGGCAGCCGAGGCCGCCGGTTCCGATGTGCAAGACTGTCTGCGGATACTCGACCGGGCGCTCGACGGCCGCCAATACCTGTTGGCGGGCTATACGCTGGCAGACACGCACGTGAACTCCTACCTCGACTGGCTGCGGTACATGAAGGTCGATTTCAGCGACCATGCGCGCCTCAATGCCTGGAGCCAGCGTTGCGCGGCTCGACCGGCATACGTGCGGGTGATGGGGCGGGCGTGACGCCGGGAGCGTTGGACCTGGCGGCGGCTGGTGCGCCGTCAGGTTCCCGGCTTCGGGCTTTGCCCGGATGGCCAGGGAAGTAGCGGCCTCACGTCGAAGATCGACGCCGCCTCGGCGCGCTTCGGTGTCCAGGCACCGCCCTGAATCTCGGTCTCGAGTTGGCCCGGCGCCCAGCCGGCGTGTCCGATGAAGATCCGCAGGCCTTCCATTGGCTTCGGGCGGCCGAGCAGCTTGAGCAACAGCTTGTCGTCCGAGCTCACGTAGACGCCATCGCACACCTTGATTGCGCTCGCGGGCGCAGTCTTGGCGCGAAAGAGATACCAGACGGTGCCGAATTCGACCGGTCCGCCGTAGTAGACCTTGTCGCGCACTTGCGCGAGGTGCTTCAGCTTGGGAAAGAAGCGCGCGACCGACAGGGGCATCGGCCTGTTGATGATGATGCCGACGGGAGCGGGGCCGAGATTGTTCATCACGACCACGATCGAGCCCCCGAAATTGGGGTCGGACACCACGTCCTGAGCGACGATGACGATGGAAGTCAGGCTCTTTCCTGACGCGCCCGGATCCGGTGCGGCGGATTTCGGCGGCGCAGCCGCGGTGGACGCCAACGGGGAGGGGCCGGGCAGGAGCAGCAGCGCGAGCAATGCTGCCGCCAGCAAGCGCCGTCCACGGAATGCCTCGTTCACCGGCAACACCCGCCTCCGCGCGATCAGATGACCCGATACCCGCCTGCCGCAGATTCTACGCCGTTCGTCGCGAACAGCTGAAGACCGGCCGGCACCGGGTCCGATGCCGCCGGTAAGATGCCGCAGGTCGCCCATACCAATGAGGGGGAGAGAACATGAGGACCGGCAGCGTCATTGCGGCGGGGACCGCGGTACTCTTGGGCTTAGTGGCATGCGGCAGCGCCCGCGCGGCGGGACGGGACTTCAGGCTCGCCGACCTGCGAAGCCTCATCGGCCTCAGCGACTCGCAGGTGTCGCCCGATGGCCGCGAGATCGCGGTGATCGTCTCCACGCCGGACTGGAAGACCGACAAGGCGAGCCATGAGATCGATCTGGTCGATGTCGCAACGGGCGCGCGGCGCCCGCTCACGCGCTACCGCACCGATATCTCCTCACCGCGCTGGTCGCCGGATGGAACACGTCTCGCGTTCATCGCCATGGATACGACACCCGCCGCCCCTGCCGCTACAGCTGACAAGCACCCCCTCGATGACAGCGGGAGACATAACCAGGTCTTCGTCTTGCCGATGGATGGGGGCGATGCACTGCGGGTCACCGATGCCGCGCGCGACGTGGCTTCATTCGCCTGGAGTCCCGATGGCAGGACCATCGCCTATGTGGCAGCAGACGTGCCCGCAAACGAAAAGGCGATCAAGGCGCACGATGATGCCTTCAAAGTCACCGAGAACAATTTTCTCGTCCGCGCGGCATTGACTCCTTCACACCTGTGGATCGTACCGAGCGCAGGCGGCAAGGCCGAGCGGCTCACGCAGGGAGAATACAGCCTCCAGACGGATCAGAACGACGCGCCTGAGCCGGCGTGGAGCCACGATGGCCGCACGATCGCCTTCAGCCGCTTCCCGGATCCCTACTGGGCTCTATCCTTCCGCTCGGTGATAGACAGCATCGCAGCCAAGGGCGGAGCTCCGTCGACGCTGGTCGACCTCGAGGGCGCGACGACGAGCGGCTATGCGCCCACGGGCGATGCCTTCGCGTTCATGCGCCCGCGCAATGGCGATGAGAACAATGGCAGCGCAGTGTATGTGCGGGAGGATGGGAAGACTTTCGATGCGACCCAGGCACTGGCGCGCAACATCGATTCGTATGCGTGGATGCCGGACGGCAAGGGAATGCTGCTCGTCGGTCAACAGGGTACTCACTCTGTGCTCTGGCAACAGACGGTCGGTGGCAGCGCACGGCGGCTCGACCTTGCGGGCATCGAGATCGTGAGTCGGCCGAGTGTCTCCTCGAACGGTGTGATTGCCTTCATCGGCAGCACCCCGACCCATGCCGACGAGCTCTACGTAATGTCTTCGTCGGGCGCGGCGCCGCGGCGCCTGACGAACGTCAACGGATTCCTCGATTCGCTGTCGCTCGGCCGTACGGCGACGCTCGACTGGCGGGGACCCAATGGCTTTCGCGAGGACGGAGTGCTCGTGTACCCGCCGAGCCATCCGCAGGGGGGCCAGTATCCGCTGGTGCTGCTGATCCATGGCGGCCCGGAGGGCACATCCACGGTGCGTTTCTCACCGCTCGCGCAGTTGCTCGCCGCGGCCGGATTCCTGGTGTTTCAGCCCAACTACCGCGGCAGCACCAATCTCGGGGATGCTTATCAGCATGCGATCTACCGGGATACCGGCGACGGGCCGGGCAAAGACGTCATGGCAGGGCTGGCGGCGCTCGAGAAGCAGGGCGTGGTCGACACGAAGCGCATCGGCGTGAGCGGTTGGTCTTACGGCGGCTACATGACGGATTGGCTGTCGAGCCACTATCCGTCCGCATGGAAGGCGGCCGTCGCGGGCGCCGCGCTCAACGACTGGGTGATGGACTACACGGTTGCCTATTATCAACAGGGCGACGTCTATTTCTTCGGTGACACCCCCTGGACTGCTCGCGGCTACCAGATCTGGCGGGCGCAATCGCCGATCTCTCATGCGCAGAGCGTCAAGGCGCCGACGCTCATCATGGGAGATGTCGGCGATCCCAACGTCCCGCTGATCAACAGCTACGAGTGGTATCACGCCCTGCGCGACAACGGCGTCCAGGTAGAGTTCTACGCCTATCCGGCGGATACGCACTTCCCCGGAGACGTAGTACGCACCACCGACGTCTATCGGCGCTGGGTCGGCTGGATGACGTCCCACCTGCAATGATGGAGCACGAACTGTCCGGCGGGAGCCGGGGCGTGTCGCTGTGCCGGGAGAGATTATCCGGTCTCGCGCGCCGCACGCATGGCGCGCATGGAACTCTTCGCGCCGGGATGGATTGATGCGGTCATGGCGACCGCGAAATCACGGCGGGGAACGCGCTCCGGCCGGAGCCACGGCGCAAAGGGCAAGCGCAGCCCTGCAAAGAACGGCTCCCGCTGGTCGCGCCGTGTCATGCAGACGAGCGATGCGCTCGATCTGGAGCCCGGTGTCTTCACCAGGAAGAGTCCGCGCGCGATCGCCCTGTCGCTGAAGCGCTCGGCGGAGTCGAGCCGGCGGCGCAAATCCGCGCCGTTCCGCTCAGCCATGTCGATGCTGAATTTCCACATCAACAGATCCGGCAGGAGTCTCAGCCCCGAGCGCCGACGGGTGCTCGACCGGGCCAAGCAGGAGTTGCGCGCGGCATTCGGCCGGAGCTGACCGATCACCTGCAAGGACCCGCTCTCCCGGCTCAACCGCCACGGACCGGCTGCGGTGCAGCCGTCGGGGATGACAGAAGCGGTGGTGTACAATCCACGGCTCATGCGCGACCACAACCTGGTTGTCCTTCGGATCTGCACCGACTACATCGCCGCGGACGTGCTGGTCGGATTCCTGAGATCCGAATCGGTGCCGGCGATCGCCCACAATCTCGCCCCCGTCCCCGGTCTCGAGCAGGGCACCGAGGTCCTCGTTCCCAAGGCCTATCTGGCGCGTGCCCGATGGCTGCTGGAGCAACAGCAGCCGAGCGACAGCGAGCTCTAAGGTAACCCCGGCTGCCAGGCAAATCCCTTGCCCACGGCGGCGATGTGTCCGACACCGGGGAACGGGAAGTGAGGGGAGTACACCCATTCGCCGCTCCTGGCCAGTGCGCCGAGCGTTTTGCGGCGCGTCTCGTTGGCGGGGGCGTGATCGCCGTCAAACTGGATCGACCATTCCGGCCGTGCCAGCGACACGATGGAGCTATGGGCGATGTCACCTATGTACATGAGGCGCGAGCGGCCGGAGGTGAGCTCGTAGCCAACGTGGCCGGGCGTATGACCGGGGAGGGATACCGAGGCGATGCCTGGAGCGATGCTGGCGCCAGGCTCGAAGGTCTGCACCCGGGAGGCGATCGTCCTGGCCATCGCGGGCGCGCCCTTCTGCTGCATCCAACTCCACGCCGCGCCCGCCATGTGAATCGTCGCATTGGCAAATGCGGGCTTGCCCTGCGCGTCCAGCAGTCCGCCGATGTGATCGGGATGCGGATGGGTGATCAGCACATCGGTCACCTCGCCCGGTGAGACGCCGGCAACGCCGAGGCTGGCGAGGAGCTGGCCGTGATACCGCGGTCCCAGTCCGGTATCGATCAGGATCAGCCGCCGCCCCGTGCGCACCAGGAGCGCATTCACGCTGAGTGTGATCCGATCCACCGGCGCGCCCGCCGCACGCAGCACCTTGTCGACCTCGTCGGTACCGACCCCGAGGGCGAACGTCGTGCCGTCGTTGGGAACGATGATCTGCGCATCATGCAGTGCGGTCAGCTCGAGGGTGCCGATCGTGAAGGACCGTGCCGCGGGCGTGACGGGGACGAACTTCGGCGCGGCGCGCGCACCGGCGGCAGCACAGAGACCGACTAACGCGATGAGCAGAATCGCTGTACGCATGACCACTCCCATGCCCTGTTGATGGCGGCTGTGCTACGATGGTAGCGATACCATAGAGTCGGGCTTCTCGAGTAGCAGCATGCCACAGTCTTACGACCGCCGCGGTGTTCTGAAAGCCGGTGCGGCGCTGATCGGCGCCCCGCTTCTGTTGTTGCCGGCACGAGCGGCGCAGCCCGCGTGGCCGACGCAGACGGTCGGCCCCTTCGTCGAAGTCGAAATCAACAGCGGCCGGATTCGCGGCGGCCATAGCCGCGGGGCTCTTGCGTTCAAGGGCATTCCCTACGCCGGATCGGTATCGGGCCGGAATCGCTTCAAGGAAGCTCCGAAGGTGACTCCATGGACGGGGGTTCGCGACGCTACCCGCCTCGGACCGCCGGCGATGCAGGGACCCGGCACCACCTATGGGGAGCATGAGCCCGCCTGCAGCGAAGATTGCCTGGTGCTCAACGTGTGGACGCCAGCTGTCAGGGATGGCGGCCGGCGGCCGGTGATGTTCTATTGCCATGGCGGCGGATTCACCACCGGGTCCGGTGGTCAGAACATCCAGGACGGCGCGCACCTCGCTGCAACCTACGACGTCGTGGTCGTGGCGAGCAATCACAGGCTGGGTCTCTTCGGCTATCTGTACCTGGGCGAGCTCGGCGGGAGCGAGTACGCGACCTCGGGCAACCAGGGAATGCTCGACATCGTCGCGGCGCTTTCCTGGGTGAAGGAGAACATCGCCACCTTCGGTGGGGACCCCGGCAATGTGATGGTCTTCGGGGAATCAGGTGGCGGCTTCAAGACGAGCACTCTGCTGGCGATGCCCGCGGCACACGCGCTCTTCCACAAGGCCGGAATTCAGAGCGGCGCGATGGTGCGCGGCATGCCGAAGGAGCTCGCCACCGAGCAGGCGCGGCGTGTGTTGGCAGGACTCGGCCTCGCACCGCGTATCGGCAGGCTGATCGAAGCTCCGGCAGAGAAGCTCATCGCCATGCAGCTGGCCGGCGGGCAGAACAGGGGTCCGCTCGCCGTGCCGACCGGCCAGTACGTCGCGCATCATCGCCATCCGCCAAAGGGGCTGGCGGCGATACGCGCCCAATCGTTCGGGCAGTGGGGTCCGGTAGTGGATGGCGATCATCTTCCGCGCGACCCGTTCGCACCCGATGCGCCGCCGATCTCGTCGGCCGTGCCGCTCCTCATCGGCAACATGCGCGATGAGGCGGTCTTCTTCCATCGCGACGAGCCGGAGTTCTTCCGCGCGAGCGCTGCCGCCGTGGCCGCCCAGGCACACAGGACTTTCGGTGACGCGGCGGATCGCATCCTGGCGGTCTATCGGCGCGACATGCCGGGGGCAACTCCGCCGGAGCTCGCCGTCGCCATCGAGACCGCGTTGTTCCCCGGCAACGACACCGTGCTGCTGGCAGATCGCAAGTCGCTGCAGCCCGCGCCGGTCTATCGCTATCGGGGCGATTACCGCTCCAACTTTCCCATCAAAGGCACGGACTGGACCCTGCGCGCCTGCCATGCGAGCGACATCGCGGTCGTTTTCTACAACTATGGGATCTACGACCTGCAGGGCAACGGACCCGGCCTGGCCGCGGTATCGAGGGCTACGAGCGGCTATTTCACGAGCTTCGCCCGCAACGGCACCCCATCCGCGCCGGGCCAACCCGTCTGGCCGCGATACGAAACCGGCACACGCGAGGTGCTGCTCCTCAACAGCAGGTGTAGCGTAGCGGCCGACCCCGGCAGTGCGGAGCGCAAGCTCTGGCAGTCGCTCGGTTGGACCTGACCCCTGCTCGAGACGCGGCTCCCGGAATCCCGGGCACCGCCGGGCTTGCATTTCTGCATCCCGCGCATTCCCATGGCGCGCATGGAAACGGGTCGATCGCGGGCACATGACTCTCCGGCTCGGGATCTCGCGCTGCGCTGCGGTCTCGGCTTCGGTCTCTACGCACTGATCCTTTGGGGGCTCTGGATCGCGGCACATGCCTTCGGCGTCGCACACGAGCTGCGTGGGCACTTCGCCGGGCCGTTCCTCGCCGTGGCGCTCATGCTCGGCGTGCTCTGGGCATTTGGCTGGGGAGCGGGCGAGCCGCTGGCGCGTTGGATGTCTGGTGCATCTGGTGCGCCGCCACGTGGCGCCATCCTCAGCGCGGGGCGGGTCAGCAGTGCCTCGCTCATTCACGTACTGACACCGGGGCTGTTCGCCGTTGGTGTTTATCTGCTGGTCTACGCCCCGCTCGGCGAGCCTTCGGCAGAGTCGCTCCTGCTGTTCTTCGCATTCCCGACGATATTGGCCGCCGTGCTCGAATACCTGCCTCCGGGGACGAAACTCGCCTGGCAGGACGGAGTTGTGCTGGGTGCGTTGGGACTGGCGGTCGAGTATGGGTGGCTGCAGCAGAGCCTTGCCCGACCCGGCTTGGGCAACGTCTCGAAATTCCTCCTGACCGACGTGGCGCTCTATCTGTATCTCGTGCAGCGCCGCCTGCCTGGCGTGGGGTTCGACCTGCGCTTGCGCCTGCGCGATCTGATTATCGGTGCGCGAGAATGGGCGCTGTTCGCGCCGATCGGCATCGGAGTGGGCCTGGCGCTCGGCTTCCTGAGCGTTCATGCGCGGCTTCCCGCCGCAGGCACCTTCGCGGGCACGGCACTCGTGACATTCATCTTCGTCGCGCTACCGGAGGAGCTGTTCTTCCGCGGCCTCCTGCAGAATCTGCTGGAGACCCGGCTGTCGCGGCGGAGTGCGCTCGCCGTGGCGGCATCGGTTTTCGGGCTGTCGCATTACGTGCACGGCCCGTTCTTCAACTGGCGTTATGTGATTCTCGCCGCGATAGCGGGCTGGTTCTACGGCCGCGCCTGGCGCAGTGAGCGGCGCATCGGCGCCTCGGCCATCACTCATACCCTGGTCGATGTGGTGTGGGTGACGTGGTTCCTGGCGCCTTGAGGCGGATCCCGCGGTCGCATGAGCGCGCCGCTCCAGACAGCTCGCCGGGAAGCGCGCCGCGGGGGACTCTGGCCGCAGGTCCTGCTGGTCTATGCCTCACTCGAGGGCGCTCTGTGGACCTCAGGCGCATTGCAGGCGGTGTTTGCGGCGGTGACCATGGCGCTCACCCTCGCGTGGACGTTGTCGGAGCGAGGTCTTTGGCCCGACCTGGGCCTCGACCCGACCTCGATCCGCCGTGGCTGGTGGATCGCCCCGGTCGGGGGAGGCGTCGCTGGCCTCATCCTGCTCGCTGCCTGGCAATGGCACACCCTGCGTCCCCCGGCGCCGAGCCCGCCGATCTATCTCGACCTGCTCCTCAGCCTCACCTGGGCGCTGGCGCAGCAGTTTCTCCTGCAATCGTTCTTTTTCCTGCGCCTGGAGCAGCTGCTCCACGGCGGCCGGCAGGCGGTGATCGCGGCCGCGCTCCTGTTCTCGAGCGCCCATATTCCCAACCCCGTGCTGGTCCCGGTGACACTCGCCGGTGGCCTGATATTGAGCGAGGCCTTCCGCCGATATCGGACTATCTACCTGCTCGCGGTGGCCCATGCGCTCGTCGCGCTCTGCCTGGCGGTGAGCGTGCCGGAGCCCGTGCTGCACAACATGCGTGTTGGTATCGCCTATCTCAACTACCGCTCGTGGTGATGCTCCTGCCTCACTGCTTGTGGACGACCGGCAGCTCGATGTAGCTGGCCTCGTCCGCAGCGTGGTAGACCCGCTGTGTCGCTTTGACGTAATCCCCCGGCTTCGCGAAGAAGATGTTCTTCACGAAGGTCTGCGGATTTCGGTCGTAGAGCGGAAACCAGCTGGACTGTACCTGCACCATGATGCGGTGGCCTGGCAGGAATACGTGGTTTGCCGTCGGTAGCTCGAATTGGTAGAGAAGCGGCGTGTTCGGCGTCAGCGCCTGCGGGTCGGAGAAGCCGGTCCGGTAACGGCCACGGAAAATGTCCATGCTGATTCCGAGCTGATAGCCACCGAGCTCGGGCTGGGCGGCCACCTGGTCGGGGTAGACATCGATCAACTTGACCACCCAGTCGGAATCGGTGCCGCTGGTGGCGGCGATCAGGTGCACCTTCGGCTGGCCGGCAATGGTGACGGATTGCGTCAGCACCGAAGACTCGAAGCTGAGTACGTCGGTGCGTCCGGAGAAGGGGCGCTGGTCATCGACCAACCATTCGGGCCAGGTCTGATCGCCTGTGTAGCCGACGGGTTGGGCAGGCCGTCTGCGGAATGGTACCGGCTTGGCAGGGTCTGAGATGTAGCTGGTGTCCCGGGACTCGCCGGCAGCTGGCGGCGTGAAGCTCGCGTTGCCCTCGGCGTGCAGATAGAACGGCGTTGGCGCGATGCTGCAGCCGCTGGGGCAGCCTCGCGGCCAGGAGTCGAGCCGTTCCCAATGGTTGGCACCGGTTAGGTAGGCGGTGACGGGCGCGACCGGATCGGCAGGAGCGTCGCTCTTCAGGTAGTGCGCCAGAAACGGCGCCAGGATGTGCTCCTGGAAATACGTGCCGGTGTCGCTGCCGAAACGGATGGCGCCGAGATGATCGGCAGGCTCGATCTCCTGGCCGTGATGCCACGGGCCGATCACCAGGTACACCATGTCGTTGTGGGTGTCCTTCGGCTCGATCGCCTCGTACGCGGCCATGGCGCCGTAGATGTCTTCCTGGTCCCAGAGGCTGGCGACCAGCATCACCGGCACCTTCAACGGCTGCGCGGCGACGATTCTGTCCATCGCCTGCAGGCTCCAGAACCTGTCATAGGCCGGGTGTGCGACCACCTTCTGCCAGAAGCCGATCTGACCCATGCCGTAAGCAGTGCCCATGGCGCCGGCCGAGACGTAGTGCATGTAGAGGTCGTAGTCGTCGTAATAGTTGCTCCACCACTTGGCGCTGTTGTCGCGGGTGGCATCCTGCTCGTAGATGTAGGGCAGGTTCTGCTCGCGGAAGGCGCCGTTGTGGAACCAGTCATCGCCCATCCAGCCATCGACCATGGGATTCATGGGCACCACGACCTTGAGTGCCGGGTTCGGGTTGACCAAGGCCGTCAGCGGCTCGTATCCGTCGTAGGAGATGCCCAGGATACCGACCCGGCCATTGCTCTCGGGTACGTGCTTGACCAGCCAATCGATCGTGTCGTAGGTATCAGTCGATTCGTCCACGGGCGTGCTGTTGAGCGGCCCGCGCATGGGACGATTCATCACGAAGTCACCTTCGGAACCATACTTGCCGCGCACGTCCTCGATGACGCGGATATAGCCGCCGTCCACGATCACCGGTACGGCGTTGTCATAACCCTGTAACGCCGTACCCATGTTACCGCTCAGCTGGCCGTGCTCCGTTCTGGTCACCATGCTCTTCGCATCGTACGGGGTACGTGTGAGCAGCATTGGCGCATCGTGCGCACCCTTGGGAAGCATGATCATGGCGTGCAGCTTGATGCCGTCCCGCATCGGAATCATCACGTCGCGGATGGCGTAGCCGAAACTCGAGTAATCAGGCGCGAAATGAGCCGGTGACTCGCTGGGCAAGGACGGGTATTTCGGGGGGCGCTTGCCGTCAGCGGCGCTGGCGGCAGCGGTGGCGACGAGCAGGACGGCCAGCAGCGCGTGCCGGCGATGAATCGACAGTGTCATGACAGGCCCCCAGTCGAGTTTTCGGGTCAGCGGATCGGTGGATTCGCGCAAGGATGCGGCTCAGCGATCGAGCGCAGCCGATTCAGGAGTCGGCGGGCGCTCGTAGTGCGCGGACGGCTCCGCGAGTGCCAGCCTCGTCGGCTTGCCCAGCGCGTCGAGGTCGAAGGTGACGTAAGTCTTCCCGTAGAACCGGTACCGCCAGCGGACGCGGAACGTATTGCCGTTCCAGCCGTCGAGATCGCCGACGAACATCGGGTTACCGAGGCGCAGCACCAGATGCCCATCTTCCTGCGCGATCCGGGCCGTGCCGTAGAGCGGATCAGAGTATGACCCTGCGTAGTCGGCGAGCGGGCGCGCCGGCTGGCTACCCGCGCGACCGGCCGCCGCAATTCTGCGGCTCGCCGCCTCGGATCGGGCTTCCTCCTCGTGAATGTAGGCGTGCAATGCGGCGCTCACGTCCCGATGCGGCAGCCCCAGATAGGCCTGCAGGACTTCGAACACGACACCCTCGGGCGCCCGGTTCTCGTTCATGTTCGAGAGCGCGACCACGGCCAGATGCTCGTCGGGAACGAGGGCGAGCGCGGAGGCCATGCCGTCGATATCGCCGGCGTGCCAGACGAGCTTGTGCCCTGCGTAGTCCTGGAGAAAGAAGCCGAGCCCGTACGTATAGAACTGGGTGTCCGGCGTCTGCGCGTGCAGCCACCCCTGGAGGTCGGAGTCGCTCTGCACCAGCGACTGGGCCGTCTCCATGTCCCGGATGATCGAGGGGTCGAGGACCTCGTTACCATCATAACGGCCGTCGGCGAGGAGCATCAGGAGCCAGTGGCTCATGTCGTTCGCGCTCGAGTTGATGCCGCCCACGGGACCGAACACATCCATGTTGTTGGCCCAATACGACTGGATCGCCTGCACCTTGCCATCCACCTCGCCATGGGGCCTCGCGACATCCGAGGCGGCCGCAACGGCGGCGGCTGTCGAGACGGTGCGAGTCATCCTGAGCGGCGCAAACAAGCGCGTGGCCACGTACCGATCCCAGCTCTCGCCGGTGGCGGCGGGGACGAACTGCGCGGCCACCATGTACGTTGCGTTGTCATAACAGAAGTGCGCCCGGAAGCCGAAAGCGGCCTTCTGAAACTTCAGCCTCTCGATGATGTTCGCGGTTGTGTCGTCCGACGTGTACCACATCGGAAAGGGATCGCAGTAGCCGCTGCGATGCGAAAGGAGGTCACGAAGCGTGATCTCCTCGGTCACGTAGGGACTGTCGAGGCGGAAGCCCGGCACGCGCGTGACCACCAAATCGTCCCACTTGATCTTTCCCGCGCTTACGAGCGTCCCGAGCGCCGCGGCCGTGAATGCCTTGGTGTTCGATCCGATGTCGAACAACGTATCGGCGTCGACGCGGTCCGGCTTTCCCAGCTCGCGGACGCCATAGCCCCGCGCGAGCGCGACCTTCCCATCCTTGACCACCGCCACAGCGAGTCCCGGCACCTTCCATTGCCGCATGGCCCGCTGGACGTAGGCATCGAGATCCGCCCGGGGAGCCTGCGCCGCCGCTGCCGCGCGGGCACCCAGCAGCGCGATCAGCGCCAGCGCGGCGCCGAGCATTCTCAGAGACCCCATCAGTCCTCCCCCGGCCGGCATGAGCGTTGCGGCTTACCTCCTATTGTATTTCGCGATCGTGGATAAGACAGCTCGGTTCGCCGCGCGGCCGGGGGCGCCGGCCTCGGGGCCCGCTGGTATGAGGTGGCGCGTAGGAGCAAGGGGCCGGATGCCGCTTGAAATCATGCCGCTCCAGGCATACGCCGATCGACGGAATACAGCCGCGCTCGCTATCAGGACTTCTGCATGATGCGCAACAACATATCGCGCGTTGCCAGCACTGCGGCCCGGGTAGTGGCGCCAGCCTGCACTGCATCGCCCCGCTTGAGAGCCTTGAAGACTTTCTCGCGGTGCCCTTCAACGGAGAATCCCTTCGGGCACGATTCAGCGAGTAGATGAAGAACGAAGCCGCTGCGCAGCCACACGCTGCGGATCAGATCCAATAGCACGGGCCGTCGCGCTGCCCGGTAGACACAGTCCTGGAATTCCTCACTGATGAGTTGCAGTTCCTGGTAGCCGGCTCTTTTGGCTGCTTTGAGTCGCGTCCATATCTTTTCCAGCTGCTCCAGCTCCTCCTGGGTGATGTTTTGAGCTGCGTGTTCCGCGGCCAGTCCCTCCAGTACGGCTCGCACTTCGTAAATCTCGGCTATCAGCTCCGGTGTAATGCTGGGAACGAAGGGCGTTCCGTTGACCGGGTCGACCGAGAGCACGTTCTGAGCCACGAGCCGGGTAAGGGCTTCCCTGACGGGCGTCGTGCTCACGCCGAGCGCCTTCGCCAGAGTACGTGTTGGCAGGCTCTCGCCCGGACGAAAAGCGCCGCGCGCCAATGCCGAACGGATGCGCTCGTAAGCGATATCCTGCACCGATGTATACCCGATCTGCTCGAGCTCAGCCAAGACCCTTCCTCCGTCTCTTCAGGATTTGGGAGTCTCCGATGCGCCGCCCGCCGCGTCAAATATGATGCACCGAGTAACGACGAGCGCTCGGAGCTCAGTCGGCGTACCCGAGACTCCCTCTACTGATGTCCCGTCCGCAGCGCAGCTGGCCGAGCAGCTTCTCGAGATCTCCCAGATACTCCTCAACTGCGTCCGCCGAGAGGGGATCCAGAATCAGTTGCACCAGGGGAGGCCGCTGCGTTCCCATGCACGGCCAGCCGGCCTCGGTCAAACCGCCGACCACGGCTTCAGCGGACACATCGACCGTGTCGAACAGGAGAATGCAGAGTTCCGTATCCCAAGGCTTCATGCCCAGGCCTCTCAGCCCCTCGATCAGCCGCTGTTTCGTCTCCATCGTACGGCGGGCGTAATCGAGGTACCCATCGTCACCCAGATAGTGGAATGCGGCCCACGTCGCTGCTATGGCGCCGGCGGGCCGCGAGCCGATCACTCCTTCGCTCAGATAGGTGGCACTCGGCCAATCGCTGGCCGGGACATCGTGATACCTGAGCAGATCCTCGGACGCGAACGCGATGGTCGATGCAGGTTTGGGGGCGTAGGCATACTTATGTAGATCCGCCGATATCGACATCACTCCGGGTACGCTGAAGTCCCACGCGGGCAGCGGGTAGCCGAGCCGCGCGACAAAAGGAGCGATATAGCCGCCTACACAGGCGTCGACATGCACCCAGAGGTTGCGCTTTTGCCCCAGCGCGGCGATCTTCGCAATCGGGTCGAACTTGCCGTAAGGCCACGAGGGCGCGGAGCCGGCAAGCGCGATGGTATTGGGCCCAATGGCAGCCGCCATGGCCTCGACGTCAGCGCGATAGTCTGGACCTACGGCAACCCGTGTCAGCTTGACTCCCAGGTAATGGCATGCCTTGGTGATCGTTGCATGCACGGAGTAGGGCGCGATGAGCTCCGGCTCCTCGATGTGAGGATAGCGCTCCCTGGCCCACTCACGTGCCGCGTGGATGCCGCAAAACACACTCTCGCTGCCTCCGGAGGTGAGCTTGACCTGCACGCCGGGCTTCCCGCCGGAGAGTAACCCCGCGGAGATCGTGCGCACCTGCTCTTCCATTTGCCGCATGCCGGGCATGAACCGGCGCACGAGAGCGTTTTGAAAAAAGTAGACTGAATAGGCCTCCTTCATCACCAACTGCAGGTCGTCGGAGCCCATCATGCAGTATGCCGTCATGCGCCCGCGACCGAAGGTGGGATCCGCGGAGCGAAACTCACGGACGTGCTGCAGAACGGCCGCTGAAGACAAACCCTTCTCAGGCAGGCAATAGGCGTGGTTCGTCATGGCTTTCTCCTCGGTGGCGAGCTCGTATGAAACCCTTGGGGATCCCAGCGCAGTCGAGATGGCCGGAAAGATGAAGCTCCGGCAGCTGATCGGCTACGAATGAGCGCATCTGCAGCAGCCGCTGGAGGTCGATTCCGGTATCGAGGCCCATGGCCTCCAGCATGAATACCAGATCCTCCGTTGCGATGTTACCCGTGGCACCCGGTGCATTCGGACAGCCCCCGAGGCCGCCGATGGAAGCGTCAAAGTAACGAACTCCCGCATACAGGGCGGCGAGGCTGTTCGCGAGCCCCATGCCTCGCGTGTCGTGAAAGTGTGCACCCAACGGTACCTTCCCCAACTCTCGGGAGACAGCCGTGAATATCCGCTCCACGCGAGCCGGATCCCCGAGTCCGGCCGTATCCGCCAGAGAGATCTCATCGGCGCCTGCCTCTGCGGCCGAAAAGGCGGCAGCGCAGACGTCCCGATCGGGCACAATGCCCTCGAAAGGACAGCCGAAGGCTACCGAGATTCCCACCTGGATGACCGTGCGGTGTTGGGGCTGCGCATGCTCATCGCGCAAACGCAGAATGGATTCGAGCTCCGCGAGGCTTTGAGCTTTCGATCGCCGCAGATTGGCATGACTGAAACGCTCAGTCGCCGAGATGATGCATACGAGCCTGTGGATCCCCGCCGCCAAGGCGCGCACCGCTCCGCGCGCGTTCGGCACCAGTGCGGACGTGACGAGATCAGGCTTCAAAGCCGCATGGCGTGCCACTTCCTCGGCATCCCGGAACTGCGGGATGTACTTCTCGGGCACGAAGGCACAGACTTCGATCTCGCGCAGTCCCGCGATGATGCAGCGATCGATCCATTCCTTCTTTTGCGGTGTCGGCATGAAGGGGCCGATGCTTTGCAAGCCATCGCGCAAGCCGACTTCTCTCACGAAGACGTCCGGCGATAGATCGCTCTTACCGGCTGATTCGGCCATTGGTGTTCGCACTCCGGGCCAGGTCGCTCACGGCTCTGATGGGCAAACTGGAGCTTGCAGGTGCTCCCCGAGCCGTGGCGCTCGCCCGCGCACGCGGCTGCGCATTCCATCGAATCGGATCGGAAGCCCGACAGCGGTGATGTTCGTGTTCGGAACGACCTCGAGAATCCCCAGGGCCGCTGTCTGCTCGTCAGACATCACCTCTGATACTTTGTGCAGCGGTGCATTGGGGATGCCGCATGCATCCAATCGCTTACGCCACTCGGAGGTCGACCCGGTCAGAAAGATCGCTTGCAGCTCGGCCGACAGCGCGGCTCGATGCTCGACACGCGCCGGATTGGTGCAGAAGCGCTCGTCCGCCACCCAGTGCCTGCGCTCAACCAGTATGCAGAGTTTGTTGAACAGGGAGTCATTGCCGGCTGCGACCATGAGGCTGCCATCGGCCGTGGCGAATATTTCGTATGGAACGATGGCCGGCGCCCCCGATCCGCAGCGCTGGGGATCGGCACCCCATGCTGAGAACTCCGCGAGCGGTATACCCATCCAGGCAAGTGCAGTCTCGTACAACGAGGTCTCCACGAGTCCGCCGGTGGCCACCCTAGCGCGCTCGAGCAATGCGGCGAGAATGCCTATGACAGACCACAGGCCGCTACCGATATCGATGATCGAGACGCCGACCCGCACTGGCGGCCGGCCCTCTTCCCCGGTGATGCTCATCAATCCGCCGTAAGCCTGCATCAGGGCGTCGTAGCCCGGCCTCGATGCCATCGGCCCCCTGCTGCCGAAGGCAGACAGGCTGCAGTAGATCAGACTCGGCTTGCGAACGGCGAGCTCGGCGGCGCCGAAGCCGAGGGCCTCGATACTATTGGGGCGCAGGTTCTGAATGAGGACATCGGCCCGGTCCACGATGAGCCGCAGGAGCGCATCGCGCGCGCTGCGGTTTCGCAGATCGACGGCCGCGCCGAGCTTGTCCCGGTTGAGTGCATGAAACAGGGGAGATGCACCGTCCTGAAGCCGCTGTCCCCACTGCCGCGCCGGATCCCCGCCGTCCGGGTGTTCCACCTTGATGACCTCGGCACCAAGCTGAGCGAGCACCAGCCCGGCATAGGGTGCTGCCACACTGTGGCCAATCTCTACTACGACCGTACCCCGTAAAGGTGCGCTGCTGGTCAACTCACTGCCTCCCGGGCGTGCGTTTGCGTTGCGTGAAGCTTCAGGCGCCGCGAAAAGCCGGCTCGCGCTTCTCGATGAATGCGCGCACCCCTTCGCGCCGGTCATGGGTACCAATCAGCTGCCTGTAGCCACAGAGCGCGGCGAGCATCCCATGATGAACATCCGTCTCCATTCCCACTCGGATGCTGTGCTTAGCCAACCTCACGGCCAACGGGGCGTTGGCAGCGATTCCGGCGGCCGTACACAATGCCTCATCGGCCAGCCGGTCCCGCGGGAGCACGCGGTTGACCAAGCCCCACGCCAGAGCCTCTTCAGCGCTGAAGGGCCTGGCCGTGCAGATCAGCTCGATCGCACGTCGCGTTCCGACTGCTCGTGGCAAGGTCTGTGTGCCGCCGGCGCCTGGCATGATTCCAAGGCGCGTCTCCGTCAGGGCAAAGCGGGCACCTGCCGCGGCATACACGAAGTCAGCCGCCAGCGCGAGCTCACAACCTCCGCCGAAGGCCGCGCCCTTTACGAGCGCGATCACGGGGAAAGCGCAATCCAGAACCGCCCTGATCACATGCTCGACGATTGCGTGCTGGGCGAGCCAAGCTTCGTCGGTCATCCCATCGCGCTCCTTGAGATCGCCGCCAGCGCAGAACGCTTTGTCACCCGCGCCGGTGATGAGAAGGCATCGCAATTCCGCCGACGGTTCCGACATTCTGGTGAAGAATTGCAGCAGCTCGCGAGCCATCTCCGTATTGATCGCATTCGCCACGTGTGGCCTCTTCAGCGTCAGCAGGCCGACATGCGCGCTCGGCTGCTCAAAGGCTATGGTCTGGTAGAGCGTAGTCATGATAGGAGTCGTGCTCGAACGTCACCGAGGTGGACTTGCATCAGCCCTGGCGGCTTGCAGCACGGCGTCGCGTGCGGCCCGAAACTCATCATTGGGGTACCAGTTCGGCCAGCCGGTTCCGCGCGCAAGCCGGTCGCCTACACGGTAAAAGAACTGCAGATCCTGCAGAGCGCCGGACCAATCCCAGTTGGGGTCGTACGAATCCGAGGGCT
This sequence comes from Steroidobacteraceae bacterium, assembly GCA_035652555.1. GTDB lineage: Bacteria > Pseudomonadota > Gammaproteobacteria > Steroidobacterales > Steroidobacteraceae > 13-2-20CM-66-19. The sequence goes on along the minus strand of DASRDO010000065.1, from coordinate 41,655 downwards.
GATGATAGTGAAGCTCGTTGTAGACGTCGAAAGCATGCTGCCCCCAGCCTCTGGGCTTGCCGATCACGTCCAAGCCGCCGGAGACCAACACGACCGGCACTCCGGCGCGCGCGAAGCTCAGCGTATCGGAACGGTAACGATTGCCCTGTTCGGGCGCAGAATCCGGGGTCACTACCCGGTGCTGCGATGCCGCAACGCGCCGAACGATAGCGGCGAGCTCGGTTTGGTCGGCGACGAGCGAGATATCGCGCGTCGCGCCGATCATCAGGTTCAGCGGATCGAGATCAATCTCGGCGACGGTTTTCGCCAGGGGATACACGGGATGCGTCGCGTAATATTCCGAGCCGAGAAGCCCCTGCTCCTCGCCCGTAGTTGAAATGAACACGATCGATCGATCGGTCGGCCCATAGCGCCGGAAGGCGCGCGCAAGCTCGAGCAGACCGGCAACCCCGGACGCATTGTCGATTGCTCCATTGCAGATATCGTCGCCGCTCCTGTCTGGAGGGCAGCGGCCGAGATGATCCCAATGCGCGGTATAGATCACGTATTCATTGGGTCGGGACTTGCCCGGGAGCACTCCGATCACGTTTTTGGAAAGACCGCGCTTCGATCGGACCTCGAAATGGATGCTGGCCTTCACGTCGAGTGGAATCGCCTTGAATCCCGGTTTGGAAGCTGATTCTTCCAACCGGTCCAAATTTTGCCCCGCGGCCCGGAACAATCTTTCCGCGGCGGAATGCGTGATCCAGGACTCCACGACAGAGGAGCCGGGGCGGTCGAGCGAATCCCGGGCAGCGCCCGTGCTCGAGCTGACGATCGAGAAAGGATAGCCGGCCGCGGCGTCGCTGTGGATCACGAGCGCCGCTGCGGCACCCTGGCGAGCAGCCTCCTCGAACTTATAATCCCAGCGGCCGTAATGCGTCATGGCCGCTCCGCCGAACTCGCCTTTGCCGGCAGGATTTCGCCAGTCCGGATCGTTGACGAGGATGATCACGGTCTTGCCGCGGACATCGACTCCGGCATAGTCGTTCCAATGATGTTCCGGCGCGTCGATTCCATAGCCAACGAACACCACGGCCGCGCTCCTGAGGTCGATGTCCGGCGTGTCGCGCTCCGTGTTGAGCGTGATATCGCGTTGGTATACAAACCGGGCGCTGCCCGACGGACCGGTCATCGTGAATTGCGGTTCCGGACGTCTCAAAGTCTCCGTCTGCACCATCGGGACCGGCTGCAGGTAACTGTTGCCGACGCCCGGCTCGAGGCCGATCTGCTTCATCGCATGCACGATATAGGAGACGGTCTTATCCTCGCCCGGGGTGAGCGGCGCGCGTCCTTCGAAGGCATCGCTGCTGAGGATCCGGGTATCGCGCCTGAGGTGCTGGAGGGAAAAGGATTCGGCCGCCGCAGCAGTAGACGCAAGCGCGACGGCCACGCATCCAAGCGCGGCAATATCGCGCGAGAATCTCGCCGGATGCGGACGACGGATGCCGGCTGCCGAGGGGTTGTTCATTGAACCTCCATCGCGGGCGGTTTGAAGTCGCATGTCGATTCATGGTCGCTGACGTGTATCTCCGGCCGCTGATGCAACCACGGCCGCGCACTCTCGATCTGAGCCGCCAGGCGGAAGAGGGTGCCCTCATCGCCAAAGCGCGCGACGATCTGCGCTCCGATGGGTCGCCTGTCGTCAGTTACGTGACCGGGAATGGCCGCAGCGGGCTGACCGGTGAGATTGAAAATGCCCGCGAAGGGTGAATACGCATCTCCCGCGAACTTCTCCCAAAATACATTCAGATCATGGTCCGGCATCCCCAGCCAGCCGATGTCCGCCGGCGGCTGCGATAACATCGGTGTGATGAGGACGTCATACTCCTCGAAGAAGCGTCCGAGTCCGCGCTGCAACGCTGCGAAAGTCGCCAGCGCCCCGAAGTAGTCTTCGGCGCTCAGGCCCTTGCCCTCCAGATATGCGAGCCAGGTCAACGGCTCGAGGGTTTCCGCGGAAGGTTTGCGGCCCATCGCGCGACCGGCGGCGGTCAATCCGGCCGCGAAGCTGGCAGAGCCGGCGGTGCGGATCGCGTGCAGGTACGCACTCCAGTCGATGGTCGGCCTGGATTCCTCGACGAGATGGCCGAGTTGCGTGCACAGCTGGGCAAGCGATAGCGCCGCTTTGCCGCACTCGGGATGAACCGGCGCGCCCGTGAACGTCCGATCCATCAAGGCGATCCTGAGCGGCGCCGCCCTCGCCGACAGTTCCTCGAGGTACGGCCGTGGTGGCGGTGGCGCCCAGTGCGGCGCACCTACATCGGGGCCATGCACGGCATCGAGGAGCGCTGCCGAATCCCGAACAGTGCGTGACACGACGAATTCGACACCGCGCCCGCCGGAGATTTCAGCCTCGACGGGACCTGCCGGCGTGCGCTGCCGGGTCGGCTTCAGTCCGAACAAACCGCAGTTTGCGGCCGGAATCCGGATTGAGCCGAGCGCGTCGTTCGCGTGCGCGAGCGGCACCAATCCGGCTGCGACGGCCGCGGCTGCTCCGCCACTCGAGCCGCCCGGGGTGACATTCGGGCTCCAGGGGCTCCTCGTCACGCCGGTCAGTGCAGGCTCGGTCGTGATTTGGGCACCGAACTCGGGTGTCGCGGTCTTGCCGATCGTCACCAACCCGGCGTGCACGAACCGCTGCGTGAGGTTCGAATCGTACGTAGAAACGTGTCCTTGCATGAGCCGGCTGCCACACTCATACGGTGTTCCTTTCAGTTGGGCGCCGAGGTCCTTGAGGAGGAATGGCACGCCGGCGAATGGAGCGTTCACCGAAGCGGCGCGAGCCGCGGGACGCGCATAGTCCCGAAGGTCGTGGCAAATTGCATTCAGCAACGGGTTGAGCCGCGCCGCGGCCTCGATAGCGCTCTCCGCCAGCTCAGAGGCCGTGACCTCGCCACGCCGTACTAGTTCCGCCAGGCCCAATCCATCGTATTTCCAGTAGTCGCGGATCATCAGGCCCGCACCAGCGGATGATGCGCGCAGCGCAGGCCGCCGCCAAAGCGAGCGGGGAGATCGAAAGGTATCGAGATCACATTCACGTCTTTGGCTGCAAGCGCCTCGGCGACACGCACGTGAGTGCGATCCATCACGTAGGTATTCGAGTCCAGAATCAGGCCGTTGCAGGCGAGGCGCCGCGCTTCGGCGTACGTCACATCGATGACATCCCAATCGCGCAGCATGCCAGGCAGGCCCTCCGGAAGCGCGGCGGTGCACGCGATCACCAGGCCTGGCCGCGGGATACTGAGTGCGCAGTCGAGGTGTTGAATGCGGTCCGCGAGCTTGACGACGTATACCCTCGCATCGGCTCCCAGTAATTTCTGCAGCCATTGAGCACCGCTGATCGAGGATGCATTTCCCGACAAGCCAACGTAGATCTCCTTGCCGTTGAGCAGCACGTCGCCCCCCTCCAGAAAGGCGCTGGTCCCGAAACCGCTCTCGGGCAAAACCGGCAGCGGCTCGGGCATGGAAAGGAACTGCACGTCCTCGTGCGCGCTTTTGCCTGCGATGATCTCGCGCAGCGCAAACCTCTGCCGGCGGCGAAAATGAGAACGCATCGCCAGATCGATGATGCGGTGGCCGATTACGAGGATTGGGTCTCTCATGAAAAAAAGCGAGCCGCTTTTGAAGGCGAAGCCCGGAAACAGCTCCTCGGCGTGGTTCAAGGGACGCGGCCGATGCACGATGACGCCCCGTCCCTCCAGGAGGCATACCAGCCCCTCGACCTGCGCCGCGAGACCGGCCGCGACCTCCGGCGCATAGTCGACCAGAGCCCGACCCTGTCCTTTGATCAGGAAGTCGACGTCGTCCTTGGGTAACATCCGCGTGTACTCCGCAAGCGCGGCGAGCGACAGCTCCGGCAGACGAAAGCCTTCAGGCCGGCCTACGATGACCTCGCGCAGCGGCCCATATTCGAAGTCCACGCGCACCGCTGCCTGCTGCTTCGAGCTCGCGCTTACGCTGGTCACTAGTAGGACCGCTCCAATCCGAGGACGTGCTGAGCCACGTGCGCGAGAATGAGATTCGTCGAGACGGGTGCCACCTGATAGATGCGGCACTCGCGCCACTTGCGTTCCACGTCATACTCGCGGGAAAAGGCGAAACCGCCGAAAGTCTGCATCGCTGCCTCTGCCGCGTGCCAGCACGCCTCGGAAGCGAGTAACTTGGCGAGATTTGCATCTGCGCCGCACTGCTTGCGGTCATCGAACAGCGCCGCTGCGCGGCGCGCCATCATGTCGGCCGCCTCGAGCTCCGCGTGCGCGCGCGCCAGCGGAAACTGCACGCCCTGGTTCTGACCAATGGTACGGTCGAAAACGATGCGCTGATTCGCGTAGCGCACCGCAATGTCGATGAAGTAGCGGCCATCGCCCACCGCTTCGGAAGCCACCATCGTGCGCTCGGCGTTCAGGCCGTCGAGAATGTAGCTGAAACCCTTACCCTCCTCGCCGACCAGGTTGCGGGCAGGCACTTTGAGGCCGTCGAAGAACACCTCGGTGGTATTGTGGTTGATCATCGCCTGCAGGGGTCGGATTTCCAGCCCCTGCCCGACACTCTCGCGAATGTCGACCAGAAAGACGGAGAGTCCTTCGGTCCGGCGCTTACACATCTCCGCCGGCGTCGTGCGGGCGAGCAGCAGCATTAGATCCGAATGCAGCGCACGTGACGTCCATACCTTCTGGCCAGTGATGATGTAGTAGTCGCCGTCGCGTACGGCGCGTGTCCTCGAGCCCGTCGTATCGGAGCCGGTGGTCGGCTCAGTCACGCCGAAGGCTTGTAAGCGCAGGGTGCCGGCAGCGATAGCCGGCAGGAACTCCCGCTTCTGTGCCTCAGAGCCGTGTCGGAGCACCGTGCCCATGATGTACATCTGGGCGTGCCCTTGCGAGGCGGTGCAACCATGACGGTTGATGGTCTCGAGTATTACGGCTGCCGCACGCAGCGGCAGACCGCCGCCACCGTAGGCTTCCGGGATCAGTGCTGCGAGAAAGCCTGCTTCGGTCAGCTCCCGGATGAATTGAGTCGGATATGCCTCTTCGTCCTCCAGGCATCGCCAGTAGGTGCTCGGGTAGCGGGCACAGATTTTCGCAACGGCAGCACGCAGATCCGGCCAGTCCTCACCGAGCGTCACCACGGTGTCCGCACTGAAGGTCATTGGGAATACCCGCTCCGATGCGAAAGTGCTCTTGCAGATGCATCAGACCACTATTTGCGATTTGTTGCAACAAATATCATTTTTGCGATAGGGTGAGGCTGAAGGGGATGGCCCGAGGCTACCCGCAATGCGGCCCCGCGTTCCGAGCACCGGTTCGCTGAGCAGGGGAGATACAGAGCGTGACAGACAGTGCGACCACAGCATCACGCCGTGAAGACGCGCGCGCCGTCCCCGCGCTCGCCTGGCCTGATGCTGGGGCGGCACGCTACAGCGTGGCTGTCCTCATGCTCTCCTACACGTTCGCATATACGGATCGCAGCATTCTCGGTCTGCTGTTCGAGTACATCCGTACTGACCTGGGCATCACCGACACGCAGGTCAGCCTGTTGGGCGGCGCCGCATTTGCGGTGTTTTACGTGATAATGGGCTTGCCCATGGGCTGGCTCGCCGATCACGTGAATCGCCGCAATCTGATCGTGGCTGGCATGTTGATCTGGAGCTGCATGACCGCAGCCGGCGGGTTCACACACAGCTTCGGACAGCTGTTCTCGACGCGCATATGGGTCGGCATAGGAGAGGCGACGCTGATGCCCGCTGCGCTGTCGATCATTTCGGACAGCTTTGCGCCCGCCCGACGGCAGCTGGCACTGGGCCTGTACATGAGCGCCGTTGCGATCGGCTCGGGGCTCGCATACATCGTCGGTGGCACGATCCTCGATTGGGTTGCGCGGTTCCCCCTGTTTGCGCTGCCTCTCATCGGCACGGTCAGGCCGTGGCAAGCGACCTTTCTCGCCGTCGGCGCCCCTGGCGTGCTGCTCGCCGCGCTCGTCCTGGGCATCAAGGAACCGCCGCGGCGCGAGCTGCGGTCCGACTCTGCCACGCGCGTTTCAGCCGGGCGCGCTACCCACTCGCTCAAGCAAGTGTCGCAGTTCATGTTCGTCAGGAACCGGCGGACATTTCTGCCCGTATTCATTGCCTTCGGCGGATTGGCGCTGCAGGCAGTCGCGCTGGAAACCTGGCTACCAACCTACTATGTACGCGCCTTTGGTTGGACTGAAGCCCGCGTCGGGCTCATCTACGGCTGCATACTGCTGGTCTTCGCAACGCTGGGGATGATCGGCGGCTCGTGGCTCGCGATGCGGTTGCAGAGGAGAGGCTACAAAGACGCGCTCCTGCGCGCGCCACTATGGATGACGCTAGTGATGACCCCGGCGGCAATCTTCGCAACCCTGCTGTCCGATCCGTATGTGACGCTCCTGGTGGTGACGCCCGTCACGGCGCTCTCGTACGGCCTCTTTGCGGTGGTGCCCGGCATTCTGCACGCGATCACACCCAACGAAATGCGCGGGCAAGTGAGCTCGGTGTTCTCGCTGTTTGATAACGTGCTGGGCATGGTCCTCGGAACTTCAGCGGTGGCGATGCTGAATGATTTCGTTTTCCGGGATCCCATGGCGGTTGGACGCTCCATGTCGGTCGTATCGGCGTTGGTATTGCCGAGTTCCGCTCTGCTCCTCACCGTGAGTCTCAGGCACTTTCGGGACAGCGTCGATGCGGCGGCCGAATGGTCGATGCAGCCGGCGGTTGCCGATCAGGGCGGTGAAGTATGAACGGGGACAGAGGGTCGTGCGCCGACCGGGGACTACGCCGATCGCGGTTGACCGTCCGTTCGTCGGCAAAATCCCCGTCCCTGCCGGAAATATAGTCACTTCGCAATTATGTCGCCTCTTCTTCGCCGCCAGAACGTAGAGATTTCGGCCACGGCTCGTACTGACTCTGGAGCTTCGCGTGTTTAACGCGGGCCGCCCTCACCTCATCCAGGATCTGCGGCCATCGGATCCGGCGAAAATTCTCATCCTGTATCCGCTCGACAGGCACGCAGGAGAGCACATCGAACCCGCACTCGTAGTAGACCTTGGCCAGGCTCTTATCGAGGGCTATTTCACGAATCTCTTTGACGTGATCCAGCAACTCGCGTTTCGGCGCGTCGGCAGCCTGCTGCCGCAGGAAGGCAGTTACCACGCTGATCGCCAGTCTGGCCTGCGCATACCCGTGCTCGTCTCGCTTCGACGCGAGGCTTGCAAGGTTATGCAGGCGGCTGCGAAGAACATCGATGGGGTGAAGGACCCTGATCGTCTTGCCGCTGCTGAGCGTAACTTCAACGGCATCATCACACGCATCCTTCGTATCGAGACCAACGATACTCCCCAGGAAATCGATTTCCTTGACACCGAGCCCCGGAACGGTCATGCCGAGCTTCGCGGTCTGTGGCGTTGCGTCTTCGGGAGCTACCCGGTAGAGCTTCCACTTCGACCCGATGCCATTGCGTTCACGACTGCTGTTGAGCTTCTCACCCAGTGCATTTGCCGCGCTGACTGAGCCGATAAAATCAACATCGCCGCTTATACCCTGAGAAAGCTCCTCCGGGATGCTTACTTCGTACAGCTCAGCCCAGAGTGCCAATGCTTGTCCACCGACGAGTAGCGAATCCGTGGCTGCAGACTCCAGGATCTCCCGGATCTCCTCCGGCGCAAGAGGAAGCTCCGGAAGCGCCATCATTCGCTTCCCTGCCGGCGTAACCCGCGCGCCGAAGAGCTCCTGTCAGGCCATTTCATTTTCGCGCCTTGCAGATCCTCTGACTTCAGCAAGTACAGAGACCGCTGCGGGACCTGGCCGCCGCGCACCAGCACCTGGTCCCTTGCCTGGGCTTCACGCTTCATGTCCCAGAACTGTGCGGCAGAGATCGAAATCACTTCCAACTGACTGCCGCCTTTCACCGCCGGACGACGCACGCGCTTCGGCAAAGCCTTCTCAGGCGGTATAGCCTTACGCGAGTCCTTAAGCCGAACGATATCCCCCAGGAGCGCTTGACCGTCCAGCTGTTGCAGCACCACGGCCAGCACGCCGATGGACACTCCAGGATCACCAGCTTCCAGCCGCCGCACCGTCCCCATGCTGCAGGAGGCCGCAGCGGCGAGATCCGCGACTCGCAGGCGACGCTCCTTGCGTGCCACCTGCAGGTCGAGCCCAAGTTTCCGGAGCGAAAGGTTGACGTGCTGAGGCATGAAAATGTGGGCAGTGCTCTTCATAGCGGTCAGTATATAGCATATTAAGTGCTCTTGCGATCTATATATAGATCGCAAAATGGTGTGGCCGGCCAGTCCCCTAAAAGTGGAACCCAGAGCGCTGACCGGCGGTAGAACCTCCGCTGCCGCTCGAGGACTGATCGATAAAATGTAGCGCAGGCCTCCGGCTCTCCCTGAGTCAGCAATATTCCTCGTGCTCGTCGGAAGCCCAGCATGACCTAAACGAAGAAGAATCCCGCGCCAATGGCAAAGAAGCATTCACCGCCACGCACGATGGGAATCGGGGCCGCCATAACGAGGAGCGCGTTGAGGCAGCCGACGAACATCAAGCAAAACAGCCCGCCTACCAACGTGCGCGTGCGCTCGACCCTGTTTAGTTTCGCGAGTGCGCTACGGAGTTCGTCCAAAGACACGGACCTGCCCTCAACTGCGTGGCCCTGCCAAAGATGTCTTATGTCAGGGCGCTTTTCCTCATTACTCATCGGAATCTCTCACTTCAAAACGTCTGCGAAGTATTTCCTTGATCCGGTGGATCTTGGTTGCAACATTCGCCGTCGATAAACCCTCAGCTCGCTGATCTCCTCGGCGCTCATGCCTTCCAGATACGAAAGGATCACCTGCCGATCGATCGGTACCAGTTGCCTGATCAGATCTGTGAGCCGCGCGACCGCCTGGCGCTCGGCCACCGCTTAATTCGGACGCACAGTCGGGCGCGCCCTGCGTCTCGGGCCTACTCCACCGTCACGCTCTTCGCAAGATTCCTCGGCTGATCGACATCCGTACCCTTGAGGATGGCGACGTGGTAGGCGAGAAGCTGCAGGGGCACGGTATAGACCGCTGGCGCCTGGAAGTAGGTGACGTGCTTCGGCATCTCGATGACGGTCACGCCGTCGCTCGGCTGCAGGCCCGACTCCGGATCGGCGAACACGATGAGCTCGCCGCCGCGGGCGCGGACTTCCATCAGGTTGGATTTCAGCTTTTCGAGCAGATCGTTGTTCGGCGCGACGGTGATGACCGGCATGTCGGCATCGACGAGCGCGAGAGGGCCATGCTTGAGCTCGCCCGCCGGGTACGCCTCGGCATGGATGTAGGAGATTTCCTTGAGCTTCAACGCTCCTTCCATGGCGACGGGGTGCAAGGCGCCCCGGCCGAGGAAGAGCGCATGATGTTTGTCAGCGAACCGCTCCGCGAGCCGATGGATGACAGGATCGAGCGCCAGCGTCTTTTCGATGAGCGACGGCAGCTCCACGAGGCGCGTCACGAGTCCGCGCTCGCGCTCTGCGTCCGCACCATGGTGGCGGGCAAGTGCTATGACCAGCATCGCGAGTGCGGCGAGCTGCGTGGTGAATGCCTTGGTGGAGGCGACGCCGATCTCCGGGCCGGCGCGGGTCAGCATGACGAGCTCCGATTCCCGCACCAGTGAGCTTTCCGGCACGTTGCAGATGGCCAGCGTCGAGAGATAGCCGGACTCCTTCGCTAGACGCAGCGCCGCCAGGGTATCGGCGGTCTCGCCCGACTGGGAAATGGTGACGAACAGGGAGTTGGGCGGCACCAGGGGATTGCGATACCGATACTCGCTTGCGATGTCGACCGCGCACGGGATGCGGCAGATCTGCTCGATGAAGTAGCGGACGGTTGCGGCGGCGTGGAAGCTGGTCCCGCACGCGACGATGTGCACGCCCGTCGTGCGCTTGAATACCTCGGTCGCCGCGGGACCGAAGGCAGCCTCGAGCAGACGACCGTTGGCAACACGCTCCTGCAGCGTATCGGCGAGGGCGCGCGGCTGCTCGTGGATCTCCTTCAGCATGAAGTGGCGGTACGGCCCCTTCTCGGCGGCATCGGCGTTGAGCTCGCTCTCGCGCACCGGCCGCTCGACGGTGTTGCCGTTCAGGTCCATGACGCGGACCGACTTGCGCCGGACCTCGGCGACATCGCCCTCCTCCAGGAACATGAATCGGCGGGTCACCGGCAGCAATGCAGCAACGTCGGAGGCGACGAAGTTCTCCTGGACACCCAGGCCGATGACGACGGGACACCCCTGACGGGCCACTACTACGCGCTCCGGGTCTTTCTCGCTGACGACCGCCAGCGCATATGCGCCTTCCAGCTCCGCCACCGTGGCGCGCACCGCCTTGAAGAGGTCGCCGAGCGTATCCAGGTGATGGTGGATCCGGTGCGCCACCACCTCGGTATCGGTCTCAGAGGCAAACTTGTAGCCGCGGCGCTCGAGCTCTGCGCGCAGCTCCTCGTGATTCTCGATGATGCCGTTATGGACGATCGCGAGGCCATCAAGCGAGACGTGGGGATGCGCGTTACGCTCGCTCGGTACGCCGTGGGTCGCCCAGCGGGTATGGGCAATCCCGAGATTGCCGGTGGCGGGAGCGCGCTCCAGGGCTTCCTCGAGCATCCGCACTTTGCCGACCGTGCGCAGGCGCGCCAGCTGGCCGCCGCCATTGAGGACGGCAATACCGGCCGAGTCGTAGCCCCGATACTCGAGGCGACGCAGGCCCTCCATCAGAATGGGGACGATGTTGCGCTCTGCGATGGCACCGACGATTCCGCACATAATGGCCAGGCCCCGGATCTTCTAGGGATGCCAGTTTGCCTCAATTCCGGCCGGGACGGGTCCTCCGGGCTGGCGCGGGCACCGGCTCGGCGGGCATGCCAGGTGCTGCACCCGCCCTGCCTATTCCGCGGGAAGTCTCCGGCTGAGGCCTCGATGGGCGTTTTCGTCTGGCTGACCCTTGGTGTGGCCATCGGCTATCTCGGCAGCCTCATCATGCGATCCGAGCCTGACCGGGGCGCGGTGCTGAGCGTGCCGGCCGGTGTCCTCGGGGCTCTACTTGCGAGCCGGCTGCTCGCCCCGCTGCTGGGCGGCCGACCCGATCAGGGCTTCTTCAGCGTGAGCGTGGTGCTCGTGTCCCTGCTGGGTGCCGTGGTCCTGGTCGGCCTGCTGAATCTGCTGAGGCGCGGCCGCGTGCGCTAGGCGCTGGCGCGGACACACATTCCGCGCCCCGGGGCCCATTCCCGGTGGAGAGTCGCAGCCGGAGCTGAATTGTCAGCGCGCGGTGAATATGTCCTTTCCGAAAGGGCGTAAGCCCGAGTCTGCCGCGTAGCCGAGATGCCCGAGGCCGAAGATGTCCTCGACCGTGCGCAGGAGCGAGTAGTGGTTGTAGGGCACCGTAGACCGGGTGCCGGGCCGGATGTAGGGCGACAGCAACACTGCGCCGATCCGCCCGCCGCCCGGCCCCTGGAAACCCGGCTTGTCCGGACTTCCCGGTAACGGCCTCTCGTTGCAGCATGCGTCGTAGGCGTCAGCCGCCACACCATCAGATTCGTCAAAGGTGATGATCAGCAGGCCATCCTTGCGGAAAGCCGGCGAGCGGGTGATGCGGGGTACCCACGTGCGCAGAAAGCCATCGATCCCCGCGAGCCCTCCGGCCTTGCCGTCGACACAGCGCAGGTCATGGCCGTCATTGCAGAGATTGGGAGTGATGAACGAGTAGTTGGGTGTCGTGGCGATCCTGCTCAGATCGATGCTGAGCTCGTTCAGGCTGACGATGTGCGCCGCGCAGCGGATCGGATCGTCGAGAATGGTATGGAAGTAGACGAACGGATCATGTTTGGCGGCGTATTGATCGCCGACCGATGCCCGCTCGGTCGGATCGTCCTTGCCGATCCGGCCGGCGGTGCAGGTTTGCGGATCGTCGCGCTTGGGGTCGCTGTCGAGATCTTCCATGAATCCCTTCCACGTGAGCCCGGCCCGCTCGAGCTGATCTGGCAGAGTCTTCACCATCGCCGGATAGATGCAGCCGGTTCCGAGCGCCTGACCGTGGGCATCGAGACCCGGGCTGCTCGGCTGGAACTCGATCGGCTGCGGGCAGTCTCGCTGTGTCGCCGGGTTCGGCGCCTGTCCGCTCACCATCGCAATGTAGTTGTCCAGGCTCCAGTGACCGGTTCCGTAATACCGGGTGAGGAGCGCCCCCTGCGCGGGCAGAGTCCGGGCGAGATACGGGGCAGATGCGCCCGGCCCGAAAGCGGCGTCGAAGGACTTGTTCTCGAGGACGAGGAGAAACACATGGCGGATCGGCGGCAGGGCGCCCGTACGCATGTCCCCGGCAACCACGGGGCCCACCGCCGCGAGACAGAGAAGCGCTGTCGCGAGCGCCCGGAACAACATATCGCGGAATCGAGTCGTGTCTTTCAGCATGTCGATCAGGGAGGATCTCTACGGCACCGTGCCGGCGGCGGACTGTAGCGCCGATCTGCGCCTCGCGCACGGGGGTCTGGCGCTGAAAGTGGCTGCAGGCTAACGCCTGCGGCGCCATTCCCGCCAGTATTGACCAAAGCGAGCCGCGAAATCCGCAGGAGTCTCCTCGAAGAGACGGCGGCCGAGCGCCATCGCCTTGTCCCGAAGCTCGGTGCGCTGGATATCGATGAGCCGGATCAGCGCCCGTCGCTCGGACTTGCCGATGCGGTTTCCGGCCTCGATCACTTTCTGGCGTAATACGGAGAGATCGTGATCGTCGCCCAGATAGTCCGCCAGGCGATGGGCCTGGTCGGCGAGCTCCCCGATCATCCCGGGCCACAGCGGCTCCAGCAGCTGCAATTGATGCCACAGGTACTTGGTCTGCTTGCGCCATTCGTGCAGTTTCTCGGCGGTACGGTCGGCTTCAGCTGCGGCCAGCGCTTTACGCGCCTTGCCGTAAATCCTCTTCAGCCCCGCTCCCAACACCTTCCAGCCGCCGCTGCCGGTATGCCACCGGTCAGCGCGGTGAAGGACGTCCTGTAGCGCCGTGCACGACTCGCGGAAAGGCATCGGGCCCTCGAGAGCGGTGCGCCGCATCGCCGCGCGCTGTCGCCGCAGCATGCGGCGCAATTCGCCGGTAGGTGGCAGGGCATCTCTGGCATGGAAGCGCTCTACGAGCCCGTTGAGCGTATCGATCAGCACTTTGCTGTCGCGGATGGCGCTCAGCGGGCGTGCTGCGTCCCGCAGCGCCTCGTTCTCGCGCCGGTAAACCCTGTCTCCGATCGCATCCCGCAGCAGGCGCAGCATGGCACGGGCTCGCTTGAGCTCCTTGCGCGCATCGTGCAGCGCTTCGTCCGAGGATGAACCGTTCTGCAGCGCCCCCATCGCTTTGGCGATCTGCTGGCGCGCGATGTGGCGTGCGCTTCGCGTACCTGACTCGGATCGATGCAGCTCTGCCATCCTCTTAGGCTACGAACGCGTGAGCATCTCGTCCATACGCGAACGGCCCCGTCCTTGGAGCCGCAGTGAGGGCCTCGAAACGAGCAGCATCACGTTGGTGTCATCGAGCGCGAAGCCTCCGTGCTCCTCCTGCTTCTTCAGGCGTGTATACGACACCGACGTGATTTCGGGCGTACGCGGAGCACGTGACGAGCACGCAGATCGTGCTCTTTATCGTGCCAATTGGACTCTGCAGCACCTTGAGCGAGCGCCACTGTCACGGCGGAGACTGCAAGCGCAGTCGCAGCCGCGACTGCGCGGGAGACCGATGCAATCGACATGGAGAGCTACCTCTTTGGGCGGGAAGGGTTCGTCTTCTCTCGAAGTCGCGCCAAGCTAGCGCACGATTGCTACGGCTGTGTTGCGGACTCGACCGCGGTGCCCCCGGCCTGCTCCCACACTGTATGATTTCCACCTTCGCATCGCGCGCCGGAGGAGATTGCCGCACATGAGCTGCTGGTCCCTGACCGCCGTCAAGGCGCGCGGCGCGGGCAAGACACGGCTGGCGGACGAAATTCCGCCTGGCGATCGGCGCGTGCTGGTCGATGCCATGCTGAGGCATGTGCTCGATTCCCTCGGCACTACGCCAGAGATCGATCGGGTGGTGGTCGTCACTCCTGATGCTGAGGGACTATCGGACGGGGTGCTCACGCTCGCTGATCCGGGAGGCGGCCTGAACAGCGCGCTCACCAGTGCGGCGCAGGCCGCTGCCGGCCGAGGTGCGACCCGATTGGTGATCGTCCACGCGGATCTGCCGCACGTGAAGCCGGAAGAGATCACCGCTCTCATCGAGGAAGCGAAGAGGAGCGGTGTAGCCATTGCTCCCGACCATCGTGGCACCGGAACCAACGCCCTGTGCTTGCCGTTGCCTTTACCTTTTGAGCTCGCCTTCGGCGCGGGAAGCCTTGCACAGCATCTGCAGCGCGCTGCAGCACGCGGCCTGTCGCCAGCCGTGGTGCGGCTGCCTGGACTGGCATTCGATCTCGATGAGTTGGACGACCTCAGAGCGTATGAGGACGTCGAGCGCCTGGAGCATCTCGAGCTCGATGCCCTTCTGCCAGCCGCAGAGGAGCTGACACTGGCCGGGCACGGCAGCGTCGTGACGTATTCCCGCAAGGTTTTTATTCCGCTGACGCAACTGTGTCGGGACGTTTGCCACTACTGCACATTCGCGAAGGCGCCGCGCGCGTTGGCGAACCCGTATCTCACGTTGGATCAGGCTCTCGATATCGCACGCGCGGGCGCCGCCGCCGGATGCCGGGAAGCGCTGTTCACGCTCGGTGACAAGCCGGAGCTGCGCTACGCGGCCGCACGGCGCTTCCTCGAGAAGCACGGCCATGGGACGACTCTGGAGTACCTTGGGGCCGTCGCCCGCGAAGTGCACTCGCAGACGGGACTGCTGCCACATCTCAATCCGGGCATCATGACGCGCGCCGACATCCAGAAACTGCGCCCCGTCAGCGTCTCCATGGGCTTGATGCTGGAAACGGCGTCAGAGCGGCTGTCAGCGCGTGGCGGCCCGCACTGGGGCTCGCCCGACAAGCGGCCATCGGTGAGGTTGGCGACGCTCGACGCGGCCGGCGAAATGGCCGTGCCCTTCACCACGGGACTGCTCATCGGCATCGGAGAGACCCGCCGCGAGCGCATCGAGGCGCTGCTCGCCATTCGCTCGCTGCACCGCCGCTTCGGCCACATCCAGGAAGTCATCGTGCAGAACTTCCGTGCCAAGGCGGGCACGCGCATGGCGGCTGCACCTGAGCCGGCATTGGAAGAGCACCTCTGGACCCTAGCCGTGGCGCGCCTGCTGCTCGGGCCCGACATGTCCATTCAGGCGCCGCCCAATCTGCGCCCGGGCGCGCTCGCGGCGCTGATCCGGGCCGGCGTGAATGATTGGGGCGGGGTCTCGCCGGTCACTCCGGATCACGTCAATCCCGAGGCGCCGTGGCCACATCTCGCGGCCCTCGCCGCACAGACCCGCGATGCAGGAAGGGTGTTGCACGAGCGGCTGGCAATCACACCGCCCTACGTGCGGCGGGCGGCCGAATGGGTGGATGGATCACTGCGGACCGCCGTCATTCGGCGAGCCGACAGCCGCGGACGGGCGCGGGTCGAGAAGTGGCACGCCGGAGCGGGCGATCCGGTACCGGAGTACGCCATGGAGTGGCTGGCGCCCGGTGGAAACACCGGCGCGGGTGCATCACGGTGGGTGCGGCGGATACTCGATCGCGCCCGGCGGGGCGACGGTCTGGAAGAGGACGAGGTAGTCGCGCTGTTCCAGGCCGAAGGCGCCGATCTCAGCGAAGTGCTGCGGGCCGCCGATAGCTTGCGTGCGCAGACCGTAGGCTCGACGGTCACCTACGTGGTCAACCGCAACATCAATTACACCAACATCTGTCTCTATCACTGCGGCTTCTGCGCGTTCTCGAAGAGCGGCCCGCGGTCGCTGCGCGGCGCCGGCTACCTGCTGGATCTGGAGGAGGTCACGCGGCGGACGGCGGAGGCTTGGGATCGCGGCGCCACCGAAGTCTGCCTGCAGGGCGGAATCCATCCAAGCTTCACCGGCGGCACCTATTTCGACATCATCGGTGCCGTGAAAGGCGCGGCATCGGACATTCACGTGCATGCGTTCTCACCGCTCGAGATTACACATGGCGCGCGGACGATGAGCCTGTCGCTCGAGACTTATCTCGCCAGACTCCGCGCCGCCGGTCTTTCCACCCTGCCGGGCACAGCCGCGGAAATCCTCGATGACGAGATACGAGCGATCATCTGCCCCGACAAGCTGAAAACGGCGGAGTGGCTGGAAGTCATGCGCGCCGCGCATTCGGTTGGCCTCCGGAGCACGGCTACGATCATGTTCGGTCACGTGGAGCAGCCGCGGCACTGGGCGCAGCACCTGCTGCGGCTGCGGACCCTGCAGCAGGCCACCGGCGGTTTCACCGAGCTCGTGCCGCTGCCCTTCGTCCACATGGAGGCGCCGATGTGGCGCAAGGGCATGACCCGGGAAGGACCCACCTTCCGTGAGGCGGTCCTGATGCACGCGGTTTCCAGGCTGGCGCTGCACCCCCACATCACCAACATCCAGGCCTCCTGGGTCAAGATGGGCGCAGACGGTGTTGCCTTCTGCCTGCAGGCCGGGGCGAACGATTTCGGCGGCACCCTGATGAACGAGTCCATCACGCGGGCTGCAGGCGGGATCCACGGCCAGGAGTTGACGGCCGAAGAGATGCGCGCGCGGGCGGCCGCGATCGGCCGGCCGCTCAGGCAGCGTACGACGCTCTACGGAAGTGTCTCCACACCGGCTCCCTCGTAGATCCACGCAACCGGGAGTGAGGCGCTACTTCTTCTGCTTCGTGGGCCGCTGCCAGCCTTCGATGGTCGTCTGCCGGGCTCGTGCAATGGTGAGCTTGCCGGCGGGCGCCTGATTCGCGACCGTCGATCCAGCAGCGATTGTTGCACCCGCCCCTACTGTGATGGGAGCCACGAGTACGCTGTTGGAACCGGTATGCGCATCGTCCTCTATGACGGTGCGGTGCTTGTTCGCACCGTCGTAGTTGGCAATGATGGTCCCGGCGCCGATGTTCACGCGCGCGCCCACCTGCGCATCGCCGACGTACGAGAGGTGGTTGGCCTTCGATTCTGCCGCCATCGTCGAATTCTTCACTTCGACGAAATTGCCGACGTGCACGCCCCCGGAGAGTTTGGAGGTCGGCCTGAAGCGGGAGAAGGGGCCTACGTTGCAGGAAGGTCCGATGACGGCCCCCTCGATCACGCAATGCGGGAGGACCTGCGTGTCATCGCCGATCTCCGCGTCCCGGATCACACAGCCCGGGCCGATACGCACCCGGTCGCCGAGCTTCACCTGTCCTTCCAGGACGACGTTCACGTCGATGAACACATCCTTGCCGTGGCTCACCCGACCCCGAACATCGATCCGCGCCGGGTCCGCGACCGTCACCCCGGCCAGCATCAGGTCGCGTGCGGCGCGTTGCCGGCACACCGACTCCAGCATGGCGAGCTGCGCCTTGTCGTTGACCCCCAGCGCCTCGATCGCATCGGCGCACCCCAAGGGATTCACTGCCACGCCTTCCTCGACGGCCATCGCAATGACGTCAGTGAGGTAGTACTCGCGCTGCGAGTTATCGGCTTTCAATCCCTCGAGCCAGCGCCTGAGCAGGGCGGCGGGCGCGGCGAGCACCCCCGTGTTGCATTCGCGGATTCCCCGCTCTTCTTCCGAGGCGTCCTTCTGCTCGACGATCCGCTCGACTCGCCCATCGCGGCCGCGGACGATTCTGCCGTACCCGGTCGGACTGTCGGGAGTCATTGTGAGGAGTGCGACTTGGCGTGGCCCGGCGAGAGCGACCAACTGCTCCAGCGTCTGCCGGCTGAGGAGCGGCACGTCGCCATAGAGCACGAGGACCACCTGGTCATCCGGCACCTTGGGAATGGCCTGCAGAACCGCATGTCCCGTCCCCAGTTGCTGCGCCTGCAAGACCCACTCCACCGGCTCTGCCGCCAGCGCTTCGGGCACCTGCTTCCCACCATGCCCATACACCACATGAATCGCCGCCGGACCCAGCGACCGCGCCGTATCGATGACGTGAGCAAGCAGTGGCCGGCCCGCAAGCCGCTGCAGTACCTTCGGGAGTGCGGATTTCATCCGCTTCCCCTCTCCCGCCGCGAGGATGATTACAGACAGAGGGGCCCTAGCGGCCCCTGAGGTTGATTTGGCCATGGCGACCCTGTGATCGGAGCATTGATCGCAAAGTCCTTTTCCGGGGGCTTCTGGAGTCAGGGATGACGGAAGAGAGCCTCCAGGGACCAGTCGAGCGGGCGCGAGCCCGCGAGACCGGATTCACGGCGTCCCCCGGAAAAGGACTTTGCGAGCAAGGCTCCGTGCCCGAGCTCGCGCAAGATCTTCAGCTTCGCAGCTTGCGCAACCGCTCGATAATCTTCAACTGCGCCGCCGCACGCGCCAGCTCCGCAAGCGCCTCCGCCTGCGTGATGTGCCCACTGCGGTCCTTCAGCGCTTCCTCCGCGCGCTGCTTGGCAGCCAGCGCCGCTGCCTCATCGATGTCCTTCGCCCGAAGCGCCGTATCCGCCAGCACCGTGACCTTGGAAGGCTGCACCTCGATCGCCCCGCCGCCCACGAAGAAGTGATGCTCCTGCCCGTCCGGCGTCTGCACGCGCACCTCCCCTGGCTTGAGCAGCGAAAGAAGCGGTGCATGGCGCGGCGCCACTCCGATATCCCCTTCGGTCGCCGGCGCGAACACCATCGCCGCCTGGCCGGAGTAGATCTCCCCTTCGGCGCTGACGATATCGACCTGGATGGTGTGCTGCTCGGCCATGGTGGATCCCCTTACTGCAGCGTCTTCGCCTTCGCGACCGCCTCATCGATGGAGCCGACCATGTAGAAGGCCTGCTCCGGCAGCGAATCGAACTCACCGCCGATGATGCCCTTGAAGCCGCGAATCGTCTCGTTGAGCGGCACGATCTTGCCGTCCTGTCCCGTGAACACCTTGGCGACGTTGAACGGCTGCGACAGGAAGCGCTGCACTTTGCGCGCGCGATACACGGTCAGCTTGTCTTCCTCCGACAGCTCATCCATGCCGAGGATGGCGATGATGTCCTGCAGCTCCTTGTAGCGCTGCAGCACGGCCTGCACGCCGCGCGCCGTGTTGTAGTGCTCCTCGCCGACCACCAGCGGGTCGAGCTGCCGGCTGGTCGAGTCGAGCGGATCCACCGCCGGGTAGATGCCGAGCGAAGCGATCTGTCGCGACAGCACCACCGTTGCATCCAGGTGCGCGAAGGTCGTGGCCGGCGAGGGGTCCGTCAGGTCGTCCGCGGGCACGTATACCGCTTGGATGGACGTGATGGAGCCGGTCTTGGTGGAGGTGATGCGCTCCTGCAGCACCCCCATCTCCTCCGCCAGCGTCGGCTGATAGCCTACCGCCGAGGGCATGCGACCGAGCAGTGCCGAGACCTCCGTTCCCGCGAGCGTGTAACGGTAGATGTTGTCTATGAAGAACAGCACGTCGCGACCCTTGCCGCCGTCCTCGCGCACCTCGTCGCGGAAGTATTCCGCCATCGTGAGGCCGGTGAGCGCAACACGCAGGCGGTTGCCCGGCGGCTCGTTCATCTGGCCGTAGACCATCGCCACCTTGGAGTTCGACAGCGTCTTCGGATCGATCACGCCCGACTCGATCATCTCGTGATAGAAGTCGTTGCCCTCGCGGGTACGCTCGCCGACGCCCGCGAACACCGACAGGCCGCTGTACTGCTTGGCGATGTTATTGATGAGCTCCAGCATGTTCACGGTCTTGCCGACGCCCGCGCCGCCGAAGAGGCCTACCTTGCCGCCCTTGGCGAAGGGGCACAGCAGGTCGATGACCTTGATGCCCGTGACCAGCAGATCCTGCCCGCCGGCCTGCTCGTCGAAGGATGGCGGCGCCCGATGGATCGGCAGCTGCTCCTGCGACTGCACCGGACCGCGGTTGTCCTGCGGATGCCCGAGCACGTCCATGATGCGCCCGAGCGTGGCCTTGCCCACCGGAACACTGATGGGCGCGCCGGTCGCGACGACCGACAGGCCGCGCCGCAAGCCCTCGGAGGGTCCCATTGCGATCGCGCGTACGATGCCGTCCCCGAGCTCCTGCTGCACTTCGAGCGTCAGGTCGGAGTCCTTCAGCTTCAGCGCCTCGTAGACGCGCGGGATGGCGCTGCGCGGAAACTCGACGTCGATGACGGCGCCGATGATCTGTGTGATGGTGCCTTCGCCCGTATTAGCCATGTGGTATGTCTCTCAAACCGCGGCTGCGCCACCCACGATCTCCGACAGCTCCTTGGTGATCGCGGCCTGGCGGGCCTTGTTGTAGATGAGTTGCAGCTCATTGATGAGCTTGCCGGCATTGTCAGAAGCAGCCTTCATGGCGACCATCCGCGCCGCCATCTCCGAGGCGACGTTCTCGACCGCCGCGCGGTAGACCTGTGACTCGATGTAGCGCATCAACAGGCCGTCGAGGATCTGCGCGGCTTCCGGCTCGTAGATGTAGTCCCAGTGCTCCTGCAGTCCCTCCGTATCGATCGCCTCGATCGGCAGCAGTTGCTCGGCGACCGGCCTCTGCGTCATGGTGTTGACGAATTGGGCGTTCACCAGGAAGAGGCGGTCGATCTGACCCTCCCGATAGGCATCCAGCATCACCTTGACGGTGCCGATGAGGTCCTTGACGTGCGGCCGGTCGCCGAGGTGCGAGACGTTGGCGAGGATCGGCACACCGAGGCGACGGAAGAAGGCGAGGCCCTTCGCGCCGATCAGACAGAGCTTGACCTCGGCGCCCTTCCCCTGCCACTCGCGCATCAGGTAGAGGGTCTGCTTGAAGACGTTGGCGTTCAGCGCGCCGGCGAGCCCGCGGTCGGTGGCCACCACGATGATGCCGACTGCCTTGACCTGGTCCCTGGGCTGCAGGAAGGGATGGCGATAGTCGGGGTTGGCCTCGGTGAGGTGCCCGATCACGTTGCGCATCTTTTCCGCATAGGGGCGCGCGAGCCGCATGCGCTCCTGCGCGCGGCGCATCTTGCTCGTGGCCACCATCTGCATGGCCTTGGTGATCTTCTGAGTGTTCTTGACACTCGCGATCTTGGAACGGATTTCCTTGGTGCCTGGCATGTTATGAATTCGCCGTTCGGAGCGTCGAGCCACCAGCGCTTTCCGGGAACGCCGTAAATCCGTCCCTGGAGGCTAGCGCAAAAACGTCCATGTTTTTGAGCTTCCCGGAAAGCGCTTGTGTCCCGGCGCTCCTCATGTACGTTAATACGTCCCGGTCTTGATGAAGTCCTCGACGCACTTCTTCAGCTCGGCATCGTTGTCCTTGAGCTTCGGGTCCTCGTTGATGCGATCGAGCATGGGCTGATAGCTCGTGTGTGCGAAGGCCTGCAGCGCCGCCTCGAAGGCGACCACCTTCTTCAGGTCCACCTTGTCCATGTAGCCGTTGTTGACGGCGTAGATGGAAAGCGCCATCTCCGCGACCGACATCGGGGCGTACTGCTTCTGCTTCATCACTTCGGTGACCCGCTGGCCGCGCTCGAGCTGGCGGCGGGTGGCCTCATCGAGGTCGGAGGCGAACTGCGAGAAGGCCGCGAGCTCGCGGTACTGCGCGAGCGCGAGACGGATGCCGCCGCCCAGCTTCTTGATGATGTCGGTCTGCGCGGCGCCGCCGACGCGCGACACCGAAATGCCGGCATTCATCGCCGGGCGGATGCCCGCGTTGAAGAGATCCGTCTCGAGGAAGATCTGGCCGTCGGTGATGGAGATGACGTTGGTCGGCACGAATGCCGTGACGTCGCCCGCCTGCGTCTCGATGATCGGCAGGCCGGTGAGCGAGCCTGTCTTGCCCTTCACCGCGCCCTTGCTCGCCTGCTCGACGTATTCCTCGTTCACGCGTGCGCTGCGCTCGAGGAGACGTGAGTGCAGATAGAACACATCGCCGGGAAACGCCTCGCGGCCCGGCGGACGCCGGAGGAGAAGCGAGATCTGCCGATAGGCGACCGCCTGCTTCGACAGGTCGTCGTACACGATCAGCGCATCTTCGCCGTTGTCCATGAAGAACTCGCCCATCGTGCAGCCAGAGTAGGCTGAGATGTACTGCATGGCGGCCGGTGTGGAGGCCGAAGCGGCGACGACGACGGTGTGCTTGAGGGCATCATGCTCCTCGAGCTTGCGCACCACGTTGGCGATGGTCGACTGCTTCTGACCGATCGCGACGTAGATGCACTTCACTCCGGAGGACTTCTGGTTGATGATCGTATCGACGGCGAGCGCGGTCTTGCCGGTTTGACGGTCGCCGATGATGAGCTCGCGCTGGCCGCGGCCGATCGGCACCATGGAGTCGACCGCCTTGTAGCCGGTCTGCACCGGCTGACTGACCGATTTGCGATAGATGACGCCCGGCGCCACGCGCTCGATGGGAGCCGTGCGCGCCGCGTTGATCGGACCCTTGCCATCGATGGGCCGCCCCAGCGCGTCGACCACGCGGCCGAGGAGCTCGCGGCCCACGGGAACCTCGAGAATGCGGCCCGTGGTCTTGACCTGATCGCCTTCGCGCAGATGTTTGTAATCGCCGAGCACCACTGCGCCGACGGAGTCCCGCTCGAGGTTCAGCGCCAGGCCGAAGGTGTTGCCCGGAAACTCCAGCATCTCGCCGTAGCGCGCGTCGGCCAGGCCATGGATGCGCGTGATGCCGTCGGTGACCGACATGATCGTGCCGACGTTGCGCGCCTCCGTGACGGACTTGAAGCCTTCGATCCGCTGCTTGATCAGATCGCTGATTTCGCTTGCCTTGATGGCCATGAGAGTATTTCCCCGAAAAATTGCTTAGGCGGTTAGCTCGTAGGCGATGCGCTCGAGCCGCGCGCGGAGCGAGCCGTCGATTACCAGATCGCCGGCCTGCAGTACGGCGCCACCGATGAGCGCCGGGTCCGTGGCACATTGCAGCCGGACCGAGCGCCCCAGCCGCCGCTCGAGGGCCGCGGCCAGCTTGTCGCGCTGGGAATCATCGAGTGGCGCAGCGGAGGTGACCGTCACATCGATGACGCCCTCAGCCTCCCCTTTGAGCTCGTCGAAACGCGCCGAGATCTCCGGCAGCAGACCCAGGCGCCGATTGTCGGCGAGCGTGCGCACGAAATTGCGGCCCTCCTCATCGAGCTGCGGGCCCGCGATCTCGCTCACGAACGCCGCCATCTCTTGCGGCGTGACACGAGGATTGCCCAGCAGCTCGTCGACCTTCGAGTCGCCGACGATGGCGGCGGCCGTACGCAGCGCCTCCGACCAGGGGCCGAGCCGCTTGCGGTCGCGCGCCTCCTCGAAGGCCGCCTTCGCGTAGGGCCGGGCAATCGTACTCTTATCCGCCATCGGTCATCGCTCCGTCAGATCTGCGCCGCGAGCTTGCTGATGAGATCCTGGTGCGCGCGCGGATCGATCTCGCGCTCGAGGAGCTTCGAGGCCGCCGCCACCGCGATCTCGCCGATCTCACGCCGCAGGCTCTCACGTGCACGCGAGGTCTCGAGTCCGATCTGCTGCTGCGCGGAAGCGACCAGGCGCTGGCCCTCCTGGGAGGCGCTGGCCCGGGCCTGATCCATGATGTCGTTCGCGCGATGCTGCGCCTGGTCGATGATCTGGCCGGCGCGCTCACGCGCCTCGCGCAGGATCGCCTCGGCGCTCTGCCGGGCCTGCTGCAGCTCCTGCTCGCCGCGATCGGCGGCGGCCAGTCCCTGGGCGATCTTCTTCTGCCGGTCCTCCACCGCACGCATGAGCGGCGGCCAGATGAAGCTCATCGTGAACAGGACGAGCAGCACGAAGACGATCATCTGGATGATGAGCGTCAGGTTGATGTTCACTCTGGTCTCCCGTTGCGAGTGCAGCGAGGCGCTGCGCGCGGGCTGGTGGCCACGCCGTGCGCCTCAGGTCCGCTCAGGCCCGATCAGTGCCCGGCGACAGTGTGCAGTGCCGTAAGGAAGGGATTCGCGAACATGAAAAAGAGCGCGAACCCGATACCGATCATCGAGACCGCATCGAGCAGGCCGGCGACGATGAACATTCTCACGAGCAACGCAGGTGCGAGCTCCGGCTGGCGGGCCATGCCTTCGAGAAAGCGCCCCCCGAGGATGCCGAAGCCGATGGCCGTGCCGAGGGCGCCCATGCCGAAGATGAGCCCGACGGCGATTGCGGTCATGGCCTGAACTTGTGCGATACCTTCCACTTTCTGAGCCTCCGGATGAAAACGTAACTCTCGACGTTGGTGGTTGTAGTCCCGTCCGACTAATGATGCTCGTACGCCTGCGAGAGATAGACGACGGTCAGCATCATGAAGATGAACGCCTGCAGCAATCCGATAATGAGGTCGAATAGGGTCCAGCCAAGCCCCAGGATGAACTGCAGGAGGATCAGCGCCCAGCCGCCGAGGCTGCCCAACGCGTGATAGCCGCTCGTCAGCGTGAGCAGCGCGATGAGGACGAACACCATCTCGCCGGCGTAGAGGTTGCCGTAGAGACGCAGCGCGAGGGAGATCGGCCGGGCGAAGAACATCACCGATTCGAGCAGCAGGTTGACCGGCACGAACAGCGCCTGCACCAGCAGGTTCTTGCTGGCGAACGGGTGCAGTGTGAATTCCGCTATGAACCCGCCCAGACCTTTCATGCGGATGCTGTAGAAGATGATGAGCGCGAAGACCGTGAGCGAGAGGCCGAACACGACGTTGAGATCGGTGCTCGGCACGTCTTTGAGGTGTGCCAGGCCCAAGCCGTGCGCCGCGCCCGGCAGCAGGTCGACCGGGACCAGGTCCATGAAATTGAACAGGAACACCCAGCAGAAGATGGTGAGCGCCAGCGGAGCGATCAGCCTGCTGGTGCCCTGGAAGGTGTCCTTCACCTGCGCGCCTACCTGTTCGAGGATCATCTCGATGGCGCACTGGAACTTGCCCGGCACGCCGGTCGTCGCGCGTCTCGCGGCGAAGAAGAACACGGCGGCGAAGACGATCGCGAGCGCCACGGAGAAGAAGACGCTATCGACGTTGATGACCGAGAAATCAATCAGCCCCGTCGGCTGCCTGTTGGTGAGGAAGGTGATGTGATGGGTGATGTACTCCGTGAGGTTCGGAGTCTCGGCGGCGACGAGCGGCGGCAGCGTCATGATGGTCATGATCCTCGGCAATTCCTCGGGCCGGCGCTCAGGCGTTGACCCGGCGCGCGGCCGACAATGCCGGCAACGCCATGCGTGCCAGCACGATCCAGTAGACGATGAAGGTCGCGATGTACCCGGCGAACATCGGCGCCGGCGAGGCGCCGGTGAGCTTCAGCACCAGGATGAAGGAAACGACCGCCAGAGCCACCTTCACGATTTCCCCGGCGTAGAACGTGCCGAGAATGCGGGCCGCGCTGGGCGTCGATCTGCCGCTGAAAGCCAGCAGCGCCATGCCGAGGCTGGCGACCGTGCCGATCGCGCCGCCGAGCGCGGCGGATACAGCGGAGTGCGCGCCCCCGATTACCCAGCATGCGAGCGCTGCAGCCAGCGTAACAGCGGCCTGTCCGAGCACAACGCCGAAGGCGAGCCTCCTCGCAGCTAGATACGGACGCTGAGCGTCCGGCAGATCAGAAGGAACCGCCACAGTTCTACAACCCTGGATTGTTGACGACACGCCCGCACCCGGTGCCCGCGCGCGCGAGCGTGTCACTCGGTCACGTGGGGTCGATCGAGACGCTGCCTGCCGCATCCCTTGCAGCATCAGGCTGCAATTTTTGCCTTACGCTACAGGTACTTGCGCCCGATCGAAGGGCAAAGCCGCGGAATTATAGTGATCCCGTTTCGAAAAGGCCATACGCGCCTCGCATGCGAGCTGGCGGGTCAGGGGATGGCCCGCAAATGGCGCACTCACTTATGTGATGTGGGCGAGGATGCCGTCGAGCTCGTCGAGGCTGTTATAGCTCACTACCAGCTTCCCCTTGCCACCGCGAGAATGTTGGATCAGTACCTTTGCCCCGAGCTTGTCGGCGAGATCCTGCTCCAGACGCCGGACATCAGCGTCCGCAGCCTGCGCTGGCTCCGCGCTCGACGGCACGGGATGCTGCAGGCGCCTCACCAGCGCCTCGGTGTCGCGCACCGACAGACCCCTCTTGGCGACGACGGTCGCCACTTCCGCCTGCTGGCGCCGGCTGGAGAGGGCGAGCAGCGCGCGCGCATGACCCATCTCGAGCTCGCGCCGCTCCACCAGCGCGCCGACTTCCGGGGCGAGCTCCAGCAGGCGCAGCAGATTGCTGACGGCGGCCCGCGACCGGCCGACGGCGTCGGCCGCCTGCGCGTGTGTGAGCTCGAATTCGGTGATGAGCCGTTCGAGCGCGCGGGCCTCCTCCAGCGGATTGAGGCTCTCGCGCTGAATGTTCTCGATGAGGGCGACGGCAATGGCCGCTTCATCGGGTATGTGGCGAATGACCGCTGGAATGTCGGCGAGGCCGGCGATCTGGGCAGCGCGCCAGCGCCGCTCGCCCGCGATGATCTCGTATCGCTGCGATTCTCCAGCGGCGGCCGCGGCGATCGGGCGCACCACGATCGGCTGAACCACGCCCTGAGCCTTGATCGAGGCGGCCAGCTCCTCCAGGGTCTCCGGCCGCATGTCGATGCGCGGCTGGTAACGACCGCGCTGCAGCACATCGAGCGGCAGGCGCGCCAGCTCCTCCCCGGCCACGGCGGCCGGCTGGGGGCCGGCCTCGGACTCGGACGTTGCGGGTGGGGGAACCGGACGCGGCGCGCTCACCTGACCGAGCAGATCCGCAAGGCCCCGCCCGAGGGTCGGCTTCTTCTGGATCATGACACGCCGCTCCCTGCAGCCGCCGGGTCGGCCGCCTGGGGGCCGCGCTCGGTGTCGGCTCCCTGCCCGCTCGCGACGGCGGTTTCCGGGGAGCCGCCGGGATCCGCGCCGCCTTCAGCGGCGGTCGCGGCCGGCCGCGGCGCCTGTCGGGCTTCCTCTTCGCGGCGGATCATCTCGCCCGCGAGCGCGAGGTAGGCCAGCGCGCCGCGCGACTCCTTGTCGTGAAACAACACCGGCCGCCCGAAGGACGGCGCCTCCGCGAGGCGGATGTTGCGGGGAATGACGGTGCGGAAGACCTTGTCGCCGAAATGCATGAGGAGCTGCGCGCTGACCTCGTTCGAGAGGTTGTTCCGCGGATCGAACATGGTGCGCAGGATACCCTCGATCTCGAGCTGCGGGTTCGCGGCAACCCTGATCTGCTCGATCGTGCCGAGCAGAGCAGACAAGCCCTCGAGCGCGTAGTACTCGCACTGCATGGGAATGAGCACGCTGTCCGCGGCGACGAGCGCGTTCACGGTCAGCATGTTGAGAGCCGGCGGACAGTCGACGAGGATCACGTCATAGGCGCCGCGCACAGGCTCGAGCGCACGGCGCAGGCGCGTCTCGCGGCCGATGGTCTGGGTGAGGAGCCTCACCTCCGCGGACGTCAGATCCTGGTTGGCGGGCAGCAGCGCATAGCCGCCCTGCTCGACGCCACAGAGCGCCGAGGCGAGGTCCGCCTCGCCGAGCAGCACCTCGCAGGCGCCGCGCGCGAGCTGTGCCTTGTCGACGCCGCTGCCCATGGTGGCGTTGCCCTGCGGGTCGAGGTCCATGAGCAGGACACGGCGGCGGGTAGCCGCGAGCGAGGCGGCCAGATTGACCGCGGTGGTGGTCTTACCGACGCCGCCTTTCTGGTTGGCGACCGCGATGACGCGCTTCATGCGCCAGAGTGTACTTCACCCGGCCACGAGCTTGTGGGAAGCGGGCGCAGGCCTCCGTGCCCGGCACGTCGCGCAAGAACGCAGATGCTCGTTGCGACGGCCCCACGCCGGTTGCGGCCGATGGACACACCGCGCAGGCCGCTCCTGCGCCTGCGGCATCGAGCGAGGTTACGCAGATGCTCGCCCGCAGCCGGTTGTGGCCAATGAATCAGGAACGCGCCGATGCTCGCTGCAGCGGCCGCTGGCCTGCTGCAGCCAACCGATCGATCGCCATCTGGTCGGCGACGGCACTCGTGGGACGCGACTCGCGGCGGGCGCGCTCGAAGATCGCGGTGAGTCGGGTGGGAATCTTCTCGATCTCCGCCCTCACCTGGGCCGCAGTCGCGCCGCCCTGATACTCGTGGGCAACGCTGATGATTCCACCGGCGTTGATCACGTAATCCGGCGCATAGAGGATTCCTGCCCGCATCAATGCCTCCCCGTCCTCCTCGCGGGCGAGCTGATTGTTCGCAGCTCCCGCGATGACCCGCGCGCGCAGCCTCGGAATAGTGCGCGCATCGAGTACCGCGCCGAGAGCGCACGGAGCGAGGACATCCACGTCGTCCGAGAGAATCGATTCGGCCGGCACTTCCTGCGCGCCGAGCTCCTCACGGACCCTTTGAACGGCTGCCGCCCGTGAGTCAGCGACGCGCAGCAATGCGCCTTCGGCCGCAAGCAGCCGGCAAAGCGGATAGCCCACACCGCCCAGCCCCTGCACGGCAATCTTGAGCCCCTCCACGCTGGTGCGCCCGAGGGCGAAGCGGACAGCCGCCTTGAGACCGAGAAACACGCCGAGTGCGGTCTTCGGCCCCGGGTCACCGCCCACGTGCATGGGCGAGTCGCCGAGTGAGCGCGTGGACAGAATGTCGGACCCGGGAGCGCTGCCGGCAGGCACGGCGAGCGGTAGCGCCCCTTCCATGCCGTGGCGAGGGAGGCCGCTCACGAACGGCGTGATGCAGGCCACCTGCTCCATGTCTGCCGTGGTCGTTCCGACGTCTTCGGCCGTGATATAGCGCCCGCCGAGAGAGTCGACGAGCCGCGCGAACGCCTCCATCCGCTGCCGGTTCTTCTCCCGCGAGTCGCCGATGATCACCGCTTTGCCCCCGCCGAAGGGGAGCTCCGCCATGGCGTTCTTGTAGCTCATCCCCCGCGAAAGGCGCAGCGCGTCCGAAAGAGCGTCGGTAGGAGTCGCGTATGGCCACATGCGGCAGCCACCCGCCGCCGGACCCAGTGCGGTGGAATGAATGGCGATGAGGGCGCGCAGTCCCGAAGCTGCATCGAAGCCGAACACCACCTGCTCGTGACCGTCGAAATCACGCATCTCGAAGAGGTCCATCGCTCATGCTCCGCCAACCGCAGGGGCTTCCACGTTACCCGCCGCTACCTGCACGGCGCGTGACAAAGGTTGCCCTTTGGCGCGCTACGATGAATCATTCATTGCACTACCGGCTTCATATGCGAGATGGGCAATGCAGGCAGACCTCGACCGCGGCGACGCGCGGATCCTCGATCTGATCCAGGAGCATGGCGACCTCTCCGCCGCCGAGATCGCGGAGCGGCTGGGCATGACGGCCTCGACGTGCTGGCGGCGGGTGAGCCGGCTGCAGGAGCTCGGCGTCATCCGCAAGCGAGTGGCGCTGCTCGATCGCGAGAAGGTAGGGCTCAACGTGGTCGTGTTCTCGCACGTGAAGCTGAGCGGCCATGGACGCGATGCGCTGCTCAAGTTCGAACAGGCCGTGCGCCAGCACCCCGAGATCCTCGAGTGCTACACGCTCATGGGCGAGACCGACTTCCTGCTGCGCATCGTCTGTCGCGACATCAAGGCGTACGAGGCGTTCTTCCTCGACCATCTGTCGCGCTTCCCGGGCGTACAGTCGGTTCACTCCTCCATCGCGCTCTCGGTCATCAAGGAGACGACGGCTCTGCCGTTAGTGCGCCACACCTGACATGAGCACGATGAGACACCGGGCCTCCGCCAGTCCGGGCACTGTGAGCGTGTGCGACTCGGCAACACGCCACACACGGGGCAGGGCATCGAGCTCGCCCGCCGGCCACTTCCCCTTCATGGCGAGCACGCGGGTCTCGGCGCCACAAAGCGGCGCGACCGTTTCCAGCAACTGCGGCAGGGGAGCGAACGCGCGCGCCAGCACGGTGTCGAACGGCCGTTCGGGGCGCAACATTTCCGCGCGCGCCTGCAGGGGCTCCACGTTCATGAGGCCAAGGGTCCGGACCGCATGCGAGACGAAACGGATCTTCTTGCCGTGCGAATCGATGAGGGTGAAGCGGCGCTCCGGATTGACCAGTGCGAGCGGCAGCCCCGGGAAACCCGCGCCGGTGCCGACATCGGCGATGGAGGTGCCATGCAGATGACGGTGAACGGCCAGGCTGTCGAGCACATGATGGCTGATCATGCTCTCGGGGTCTGCGATGGCAGTGAGGTTGTACTGGCGGTTCCAATGCGCCAGCTCCTCGAGGAGCTGGCGCAGCCGGGCAGCATCGTGCTCCGTCAGCGCCACGCCCAAAGCGGCAGCATCGTGTACCAGACGCTGAAGCATCGATCGATCATAGTCCCTTCCGAATGAGACTGCTCCTGGTAGAAGACGACGCCATGATCGGCGAAGCGATCCGCACGGGCCTCAGGCGGGAAGGCTTCACCGTGGACTGGGTGTACGACGGCGAGTCCGCCCTGCAGGTGTTGCAGACCGAGAGTTTCGACCTGCTCCTGCTCGACCTGGGTCTGCCCCGCCGCGCAGGCCTCGAGGTCCTGACCACCGCCCGCGCCCGGGGGCAGGAGCTTCCGGTCCTCATCATCACCGCGCGCGATGCCGTCTCCGACAGAGTGCAGGGCCTGGACGCCGGCGCGGATGACTACCTGGTCAAGCCGTTCGATCTCGACGAGCTGGCGGCACGCATCCGGGCACTCCTGCGCCGCAAATCCGGCCGCACCGCCCCGGCCGTCGAGCATCTGGGCGTCACCCTCAATCCCGCAACGCATGGTGTGGCACGCGATGGCCGGGAGATCGCGCTCTCGCCGAAGGAGTTCGCGCTGCTGCAGCTGCTGATGGAGCGGCCGGGAACGATCCTCTCGCGCAGCCGCATCGAGGAGCGCCTGTATGGATGGGGTGAGGAGGTCGAGAGCAACGCCGTCGAGGTGCACATCCACGGGCTGCGCCGCAAGCTCGGCGCCGACTTCATCCTCAACGTGCGCGGGGTCGGCTATCGGGTGAGGCCTGCATGAGGGTGAGCTCACTTCGCGCGCGCCTCCTTGCCTGGCTCCTCGGCGGCGTCGTGCTCGTGGGTGTGCTGGGCGGACTCGTGGTCTATCGCAATGCGCTGGCCGAGGCGAGTGCGTTCTTCGATTACCATCTGAAGGAGACGGCACTCATCCTGCGGGACCAGCCGGTCGACTATCATTGGCCCCCGCCGATTCCTTCCAACAATGCCGCGTATGACTTCGTCGTCCAGGTCTGGACGCTCGATGGCGAGCTCATCTACATGTCTCGCCCGCACGCGGTGCTACCCACGTTCACGACGATCGGATTCTCGACGGTCAACACGAGCAGTGGCCAGTGGCGGGTCTACGGCACGGAATCCCTGACGAAGGTAGTGCAGATCGCACAGCCCATGAGCGTGCGGCGCCGGCAGGCGGCGCAGCTGGCGCTGCGCACACTGGGGCCCTTTGCGCTGCTGGTGCCTGTGTTGGGACTCATCGTGTGGCTGGCCGTCGGTCACGCACTGCAGCCTCTGCAGCGGCTGGCCAGGGCGGTCAAAGCGCGTCGCTTGAATGAGCTCGAGCCGCTGTCTGATGAGAAACTGCCGGACGAAGTGCGCCCGCTCGTCGGATCTCTCAATGACCTGCTCGTCCGGCTCACTGGCGCGCTCGACCGGGAGCGGGCGTTCATGGCAGATGCCGCTCACGAGCTGCGCACGCCGCTCACGGCGCTGCATCTGCAGCTGGGTGCGCTGACGCGGGCGGGCACCGAGTCGGAGCGCGCGGAGGCCATGGGCAAGCTCTCCGAGGGAGTGCAGCGCGCAATCCGCCTGGTGGAGCAGATGTTGGCGCTGGCCCGACAGGAGCCCCGGGCTGAGCCGGTGCCCACGCGATTCGCGCTCGATGAGCTGGGTCGGGAAGTCGTGGCGGAGCTGGTGCCGCTGGCGGACGCGCGACGGATCGATCTGGGAATGTCAGAAGCCCAGTCGGTCATGGTGCGCGGGGAGCGGGACGCCGTCGCGACCCTGATCAGGAATCTGGTGGACAATGCGGTGCGCTACACGCCGGCCGGAGGACGTGTGGACGTATCCGTGGAGCGCTCGGCAGGAATGCCGGCGCAGGCTCTCGTGAGAGTAGTGGACAACGGGCCGGGCATCGCCCGGGAAGAGCGGGAGCGGGTATTCGACCGGTTCTACCGCCAGCCTGGAACGCGCTCGCCGGGAAGCGGCCTGGGCCTCGCCATCGTGAAGGCGATCGCGGCGGCGCACGGGGCGAGTGTGGAGTTGGGAGAGCCGGCGCCCGGACCGGGCCTGGCGGTCACCGTCACTTTCCCGGCGGAATGACAGCGCGGCAATGGCCCTGACGTCGCGCCCCGATCAATGCCGGTGCGGCAGACCGGTCACTTGGCCAACATCCGGAGGAACTGGGCCGCAGTCTCGAGGTAGGCCTCACGGTCTGCCGGGGTGGTGAGCTCGTTGCCCGCATCGGTGGCGCTGAGGTACCAGGCCTGGTTGCCTTCGGAGCGCAGGCGCCAGACGAGCTGTTGGGAGTCAGCCGCGCGGGAGCCGGGAGCATCGAGTCCCTGGACGATCAGCACCGGATGATGGATCAGCGCGACGCTGCCCAGAGGAGAAATGCGGTCGAGGAAGGCGCGCATGTCGGTGTCCTGAACGTCGCCGAACTCGGCGACCCGCTGCGCGCGCTCGGCGGCGGGAGAGTGGCCGACGAAATCGACCAGGTTGGCGATCCCTGCGATGTCGATCGCCCCCTGCAGGTGATCCCCGTAGGTCGCAAGCGAGGACAGAGCGAGAAAGCCCCCGTAGCCGTGGCCCATGACGGCGACGCGATGCGGATCGAGGCCGGGCTGCAAGCCGAGCCAGACGAGCAGCGCGCCGACATCTCGTACTGCATCATCGCGAAGCTTCCCGCCATCCAGCGCTCGAAACGCCTTACCGTACCCGGAAGACCCGCGGACATTGGGAGCGATCACCGCGTAGCCGAGATCGTTGACCGCGAATTGAATGAACGGATTCCAGTCAGGGCGCGATTGCGCATGCAGGTCATGCCCGCCGGGCAGCACGACCAGCACCGGGGCCCGGGCGGATCCGACACTCCCCGCTGAGGCCACGCGCGGCAGATAGACATAGGCCGAGAGCGTCCGCCGGTTCATGCCGAAACGGTCCCAGGTCGGATAGTGGATGAGCTGCGCGGCCGCGAACGTGGCGGGATCGAGCGGTCCCACCTCGCTGCGAGTCCAACGCTTCACCGTGCCTTGGGCAACATCGTAGACATACACGTCGCGGGGAGCCCGGGTCGACTCGTACGAGAATGCGAGCCTCTGGCCGCTGTCATCGAAGCGGATGTTCCCGATGCGGCCGTCGCTCAGGCCGGGGGGCTTGAACTCGAGATTGCGCAGCGTATCGAGGACCGTGAGGAGACTCTGGCCGTCATCATTCACCACGTACGCAACGTAGTGCCCTCCCGCACTCACCGCGAACTCCTCGACGTTCCAGGGAACATCGGCCGACACGCGACGGGTCATGCGCGTGATGGGGTTGTAATAGAGCAGTTGCTCGAAGTCGCTCTGGGCGTCGGAAATCAGGTAGAAACCGACGCCGTCAGGTGCGAAGGCTGCGCTGGTGATCCGGGATTCGGGTAGCGCCACCGGTGTGAGCGCTCCGGATGCAACATCGGCGGTATATAGCGCGCTCTTCTGCGAAGACACAGTGTTCAACAAAAGGAGCTTGGTGTCACCGGCCGACCACTCGAGCGGACGCCAGCTACCGGCTGCGCCGGCGATCGCAAGCTGCGGGCGCGTCCCTGCCGAAACGCTCACGACATAGATGTCCTCATTCACTCCATTACGGTCTGTTCCATAGAACGCAACCCGCTTGCCATCGTGCGACCAGACCGGACTGCCGTGCAGGAAATTACCCTGCGTGAGCTCACGGGCCGCGCCGGCACCCCCGTAGTCGTAGAGCTGCGAGTCACCGTCCACCTGCCGCACGAACACGAACTCACCGCCGCTGTGTGGTGCACGAGCCTCGACCACGGAGCCATCGCCGAACGTGAGCTGCTCTCGCATTCCGAGCGGCGAGGAAACACGGTGCACCTGCTCGTCCCGACCGAAGCGCGTTGCTACCAGCATGCTGCCGTCGGACAGCCAGTCGAGAAAAGTCGCTTGCCGCCATTCCTCGTAGTGCCTCACTTGCGAGACGAGTGCCGCATCGGCCCGGGGAATGCCGTCGAAGACGAGCGTGCCATCGACTCGGTGAGTGGGCACGGCAAAGGGCTGAGCACGAGCTGAGAGACCGAAGGCGAGCTGCAGGGTGGCGAGCACCGGGACGACCGCGGTCCGGCGACGGAAGACGTATTGGATCATGCGCTCAAGCTTGCCTGAAATCCGGTACTGCGAGGAGTGCCGACTGCTCACCTGCTACCCTATGGGCATGCTGGAACACTCCGCAGCGCTGCCTGCCCCGCGAATGATCCGTCACCCGGACGGGATCACTGCCGTCGATACCGAATACATCCAGCCGGGACATGCGGCGGCGCATATCGTCGAGCATCGTGGACGCGCAGCCTTCGTCGACGTAGGTACCAACGACTCCGTGCCTTACCTCCTCGCTGCGCTGGAGGCCACCGGCATCGAGCGTGAGGCAGTCGACTATCTGCTGCTGACCCATGTTCATCTGGATCATGCCGGCGGCGCGGGCCGGCTGATGCGTGAGTTGCCGAACGCCACCGCGGTGCTGCATCCGCGCGGTGCGCCGCACCTCATCGATCCGTCGAAGCTCATCGAGGGCTCGCGGGCGGTATATGGCGAAGAGCGCTTTCAGCGGCTGTATGGCGACATCGTGCCCATTGCGGCGGAGCGGGTCCGGGTGACTCAGGACGGAGACAGGTTGAGTCTGGCCGGGCGCGAGCTCGAGATCCTGCATACGCCGGGGCACGCTCTTCATCATCAGGTGTTCGCCGATCGGGCCAACGCCTGCATGTTCACCGGCGATACCTTCGGCATCTCGTATCGGGAGCTCGACTCCGCGCGGGGCGCATTCATCATTCCGACCACGACCCCGACTCAGTTCGATCCTGGGCAGCTCATCGCCTCGGTCGACCGGCTGCTCGCGTACTCACCGCAGGCGATGTATCTCATGCATTTCAGCCGGGTGACCGACGTGGCGCGGCTCGGGGAGATGCTGAAGGGCCAGATCCGCGAGCTCACGGGCATTGCCGAGCGCAGCGCCGCCGCCGCGGACCCCGCTGCGGCGATTCGCGCAGGAATGGCCGACCTCTGGTGCGAGCTTGCGGCGCGCCACGATTGTCCGCTGCCACCCGCGGCGCTCCTCTCGCTTCTCGAGGGCGACCTCGAGCTCAATACCCAGGGCCTCGTTGCCTGGCTCGCCCGGCGCCGCCCCTGAGGACCGTGCCGCCTGTCCGGGTCCGTCCGACAGCCGATTGCGGGCTATTCCCACGTGCCGCACGCCCCACCCGGCGCCTCCTTAAGCGTCATTTAAGGGTCCGCGCCTATTCTCGCGGCCCTGAATCCAGACAAATTTCCGCGGGAGATCGCAATGACAGTGAGGAACGCAGTTCGCAATCCCTTGGTGGCAGCGGTACTGGGCGTTGTGCTCGGCGCCGCACCGCTCGCGGCTCTGTATACCGTCGGCGCCGCGCCAGTCACGGCGCACGCGCAAGGCACTCCGCCGCCCGCGGCCGTGACTTCGGCTCAGCCGCGCGGCGGCGTCTCAGTGATGCTTCCGGACTTCACGACGCTCGTCAAGAAGTACGGGCCCGCCGTCGTCAACATCCGTGTGATCGAGAAGTCGACCGATGAAGGCGAGGGCAATCCCTTCGGGCCCAACAGCCCGTTCGCGCCGTTCTTCCGCGGCTTGCCCTTCCAGGCGCCGCCGGAGCAACCGGTGCGCGGCGAGGGCTCGGGCTTCATCATCCAGCCCGACGGCCTGATCCTCACCAACGCGCACGTGGTGGCGGGCGCGAGCCGGGTCACGGTCCAACTCACCGACCGGCGCGAATACACCGCCAAGGTCATCGGTGTGGACAAGGTCTCGGACGTGGCGGTGATCAAGATCTCCGCCAACAACCTGCCGACCGTCACTCTCGGCAATTCCAACAGCCTGCAGGTCGGACAGTGGGTGCTCGCGATCGGGGCGCCGTTCGGCTTCGAGAACAGCGCCACTTCCGGCATCGTCAGCGCCAAGGGCCGCACGCTCCCCGACTCCGGCTACGTGCCCTTCATCCAGACGGACGTGCCGATCAACCCCGGCAATTCCGGCGGCCCGCTCTTCAACATGAACGGCCAGGTGATCGGCGTCAATTCGCAGATCTATAGCCGCACGGGCGGCTACATGGGCGTCTCGTTCTCGATCCCGATCAACGTCGCGATGCAGGTGGCGCATCAGCTGATGTCCACCGGCCACGTGAGCCGCGGCAGGCTCGGCGTCGTGATCCAGAACGTCGATCAGGGGCTCGCCGACTCCTTCGGTCTGCCGGAGCCGGAAGGCGCGCTGGTTTCCAGCATCGAGCAGGATGGGCCCGGAGCTCGGGCGGGCCTGCAGCCCGGGGATGTGATTCTCGCGCTGAACGGCGAGCCGGTGCAGTCCTCCACGGAGCTGCCCGTGCGGATCGCGAGCCTGACGCCAGGCACGATCGTGCACCTCACGGTGTGGCGCGCTCACTCCAAGCACGAGGTCGACGTCAAGTTGGGCTCCATGGGCAGCCAGACCGTGGCCTCCGCGCAGCACCCGCAGCAGCAGGGCGGCAGCCTCGGGCTCGCGGTGCGCCCGCTGAGCCACGATGAGGAGCAGGAGGCTCACGCGCACGGCGGGCTGCTCGTCGAGGGCGTTACGGGGCCATCGGAGGACGCCGGCATACAGCCGGGAGATGTCGTGCTTGCCGCCAACGGCGTGCGGGTCTCGACGGCGGAGCAGCTACGCTCCGCGGTCCAGCGGTCGCACGGTCACGTCGCCCTGCTGATTCAGCGGGGCAACGCCCGGATCTTCGTGCCGGTGCAGGTGAAGTGAGCCTGCGCCATCCCCGCTAGTGGGATGAAGCCTTATCGGTCCAGCTGAAGAAGGGCCGGGACTCCGTACGGAGTCCCGGCTTCAGGCTGCTGAAGTATTGCGCGATGGCGTCGATGTCCTCCGGCTTCAGCGCGACGACCATGCTGCTCATGATCGGGTGCTTGCGATAGCCGGTCTGATATTCGCGGATCGCACGCGCGAGATAACTTTCCTGCTGCCCGGCCAGGTTTGGATACGCAGGCGTCACGCCGATCCCGTCCCGGCCGTGGCAGGAGGCGCACATGACTGCCGCCTTCGGCAGCTCCGGCGGGTTGGCGTTGCTCGCGGCAGCGAGCGGCTTGCTGGCGAGGTACGCGGCGACATCGGCGATGTCCTGATCGGAGAGCGACAGCGCCTGCAGATGCATGGTCGGATACTGGCGCGAGTCGTTGCGGTACTCCTTCAGAGCCGAGGCGAGGTAGTCAGGATGCTGGCCCGCCAGGCGCGGCACGGCATAATCCGGGTAGGCATTGCGGTAGCCCTGAATGCCGTGACAGCCGAGGCAAGTGGACGCCAGGGTTGCTCCGCGCTGCGCGTTGCCCGTGAGCGGCGCCTGCTGCGCGAAGGCCGATTGGGCCAGCAGCGACCCCAAACTCATCGCGAAGACTGCCGTTGCAGCCCTTACGCCCGAACGCATTTGTGAACGCAACCGCCGTCCCGCCATCGTGAACTCCGAACTGGTGCGCAAAACCGCGCCGAATCTTATCGGACCCGCCGCACCGGACGCCAGCGTATCCTGGTGCACTCACGATTCCATGCGGACCCGTACCGTGGTGAGTACATGATCGCGCTCATTCAACGCGTGTCCCGCGCCAGCGTCAGCACCGGCGGGCGGGAGCTGGGAGAGATTGGTCGGGGAACGCTCGCTTTGATCGGCGTCAGCCGTGATGACGATCGCGCGGCGGCCGACCGGCTGCTCGAGCGCGTACTGGCGTACCGCATTTTTCCCGATGACGAGGGGCGCATGAACCGCTCGCTGCAGGCAATCGGCGGCGGGCTGCTGCTCGTGCCGCAATTCACCCTGGCCGCCGATACTCATAAAGGCACTCGAGCCGGGTTCAGTACCGCGGCCACTCCGGAGGTCGCACGGGACCTCTTCGGCTATCTGCTGGAGCGGGCCATCACCGGGCACTCGCCGGTGGCCTGCGGCGAGTTCGGCGCCGACATGCAGGTCGAGCTGGTCAATGACGGGCCGGTGACCTTCTGGCTGGAGGCCTGAGCCCGGACGCTGCCGGAATCCACAAATTCGCGAATTTTCTCGGCCGGAAAGGGTCATTTATCCTATGATCCCTTCCCTATTATGTTCTCTCACGCGTAAGCGGAGCGGAGTTCAAGCTTTATGGAAATGAAGGAGCTGCTGATCATCCTGGTCGTGGTGCTCGTCGTCTTTGGCGCCAAGAAGCTCCGGAGCGTCGGCGAGGATCTGGGCCACGCCGTGCGCGGCTTCAAGAAGGCCGTGAACGAGGGGGAACACGAAGAGTCCACCGCGGCCCGCCGGCAGATCCGCACGGACGGCCCCGATGCCGAGTTTCCCGAGGCGAAAGCCGCCCCGAAGGCCGAGGCGGCTTCCAAGAGCGAGCGCAGCGCCTGAGCCTCCCGTGACCGCGGACAGAGGGTCCGCCGCCGCCACGAGGCGCGCGAGCGCACCTCTATGGCCTGGCGAAGCGGGATGCATTCGCCGCTACCAGAGCTGAATCTTCATGTTCGACATCGGGTTCTCCGAGATCCTGGTCATCTTCGTCCTGGCGCTCATCGTGCTGGGACCGGAGAAGTTGCCGCGCGTGGTGCGCGAGGTCGGCCGGTGGGTCGGCCGGGCCCGGGCCATGGCCCGCCAGTTCCAGGAGCAGCTCGAGGACGAGGTCGACAGCGATCGCAACCGGACGATCCGGCCCGAGCCGGTGCGGCCGGTGGGCGGCGTGCCGCCGTCCACTCCATCGCCCCTGACTCCGGAGCTCACGGACCTCTCCACTACGTCGGAACAGGCCATGTCGGAAACGACAACCGCTGACACGACCCCCCCGGGTGGCGATCGGCCACCCGAGCCTGCGACCCCGGACGCCCATGAGCGAGGAACCTGAGAAGCTCGCCGAGGGCACCCTGGTCTCGCACCTCCTGGAGCTGCGCGACCGGCTGATTCGAGCGCTCGTCGTGGTGGGCATCGTGTTCGTGCCCTGCGCCTTCTACGCCAATCAGCTCTTCACCCTGGCCTCCCAGCCACTCATAGAGAAGCTGCCCAAGGGCACGACGCTGATCGCGACGAGCGTTGCCGCTCCCTTCACTACACCTTTCAAGCTGTCGTTCTTCGTCGCGCTCTTCGCGGCAATGCCCTACGTGCTCTATCAGCTGTGGGCCTTCGTCGCGCCGGGCCTGTATCGGCACGAGAAGCGCTTCGCCCTGCCGCTGCTCGTCTCCTCGATCCTGCTCTTCTACGGCGGGATGGCGTTCGCCTACTTCTTCGTATTCCCGGCGATGTTCCACTTCTTCGCCAGCACGACGCCCAAGGGCGTGTCGATGATGACGGACATCTCCCAGTACCTCAATTTCGTGCTGCTCATGTTTTTCGGCTTCGGTGCCGCTTTCGAGCTGCCCGTGGCAGTAGTGCTGCTGGTCCTCACCGGTCTCGTGGAGCTCGATAAGCTGAAAAGCTATCGCGGGTATGTGCTCTTGGGCGTCTTCATCGTTGCGGCGTTCCTCACGCCTCCCGATGCAGTATCGCAGTCGATGCTGGCCGTACCGATGTACCTCCTTTTCGAAGGCGGCTTGATCATGGCGCGCATTCTGCAGCGCGCGCGACGTCAGGACGCGGATACAAAACAACCCCAGGCATCCTGACGGAGCGCCGCACCATGAGTAGAGCTGTCGAAACCGGTGCGCCGGCAGGTCCCAACATGACGACGGCCGGGGCAGCCGCCGGCGCCGCTGTTGCAGAGCCGACCCTATTCGGACATCCGCGCGGTCTCGCGACGCTCTTCTTCACGGAGATGTGGGAGCGGTTCACCTTCTACGGCATCCAGTCGATCCTGATCCTGTTCCTGACGGCTGCCACCGGCCGCGGGGGACTCGGGTTCACGGATCAGAGCGCGAGCGCGGTCTGGGGGTTGTACCTGGGCGGGACGTACCTGCTCTCGCTCCTCGGCGGCTGGGTGGCCGACCAGCTGGTTGGCGGGCAGCTCGCAGTCGCCTCGGGCGGCGTGCTGATTACGGCCGGCAACGCGTTGCTCGCTGCAGGCGGCACGCGCCTCTTCTTCCTCGGACTCATCTTCAACGTCCTCGGCGTCGGTCTGCTGAAGCCGAATGTGAGCGCCACGGTGGGCGACCTCTATCCTGAAGGCGGCGCGCGCCGTGACGCCGGCTTTTCGATCTTCTACATCGGCATCAACATCGGCTCGCTCATCGGCCCATTCATCGTCCCGATCGCAGCTCAGGCATACGGCTGGCATGCGGGCTTTGCGCTGCCTGCGATCGGCATGCTGTTCGGCGTGGTGCAGTTTCTCGCCACCCGCCGCCACCTCCGCAGTGCGGGCGCCAACCCTGCGAATACCGGGCCTCGCCCCTGGCTCACCCTCTGGATCCTGGTGGCGATCATCTGCGCGGTCACCGCACTTATGTTGAGCGGCGCCGTCACGGTCAATCCGGTGGCGCTGGCCGGGCGGGTATCGTGGGTGGTGGGCCTGCTGATGGTGGGTTATCTGCTTTACATCGCTTTCTTCGGCAGACTCACCGGGGATGAGCGCAGCCGCGTCTTCGCCATGACGACGCTGTTTGTCGCCTCGACTCTCTTCTGGATGGCGTACATGCAGATCTTCGGTCCCATGACGCTGTTCGCCGCCCGCTACACCGATCTTCACGTCTTCGGCTGGAACCTGCCACCGGGCGACATGCAGACTTTCCCCCCGAGCTTCATCATCCTGCTGGCACCGGTCTTCGCGATGCTGTGGGTATGGCTCGGGAAGCGGAACCGGGACCTGTCCTCGCCGGCCAAGTTCGCGTTGGGATTACTGCTGATCGCAGCGGGCATGCTCGTCATGTACGTCGCGGGGCTGCGCGTGCTTCACGGCAGCAAAGTGTCCCTGCTCTGGCTGGTGGCGACCTACTTGCTCAACGCCTGCGGCGAGCTGTGCCTCTCGCCGGTCGGCCTCTCCTCCACGACCAAGTTGGCACCCGTGCGATTCGCCGCCCAGAGCATG
Organism: Steroidobacteraceae bacterium; assembly: GCA_035652555.1. Lineage (GTDB taxonomy): Bacteria > Pseudomonadota > Gammaproteobacteria > Steroidobacterales > Steroidobacteraceae > 13-2-20CM-66-19. Next base: position 344 of record DASRDO010000065.1, on the reverse strand, counting down.
GGCCTGTGGTTCCTTACTCTCGCGCTCGGGAGCTTCCTGTCGGGTCTTCTGTCGAGCGGCTACGACGCCCAGCATCTGGAGACGCTACCGGCACTTTATTTGACACTCTTCTGGTGGACCGCCGGGGGAGGGATCGTGATGCTGCTGATCACACCGCCGGTAAAGCGCCTGATGGCCGGGGTGCACTGACGAGCGACGCCGAGCGGCCAACAGCCGAGTCCCAGGGACGGCTTGGCACGAATCCCAACGCACCGGCACGGCGGCTGCTGGTGGTGAGCATGCTGCTTCCAGGCATGCCGGGAGGTGACGCCCATGATTGCCCACACGAGTCTTCCAGTCAGCGA
>DASRDO010000064.1:0-39743 GCA_035652555.1 Steroidobacteraceae bacterium | reverse complement strand
AGCGCTGCTGCCCCAGCGTCAGCTCTCCTCGCGTCTCATCGCTCATCATCATGCCCTCGGCATGCGGCCGATTGCCGCTGCCAGGAGCATCGAGCCATCAGATCACGGCCGAAAGAACGGGGATGCCGGAGGGCTTACACTCACGGTGCGCGCGTTTCTGCACATTCGCACCAGAAATGCAGACTTCCCACGTGTCTCGCTGACTCACAGTATTTACGCATTGATTCTCTGACGGCGCGGTTCGCCGCGAGGCGAGAGCGCAAAATTATGGCTGGGCAGTTGAGTATCTCGAAACTCATCGACTCCGAAGAGCACAGGCCGGCAAGCGCCGTCGATCTCGGGTGGTTTATCCTGTGGCTTCTCTGGCAGTGCGTTCGCGTGCCCGCCCTCCTCCTCCTTGTAACTCTGGAGCCTGTTGTTAGCTTCGTGCTGAGCGCACTCGCGCTTTTGGGCGTCCTCACTGCGTTGTTCTGGAAACTAACCGGGCCACGACACTTCCCGTTCGTCCTAGTGCTTGGCATTTCCCTTGGTTTTCAGCTTGCGCTCATCCTCTACCATGCACTGCTGCGCCTGCTCGGCGCAAAATAGCTGGGCGGTCATGCATCGGCATCGAAACGCACACGCAACTCCCGTTGCAAAAACGCCTTCACTAGGCTGGCGCGAAGCGATTGAGCACGCAACTTGCAGCCTCGCCCGTAACGCGTTACGCTGTAACGCGTTACATAGAGGACGCTCAAATGGCTCATGCCGCGGAAAGAATGCGTGCAATGCGGGAGCGACGCCGTGCCCAAGGCCTGCGTGAGCTACGCCTGGTCGTGCCCGATGCTCGTTCAAAGGCCGTTCTACGTCGCGTCGCTAAGGAGGTCGCCGGTTTGGATCGAGCCGCAGAGCGAGACGCAATGCGCTGGATCGAAGCAGTCTCGGAATTTGACTCTCCGTGAAGCGGGGCGACGTCGTTACGGTCGCCTCATCCGGCGACTATGGAAAGCCACGGCCGGCGGTGATAGTTCAAACCGACGCCCTACCCGCCGCGCACGCGTCAGTGGTCGTCTGCCAGATGACCTCCGATATCGCGGAGGCACCGGATTTCCGTATCACCATCGAACCAACCGAGAACAATGGATTGCGGACGCGCTCACAGATCATGGCAGATAAACCCGTGACGATTCGCCGCGAGCGCGTTGGACGTAAGGTCGGATCGCTTGACGGGAAAGATATCGACCGGCTGAATGTCGCACTCGCCTTTGTCATGGGACTAGCCGATTGACTGTAAGATGCCGTTGGCGCGGTCTCGGTAAATCGACCGAGGAGTCACATCTGTGCAGAAGCGGATTTTAGCGATTGGTATGCCCACCAATTAGAACACAGACTTATCAAGAATTCCTGAGGATTTGCTGCTCGAATTTGGGACACTTGGCCATTTGGACTCGCGCGCGCCGCTCGCTCTTCAGCCATACCGGCTGCCCGACGTGACGCGTTCAGTACGGCGCCAACTCGGGTAGCTGCTGCCCTGACCTTTGCGCGATCTCGCTGCAGATGAGCGGTTAGAACGATGCCAAACGATCACAGGGTAGCGAAGCCGTAACGCATGTATTCGCGGGCGATGCTCAATCCTTTGAGCGCCTTTGTTGCAGCGCAATACAGAAGCTATCATGTCAAGGCTTCCTATCCATTCGCCTCTGGGCGGCCATGTCCACCTCCTTGGCATGCCCTCGCGCGGGCGACGTCTTGGGCAGATGCCAGCCATGGCGGATGGCCATATAGCGCAACACGAAACATAGGGCACCACCGACGATCGCCGTGGCGATCGGCGAGACGTGGGCCAGATGCCCTGCCACTACGACGACTGCACCGGCTAGCGCCGCCAGCGCATAGAGATCCGCGCGTAGGACGACCGGTATCTCCCTGACCAGCACGTCGCGCAGCATACCGCCGCCGATGCCGGTCAACATGCCGAGGAGCGCCGCCATCGCCGGGCCGAGCCCATGGAGCAGCGCCTTCTGCGCCCCCGCTACCGCGAAGAACGCGAGCCCGATGGCATCGAACCACTGTACCGGATACTCGAGGCGGGCAACGAGCGGTTGCCTGAAGAACACCACCAGGCCTGCCAGGACGGAAACACCGAGATAACTCCAGTTGGCGATGGCCGCGGGCGGCACCGCACCGATGAGGATGTCGCGCGTAATGCCGCCGGCGTTACCGGCTGCAAACGCCAGCACCATCACGCCGAAGATATCCAGGCGATGCCGCGTCGCCGCTACCGCGCCGCTGATGGCGAACACGAAGGTGCCGCCGAGATCCAGCACCATCAGCAGAACGTGGATCATATGCTCACCCGTACCAACCCGGCCATACCGCCCAGTATGGATTATCGACGCGAGACGCGCATCAAGCCGAGAACCAGGCCTGCGTCGCGACGATCAGCGTCTCAACTCCTGTTTCGAGTGTCGGATGGATGACCGGCAGAAAGCGCGGGTTGTGATTCGTCGGAATCTCGTTGAGCCGGCCTGCAGCTTTGGCCTTCGCGTACGTCCCGGGATCGGTCCCACCGACGAACCAGAACACCGAGGGCACGCCCCATTCGGCGCCGAACGATCCGAAATCCTCGCTCGCCGATGCCGGCCCGGTCTCGCGGATCCGGTCAGCCGGAAAGTGCTTCCGAAACGCATTCACGACGCGCCGGGTCGCCTCCGGATCATTCATCACCAAGGCATAACGGTCCAAGGGAGTGATCTCCGGCGGCCTGGGAGCGCCCGAAGCCGCTGCCTCGGCATTGACGATGCGCTCGATCGCGGCCAACACACGCTTGCGGACATCCTCATCGAAGGTGCGCACATTGAGCTTGATGATGGCCTCGTCGGGAATGACGTTCTCCTTGGCACCCGCTTGCAGCGAGCCGATGGTGACAACAGCGGACTCGGCGGCCGCGACTTCGCGCGAAACGATCGTTTGAAGCCGAAGCACCGTTGCGGCGGCCATGACCACCGGGTCGATGCTGGCCTGGGGCATCGAGCCGTGCGCACCTCGTCCGAAAAGGCGAATCTGCAGACTGTCGGCGGCCGAGGTGATGACCCCCGTGCGCCCGGCAATATTGCCCGCTGGACCCACCATGACATGCTGACCCAGCACGACTTCGGGCCTCGGAAAGCGTTTGAACAACCCGTCATCGATCATCGCCTGGGCACCACTCGCTGTTTCCTCCGCCGGCTGGAACACCGCCATGACCGTACCACGCCATCCCTCGCGGGCGCGCGCAAGCAACGTGGCCGCTCCAACCAGCCAAGTTACATGCATGTCGTGACCGCAGGCGTGCATGACCGGCACCGCCTTCCCTTCCCGATCGGTAGCCTTGGCCTTGCTGGCGTAGGACACACCGGTCGCCTCCTCGACCGGTAACGCGTCCATATCGGCACGCAGCATCACGGTGGGCCCAGCGCCGCTACGCAGCAGGCCCACCACACCGGTATTCCCGACTCCCGTCGTCACCTCATAACCGGCGGCACGCAGCCGCTCCGCCGCAAGACCCGCGGTTCGCGTTTCCTGCATGGACAGCTCGGGATGAGCATGTAAATCGGTGTAGAGCGTCTCGAGCTCGGGAAGCAGCCCAGGGAGTTTCACCAGCACGGGATCGGCTTGATTCGGACTCATCGGTATGCCCCTTTTGCTGCTGCGAGGCGCTTCGAGGCGTTCCCTAAAGCTATTGCTGTCAGCCTACGCCGACTTGCCGCATCAGGCCGACCACGTCATAGAAGAGGTTTTCCTCTATGATTTCTCCCTCGTCACTCCAATGGGCAACTGTACAGAAGTCGACCTCGAACGACTTTCCAGTGGGCGGGATGTCGCGCCCGTTCCGGCCCGACATGGGCCCCGTCATAGTGCCGGTAAAGCGAGCGATGGAGCAGGTCCAATCGCCGCTCGCGAACAGGACCTTGTAGGGACGGTTATGGACCCGGTTGTCAGGAAATGTCTTGAAGAGGCGGACGCTCTCAGCCCGGTGCTCGTGCCGCCCATGCGTGGGCGGTTGGGCCGGCCAGCGAACAATCACGTCGTGCTGGTGCCGCTTGTCGAAGGTATCCCAGTCCTGTGCGTTCCAGGAATCATCCAGAGTTTGCATCAATTCGAGGTTTCGCTGCTCGTGTGTCATTGAGCCCTCCTCTCGCGGTGCTCTGTTTGTCCAGGGTGGAGGTGCTGGTCTCTAACGCGATCTGCCCAACCCTAGCCGATGCTCACGGCCAGCATGGAAATCGAGCCCCCGTCCACGCCCTCGACCGGGAAGGTGACGGCATCGCTCTGACGGCAGGCACCCAAAACATAGAGCAGCGGCAAGTAGTGATCCGGGGTCGGAACTGACAGGATCGCGTCCCGGCCCAAACTTTCGTACTCGATGAGCGGCTGAAACTCGCGGCTCACCATCAGATCTCTTGCGCGCGTTTCGAACGCGACGGCCCAGTCGTAGGGTTCCTGCGCATGTCGGCCCCAGGCATAGGTGTGTAGGTTATGGACCAGGTTACCGCTGCCCAGGATGAGGATGCCCTCGTCGCGCAGCGTCGCCAGCCTCCGGCCTATCTCGAAATGGTGCGCCGGGGGTCGCGTCTCATCGATGCTCAGCTGAATCACCGGCACATCCGCATCGGGATACACATGGCGAAGCACCGACCATGTGCCATGATCGAGACCCCATGAGGTATCGAGCGTCACCGGAAGCGGCGCCAGCGCTTCTTGCACGCTGCGCGCCAGCCGCGGGGCACCTGGGGCGGGATACTGCACGTCATAGAGCTCGCGAGGAAAGCCGCCGAAGTCGTGGATGGTTCGCGGCGCATCGCCGGCCGTTACACTCGTTCCGGGCACGAACCAGTGGGCTGAGACAGAAAGGATCGCCCGCGGCCTCGGCAGCTGTTCACCGATTCGCCGCCAGCCCTCGGTGTAGGCGTTGAGCCCAACGGCATTCATCGGGTTGCCGTGTCCGAAGAAGATCGCCGGCTGTGGTTGGGCCATCGGCTCGCCCTCATCGTTTCGAGGGCATTCTACATGGCCCGCGGGCTGGTGCGCACTGAGGCCGCCATGCGCATGGCCACGCCCCCGGCTTCGGCGCTCCCCACGTGCGCTGCGATCAATCGGTAGTCAAAGGAAGTTGGTATTCTTCCGTCAGTCGACCTAACACATGCCCACAGCAAAAGATGTTCGAGCCGCTCTGTACGGGCGAGCTATTCCTGGAATATCAGCCCGCCGTCACCCTTCTCGACGCGCGATGCGTGGGCATTCTTCATGACGCCGGGAACGCCGTGGTTGTATTCCGGAGTGGCCATGAGCAGGCCGTCCGCTTTCCCGATGGCGCTCTTGAACGCAGCCACCGGCGCGGGATCGCCTTTCGCCTCGACGTCTGCGTCGTAAAGGGGAATGGCTTCGAGATAGAAGATCTCGATGCTGAGGCTGGCCGGCGCCAACTCCTTGGCAGCGCGCAGCAGCGCGCGATTATAGGAACCCTGACGAAGGCTTCCGGCAAAACCGAGAATGGGGAGCGGTTCTGACACGTCTGGAGGCATCATGAGGTGTGATCCCTCAGCTCTCGAAGGTGCGCCGATCCAGCGCGTGCAGCGAAAACGAAGTCCAGCCCGCGCAGGTCTGGCATCAGGCCGTCCCGGGGACTACTGGCGTGCACCTGCGAGGTGTATGGTAGCAGCGATTACGCCGGCGCCTACCCTTGGTGATCGTTCAGCGCCACCTGCCGGCGAGCCAGGAGGATCGCATGATCCGCTTTCGCGACAGAATGGCGCGCGGCCAGAGCCGCGAGGGCTGGCTGGACAGCCGCCACACATTTTCCTTCGCCGATTACCGCGACCCGGCACACATGGGTTTTCGGAGCCTTCGGGTCATCAATGAGGACCGCGTCATTCCCGGCGCCGGCTTTCCGCGTCATGGCCACAGAGACATGGACATCCTCTCTTACGTGCTCGCGGGAGAGCTCGAGCATAAGGACAGCCTCGGCAATGGCGCGGTAATTCGCCCTGGGGACGTGCAGCGCATGAGTGCCGGCACGGGTATTCTCCATAGCGAGTTCAACCCGTCGAAATCGGAGCCTCTGCACTTCCTGCAGATCTGGCTCATTCCGGATCGGGAGGGCTTGCCACCGAGCTATGAGCAGAAGACCTTCCCGCCGGAGGAGCTTCGCGGGCGGCTGCGGCTCGTAGCCGGGCCTCGTGGCGAAAATGGCGCGGTAACGATCCACCAGGACGCGCGTCTCTTTATCGCCAAACTCGAGTCTGGCGAGAGGGTCATGCACCCTATCGAGCGCGGGCGCGGTATCTGGGTGCAGGTCGCGCGCGGCATCATCGGGCTCGACGGCAAGGAGATGCGAGAGGGCGATGGTGCAGCGGTGGAGGACGAGCCGTCGGTGACCATCGACGCGGACACTACGGCCGAGGTCCTGCTGTTCGATCTCGTTTGACCGCGCTTACGGACCCGACCCGGGCTGTCGGATAAGGCTTTGGCGCGGGAGTGTGCGCCACTTGCACTGCACTGGCCGCAGCGGATCAGTTGCGATCGAAAGTAGCGGCCGGCTCCAAACGACCACAATCGATGACTCGATCAGGCTTCTGCCCGACACAAGTGAATCCGGCCCGTCGCAGGTCGGACGGATCAGAGCAGCCATTCGATCGGGAGCGAGCCGAGCAACCAGAGAAGTAAGCGTGAGCGCGCATTCGTCCGCGGCTCCGTTCGATGGCGTATCTTGGTTCCATCCAGTCCAAGCTCTTTCCATACGGTCGTGCCTTCTCGATTCAGCTCCGGCACATAGCTCAACCGCTCGGATCGTCCCGCAAAGGCCCCCGCAAGGGTTTTAGCCATATGCGGGCTGTCGATCAGAACACCCATCTGTGTATTGAGGCGCAAGGCCCGATCAAGATGGCTTCTTGCGTTCAAACGCCCGCACCCCGCTTCGGGACAATTTCACCGCCTGCCTCCCTCCCGGCTGCAAGCGAAAAACCCGCTCATCGACGACGACCGTCGTGGCTTCTGCTTCCGCGGAATTGCTTTCAATCGTGAGCGTCGTCTGTGTGATCTGGACTGATAGGGGGTGACCGCGGTAGCGGAGCTGAAACGACAGGCGCTCGAGCTCATCTGGAAGCGCCGGATGAAAGCTGATCTCCCCGGCGCGCAGCTCCAAGCCTGTGTAGCATCGCTGTAGCAGATCGAGCGTTCCGGCCATGGCGCCAAGATGTATGCCCTCGGGAGTGGTACCGCCCTGGATGTCGCCGACGTCGCTACGTAATGCTTCCAAAAAGAGATGCCACGAGCCTCGTCGACAGGACCGCGCGAGCACCCAGGCATGCACCGTTGCACTCAGCGTCGACCCATGTGAAGTGCGCCGAAGATAGTAGTTGATCGTCTTTGGAATCAAGGCAGCATCGAAGGAGTAGCCGAGCCGCGTGAACAGCGCTGTCAGCTCCTCGGCCGAAAACAGGTAAAAGAGCATTAGAACGTCGGCTTGCTTCGATAGCTTGTAGCAGTTGGGCGAATCCCCTTCCGCCTCGAGGATCAAGTCCAGGCGCATGATGTTTCGATACTTGCGCCGGTATGCGCGCCAGTCAAATTCTTTCAGTTCGGCATACCCCTCGAACTGACTCAGGATCCCGTCGCTGTGAAACGGGAGGTACAGCTTTCGGCTCACCTCGTCCCATCGTGCAATTTCCTCATGCTCGATATGCAGAGCTTCGCGCAACTCCCTGCATCGCTCCGCGGGTAGCAATGCGAGCAAATCGAGCGCGCGGGCCAGGCACCACGACGCCATCACGTTCGTATAGGCGTTGTTGTTCACGCCTGGTTCGTCGCGGTCTGGATAACGGTCGTGGTACTCGTCCGGTCCCATCACGTCACAGACATCATAGCGGCCGCGGCAACTGTTCCATCGGGCGATGCTCGCCCAAAAGCGGGCGATCTCGAAGAGGAGCTCGGCTCCGTACAGGTAAAGGAACTCGGCGTCGCCCGTGGCCTCATAGTACTGCCAGACGTTGTAGGCAATAGCGGCGCCGGCGTGCCTTTGGCGGTGCGTGTTATCCCGGATCCAGTTCCCGGAGCGGGGATTGAGAAACGCGACATCGGTCTCTTCCCGCCCGTTGCTGCCGCTCTGCCAAGGGAACATCGCGCCCCGATATCCGGCCGCACGAGCCGCCCAGCGCGCCTCCGGCAAACGGCGATAGCGATAGAGAAGGACCGCGCGAGTCAGGATCGGCGCGCGGAGGCTGAGGAACGGAAGGATGAAGAGCTCGTCCCAAAAGACGTGGCCACGGTATCCTTCACCGTGCCAGCCGCGCGCCGGAACACCGGCGTCGAGCTCCATCGTATGCAACGAGACGGTCTGCAGCAGGTGAAACATGTGGAGGCGGACGATCAAACGGGTGTCGTAGAGAGGGTCGGCGTCGACCGCGACGAGGCTCAAATCGCAGCGCGCCCAAATGTGGCGCCAGGCTAGGACGTGAGTTGCGAGAAGATCGTCGAACGAGCCGGCCTGCTCAAGGGCCCTCCGCGCTTCGGATCGACTGTCCGCGGTCGCACGATCGCGCGAGGTATGGAGTGCGACAATCTTCTCGAGCTCGACATGCTCGCCGGAGAACATTTCGAGAGCGATTTCCTGCCCGACACTTTTCGTCTGATGCACCACATGCCGCTCGAGTGCGCGGCTCTCCCCATTGACAGAGACCCGAAGGCGGGCCGCCTCAGTGATCCGCAGCAGTGATTGCGTCGTCTCTGCCTCCAGCAGCACTGTTTCAGCGTCCGGCGCGGCGGCGCAGAGAACGCGCAAGTGCATGCCGTTGAAGGGTCGATAACGCAGTACGCCGGCGTTCGTGACATCACCGTTCAATTGAGCCCGGATGGTCAGTCGACCGGACCAATTCTCGGCAGTGATGAGCACGTGCTGGCCGGCCAGATGTCGCTCGCGCATGTGAACGAACCGCCTCTCGGCGACGCGCGTTTGGCGGCCCTTTGAGTCGCGGATCTTCGCTATGCGCTCGTAGAGGCCGCGCTGCAGGTCGAGGGCAATCCTGTACTCCACGATTTCCGTGCTCTGCAGGTCGAACCATTCACCTTCATCGATCCGGAAGGTCACAGGCAGCCAGTTCGGCAGATTGACCAGGTCCTCGTGTTCGACTGATCGGCCCGCGATCGCGCTCGTCATCCTGTTGTAGCCGCCGGCGAGATATGTGCCGGGATAATGAACCGTGTCGGCATGCGACTCGGCAGCAGCCCCTCGGGTGACAAAATAGCCATTGCCGAGCGCGAAAAGGCTCTCCCGTCGCCCCTCCATCGTCGGATCGAACCCCTCGTACGCGAGCGTCCAAGGCTCTGTCCCGGTCTCGTCCTTGAAGCGGCGCCTCTCCAGGCGTGAGTCGCTGATGAACGGATCCAGACCATGGAAATCCGGCTCAGACTCGATCGGGCTCGCATCCGCATCCGTGCGTGTCAACCCACTCCGGCGGACCTCGATCTCGCACAGGTCCGTGACGACCACATCGGCACCGTGCGCTTTCAGCGCCTCGGCCCGACCTCCCCGGTCAACGCCGATGACGAGGCCAAACCCGCCAGCACGTCCAGCCGCGACGCCAGCAGTTGCGTCCTCGACCACGATGGCTCGGGCAGGTGGCGTCCCGAGGCGCCTCGCTGCCTCGAGGAACGTGTCTGGAGCGGGCTTGCCGCGCAGGCCCATCGCGGCCCTCTCGCCCCCATCCATGACCGTATCGAACAGCCGCTCCAGACCGGCAGTACGAAGTATCTCGGTGGAGTTCCGGCTCGCGGTGACGAGCGCGATCTTATAGTCGAGCGCCTTCAGGCGCCGAATCAGGGCAACGGTCGATGGATAGACGTGAACACCGTGAGCCCGGATCTGCTCGAGGAAGAGCAGGTTCTTGCGCCCACTGAGGCCATGCACGGTGCCCGCGTCCGGCCCGTCGGTCGGAGTGCCCTCAGGCAACGGCACCCCGCGTGCGCCGAGAAAGGCGCGGATCGCGTCGGTTCTCGGCCGGCCATCAACATAGGTCAGGTAGTCCTGAGGCGTGAACGGCGCATGGCGGCGAAGGTCCTCATGGGATCGCTGCTCCAGAAACCGGTTAAACATCCGCGCCCAGACCTCGGCGTGGACGCTTGCCGTGTCGGTAACAACGCCATCGAGATCAAACAGTGCGGCGTCGAACCTCGTGCGCACGAGTTCGACGCCGTTGGACGGGTCAGTCATTGCGATAAAGCCGTGCTGCTACGCTCCGTGGCGATTTCACTCCCAACGGAGCCACTCCTCCGTAGCTGTCACGGTGAGGCTTTTCATCCAGTCGCACGGTTCGCTTCAATCACGCGCATCCAGGCCGCGCCGCCGCTGATGCTGCTCCGCATGTCTCAAGCCCTCGCCCACGATCGTGATGGCCTTGCTTACTCTCTCGGCACGCATCAGTTGGTGGCGAAGCAAACAGCGGACCGAAATCTACGCTATCGTCATTCTGCTGCCGATGATTCGGTATAGAGTATGTTCCGCTCTACTCGTGACCAGTGTGAGTTGCAGCTGACTCTGCGCGGCGCCGCGCAGATGTCGTCCGACCTCATCATCGTCGGACGACGGGGCAGCCGGACCCGTTGGGTGGTGGCGACTTCGGCAGTATCGCGCGCACGTTGCATTCCTTGCGCCGATGGATGTCCTGATCGTCCCACCCAAAAATCGCAAGTTCGACGGCAAAAGAGAGCGGAGCCGCATCGACGAAATCATGAATCCGGGAGAACTGAAATGAGGGTCGACATCCGTCACCTGAACGGTGAAGTCTCCGACGCCATGCGCGAGTTCGCCCACCGTCGCGTCGCCCACGTATTGCAATCGCTCGCGGGCGCAGTTTGTAGCGTCGACGTAAACACCGCAGACACGATACGCCCAGGCGGCGGCAGTGAAGTCGAGTGCACCGTGAGCGCGCGACTCTCTTCCTCCGGGCAGCCGGTGACACTCACAGGAAAGGGCCCAGATGCCTATGCGGCGATACTGGACGCCACCGCTCGCCTGTACCAGGCGGTTTCGCAGGCTCTCGAGGAGCAGCGGCCCAGCACGGAGCCGACGAGCTCCCCTGCCGGCGCCCCGCAGCGGCCAGAACTCGCTGGCGGTGCCGCGAGTGGCGATGTCGTGGTTACGGCGATGGACCGCGATCGTCTGAGAGGACTGATACGCACCAGCCGGGATGCTCGCGATCGCGAAGCGGCGCAAGCTTTGGCGGACGAGTTGGACCGTGCGCTGGTGGTTTCACCGGAGAGGGTTGCCGACAATGTGGTGACGATGAATTCCCGCGTCGTGTTCGAGGACGAATCGACCGGCGAAAACCGCGAGGTGTCACTCGTTTACCCTCAGGACAGCGATCCCACCCACGGACGGGTCTCCGTCTTCGCGCCCGTCGGCACCGCGTTGCTCGGTCTTTCTGCCGGGCAAACGATCGACTGGCCCCTTCCGCACGGACAACTCAAGCGGTATCGCGTCGTAAAGATCGTGCACCAGCCCGAAGCCGCCGGCATCTGGCACGGTAGCTGAATTCCCCATGCACCTGGAATGCCCGAGCTCCGCATGGACATCCGGCAGCCGTCACTGGCAACCGTGGGGCAGCAGCCGTCACGCTCCGCCCGCGCACCTCAATGTCCAATGAACTTCCAAGGTTGGCCTGCGGTCGAGCCCTGAACAAATCCGTCCTCATTCTTCCAGCGAGGTCGCATCATGAGTATCGGACACAAATCTCCGACTCCCAGAACCGCGCACGGGCGCTTTCTCTTCGGCCTGGTGTGCCTCGTTCCGATCGCACTGGCCCTCATTTCATGCGAGACGCTGCGTGTCGGAAGCGATTACGATCCTACAGCGGACGGACCGCGTTGGTGGGGCTATCGCTACTGGGGAACCGGCGTGGACGTACATCGATATCGGGAAGGTACGCTCGCGATCGACATGTTCGACGCCAAGACGCACAAGCCCGTCTGGCACGGTTGGGCCAAGAAGCCGTTGACGCGAAGGGATCTGGAGCATTCGGATGTGTCGATACCCGAAGCGATCGACGCTGTCCTCGCAACCTTTCCTCCTCACTGAACGGCTCCCGCGGCGAGGTATATCGACATGACCTTTCCTGATGATGCACGGGCTGCGCACCACGATGAAGTGCCAGCAGGTTGTAGGCCTCAAACCGGGGCGGTGAACACCAGGCCATGGGCGGAGCCTGCCGACAGTCAGGCGCCGGTCGTCTACGACAAGGTCGATCGGCGTCTGATGGACACATTCCCGGCCAGCGACGCGGTAGCGCAGTACTGATCCCTGGCCCGGGCTCAGTCGCATCGCGCAGGCTGGACGGTGACCGTCAAGGCGCCGAGGCCATGCGCGGCTGAGAGCCTGGCACCGCGCCGAGAATAGCGAGCAGCGCCGCACGGTCGAGCGTCTCCTCACGCAGAAGCGCATCGGCGAGCGCTATTAGCTCGTCCCGCCTCTCCTGCAGAGTACGGCGCACGCGCTCCTCCGCAGCGAGCAGGAGCTTGCGGAGCTCCGCATCGATGGTCTCGGCCGTCCGCTCGCTATACTCGCTCCGACGCCCCCGCGTGACTTGCGGCAGGTATGGCGCGACCGGCGAGTCCTCGAACGCTGCCGGTCCCAATGTCTGGCTCATCCCGTACCGAGCAACCATCATTCGCGCGAGGTCGGTCGCACGCTGCAGATCCTGCTGTGCGCCTGTCGAGACCTCCTGAAACACCAATTGCTCCGCACCGCGCCCGCCGAGCATCACATCGAGCCGGTCGAGCAGCTCGCCGTACCTGAAAAGATACCGGTCCTCCGCCGGCTGCTGCTGAGTGTATCCAAGTGCGCCGAAGCCGCGCGGGATGATGGTGACCCTCGCGACCCTGTCCGCCGTTGCGCGGGATTCAGCAATCAGTGCGTGACCGGCTTCGTGATGGGCGACCGTCTCCCGTTCGCTCGGTGTCATGACCCGGCTGCGCTTCTCGAGTCCGCCGATCGCTCGAGCGATGGCCTCCTCGAAGTCGCTCATGTCCACGTGCGGCTTGTTCCGGCGCGCTGCCTGCAGCGCCGCTTCGTTTACGATATTGGCGAGGTCGGCACCCGCAAGGCCCGGTGTCCGGGCGGCGACTGTCCCCAAGTCGACATCGCCCGACAGCGCCAGCCGCTTCGCGTGCACGCGCAGGATCTGCTCGCGTCCCTTGATGTTCGGCCGGTCGAGCGCGACCTGCCGGTCGAACCTGCCGGGCCGCAGCAGCGCCGGATCGAGAATCTCCGGGCGGTTGGTCGCTGCCATGATGATCACGCCGCTCGCCGTGTCGAAGCCGTCCATCTGGACGAGCAGCTGATTGAGTGTCTGCTCGCGCTCGTCGTTGCCGACGACTCCGCCGATGCCCCGCGCTTTGCCTAGCGCGTCGAGCTCGTCGATGAAGATGATGCAGGGGGCGAGCTTCTCGGCTTGCTGGAAGAGGTCACGCACCCGAGCCGCCCCAACGCCCACGAACATCTCGACGAACTCGGAACCGCTCATCGACAGGAAGGTGACATGAGCCTCGCCGGCGACCGCTTTCGCGAGCAACGTCTTGCCCGTTCCCGGCGCCCCGACGATTAACACACCCTTCGGAATCCGTCCCCCCAGACGGCGGTAGCGCTCCGGATTCTTGAGGAAATCGACGATTTGTATCAGCTCATCCTTCGCTTCGTCGACACCCGCCACGTCCGCGAAAGTCACACCGGTTTCCTTCTCCACGTAGACCTTGGCCTTGCTCTTGCCCACGTCCATCAATCCACCGATCTGGCCCGTACCCATGCGACGCATGAGAAAACTCCAAAAGGCAAAGAACACGAGCGCCGGGACAACCCAGCTGAGGAGCGTCGGCAGCCAGCGACTCTCGGTCTGCCCGATGACTCGCACGTGTGCGGCCTGCAGATCGGCGAGCAGGCTGGGATCCTCGACCCGGGTGGTCACGAACGGGTGGCGCTCGAGCGGATTTGTCGCGAGGCGCTTCCACACCTCGGGCGGCAGTAGAGCACCGGCATCGCGCAGATCCGCGGTACCCGATATTTCGTCTTGACCGATCCGAGCCTCTTGAACCCTTCCGGCCTTCACAAGCATCTTGAAGTCGCTGTAGGCAAGCGTCTGGACATTGCGCCCGAAGAAGACGCCCTGCAGCACGAGCAGAATGGCCATCGCTCCGATGAAGTACCAGACTGAGAAAAGCTGTCGTTTGTCCATGGGTGTGATTACTGCGAGCCGGCGCTCGAAACGACTCAGGAGGGAGGCGAACGAGCGATAGGGTCGCCTGTGCCGGTATGAGTGTCGAGACGACTGCCGTTACTGCTGACCTCGCGGCCCAGGATGCCGCGGAGGAGATCGTTCGTGCGGTCCGCTCTCTGTTTCAGCGCGGGCAAGAGCCTCTGGATCCGCTCCCGGATCTCGCCGCGTGTATCCCACTTGCGGTCGATTCGGCCGATCAGCTGCCCAACATTGAACGCGCCCAGCGGGGGTGTATCCATCTGCAGGTCTTCGAGTAGGCTGGATACCTTGGAGCCGTAGGGGAGCGGCGCGAACGGGACGCCACGCAGAGCCGCGAAAATGAGGAAATGCAGCCGCATTCCGACGGCGAACTCGAAGCGCGCCATTAGATCGAGGATCTGCCGGGGCGAGTATCTGCGCCTGAGGATCTCCGCCCGCTCGGCATTACGCATGTGCGCAACGACGGCGTGGCTATGCCTCACGTCGATCTTCTCCATCGGCACGAACAGGACGTCCGCATCGTAGCGCTCGATGACGAAGTCTGCCGCATTTGCCAGGATCTCGTGGTACTCGTCGGGATCGATGTTGGGTGCCGCGGGACCGGGCTCTCTCACCGAGAAGCCGACGATCGCGCGCGAGAACTCGACTCCCTCGGCCGTGAGGGCCTCCGCGGAGAGCGGCTCGGGCTCGAGCAGCAAAGCGGGATCGGCAGTCAGATGCACCTCGCCCGTGACGCCTACGTCATCGAGTAGCCGCCGGGACTCCCGGTCGCGTACCGTAATGACCGTCCCCGGGGACGCGTTGAGCGCCTCTCGTACGGCTCCCCGCGAAGCTTGCGTCGCGAGCGGGCCCACGCTGATCGCATAGAGCAGAACGGGAACGCCGAGCTCGTGGGCGAGGTTGACTTCGCGCAGGTACAGCTGCGCGTCGCCGTCGTAGAGAATACCGCCACCGCCGAGCACCAGCAGATCGAGCGATCCTATGATGGGAGCAATCTCCTTGCGCGTCAGAATGCGGGGATTGATCGCGCGCTCCACCGCATGTCGGGCGAGAGTATCAGCGGGATTCAGCGAGAGCACTGTCACGTCCGCCTCGAGACTCGAGCGTAGCCTGCCCAGAATGCCCTCGAGAATCGCCTCGTCGCCGAGATTCATTCCGCCGTAGGAGCCGGAAATGCCGATGCGCGTCCGCGAGGCCGCATCCCTCGCGCGGTTCATACGGGCCTCAGCGACGGCCAGGCGAGCTCAATGCCCTGTCGGGTGAGCAGCGACTGGAAGGCCCGGAGGAGCTCGGGGCGGTGTCTGACGGTCCGCGGCACGTGATTTCCCTCCAGGCAGAACGCTGCAAGCAGCCCCGCCGACTCACCAACATTCCACTCGACCGGGTGGACGCGGAATGCTCCGTTCGTGATGTGGGTGACGCCGAGATTTTTGCCGCCCGGCAACAGATTCTCGACTCGGACCGGAAGCATGGCTCCGAGCGGGATCTGAAAGGGCCAGCAGCCAAGATCGAGGTAACCACCACCGCCAACTCGCGGGTGCAGATCGATGCGATAGCAGCCGATGCCGACGGAATCTTCGAATAGCTCGGGCCCGTCAGGCCGCAGGGGATGAGCAATATGCTGCTCGAGCACGCTAAACTCCGCCCGGATACGTCTCGATGAGCGAACGTAGGGAGCCGGAGCGAGCCCGTCCGGCGTCCCGCCGACCACATCGCCGCGCAACCGCAGTCCGGGGTAACCAATACCGCCATCGGAACGCGGGGCTTCCGTCTGCATCCAGTAAAGGAGGCTCAGACTGAGCTGGCGCGCGGATTCCAGATTTCGCGCCCGCTCGGCGGGGTCCGCGCCGAGGATTGGTCCAAACCAGTAATCGTTCTGCGGCCAATTGACGATCGTCACGTCGCTGCACGCGAAGCCCGATTGGAAGTTGCTTTGATCGAGAATGCGGCGGAACCGCCACCACGGCTTTCCGTCGGCGGACTCGAACAGGCCTCGCGTCAACTGCTCGTGCGTTTCCGGTTGCGGTGTTGTCCACCCAAGGAGCGGCCCAGGCCAGCCCGGCGGCTGGAACTCGCGCCAGAGCTGGTACTGTCGCGGCTTGTCGATCGTGTGATCCTCCCCGACCCGATGCTCGATGGCGAAGCACACCGTCACCGCCTGGTCATCTGTGGGATTCTCGTGCTCGGCGGCGTGCGGCTCTCCCGTGGTCGCACGGGACTCCGCTCCCGTGACGTGCTCGACACCGGCGAGTGCCAGTAAGTCTCCGTAAGGCGTGGCATCGATGAAAAATGGCGCCTCGATAAGTGTGTCCCGATCAGACTCGAGGCTCCGGACCACGACGCCCGACACCCGATCTCCATGTGTCGATGCGGCGACGGGCGTGTGGGGACGCAGAATAAACAGCCGGCCGCCAAGCTGATACCGGAGCATCATCTGGTGGATCACGGCAACCGCGACTCGCGGGTCGTGACAAAGTCCGCTTACCCACCCGTTGCCCGGGTTGAGCCGGAGGCAGCTGCTTGCAGTGGCAGTCAGAGGTGTGAAGCGGCGGTAGTGCTCGCGGATGCCTTGCCGCAAGGCACGGTAGCTGGCCGTTGCGCCGAACTCCTCGATCCACGGATGCTCATCCGGCGGGACGGCCTGGTTCGTCAGCTGTCCCCCCACCCAGGCGGTCTCCTCGGTCAGGATCACTCTCCGCCCGACCCGCGCCACCGCGATCGCCGCCGCGCAGGCACCGAGGCCACCCCCGATGATCGCGATATCTGTCCGCAAGGCCTGCATCACTGACCCTTGCAGCAATGGGCGGACCGGAAACCTCTGGAGTCCGCTTGACTGCAGCTTGGATATCGCCAACCACCGTCCCGTGTCCGGCGAAGTCTGGAAAAATCCATAGAGTGAATGAATGGAAGTTTGCGTCTTGCGTGCTTCAAGCTTGAGCTCATTGGAGCGCTCGCGCAGTCGAGGCGCGGTGAGCGCGCAAGCCGCGATGTCGGCCAAGGCGCGCTGAGCGCTTTCGGGGTCACAAGTATGACGACTCTGCAAGACGCCGGGGATTCCAGTGAGAGCCTCTCTCGTAATGGAACGCGTTATGCTCTCATCGTTATGGACACTTACGACCGCTGCCACAGCGTACTCGGGGCACGGGAAGCGCGCCGCTGACCGCGGGCGAGCGGGAGATGACATGGGCGATCAGCCGTTAGATGTAAGACGCGCCTCCGACGCGCCCGCAGGTTCAAATCGTGTCACCGAGACGACAGCCGCGCAGTAAGGGCGGTCAGTATCTGCATAGGCTTACGCGTCGTCATCCGGTTTCGGATTACCGGCGCGAGATCTGGTCGCGCTTTTTCCTTTTGCGGGTGCGCGCATCGGCGGCAACTCGGTCGGTTCCAGCACAAAGCGGCGCATCCGGCTCGCCACTTCCGGCGGAATCAACGTGGGACGGCCGGTGGTTGCCGTGATGAAAACGAGTACCTGTCGCACCTGCATGCGCACCTCGCCGTGGAACGAGGCCTCGATGCGAACTTCGCAGGAGGTGCGCCCGACCTTCGTGGTCCACAGCTTGAAGGTCAGCCGGTCGCCATATTTCGTGGGTCGCGGAAAATCTACGGTGAAGTGCACCGACGGAGTCAGTAACTGCTTGTGATGAAACAGGCCGGGGGCGCTCGCCTCGAGTCCGTCCTCGAACCAGTCCTCGACAAAGTCGCTGATCATCTCGAAGTAGCGCGGATAAAACACCCATCCGGCCGCATCACAGTGACCGAATCGTACCAGGACCTCGCGTTGAAATGCCGCCATTGAGAAGCCTCTGCTCATTAGGGAGCCGCGTCCTCGAGAGACACTGTCCAGGCTGGCACGGCGGTGCCAATTCGACCCGGAGACGCTCGCACACGTCTCCGACGCATGGCCCGCTCAGTTCGCGGAGCCAGTCTCCTCGAACGGATTGAATAGTTTGATTCCGGGGCACCGAAAGTCCTTCTCGTTTCCGGTCGTCACCGTCAAGTTATGCCGAATCGCAATGGCAGCGATGTAGCTGTCCTCTACGGGCATCGGCTGACCGATTTCTTCCAGTTTGTGCTGCTGGTCGGCCCAGACATGCGCCACGGAGACGTTGAAGCCAAGAATACGTCCGTGCAGTGCCTCGATCAGTCGAGTGAGCCAGGCCTGCAGAGCCTCCCTCTGCTTGCCGCGCTTGCTGCGGACCCAGTAGGCGAGCTGTGCGATCACGATCGCACTCGTGTAACAGTTGTCCTTCTCCCGCTCGAGCCACGCAATGACGCCAGCGTGGCCGTTCTTCTTCGCAGGCTGGCTCAGTACGTCAGCGTCGAGCAGCCAGCTCACAGCCTGCGACGCTTGGGGAGCTGACGGCTGCGCTGCGGTACGTCATCCATTTCCACTGGGCATGCCCTGAGAACCGCTAGCCAGTCGGCTCGCCTCGCAAGCCGACGAAAGACAATCGCATCCTCTTCTGCATCGAATTCCGCAATGAAGTGGTCGCCCGGCTCGGCAGGGGCCAGGTTTGCAGGGACGGTGAGGCGTCGCTTGGCATCAAGGGTAAGAATCATGGTGGGATTATCCCACCGCCAGCCGGTCAAAGTCAACTGAAAGCTCTTGCTGCCGCAACTCCGGCGCTCCTGCGGAAAAGTACGGCAAGAGTACGGCACGGCGCCGCTTGCCTGCCGGAAGCGGGTGCCTTACTCCTCTCGGAAACGATTCGTCGTCGTCTAGAAGTTCTCGACTCCGATCAGTTTTGGCCTTTTGGCCGCAGTCGCACTTTTTCATCAGAGCCGCGCTACCTCCTATTGGCACGCTATGGCTCTCTCGGTGGTTGTGCCACAGCGGCGCTTCGCACGGCGCTCGTGACGGACGCATCGTCACTCTTCGCATAACCGAGCGCCTCCACAATCACGCCATCGCGCACGCGCATCAGATTCACGCCCCGAACCGATTGTGGGAGGTCGGGCCCGAATCGAATGCGCCAGCGGATCGCGGCACGATCGCCCCAGGCCCTCGCGCATCTTACCCCGGGCGCTCCTGGACACTGGAAGATCTCGCGGCGGAGAGCGGCACTTCACGCACACTGCTCCCCCAGCGATTCACTCAGCTCATGGGCGAACCGCCTCTCGCATACCTCGCACGATGGCGGTTGCAGCTCGGCGCACGCCTGCTTACCACCACCGACCGGAAAATACTGCAGGTGGCATACGACGTCGGATACGAATCGGAAGCGGCGTTCAGCCGAGCGTTCAAGCGCAGCTTCGGAACTCCGCCAGGGCGGTATCGACGGGCGCGCGGCAAGTGAACGCGGAAGTCGGAAGCGCACAGCTCCCCGTTGCAGAAACGGCTTGGGCTCGCATATCCTGAAACCGAAATGAAGGGCACCGTCTCATGCGCGTCGTAGCCAACAGGTGGCCGTTCTGGGCGAGAGCCGTGGGGCGAGCCTGGCACTTGTACGAGAGACTGGGCAATGCCAAGGAAGCGCTACTGCGCCGCGTACAGCCCGGGCGCATGCGGATCGTGGCGCGCAGCTGGCCGTTGTGGCCGAGAATGTGCTCGTGCGACCTGCATTTCTGCGACTTTCTGCAGGAACGCAGCATCCGCGCCAAGTCCATCTTTCACTTGGGCACCGGCGGACACCACATCGTCGGATTGCGCAATCGCGCGGACGGCTTGGGTAATGTGATTCTGGGTGTGACCGTCTCGCCTGATGAGATCAGGCGTTACGTGAAGCTGGTCATCGCTGATCCGATTCTGGGACAAAACTACAAGGTATTGTTCACCGACGTCCGCGACCTGCAGGCGGCATCACTGCCGAATTTCGATCTGGTCACGTTGTTCCACCTCTGTGAGTTTGACAGCACCAGCGGCTCGGTCCATCTATTGAGCGACGAGGGGGTGCTCGGCCTGCTTACCTCAAAGCTCAAGCCTGGCGGGTTGCTGGCCCTGTACCGGCAGTCGATAGGCTATCGGCGGCTGCAACCGCTCATTGCGGCTGCAATTGCAGCAGGGAAGCTGGAGCACCTCGAGGATTACAAGACCCTGCAGATCCTGCAGGTTCACACCGGGGCAAGTTAGGGCGCCGGTACGGATCACGGCCCCGCCCTTCCCGCTCTGCAGCGCACGGCATCTGAGTCGAAGGCGATGATAATCGGGCTCTCATGCCCTGAGTCGCGCGACGACCGAACGAAGGCGTCGGATTCCGCCCTCACATGTCGGACAGGAGCGCGATCTCCCTCCAGATGTCGGCTTGCGGCACATGCGACTCCCCGCTCGTGTGCGCGCCGAGATAGATATCGTTGGAGAAGATGGCGCCCCCGGTTACCCTGAGACAGTCGCAAGGGCCCATGCGCTCGCGCTGGCCGTCTGCAGTCGTTATGCGCAGATATACCGCTTCGCGACACTCCAGCATCCTGTGCTGCCGTCGCCCGAGCTGCCAGAGCCCATCGGTATAGCGCGCCGTGACCGCGTTGTCGGGCCCGCGAAGCGTCCCATCGGCGCAGATCCGGAAATACACGCCGCGGACGAGGATCACCGACTCGCCGCTCAGCGGACGAAAGGTGAGCGTGATCACTCGTCAGGCTCGACTGTCAGGCCCAGCTCCGTTTCGATGATCTTGCGCAACAAGTTGGCTGACAGCGTGAATCCAGGCTGCCGCCGGTAATCGTCGAAGCTGAGCCAAAGGGCGATCATCTCATCGAGGTCGAGGCCGGTGAGGGTGTGGCACACGACCGTCGTGCCGTCGCTCGCGATCCAGAAGCTCTGCTGGTCGGAGTGCCGCCAGCGTCGCGTAAAGTAGGGTTTGGACAGCTCCGGGCTGATCTCGCTGGCATCCGGCACCTCCTCCAGCAACCGCATGAGCGCGGTGGAATCGGCGACGAGCGCCTGCGCGGAGATGATTCTGGTTTCGCTCATTCTGATGAGAATCTTGGCACCTGGCGGTGCCTCGTCAGTTCGCCCTCGACACGGGCGCGTTGACCGGCGAATGAAGGTGAACGTCAAGGGTGACGGCCAGATGCAGCCGGCCGAGCAACGTCAGGGAGTCTGCAGGAAGCTCGAGTCGAAAGTTGTCGCGCGCATAAAGGCTCACGAGCAGCTCTGCGAGCCCCCCCTCCGCATTCAGCTGCTCGAGGAAGGATTGTGCACGTCGCAAATGGGTGAGGATTTTCCCGATCGCCCCCTCTACCGAGGCACTACCGGAAGAAAGCTGCGGGTCATCCATCAGCCGCCCCATCCAGTAGCTGTCGCGGTACGTACCGCCGAGCTCCGCACCCGCTGCATCGCAGCGCGGCTCACCTGCTCGCCAGCAGTGCTGCGCTTGGATGCCGAGCGCAGCAGTTATCGTGTCCGGGTCGATCGTCGGATGGCGGATACGCAGAGAAACCGTGAACTCATACTCGCTCATGGGCCTGTCCGCTGGCGCAGTTGCCTGCGACAGCCCACTCGCCGCTCCCGGCCATCGGGCCGGGAGCGGCGCCGATCAGGCAGAGATCAGTAACGGCGCGAGCCGCCACCGCGGTTGCCGCCGCCGCCGGACCGCTCGCGGTCCTGCGCTTCGTTCACCTTGAGAGAGCGGCCGTCGAAGTCGACACCGTTCAGCGCCTGCATCGCTCGAGAAGCGTCGGCGTTCGACATTTCCACGAAACCGAAGCCGCGGGGACGACCCGTGTCACGGTCATTGATCAAAGAGACTTTCTCCACGGTTCCATGTTTGGAGAATAGGGCGTGCACAGCCTCTTCGGTGGCCGTGAAAGGGAGATTTCCAACGTATAATTTCGTCACTGCAGAATACTCATGAAAAAGCGGTATCGGGCGGCAGGTATATCCTGCCCTCTTGGTTCGCGGAGCTTTGCGAGGGTGGCAGACATTGGCCCGCAGGCGCGCCAGGAGGCGGCGCATGGCGCCAAGGCAGACAAGCCGAAAGGTACGAGCCGGCTGCTAGATTACAGGATTCGGGAGCAGCCCGCCGGACTTTTGACTTTGGCTGGAGCCGAAGCCCTGTCCGGTGCCACTTGCGCTCGCGGCGGGTGCCGCGCATGCTGGTCCGGTGCGTTTTGGGCACTAGAGAGCCGCAAGAGCGATGAATCTAACTCTGATCGATGCTTTCGGCCGCTTCGGTGCCAAACCGGCGAGCCGATTGAGTAGCCTCTCCGCCATGGCGGCGGACGGTGCCATGGTGCTCAACTGCCTGCCAGCGCATTTCGGCCACCCCGCCCGCGGAGTTCTGCGATACGAGACCAGGCTCTCCACCGCGCAGGCCGAATCCAAGGTCATCACGACCCTGAGCGAGCACCTGACGCGCGCACACGATGGGGATCTGCCGGTCCGGATGGTCGTCACTTTCCCGGAGCACGAGAAGACTCGCAAAGCTGGAGGCTATCACGTCCGCCCGGATCTGATAGGCAAGGTCGTGGAGTTCGACGGAGACCGTTTCGTCATCGACTTCACGCGACCGCAAGCGGCGCGTCCGGCACTCGCGGCAGGTCGTCGAAAGTAGCGCCGCTCAGTGAGCCGATGAGCACGCCGCCGTGAGCGTAAAGTGGAGACGCAGCTGACACGGCGACTTCGATGCGATGTCGCTCGCACGCGAGCCTGCACATTCAAGCACGCCCTCGAACCGGTGTGACGGGTCCGCCACTGCCGCGTGCACGGCTGCGGCCAGCTCGAACCGGCCATCGCAGTCGCCGTACGGACAGGGAAAGGAAAAGTGCGCGCGAGCGGGAGGATGCAGAATACGTGCTTGAGGCACAGGCGTAGTCGCCCCGCCGCCCTCGAAGCTCAGCTCGATGCGGAGTTGCTGGACCGCCGGGAACATGACGCTGAGCTTAGGCGCAGCATCCTGATCGCGGCGCAGCTGCGCGGATTGATCCTGACGCATCGCAGCGCCGCGCGCCGGGCCGAGTCTCATGTTCCGCCGCTCAACGTCGGATCGCCCGGACCAACATCTGGACCCGGCAACGGCGTCAGGATTTCGCCGGAGGCATTCGAGCGAGTCGTCCGACGCTGCTGCTTCTCGAGCTGGCGCGCCTTCCTGCTCGCCTCCTTCAGTTTCTTGGCTTGGCGGTAGTTTTGTTTGGGCACGAGACCTCCTTCAGTTGTGGCGGATGGGGAAAGATGTGCTGGAGAACCCATTGAGCGCTGGCGCGCGAGTGCAGACCGTCCGAGGCCTACGCCTCGGCCAGCAGCACTCTACTCGTCTCGGCGCACGTCAGCCAGCCCGGAAGACGTCGAGATGCCGCGAACACCGCATCGGCACGCGTCGATTGCGCCGCTCCGGGAAGCGCCAACAGCGTCCGCTCGAGCTCCTGTAATAGCAGGTCAGCGTGCTCAGCTCCGACGGTGGGCGGGGTCGGACCTTGAAGGCCTCGCTGTTGCGGCCCGTGCCCCCCAAGCAGAGCCGCGCGGTCCCGCATGGTGTTCACGACCCCCGGACGTGCGACGCCCTGACGCTCAAGCCTGAAGCCGCTCTCGGGCGGGACTCCGAGCTCGATCTCGCGCACGCGCCGGATGGCTGGGCTCGAGAAACCCGCGGGGCTCCGCAATCGCGACCCTCCTCGCCACGAAGGAGCCCAGGTCATCCGCAGTTTGTGATCGTGCCGCCCTCTCACCGATACTCTGCCGCGTTTTGCGGACCATGCGACACCTGGCATTTGGCAGGCGCGACGGGCCCGTCATCGGTGTGCTTCAAGCCGGCATTCATTCCGGCAAGCTTTGCCTGCAACGACTGCCAAGCGGCTAAAGTGACGTTGAAATCTCCGCATAGCTCCGAGTACGTGCGGTAGAGCGACGGCACGGGTGCCTGATCACTGCTGGATTCAACCATCTCCAGCAGCGCCGATGCCTGCCCATTGATCCTGCTGAAGCTCGTGGCGCCCTTGACGGGCGGCACCGCATAGGACCCACCCGAGAGGCCGATGGACGCATCTTTGCGGGTACCGATCAATCCGGCGATTTGCTTGCGTAACGTCTTCGCCGCTTCGCTCGATGAAGCCTCGCGTTGCGCTGCCAGTTGCGCGCCCACCCCCTCGCCCCGGTCGTAGGCGTCCCTGCTGGCCGACATGACCGCGATGATTTGCTGCGAAAGGGTCAATTGCCGGCGCATGGCATCCATCGCTGCGGGCGAGTCATCGAGCCGCGGATCCTGTTTCAGCAGCACCGGCTGTGAGTAGGAGACTCCGTCCACGGTGAGTTTCACCGTGTAGTGGCCGGGCAATGCCATCGGCCCTTCCGGGATGAAGGGCGTGTGTTCCGGCACAGCCTCCATGGATTGATCGAAGAACAAGGCAGGTGGCGCCGGGTAGCGCATGTTCCAGCTCACCCGATGCTCACCCGCCGTCGCGGGCAGCGGCCGCGCGGGCGCTGCCCAAAAGGCAGGCGTAGGCGGGAGCGGTTGATCGAGCGGCGCAATCGGAGCGCTCGAATACGAGCGCACCAGGCTCCCTTTGGCATCGAGAATCTGCAGCTGCACGTTCTGCGCCGGCTGTTTCAGATAGTAGTCGATCACAACACCTTGCGGCGGATTCTCTCCATGGGGAACCTCAGGCGGAAACGGGGTGTCCTGGTTGATGTTCGACTCGCTGCGGATCGCGCTCTGCGGGCGGAACAAATGCACCGGCCGATCCGCGAGGGCTGCGCTCGCCTGCTCGAGCGGCGATATGTCGTCCAGTATCCAGATGCCGCGCCCGTAGGTTGCAGCAATGAGGTCGCCGCCGTGGAATTCCAAGTCATAAAACGAGGTCGTCGGCAGGTTCAGCCGCAGCGACTGCCAATGATCACCGTCATCGAAGGATACGTACACGGAGGTTTCCGTACCCGCGAACAGCAAACCCTCCCTGCGTTGGTCTTCGCGCACCACCCGCACGAAGCTGCCGGTCGGTTGCTCTGCCGGCAGGCCCGCAGCGATGCTTTGCCATGACCTGCCAAAATCGCGCGTGCGGTAGATGTGCGGTGAATAATCTCCAGTTGCATCATTCTGCACCGCAACGTAGGCCTCGGCTGGATTGAAATGCGATGCTTGAACGTCGAGGACGGCATGAATGGATGTGTCTGGTGGAGTCACGTCCCGCCAGTGCTGCCCGCCATCTTCGGTCACATAGACCACGCCATTGTTGCTGCTCGTCCACATGACCCCGCCCTGCACGGTCGAAGGCGACAACGCCACCAATGCGTCCCCATGATGGACTCCCTTCGGATTGGGTAGTGGCGGTTTTCCCGGATGGGCGGTGACATCCGGGCTGATTTTCCGCCAGTGATCCCCACCGTCCCGGCTCTCCCAAACGTTCTGGGTGCCGTAATACAAGACGCTCGGATTTTTGGGGGAAAAGACGATTGGAGCAGAGACTGCCCGTCGAAAATCCGTATCACTGACTGCGCTGATGGCCCCCACGCCAAAATCGACGCTCTGTGCGCCCCACGTCCTGCGATCTACTCTTTGCAGGAAGCCCCAGGGACCGTTCGTGAATATCACATCCGGATGGACAGGGTCGATCGTCACCGAGCCCGACTCCCACCCGGGCAATGGAAACCAGTCGAGATCAGTGATCTCGCCGACCAGGCCACCACTCGCGATCGCAAACGTGCCGCTATCCTGCTTGCTCCCGTATATCCAGTACGGATACCGATCATCGGCGGCAACTTTGTAGATCTCGGCCGTTTTCTGGTTGTACCACGAGCTCCAGCTCCGGCCCCCATCGAGACTGACCGATGCCCCCTGATCGCCGCCGTACACGATATGGCTCGAGTCGGCGGGGTCGATCCACCACTGATTCGGATCGTCACCCCCCGGCGCGCCTTTGAAAGCCACCAGGGTATGGCCGCCGTCGGTGGATCGGTAGACAGAGGTGCCCATCGTATAGACGATATTCGGATCATGCGGATCCACCAAAACCTGTTTGCTCGATGTATAGATCGTCTTGGTGGCCAACGCCCAACTCGCGCCGCCATCGTCCGACCGATAAAGGCCCGTGCGGCTCAACAAATAAACGCGCTGCGCGTGAGCGGCGACCGCGACTGCGGCCTCTCCCATTAATTTCGGCTGGCCACGACCCTGCAGCTTCACCCAGGTCAGGCCCTCGTCGGCGGACTCGTACAGGCTCGTTGGCTTCGGATGTTCGAAAAGCGAGCGCGACGATGCTCCCGGAGCAATATAAGTCTGGCCGATCGCAGCGAACATCATCCGGGGGTCCTCGCTTGCCCAGGACAGGTAAGTCGCGCCGGACTCGGGCTGCGCATCCAGGACAAGCTTCCAAATTCGTCCGCCGTCGGTGCTGCGAAACACGCCGCGCGCTCCGCCTTTGCGACGATCGATGCCCCCGGTGGCGGCCAGCACCAGATCGGGATTGCGCGGATCCACCAGGAGCCAGGTTATCTGCCCGGCGTTTTGGAGTCCGGCACTCTGCCAGTGCGCCCCGCCATCGATGGATTTCCACACGCCGCTGCCGTAGTGCGAACCGAACACGCTTCCCGTGCCCGCATAGACGACCGATGGTTGCGACTGCGCTACCGCGAGTGCGGTTATCCCGCGGACGACGGGCACTGCATCGGTAACCGGGAACCAGGTAGCGCCGGCATTTACGGTTTTCCAGACACCTCCATTGTCGGTACCCATATACGCAATCGCCGGATGCCCCTGGACCCCCGAGACCGAGTCGACTTTTCCGGCGATGAACGGGCCGATGTTGCGCCATTGCATACTCTGGAACAGGCGCGGGTTTACTTGCGCGTGTACCGTGCCCATGATGAACAGGGCCGCGGCGGCAACCGCAGCGTGTCTCAACATGGGTGTGCGCAGCGTTATAACCCGTGAAGTCATGTCAATCCCCCCGACGTTTTCGGATCACGGAGCACGGACGCTCACGTGTCCATGGATGAAGGAACGCGGTGCTTCATGCTGAGTGATTGCGGCGGCCGAGAAGCACCCACTGCAGGTCCGCAGGCTACGCGTCACGTGGCCGCTTGTGTGTGGCGACGACCGCGTCATTGCCACGGTTGGTCGCCGAGCCGGAGGCCGCAGACCTCCCCATGCGGACGGCGACCTCAGCACCGGCCGCATGATGCGCCTGCCCTAGGGTGGACCTACTGCCCCCCTTTTCCCGGTTACACCTTCCCGGTTGGTTGACGCGCTTCGACGGCGTGTGGAAAACTACTACATATAATGAAATTTACTTCCATCATGCCCGCCCTGCGCGGGGCCGCGAGACGAGTCGGGGCCCTGGCTCTACCCGGCCTCGCGCTCCTTGGCATGGGGGCCTGTCTCGCACCGCAGGCGACCGCAGCGCAACGGCTGGCTATGACCCCGCCGATGGGCTGGAACGACTGGGCGCACTACCAATGCGACTTCACGGCGCAGACGATCCTGGCCAATGCCCGCGCACTCGTCAGAACCGGACTTGCGGCACGGGGCTATGACACCGTGACGATCGATGACTGTTGGATGCTGGCGAGCCGGGATGACCGCGGCGATCTGCAGGTGGACCCGCGCCGGTTTCCCGAGGGCATGCGTCCGGTGGCCACGGCGATTCACGCGCTCGGACTCAAATTCGGCATCTATGAAGATGCCGGATACGCGACGTGCGGGCGTTACGCCGGCAGCGGTGCCGGGAAGAATGGCGGCCCGCCACATTTCGCAGCCGATGCGAGACTCTTCGCTTCGTGGGGGGTCGACTACCTCAAGCTCGACGGATGCAACATCGAGCCTGCTGCGGGCGCGGCCGGGAACGCCGTCTACCGGGCAGCCTACGAGGCCGAGAGCAGCGCTCTGAAGCAGGTCGGCAGACCGATCGTGTTCTCCGAGTCGGCGCCCGCGTACTTCCAAGGGACTCCCGATTGGTACGACGTCCTCAGCTGGGTGCGCAGCTATGGCCAGCTCTGGCGCGAGGGCACGGATGTCCAAGTCTACGATGGCAAGCAGCCGGACCAGTCGCGCTTCCGCAGCGTCATGTGGAACTACGACTACAATCTGCAGCTCGGGCGCTTTCAGACGCCAGGCCACTGGAACGACGCGGACTTCATAATTGGCGGCGACCGGGGCATGACGCTGGCCGAGACCCGGAGCCAGGTCGCCCTCTGGTCCATGATGTCCGCTCCCCTGATCCTCAGCTCCAACCTCGAGCAGCTCTCACCCGCGGCGCTCGCAACCCTGGGCAACGGAGCGGTCCTGACGATCGACCAGGACCCGCTGGGGAGGATGGCAACTCTCCTGCGCCGCACCGCCTCGATGGACGTGCTGCTGAAGCCCCTCGAGGATGGCGGCTATGCCGTTGGCGTGCTGAATCGCAATCCTGCGGCGCTGCACATCGAGCTCACGCCCCGCGATCTCGGCTTTTTCGGAGCTCACTGCCGGTTCGACGTCCGAGATCTGTGGACCGGTGCCCAACACGCCGCAGCCGCCGCGGTCGCGGCCCAAATCGGGGCGCACGACACGGGCATCTGGAAAATCCGCCCTGCTGCTGTGTGCGGCAAGCCGGCGCGCATGGGCGCCATCAGCAGAATCGTGCCGGCTGTTCCCGAGAGCCGTCAGGACGCGCAAGACTATACGCGCTGTCTGGCGGCGCCCGACGCGATTCGGCAGTGCGCGGGTACGGCCGCAGAAATGTGGCAAATCATGCCGGATGGCACGCTGCATTCGGCGCAGGCGTGCCTCACTCAAACGGGCGACCGGGCGGCTCTCAGCGGATGTGACTCTTCTGCAAGCCAGCGCTGGACCTACACCGTGCTCGGGAACCTCATCAACCGGCGCAGTCATCTTTGCCTGACCGGACCTGCGAATGGCCGGGTCACCGTGCAGGCCTGCGGACACAACCTCGCCTCGCAGATCTGGACTTTGCCCAACGACACGACGAGCGGCGCGGGTATGCACTGACCCGGCTGCGCAGTGACCCGTGCCTGAGTCCCCTCGAGTGATCGCCACGCCCACTGCCGGCGCGCAGACCGACAGACGCGCTCTGGCCCTCATGGCCGGCCTGTTTGCGCTTTTCGGCTGCGTGACCTGGCTCAATGGCGTCCTGATACCGTTCCTCAAGGTGGTCTGTCGCCTCGACACCTTCGCAGCGCTGCTCGTTACTTTCGCGTTCTATATCGCCTACTTCGTCATGGCCATCCCGTCGGCGCGAGTGCTGGCGGTCACCGGCTACAGGCGTGGCATGGCTCTCGGACTGGCGGTGATGGCGGCGGGCACCTTGGTGTTCGTGCCCGCGGCACTGATGCGCTCCTATGGCGCCTTCCTCGCGGGACTCTTCGTCCAGGGAACGGGCCTGTGCCTGCTGCAGACCGCGGCCAATCCGTACGTGATCATTCTCGGGCCACTCGAGAGCGCGGCGCGCCGCGTCTCCATCATGGGTGTATGCAACAAGCTCGCGGGCGCGATCAGCCCGATGGTGCTCGGCGCGCTGGTATTCGCCGATTTCGGCGATATCCCGCTGAGCGGCGATGCAGCGGTCAGCGCTGCAGCACTGAGTGAGCTGGCCCATCGCCTCATCGTGCCGTACGTTGCAATGGCGATAGGGCTGCTGGCGCTGACGATCGGCGTCGAGCGCTCGGGGTTGCCTGAGCTCCAGGAGCCGGCGGCCGAAGAGGATCGCCCCGGCGGCGTCCGGTTCCGCTGGTCACACCACCCGCTGCTGCTCTTCGGCTTCTGGGCCCTCTTCTTCGAGATGGCGCTCGAGGTGATCGCCGGGGACACGATCGTCCTCTACGGACAGGCGCTGCACTTCCCGATCCAGACCGCCCGCTTCTTCGCCAGCATGACGCTGACCGCAATGGTGATCGGCTATGTGTTGGGAATCGTGCTGATTCCCAGGCGTCTCAGCCAGGAGCGGGCACTGGCATTCTCCGCCTGCATCGGCATCGCGCTGACAGTGGCGATAGCCGCTACGCACGGCATGCTGAGCGTACTGATGGTGGCATCGCTGGGATTCGCGAACGCCGTGCTCTGGCCTGCGATCTTTCCGCTTGCGCTCACCGGCCTCGGCGAGCACACCAAGACCGGCGCGGCCATCATGATCATGGCGATCGTTGGCGGGGCGGTCGTGCCTCCGGGCTATGGACTGCTGGCGCGAGTCGTCGGCAGCCAGATGGCTTATCTCGCGCTCATCCCCATGTACGCCGTCATCCTGAGCTACGCTCTCTACGCGCGTCGTAGAATGGACAATCTACGCGCACTGGCAGGAGCAGGCCCATGAGCCGCAACTCACGTCGAGAGCAGCCCGGCGCGGCCATGCCGCCGGCTGCTGCTCCCCGCTCACAGCAGGCGCCGGGAGACCTTCTCGGGCGCATCCGCTCGGACATGGGACATCTCTCGAAGGCGTTCGGCCGGATCGCGAAGTACCTGGTCGCGGATCCGGACTCCTTCATGCACGCCCCGCTGCGAACCATTGCGGCCGGAGCCGGCGTCAGCGAGCCGAGCATCGTGCGGTACTGCAAGAGCTACGGCTGCAGAGGCGTTCCCGAGTTCCGGATCGAGCTGGCGAAGTCCCTGGCGCGCGAGCTGCCGGAATTTCGCCTCAACCTGATCGCGCCCAACATCTCCGACCGGGAGCAGGTCAACGTCAGCAAGAAGCGCTCGATAGCCCGCTACGCCGCGGGTCTCATCGAGCGGGAGCGCGCGATCATCATCGACTCGGGCTCGACCCTGCGCACCTTCGCCACGCAGCTCGGGGAGGCACGCGGCCTCTCGATCCTCACCGCAGACCTCGAGGTGGTGAATCTCCTCAGCCGCTACAAGCAGCACGAAGTCATTCTCCCCGCCGGCACGATCCGCTATGACACCATGACGGTGGGTGGGCGATTCATCGAGCGCTTCCTCGCGGAATTGCATTTCGACACGTTCTTCCTCGGCGCGGACTCGATAGACCTGCGGTTGGGACTCAGCACTTTCAACGAGGAAGAGGCGCAGAAGAACGCCGCCATGATCCGCGCCAGCGATCGCGTGGTCGTACTGGCCGACTCATCGAAGTTCGGTACGCCGAGCCTGCATCGCATCTGCGACATCCGCAAAGTCAATGTCATAGTGACCGATACCGACGTGGATCCCGCGCTCGTGCAGCAACTGGAGGGCCTCGGTATCGCGGTCCATTGCGTCGACGCCCACACCGGGCAGCGGGCTGTCGGGCGGCGCAAAGCGCAACGGTGAGGCCGGACATGCAGACGCCCGAACCGCCGCCGGCCCGAAGCAGCCCGCTGGTTGGGGGAATGGACGTTGGCGGCAGCAAGATCGAGACTGGCCTGTTCGACGGTGGGTTTCACGCGCTCGAGCGGCGGCGCGTGGACACGGCCTGCGCGACCTATGAAGAGCTCTTGGACTGCATCGTCGGTGAGGTGCGCTGGCTCGATTCGCGCTCCGGCGGCGCGGTCGACCTCGGTATCGGACTTCCGGGACTGGTCGATCAGGCGAACGGCCGCGCCCTGACTTCGAACCTGCCGGCGACCGGACGCCCACTGCGCGAGGATCTCGCCGCAAAGCTCGGCCGCAGCATCGCCATGGCCAACGACTGCAAGTGCTTCGCGCTTTCCGAAGCCAACGGCGGCGCCGGCGAAGGCTCGCAGATCACTCTCGGACTGATCCTGGGAACGGGCGTCGGCGGCGGCGTCACCCGGCAGGGACGGCTGGTGCTCGGGTACAACGATCTGCCGGGTGAGCTCGGGCACCTGGGCATACCGGGACGGCTGGTTGCGCAATGCTCACTCCCCCTGCTGCTCTGCGGCTGTGGGCGGATCGGGTGCTACGAGACATTGGTATCGGGACCGGGGCTCATGCGCCTGGCCGCGCGGCATGGCGGTGCCGGTCGCACGCCGGAGGAGATCGCACAGCTCGCGCGGAACGGGGATGAGGCCATGGCTGCGACCATGCGCGAGTGGCTGACACTGCTCGCCGAACTGATTCACACGGCACAGTGCACCATAGACATGGACTGTGTGGTGCTGGGCGGCGGCCTGTCGCGGATCCCCGAGGTGGCGCAGATGCTTGCGGATACCTACCGCACGCGCCAGATCTCGAGCCGCGAGACTCGCTTCGCGGTGGCGCGCTTCGGCGATGCCAGCGGAACGCGCGGCGCAGCGATGCTCTTGACTCATTTCTGAGCCCACGCACCCGGCGCGCATGAGAACACTCTCTCCGGCGGATCCGACAGCGACCGATGCCGGGCCGCCGACGAGCGGGCCATGGTGGCTGCAGCCGGTGATGCTCTTCGACGGCGAGCGGCTGCGCAGGGGCATGGCGCTGCGAATCGAAGCCGGTCGGATCACCGCCGTGCGCGCAGCGGACGAGTCTCGCGTGGACGCTGCGCCGTGTTGGCAGAGCGATTGCATCGCGTGTCCCGCGTTCGTCGACTGCCAGGTCAACGGCGGCGGCGGACGGCTCTTCACCAACGAGCCCACGCCGGAGGCGCTCATCGCCATTGCAGCCGCCCACCGCAAGGGAGGCACGGGCGCCTGGATGCCGACCCTTCTCACCAGCCCTCCGGCAGTCATGGAGCAGGCCGTGGAGGCAGTCATCGCGGTGTACGGCCGGCACGGTGTCACGGGAATGCACATCGAAGGCCCGCACATCTCACCGGATTTCCGCGGAGCGCACGCGCTCGAGCTCATCAGGCCCTATGATGAGCACACCCGTCACCTGCTCCGCCGGCTGCGCGACCGCGGCATCCCGGTGATCCTCACGGTGGCTCCCGAGCGCCTGCCGCCCGGTGCCCTGCGGGAGCTGGTCGCCATGGGTGTGCGTGTGTCGATCGGCCACAGCGGCGCGAGTGAGCGTGAGACCCGCACAGCGCTCGCAGAAGGCGCGAGTCTCTTCACACATCTATTCAACGGGATGCCGCCCCTCACCACCAAGAAGGTCGGAATGACGGGCGTTGCACTCGACAGCGCCGCGTGGTGTGGAGTCATCGCCGACGGATGGCACGTCGCCGACACGATGTTGCGACTGGCCGTGCGCGCCAAGCGCCCGCCCGGAGCTCTCTTCGCGGTTACCGATGCGATGCCCACGGTGCATGGCCCGCCGGAGTTCGAGCTGTACGGCGCGAGAATCCGCTTGCATGAGGGCAAGCTGATCGATGCGCGGGGCTCGTTGGCCGGCGTGCACATCGACATGATCGATACGCTTCGGCGGCTCGTGCGCGATGTCGGTCTGCCGTTGGAGACGGCGCTCGCCATGGTGACTTCGATTCCGGCTCGCGCAGCGGGCCTGGATGGCGAATACGGCCGGCTCGGCGAGAACGCCCGCGCAAACATCCTGCTGCTCGCTCGCGTGCCGTTGCAGGGGCGCTGCCTCATCATCGATGGCGTGGTTGCGGACCGCGGTCCGATGTAGTAATTTTCCAGAAAATGAAGCAACGCTACATCCAGATGTCGGGGGTGCGCAAGGTGTGGCGGCACGCCACCCTGGCCACGCTATTCATCGGTTCGCTGCTATTTTTGGGAATGGCCGGCGCACAGGCCTCGCCCCTCAGCATCGCGGTGAATGCGCGGGGCGTGTATAGCGTCAGCGCGTCCGACGGAGCCTCTCCGACGATCGTTTCCACCGTGGCGGCGGAGATTGACGGCCGCTGGATACGTACGACGGACTACCCGCGTTGCGACGTCGAGCGTTCGCAAACCCATGGGTATCTTGGCCACGCGGCCGAATGGCAGGTGACCTGCTCGGGCTCCAGGGGGCAACCCAACCTCACTTACTGGCTCCGCCTCTACACGACCCAGCCATT
The DNA here is from genome assembly GCA_035652555.1 of Steroidobacteraceae bacterium. Classification (GTDB taxonomy): domain Bacteria; phylum Pseudomonadota; class Gammaproteobacteria; order Steroidobacterales; family Steroidobacteraceae; genus 13-2-20CM-66-19. Next base: position 5,796 of record DASRDO010000064.1, on the reverse strand, counting down.
CGCGGATCTGCGGGCAGCGGTCGTGAACTCCACCGGTAGGCCCATCCATGTGGAATCCATCCGGCTGGTGTCTGCATCCGATGGACAAGTCATCAACCTCGGCGGGAGCGTCACGGCGGACCGCGTCCTCTCCGACAGCTTCAGCGAAGACCGGCCGGCGATGCGGATTCATGACTTCGATCGGATCGACCACGGGATGGCTCGCGGCGTCGGCAGCCAGTTGATCTACAACCGCGACAGCCATGCAAGCCTCTTCATCGGCGCGCTGACCTCGACGCGGTTCCTGACGGTTCTGCGCCTGAAACTCTCGTCGGCTGGCCACGTGCGGCGCATCGATCAATACCAGGTGGACTCGACCGGGACCACGGAGCTGGAAGAGGAGAACTCCCTGGCGGATTCGCCGGCGGCAGACAGGGTCACTCTGTCATTGCCGGTGCCTCCCGGCGAGCGCCTGGACTCGGAGACGATCGTCGTCAGCGTCAGCCGCGACTATCACGACCAGCTCGAGACCTACGCCCATCTCATCCGGCAAATCCATCATGCGCGAGTCGATGCGCCGCCTCTCATGGGATGGTGGAGCTGGACTGCGTATTACTTCGGGCTCAACTCCGGTGCGGCGCTGACGAATGCCGCCTGGGAGGCGCAACACCTGAAGTCATACGGCTATGACCTCTTCCACATCGATGAGGGCTATCAGTTCGCCCGCGGCGAGTACATCAGCGCCAACGCGACGCTTTTTCCCGAGGGCATGAGCCCACTCGAATACCGGGTCCGCGGCCTCGGCCTCACTCCGGGCATCTGGACCGCGCCATTCGAAGTCTCGGAGCGCTCCTCGATCTATCGACAGCATCCGGACTGGCTCATCAAAAACGCACGCGGCCAGCCCATCCACGCCGGTAACGTGGTGGACGGCAAGGACCCGCTCTACATGCTGGATACCACCAATCCCGGCGCCCAGGCTTACCTGCGCACGACGTACCGCACGCTCGTGCGGGAGTGGGGGATTCACTACATCAAGCTCGATTTCATGGACGATAGCGCGATCGAAGGCTATTACTACAAGCCGCACACAACGGCCATGGAGGCACAGCGCATCGGCCTGAGTGTAATCCGCGACGCCGTCGGAGATGGGGTATACCTCGACAAGGACGGGAGCCCGATGCTGAATCCCGTCGGTTATGTCGACTACGGCCGGATCTCGCAGGACACCGGCCACGCCTTCGAGGCGAGTCGCGATGCCGCCACCGGGATCGCCGCCCGCTACTACATGGACCGGAATTACTTCGTTTCCGACCCGGATGCCTTCACGGTGTCCGAGCAGAGGATCACCGACCAGACCTGGCACGAAGGGAAGCAGCCGCTGACGCTGAGCGAAGCGCAGGTGTCCATGGCGCTCGCGGCGGTTTCCGGCGGCATGCTCGAGATCGGAGACAACCTGACCTCGCTCGAGGGCTCGCCGCAGCGGATCGCGCTCATCGAAAACCGCGACCTCATCGACATGGTCCGCCTCGGCAAGGCTTCGATTCCGCAGGACCTGATGAGCTATTCGGCCGCCGACCTGCAACCGAGCGTGTTCTTCCTGCCGGAGTCCGCGCGCCAGAGCATCCTGACCGTCTTCAACTGGACCGAGCGGCCGGCGCAGCACGTCATCAAGCTCACTGATCTCGGACTGCGCACGGAGCACACTTACAAGCTGACGGATGTCCTCGAGCCGCAGGCCTCGGTGCCGGCAACCGCGGGCACGGTGCGGCTGGTGCTGCCGCCACATTCCGTTCGTGTGCTCAAGATAATCGACGACAGTGTCCCCGCATCCTCGCCGGCTTTCGAAATCCGGTGTCCCGAGAGCGGCCGGACCGGCTCAGCGCTGGTTTGCTCGGCCAGAACGCAGGGCACGGAGCCTGTACTCACCTACGACTGGACGTTTGGCGATGGAGTATCGGCACAGGGTTCGCGTGTCGCGCATACGTGGACAGAACCTGGCGAATACCACGTTCGGGTAGTGGCGACCGGCCTCGACGGCAAGACCTCCCAGAAGGAAGCCGACGTACGGACGACCGGCTATATGTCCTCTGTGTTTGTGCCATCGAGCTTCCGGCGGCTCAGCGCGCCGCACTGACCGATCAGCACGATCAGGCGAGAAGGACTTCCACTCCCCGGCGGCGAAGCTCATCGATTACCGCGGGTGGCGCCGCGGAGTCGGTGATGAGCATGTCGAGCTGCTCGACGTGCGCAATGACCGAGATGTTGCGGCGCATGAGTTTCGACGAATCCGCCACCGCGACCACCTGACGTGCGATCGCGATCATCTTGAGGTTGAGTTGCGCTTCCGGCAGGTGCGGCGTCATCACCCCGAGCATGGGGTCGATGGCATCGGCGCCGAGAAACAGCCGGTCGGCCCTGAGCTCCCCGAGGGCGGCCTCGCCGATGTGTCCGGACAGGGAGTTGGACTCACGCCGCAGGATTCCGCCCGGCATGATCAGCCGCACCGTCGGCGCGCTCGCGAGCAGCATGGCCACGTTGAGCGCGTTGGTGATGACATTGATCGATTGCAGCGGTGCCTCGCGGATCTGCTTCGCGATCTCCGCGGTGGTCGTTCCCGAGTCGAGAATGATGGTCTCGCCGTCGCGGATGTGGGAGACCGCGAGCCGCGCGATGCGTACCTTCTCGGTGTGATGGAGTGTCTCTTTTACCGTGAGCGGCTGATCGAGCCCGTCGCGCGGCAAGAGAGCTCCGCCATGGCTGCGGACGACGGCGCCCGCCCGTTCCAGCGCCGCCAGATCGGCGCGAATCGTCACCGCGGAAGTGGCGAATCGCTGCGCGAGCGCCACGACCGTGACGCGGCCGCTTTCCTGCAGCAGATCGCAAATCCGCCGGCGCCGCTCTTCCACCAGCAGTCGCGGCTCCATCGCTCTCTCGGCCGTGCGTGAGGCGGCGTCCGCTTCATCGCGGGGATGAGGGTCGTGCATAGATGTCTTTCGATCCCGGTCTATCCACAAGGTTACACAAGGTCGGTTTTTGGCAGCAGTTGTAGGCTGGATTTCTTTCGTACTCTTTCGATTTAAGCAATATACGCTTTCGTATTGAGAAGTTCACCTGGCGAGTATTGACCAATACGTAAGTACTCGAAATAATCAGCAGGGTTCTGATTCGGTCGTAGCTTTCTTTTGATTCCGGGTGAGGGGGACCTTGAACCGACCGTTGGCGCAGGTTCTGCCGGTGAGCCGCCGCGCAGGACTCCTTTACGCGCTCGTCACGACGCTCTTTTGGGGCGTGTGGGGCGCGTTTGCAGGAATGCCGGCGGAGCACGGTTTCCCCGAGACACTCATCTACGTGGTGTGGGCGCTCACCATGATCCCGCCCGCGCTCTTTGCTCTCGGTCGCAGCGGATGGAAGCTGCCGACCGACCGGCGGTCGGTGTTGCTCGGCGCCCTGATCGGACTCACGGGTGCGGGCGGACAGATGCTCCTCTTCCACGCGGTCCATACCGGCCCCACCTATCTCATCTTCCCGCTGATCGCGCTCTCGCCGGTCGTGACGATCGCGATGTCGCTCCTCTGGCTGCAGGAGCGCACCACCCTCATTGGTGCGGTCGGGATCGTCCTCGCCCTGGCCGCCCTGCCACTTTTCGACTACCAACCGGGCCAGGGACTGACCGGCCACGGCGTCGCCTGGTTCCTCTACTCGCTCATCATCCTCGCGGCCTGGGGCGTGCAGGCCTTCTTCATCAAGCTCGCCAATCGCAGCATGAGCGCTGAAGGAATTTTCTTCTACATGACGCTCATGGGGCTCACCCTGGTGCCGGTCGCGCTGTGGATGACCGACTTCTCGCAGCCGATCAACTACGGCCTCGAGGGGCCCTACCTCGCCGCCGCCACCCAGATACTCAACTCGGTGGGCGCACTCACGCTGGTCTACGCCTTGCGCTACGGCAAGGCGATCGTCGTCTCACCGCTCACCAATGCCGGGGCACCTCTCATCACCGCGCTGCTCGCTCTCGCGCTGTTAGGTTTGGTCCCCGAGCCGCTCAAGATCACCGGCATCGTGCTGGCCTTCGCCGCGGCGGCCCTGCTTGCCATCGAGCCCGAGGAGGCGACGTGAAGGCCCTCCTCGACCTGGTCCGACGCCATCGGCACGGCGAGGCCGTCGGGATCTACTCCGTCTGCTCGGCGCATCCGCTGGCACTGCGGGCCGCGCTCGATCACGCGCGCGCCGTGGACGGTTACGCGCTGATCGAAGCCACCTCGAATCAGGTGAATCAGGATGGCGGCTACACGGGACTGCGGCCGGCGCAATTCCGCGATCTCGTGTTGGGGCTGGCGGACGAGAGCGGGCTGGCGCGCGAGCGTGTCCTTCTCGGCGGCGACCATTTGGGCCCGAACGCCTGGCAGTCCTTGCCGGCTCACGAGGCGCTCGCGCGCGCGGGCGTCATGGTGCGTGAGTACGTCCAAGCGGGCTATCGCAAGATTCACCTCGACTGCTCGATGTCGTGCGCGGGTGACCCGCCGGTGCTCTGCGATGAGATCGTGGCTGAGCGGACGGCCACGCTCTGCAGCCATGCCGAGGCTGCGTGGCGCGGATCCGGCGGCGAGCCACCGGTCTACGTGGTCGGCACGGAGGTCCCCGTACCCGGTGGCGCCCAGGAGGATCTGCACGAGCTCGCCGTCACCGAGCCGCGCGCGGCGCTCGCAACGGTCGCCGCGCATCGCTCGGCATTCGTGAGCCAGGACCTGCAGAGCGCCTGGGATCGCGTCATGGGTCTCGTGGTGCAGCCCGGCGTCGAGTTCGATCACGACCGGGTCATCGACTATCGGCCGGAAAGAGCGCAGCGCCTCAGCGGCTGTCTCGGCGACCTGCCCAACATCGTGTTCGAGGCACACTCCACCGATTACCAGACGGAAGCGGCCCTCAGGGCCCTGGTGCGCGATCACTTCGCGATCCTCAAGGTAGGTCCCGCGGTCACTTTCGCCCTGCGCGAGGCAGTGTGGGCGCTGGACAGCATCGAGCACGAATGGCGCGGCGAGGCGCGCACCGCCAACGTGCGCACCACGATCCTGAAGGCCATGCATGCCGACCCGCGGCACTGGCGCAAGTATTACCACGGCAGCGGCGCAGCGCTCGATCTCAAGCTGCAGTACAGCCTGAGCGACCGCATCCGTTACTACTGGCCGGATCCGACGGTGGTCGCGGCCCTCGGGCGTCTGCGCACTACCTTCGAGAGCGGCGCCCCGCCCCTCACGCTCCTCTCCCAGTATCTGCCCGCGGCTCACGCCGCGGTGCGAGCCGGGAAGATACGCATGCGAATGACGGATCTCGTCATTCACCACATCCGACACGTTCTCTCTCGTTACTCGCGGGCCTGCGATCCGCAAACACCAGAAGAAGGCACCGTAACATGAAGATGTACCCCGACTCTGCGGCCGCAGTCGGCGCCTGCAGCCTCCTCCTCGCTCTGCAGCTGGCCGGGCCGGCGGCCGGGCACGCGGCCGATGCCGCTACGGCGGATCCTGCTCCTGCTGCGAATGTCCAGGCGGCCGACGTGTCCGGCAGCTCCTCGGAGCAGCTCCATGAGGTGATCGTCACCGGCATCCGGGCGGATCTCGAGAAGGCGCTCGATACCAAGGAATTCGCCCCGGTCATGCTCGATTCGATCGACTCGACCGAGCTCGGCCGCTTCCCGGATGCCGATGTCGCGGACTCCCTCGAGCACCTGCCCGGCATCACGGTCTCACGCACGACGGGCGGCGAGGGTCAGAAGATCACCGTCCAGGGCCTGAGCTCCGAATACAACATCGTGAC
>DASRDO010000063.1:0-17637 GCA_035652555.1 Steroidobacteraceae bacterium | reverse complement strand
GGACACGACCCGGGCGTTGTCGATGCGCATGCTGGGCATGCACGGGACCGCGTTCGCCAACTATGCCGTGGAGGATTGCGACTTCCTGATCGCCGTCGGCTCGCGCTTCGATGATCGCGTGGCCGGCGTCCCGGCGAAGTTCGCGCGCAATGCGAAGCGCATCGCGCACCTGGACATCGATCGGGCCGAGGTCAACAAGGTCAAGCGCGCGCACTGGAGTCATGTTGGACTGCTGAGCGAAGCGCTCGAGCGGCTGACCGCCGCGGGGCAGCGCGGGGATGTCCGGCCCGACTATCGGCAGTGGCATGCGGAGCTCGCCGAGCTGAAGCGCGTCTATGCGATGAATTACGACCGCGCCAGTGCGCTGATCCAGCCGTATTACGTGATCGAGGAGATCAACCGGCACGCCGGTGGCGAGGCGATCATCTGCACCGGCGTCGGTCAGCACCAGATGTGGGCGGCGCAGTACTGCGATTTCCGCCAGCCGCGACTGTGGCTGACCTCGGGCAGCATGGGCACCATGGGCTTCGGCCTACCGGCCGCCATCGGCGCGCAGATCGCCAATCCCCGCCGCCTGGTGATCGATATCGATGGCGATTCGAGCATCCGCATGAACATCGGCGAGCTCGAGACCGTGACCACGTATGACCTGCCCATCAAGGTCGTCGTACTCAATAACTTCGGCGACGGCATGGTCAAGCAGTGGCAGAAGCTCTTCTTCAAGGGGCGGCTGTCGGCGAGCGACAAGTCGCTGCACAAGAAGGACTTCGTCCGCACTGCGCAAGCCGACGGGTTCCCCTATGCAGTGCGGCTGGAACGCAAGGAGGACGTACCGCGGGTCGTCGAGGAATTCATCGGCTTCGCCGGTCCGGCCTTCCTCGAGGTGATGATCGATCCGGACGCCGGTGTCTATCCGATGGTCGGACCGGGCCAGAGCTACGAGGAGATGATCACCGGCGAGTTCATCGCCTCGCGGTACAAGGTGAACATCAAGCCGCCGGGCCCGTCCGAGATGTTCTGAAGGAGGCGCCGTGAAGTACCTGCACACCATGGTCCGGGTGGCCGACCTCGACGCATCGCTGCGCTTCTATTGCGATGCGCTCGGCCTCGTGGAGCTCAAGCGCAACGAATACCCGCAGGGCCGTTACACGCTCATCTTCCTCGCCGCGCCCGGTGACGAGTCGGCGCAGGTCGAGCTCACCTTCAACTGGGACCCCGAGGCCTACGCCGGCGGGCGCAACTTCGGTCATCTCGCCTACGCAGTGGACGACATCTACGCCACTTGCCAGCGCTTGAAGGATCACGGGGTGACGATCAACCGCCCACCCCGGGACGGGCATATGGCGTTCGTGCGCTCACCCGATCAGATCTCGATCGAGCTGCTGCAGCGCGGCGCGCCGCTTCCGCCCGCCGAGCCGTGGAAATCGATGCCGAATAGCGGAAGCTGGTAGCCACGCGACAGCGGCTGCGTGCCGTTCGGTCCAGGCGCGGGCAGTCGCGTCCGAGGAACACGTGAGCGCAATCTCATCCGATTCCCCGGAAAGGGTCCTCGAGCGTTATCTGCACGAACAGATCCCGCTCTCCGCCGCGATGGGCGTGCGGGTGAAGATGGCTACTCCCGAGCGGGTGCAGCTCTCGGCGCCACTTGCGCCGAATCTCAATCACAACGAGACCGTTTTCGGGGGCAGCGCCGCCGCGCTGGCCACCCTTTCCTGCTGGGCGCTGCTGCACCTGCGGGTTGCGCGCGCGGGACTGGGTGCGCGGCTGGTGATTCAGCGCAGCAGCATGGAATACGAGCGCCCCATCCCCGGAGACTTCGACGCGGTCTGCCGCTTCGCCGATGAGCTCGCCTGGGAGCGATTCCGCAGCGTGCTCGTGCGTCGCGGCCGCGCCCGCCTGACGCTGGCCGCCCACTTGGTCTACGACGCCCAGCGAGTCGCCGGCTTCGAGGGGGACTTCGTCGGCGTGGTGTGACTCTTCACAGACATGGAACTGCAACGCGCATCAGTGCACAATGTAGGGAGTTAGATCCGACGCCGCTCGTCAAGAAGAGGCAACCTCACATGAGCAACGCTGAGATTCGGGGGCGATTCGTCTGGCACGAGCTGATGACGACCGACCCGCAGGGCGCGGGCACCTTCTATTCCAAGGTCCTGCCGTGGAAGACCCAGCCGTCCGGAATGCCCGACTACACCCTGTGGATGGCAGGCAAGACGCAGACCGGTGGCCTCATGGCCCAGCCGGAAGATGCGCGCCGCGCCGGCGCCCCGCCGAGCTGGCTCGTCTACATCGGTACGCCCGACGTCGATGCCACCGCGGCCGACGCGCAACGCCTGGGTGGCAAGGTGCTGAAAGCGCCGGCCGACATCCCGGGCATCGGCCGGTTCGCGGTGCTGGCGGATCCGCAGGGCGCCGCATTCGCGATCTTCACGCCCGGGGGGCCGCCCCCTGCAGGCGGTCCACCGACTGGTTTCTCCTGGCACGAGCTCTCCACGAGCGACCAGCAGGGCGCGCTGGCGTTCTACTCTGAGCTCTTCGGCTGGAGTCGTGGACCCGCGCATGACATGGGCCCCGACGGCACCTACCAGCTCGTCGAGCATGGCGGCACCCAGGTCGCCGGCGTCTACAAGCTGATGGATGCTTCCAAGCCACCGTGCTGGCTGACCTACATCACCGTCGCCAGCGTCGATCGCGCGGCCGCCGCTGCCAAGGCGGCCGGCGGGAAGGTGACCCAGGGTCCGATGGAGGTTCCGGGCGGCAGTCGCGTCGCGCAGATCCTGGATCCGCAGGGCGGCGCGTTCGCGGTACACGAGCTGGCCAAACAGCGCGCGGCAGCGAGTCCGCCGGCTGAGAAACCCGCCGCCACCGCGAAGGCCGCGCAGCCGGCCGCTACTGCGAAAGCAGCACCGGCGAAGAGGCGCCCGGCCGCGGGCAAGAAGGCGGCAGCGAAGCGACCCGCTGCACGGAAGGCGGCGGCGCGCCCGGCGAAGCGGGCGGCAGCGAAGGCGAAGAAGCGACCCGCCGCAAAGCGCAGCGCCCGGAAAAAGTCAGCCGGCAGGGGCAGCGTCCGCAAGGCCGCAGCGACGAAGTCGGCGAAGCGCTCGGCTCGCAAACCGGCCCGGCGCAAGTAGCAGTCCGAGCACGGACTCGCCGCGTGAGCGGCGAGTCCCTGCTCAAACCTTGATCAGCGGGCGCCCGAAGCTCTCGCCGCGCATGGCTTTCATCAGGTGCGCTGGCGCGTTCTCCAGCCCCTCGGCAATGTCTTCGCGACACACCAGCCGATCCGCACCGTACCAGGCGATGGCGTCTTTCAGAAACTCGCCGCGGCGGTGCTCGTAGTCGGCGGCATTCAACCGCAGCACGCTGATCTCACCCGGGGCGTAGCCCGCGCGCCGCAGCATTTCGGCCGGATCATCCTGACGGACGCTATTGAGAACGACACGGCCACCCGGAGCAACATGGCGGCCTGACAGCACGAGCTCGAGCAGCTCGCCGCCGGCGTTGTCGAAGTAAACCTCGAAGCCATGCGGTGCCAGCTGGCGCAGCCGGGTTCCTATGTTTTCCGCGCGGTCATGAACGCATGTGGAAAAGCGTGCATGCCGGGTAGCCCAATCGCACTTCTCGCGCGAGCTGCCGATGCCGACCGCGCGGGCGCCTTTGATTCTCGCCACTTGGCCGGCCATGGCGCCGGCCACGTTCGCCGCGCCGGATACCAGCACCGTCTCACCCCTGCGCAAGCCGGCAAGGTCGAGCAGCCCGAAATAGGCAGCCATGCCCGCAGGCCCGAGCAGGCCGAGCGCTGTGGAGGCAGGCGACTGACCGGGATGCAGAGCACACACGTGTTGCCCGCTCGATACGAAAAGCTCGCGCATCCCGCACTCGAGAACGACATGCTGTCCGACCGCGAAGACATCGTGGCGGGACTCCAGCACTTCGCAGACGCCCAGCGCCGGCACGACATCGCCCGGCTGCGGACCGGTGCTCACGCGTATGCCGTTACTGGGAGGCGCGCAGGTGAATGGATCGACCGAGAGCCAGCGCGCGCGGCAGAGGATGCCGCCATTGGTCAGACGAGGCACTTCACCAGGAGCCACCTCGAAGTCTCCGGCCGTCGCCGGTGTACGCCTGATCCTGACTTCGAGGTTGCGCATGGATCCACCTCTCTACTGAGCTTGAGCCTCCGCGGCTTTCCGCCGCGCGGCATCCTGCTGATATGCGGCATTGATCTGCTGCTGGAGCTTCTCCTCGGTGTCCTTGGCCTGCTTGGCCTGCTGCGCAGCAGAGGCGCCGCCGGCCGCTGCGGTGGCGCCGGTCTCGGCAAGGCCGCAACCGGTCAGCGCGAGGAGCATCGCGAGCAGAGCCAGGGACTTCACGAAGGTCCGGACCATGCGAATAGCTTAAACCCGAACTGCCACTGCGGCACAATCCCGGTTGCCACCATGCCAAAAGAAAACCCCTCCCGCCGTCCCTCCCCTGGGAAAGCGCCAGCAAGCCCTCGCGTCCGCCGGGGCTATTTCGAATGCCGTTACGGGCAACTGCACGTCCACAATGCCATCCCTTCGGGCGGTGGCTTCGAGGAGGGGACTCCCCTGCTCTGCGTGCATTCGAGTCCTCTCTCCGGGCGCACCTTCCAGCGTTTCCTGGCGGTCGCGGGGGCCGGGCGCTCGGTTTTCGCTCCCGACCTGCCCGGCTTTGGGGATTCCGATCCGCCCCCTGCGCGGGCGGGCGTCGCGGAGCACGCCGCAGCCATCGGCGATTTTCTTGACGCCATGCGGCTGCGCCAGATCGACCTGCTGGGCCATCGTTTCGGTGCGCTCGTTGCCGCCGAGCTGGCGGCGGCGCGGCCGGAGCAAGTGCGGCGCTTGGTGCTGGTCTCGCCGCCGCCGCCCGCCGCGGGCGCGACGGACCCGTTACTACCGGCCCCAGCCGCGGACGGCAGCCACCTGCTCGAGGAATGGGGTCGAGCCGTAGCGTACTGCGGACCAGGCGCATCGCTCGAGACCGTGAGCGGCGTGCTGGCGGAGCGATTACGCAACGCGGGACCGGCCGCCGCGGCTGTCGCGGCGGAACGTACCTACTCGTTACGCGCGCGGCTCGCACAGCTCTCCATGCCACTTCTCGTGCTGCGTCTGCGCGATGAGGTTGGAGCCAACGCAGCACAGGCGCGCGATCTGCCGGCGCGCGCGCGGCTCGTCGAGCTGCCCGAGCGGGGAGCCTCGCTGTTCGAGACGGCGCCCGAAGCCGTCGCGCAGGCTATGGAGTCCTTCCTGCGCTGATATCGTGGATCTGGGTGAAGATCACCTGCCAGCGGCCGTTGCGTTTCGCCCAGACATCGACGAAGCGAGCCCGCATCACGAATGCCCGGCCTCGGTCGAGCCCTTTGACGTCGACTATCCCCCCGAGCACGGCACCGTCAGCCCAGGTTTTGCGCACCTGCTTGCTGATGGCGACGTCCGTAGTCTTGCGTCCCGGCGCCACGGATTCGGCTATGTCCTGCGCCTTGGTCTCATTCTTCCCATTGGTGCCCGCCAGCGTGTAGTCATCGGCGAGGAGCCTTTCGAGCTCGGAGCGGTCGGCTCTGATTTGCGCGAGATCATAAGCCGTCGCAGCGGCAGCGAGGTCCCGAGGCAGCCCCCGATAGTCGCCGACTTCCTGCCCTGCCCGTGCCTGAACCGCGATCAACAGCGCGCAGATTACCCAACTCCAGCGTGATAGCCGCATCGTCATCTCCAGTGTAGGGTGCCTCGCGCAAAGATAGTGGGGCCACTCTGGGGCGCAATTACCTCCGAGGTCATATCCGCCACGTGAGGGTCCACCAGGCCTGCTAACGCGCCCGCAGCTGCTCACATACCGCGGCCGTGTGCGCGTCCGCCGGAAAGGAGCACTCGATCCGCAGCTCCTCGAGCGTCACATCCCTGGGACCGATGAAGGTCGTCATCGTCTCGAAGAAGCGCAGCTCCCCGCCAGGACTGCGGAACACCAGATTGAGAACCGGACTGGGCTCACTGGCCATGTCGCGCGCGCGCCAGTGCGAAGGCACGCCCGGGTAGGTCAGCAACTCCTCGAGCAACCGCCGTGACACCTCGTCCGTGGGCACGGTTGCAATCTCTTCGTGAAGGTGACGGATGAAGCGGCCGGCCACGTCGTCCCAATTGACGATGACGGGCCTGAAATCCTCCGGATCGAACACCTGATGGAGGAGATTACCGTGCCGCATCGGCCGGCCCTGCAACAGGAACCCGTTCATCCGCATCGCCGCCTCGTTCGCGAGCAGCACCTCCCAATGACGGCTGACGACGAATGCCGGATAGGGCTCCTGGTGGCGCAGAATCAGCTCGATCGCCTCGCGCATGCGCTCGAGTGCCGGCGTGAGAAGCGGGGTCTCGGAGAATTGCGGCGCAAAGCCGCCGGCGAGAATCAGCGTGTTGCGCTCACGCAGGGGCATTCCCAGCGCATCGGCGAGTCTGCCGATCGTCTCCCGGCTCGCCCGTGATTTCCCGGTCTCGATATAACTCAGATGCCGCGCCGACACTCCGGCTTCGAGCGCAAGGTCCAACTGGCTCATTCGCCTCGCCGTGCGCCACTGGCGCAACAGTCGGCCGATCGGTGCGCACTCACCCTGCGGCTTTGGCGCCGCCCTGCTCGATGTCATGGGCGGAATGTACCACCCCTAACCGCCGTCCTCGATTGCTCGCGTCCAGTGCGCAACCTCTTCGACCGTCATGGAGCCGGCCACGGTGAGCCGCGCGTCCTCGAATCCCCAGAGTCCGACATCGGTGAGGTATTGCTCCCGTGAGAGGAGCGTCCCCTGACAGACCCGGCGCGGTGAGGGCGGCGCATGCAGCTCGCGGCTCAATCGTTCGATGAGATCGCGCATCACCCATGCGGGAATGCGAGCCCGCTCGGATGGGTACACGAACCCGAACAACCCCAGGTACGAGAAGAGCACACGCCAGTTGCCATCGAAGCGCCCGAGGAGGCGCTGCCAGTCGAGGCGCTCGGCGCAGGCGAGCAGCAGGTGCATGACGTCGGCTCCATCGTAACGCTCGCGCTCGGTGATGAAGGCCTTGGACCAGATCATCTCCTCGGGGGGACAGATGCGCACCTCGACTCCGAGCACCGGTCCGACGACGGAGTGCTCGAACCAGGCCGCATCGACCTGCGACAGCCCGTTGCCGGAGCTGAAGATCACATCGATGGCGCCATGCTCGCAGCTCGCCTTGCCGAGCCAGTGGGGGAACGTCAGCTCGGTCGCGATGCCGGCGGCAGCCAGCGCGCGCTCGACATCCGTATAGTGCTCGCGCCGCACGAAGAGATCGAAGTCCTTCGTGTGTCTCTCGATGCCGGTGTAGTAGTTCAGGGCATATGCACCGCCCACGAGGAAGGGGACGCCGGCATCCGCGAGCAGGGCCAGCGTGCGCAGATAGAACGCGTGGGCGAGCTCGTCGAGCTTTCCCTGAGGCTCGTCGCTCGGCGGCATGCGGATTGCTCCGTGACAGACCTACCGAGGAGAGTAAGCAAGCGATGCGCCTGGCCGCAGCCGGAGATCTGCACGTAAAGAAAAGCTCGCACGGAGCGCTGCAGCCGCTCCTTGCGCCCGTCAACGATCACGCCGATCTGCTGCTCCTCTGCGGCGATCTCACTGACTACGGCCTGCGCGAGGAGGCCGTGATCCTGGCGAAGGAGCTCAACGCCGCCGTGCGCATCCCCGTGATCGCGGTCCTCGGCAATCATGACTACGAGTCAGGCCAGCAGGAGGACGTCTGCCGGATCCTCACGGATGCCGGTGTCAAGGTTCTGGACGGTGAGGCGTACGAGATCGGCGGCCTCGGAATAGCGGGCGCCAAGGGCTTTTCCGGCGGCTTCGGCCGCGGCACGCTCGGTGCCTGGGGCGAGCAGGCGACCAAGCGCTTCGTGCAGGAGGCAATGGATGAGGCCATGAAGCTCGAAGGGGCACTGGCGCGGCTGCGGACCCGACAACGGATCGCGCTGCTGCACTATTCGCCCGTGCGCGGCACGGTCGAGGGCGAGCCGCTCGAGATCCTGCCCTATCTCGGCACGAGCCGGCTCGAGGAGCCGCTCAACCGCCACCCCGTCGATGTCGTCTTTCATGGCCACGCGCACCACGGTGCGCTGGAAGGACGCACCAGCTCGGGAACGCCCGTCTACAACGTGGCCATGCCGCTGCTGCTGCAGAAATACCCCGATCGGCCGCCATTCCGGGTAGTGGAGCTGCCGGCAGTCCCACCGTCGGAAACAGAGGCAGCTCTGATGAATGCCCGCCAGAGCGCCGGCGCGAAGAAACCGCCCATCGTGGAGCGGCCGCAGGGCGGTCCCGAGCGGCATTGACCCGCCGCGGGGGCCCGGCTCCTGCGGCGCCCCGCTGCCTGCAGAGTCGCCGCAGCCTGCTGGAATTCGCTAAGCTCGCGGCGATGGCCAGCCCCTACATCGAGCGGATTCTCAAGGCTCGCGTCTACGACGTCGCGATCGAGTCGCCCCTGGAAGAGGCCCCGCGCCTGTCGCGCCGGCTCGGCAACCACGTGCTGCTCAAGCGCGAGGATCTGCAACCGGTTTTCTCCTTCAAGCTGCGGGGCGCCTACAACCGCATCGCTCATCTCTCGGATGCGGCAGCGAAGCGCGGAGTGGTGTGTGCCTCGGCCGGGAATCACGCGCAGGGCGTCGCCCTTTCGGCGCGGCGGCGGGGCATCCCGGCGGTGGTCGTCATGCCGCGTACGACACCGCAGATCAAAGTGCAGGCCGTCATCGATCTCGGCGGCGAGGTCGTACTGCACGGTGATGACTACGATACGGCGCTCGAGCGGGCACTCGTGCTCGCGCGGGAGCGCAATCTCATCTTCGTCCATCCGTTCGATGATCCGGACGTGATCGCGGGTCAGGGCACGATCGCGGTGGAGCTCCTGCGCCAGACCGGCGGCAGCCTCGATGCGATCTTCGTGCCGGTGGGCGGCGGCGGGCTCATCGCCGGCATCGCGGTGTACGTGAAGTATCTCTATCCCAACGTCAGGATCATCGGGGTGGAGCCGGAGGATGCCGCCGGGATGTACGAGTCGCTGAAGGCGGGCAGGCGGATCACGCTCGACAGAGTCGGCATCTTCGCCGACGGCGTCGCAGTCAAGCGGGTGGGCGAAGAGACCTTCTCGCTCTGCCGCGCGCACATCGATGAGATCGTCCTGCTCGATACCGATGAGATCTGCGCTGCAATCCAGGACGTGTTCGAGGACACCCGCTCCATCGTCGAGCCGGCCGGCGCGCTGGCGGTGGCCGGCCTGAAGAAGTACGTCGCCCGCGAGGGCTGGCGCGACCGGCGCGTGGTTGCCATCAACAGCGGCGCCAACATCAACTTCGACCGCCTGCGGCACGTCGCGGAGCGCGCCGATCTCGGCGGCGAGCGCGAGGCGCTGCTCGCGGTCACCATCCCGGAGCGGCCCGGGAGCTTCCTCAACTTCTGCGAAGTGCTCGGCAATCGCAATGTCACCGAATTCAATTATCGCTACGAGAGCGAGCAGGCGGCGCAGATCTTCGTCAGCTTTGGGCTCGCCCAGGGGCGGACGGAGAAGCAGGCGGTGGTGCGTGCCCTGCGCGAAGCCGGCTATACGGTCACCGACATGACCGACAACGAGATGGCCAAGCTCCACGTGCGCTACATGGTCGGTGGGCGCGCCCGCGGCATCCGCGACGAGCTGCTCTACCGCTTCGAGTTCCCGGAGCGCCCGGGAGCGCTGCTCAAGTTCCTGCAGGCCGTGGGCGGGCGCTGGAACATCAGTCTGTTCCACTACCGCAACCACGGCTCCGACTACGGTCGCGTGCTCGCCGGCATCCAAGTGCCCGCGGCCGAGCGCACCGACTTCCTGCAGCATCTGAACGAGCTGCACTACGCCTACGCCGACGAGACGGCCAATCCGGCTTATCGGACATTCCTCGGGTCCTGAGATCTTTCGCCCAACAGCTATCCTCAACACCGCGGCCAATACCTTCCGTGTCCGCAATCACCCCTGTTTCTCGCCCGAAATCGCACGCGCTCGCGTTCGGCTTCTGGACGCTGCTCGCGCTCTCGTACGCGGTGAGCGCCGGCCTCTCGGAGCTGAGCGAAGGCCGTCCGCCTACCTGGACGAGGATGGTCTTGTGGCACCTGACCAGCTTCTGGCTCTGGATGCTGCTGGTGCCGCTGATCTCCCGCCTCGGCCGGTACACGGCGAGCCGCGGCTGGGGCCGCTTCTGCCTCATACACTTCCCGGCGAGCCTGGCGATCGCTCTCGGCCAGTCGGTCGCGCGCATCTCTCTCTACTGGGAGCTGTGCGGCCCGCGGACGCCGGCGGTTCATACCCTCGGCCAGTACATGCGGGGAGAGATCGTGGCGAGCTTCCACCTCGCCTTCGTGACGTACTGGGTTGTATTGGTGGTGCTGCGCGGGCTCGAGTCGACGCGCCGGCTGCGGGAAGAGCGCATCCGCCGGGCGGAGCTCGAGACACAACTCGCCCAATCGCAGCTGCAGGCTTTGCGGACACAGATTCAACCGCACTTCCTCTTCAACACGCTCAATGCGATCTCGGCGCTCGCGCTCGCGGACCCGATGCAGGCGCGCAAGATGATCGCGCGCCTGAGCGACCTGCTGCGGCTCACCCTGGAGGAGCATCACGTGCAGCTCCTGCCGCTGGCGCGCGAGCTGGAGTTCGTCCGTCTTTACCTCGAGATCCAGCGGGTGCGCTTTCGCGACCGGCTCGACATCCAATTCGAGGTGGCGGATGAGACGTTGCTTGCGCAAGTGCCCAGCATGATCCTGCAGCCGCTGGTGGAAAATGCCCTCCATCACGGCCTGCTGGCAAAGGTCTCGCGGGGCAGTCTGCGCATCCTCGCCCGGCGCGAAGGCGGCGAGCTCCGCCTGGCGGTGGAGGATGACGGACTCGGGCTCCCCTCCAGCGGCATCGTGGAGGGTGTTGGGCTCGGTAACACCCGCGCGCGATTGGAGAAGCTTTTCGGCGGGGCGGCATCGCTTCGGATGCAGGCGCTCGAGGGTGGCGGTACGAGGGCCGATCTACGCCTGCCGTTTCAGGCCGCGGCAGCCGAGCGTGTCACGGAATGCGCATCATGAAAGCATCGTTGATTCGAGCGCTGCTGGTCGATGACGAGATGCTTGCGCGTCTCGCGCTGCGCCAGGCATTGGAGTCGCATCCTGACGTCACGATAGCAGGCGAATGCAGCAATGCAGCGGAGGCCATGCAGGCCGTACAAACCCTGAAGCCCGACCTGATCTTCCTCGACATCCAGATGCCGGACGTCGACGGCTTCAGGCTCCTGCACGAGCTGAAACCGGACGCGTTGCCCATGGTGGTGTTCGCCACCGCCTATGCACAACATGCGCTGCAGGCGTTCGACGCCAACGCGGTGGATTACCTGCTGAAGCCAATCGACCAGGATCGCTTCGACCAGATGATGGTGCGCGTGCGCCGGCAGTGGCGCGGCGCGACGGCGGTGCCGGCCAAGCCGGGACCACCCCCTGCAGGCGGGAGCGGCTGGCTGGAGCGGTTGAGCGTGCATGTGGGAGAGCACATCCGGGTCATCGCGGCGAGCGACATCGACTGGATCAGTGCCAACGGCAACTACGTGCACATCCACGCAGGCAAGACGACATACGTGCACCGGGAGACTCTGCAGGAGCTGCAGCGCATGCTCAACCCTGCTCTCTTCATGCGTGTGCATCGCGGTGTGATCGTGAATGTCGAGCGCGTGCACGAGGTGCATCCTCTTTTCAACGGTAACGCTGAGCTGGTGCTGCGCGACGGCACGCGAGTTGGATTGAGCCGCCGCTTCCGTGCCCAGGCCCGCAAGGCGCTGGGTCTTCCTTGAGACCGCTCGTCACTGCCGCTGCTCCGCTCGTCACGGAGCCGTGCCTGTCGTCACAAACTCACGGCAAGGCGGCGGTAGCTTCCGTACCGTCTGCGGCGCCGCTCCCAGCGGCATGGCGGCATCCCGCCCGACTACCGGAGTGAGAACGTGAGGCGACATTCGATCTGGCGGGCAATCGGTGCCGTTTCGGTATCCATGGGAATTCTCGGGCTGGCGCAGGCGGCCGGCACGCAGGCGCAAGCAGGCGATGCACCGACGATATTCGGCCCTGGTGTCATCTCGGGACCGGCGAACGATGCTGCCGCGACCTTCACCCCCGATGGCCGGACCGTCTACTTCTTCCGCGCCAATGGCGAGGATTACGCCATCATGGAGTCGCACCTCGCCGGCAGCCGCTGGTCACAGCCGCAGATTGCGCCGTTCTCCGGCCACTGGCGCGACCTCGAGCCGGCGATGGCCCCCGACGGGTCGTATCTCATCTTCGCCTCCAGCCGTCCGATAGACGGCAGCGACAAGCCCATCGATGGCCATTGGGGCGGACAGCTCCATGCAGGTCGCGGCGGCCACCTCTGGCGCGTCGACCGGCAGGGCGATGGCTGGAGCGCACCGGTGCTTCTGCCCGCTACCGTCAATCGCTTGGACTCCACTTTCAGCCCGGCGATCGCCGCCGATGGCAGCCTCTACTTCATGGCGGCGACCGGACCGGGGGGCCGTTTTCAGCTCTTCTACTCACAATTCAAACGAGGCCAGTACCGGACGCCCGAGCTGTTGCCTCCGACTGCGGACCGGTACGGCGGTTTCGATCCGGCGGTTGCGCCCGACCAATCGTTCATCGTGTTCGGCTCCGCCCGGCCGCCGGCTCCGCCGCATCAATCCTATGCCTTCGTCGCATTTCGCACGGACGGACATTGGGGTAGGGCGATCCCCCTCGATCCGGCCGTGAACAGCCTGGGCGGCATCATCGAGCTGCGCCTCGGTCCGGATGGACACACCCTATACCTGACCAGCAACCATGTCGTGCCGCCCGAGTATCCGAAGACCGTCGACTCGAGCCAAAGCGGATTGCGTCAGATGCAGAGCTGGAACGACGGTCAGGACAACATCTGGAGGGTCGATCTCGCTCCGTGGCTGGCACGCATGCACGTACACCATTGACTCACCCAGCTCTGGCCCGCCACCTCCTCGGCGCGAGACCGCGCCTCATCGCGTCCTGCCGGGATGGTAGCCGGTTGCAATGGTTCCGAAGGGCAGCCGCTCGACCGGCGCCGCGAAGAATTCGGTGAGGATGGGCTCCAGTTTCCAGGGCCGATCGTAGAGCAGGAAGTGCGTCGCATCCGGGATGACTGCCAGCTCGGCGTTCGGGATTGCCGAGTAGGCATAGAGCGCATGCTCCAGCCGGATGAAGTCATTGTCACCCAACGCTACGAGAACGCGATTCTTCACCGATGCGATCTCCTCTGGCGTGAATCCCTGAGGAGCGAGATCGTTGACCTTCTTCCAGATGACTGGCCAGTGATCCGGATCGGGCGCCACGCGCTTGTACTGGTCGCGCGAAAATTGATGGCTGGGCGCATCCGGCGATGCCTCGACGCCGGGGCCGAGCTTGTCGGGCCTGATCGCCTCTCCCGGCGCGCCGAACAAGGTGCCATACGTCGCAAGGCGGTGTACGCATTCGGGATGGCGCATCGCAATCAGCATCGCAACCAGGCCGCCATAGCTCCAGCCGAACAGGTGCGCGCGCCCGATCTCGAGATACCGCATGAGGGCAACGACGTCCTCGGCATGCTGCTCGAAGCTGAGCGGACGATCGATGTCGGCCGTGCGGCCGTGCCCCTGCAGATCGACCTGCACGACGCGCCAGCGTTTTGCGAGCTGTGGAAATTCGGTGAGGCCTGCAAAGGCGAAGGCGGCCGGAATGTAGATCAGCGGCTCCCCCTCGCCGGCGATCTCGTAGTACATGCTCAAGCCATTGACCGGAGCGTATCCCGTCTCTTTGCGCTGCACGGCGGACTCGAAACTGCTCATGAATTCAATACCTCTGCAGGCAGCCGTTGTCTGGGCTACACGCTAGCGCGGCTCATGGGTACGATAGGAGTGACAAACGTGACGCGATTCGCCCGCTGACTTCTTCAGCCCACCGTCTCGAGCACCCGCAGATCGCGGCCGCGAGTCTCGTGTCCGTAGAGCGCAAGCAGCGCCAGACCGAGCACCACCGGCACGGCCGTCGCCACCGCTGCCGTGCCCATCGCGGGCACCAGCGCAAGGCTGCCGAGACCCTGACAGATGAGGCCACCGCTCTTGCTGACGCCGGCCACCCACCCCGTGGCGCGGCCCCGGATGCGCAAGGGATAACTCTCGGCGGTGTAGGGAAGCAATATGGAGATGACTCCCGTCGAGCCGACGATGAGCAGCGTGAGCGCGATGACCGGATCGGCCGCCGCGGGCAGGCCGCCCTGACGCAACACCACGGCGAGGAGGCCGGCCGCGGAAATGCCTACCATGACGAGCAGCGCACCCTTGGTGCTCCAGCGCGAGTAGAGAAGCGCCGCCAGCGCGACCACGGGGACGGAGATGAAAGTCGAGCGGGCAATGATCGCGGCGGCTACGCCCATGTTGCGGCCTTCCGCGATGAGCTCTCCCGGCAACCACAGCAGCACGCCGTAGCTGAGCAGACCCCAGGCCAGCGCCGTCATGGTGAGCGCCACGGTAGTGCCGAGAAACCGCGAGTCGGTCGGCGGCAGATGCGAGTGATCGAGTCTGGCCTCCTCGTCCCAGTCATCGGTGGCGCTGACGACCACCGAGCCGAAGCGCGCCAGCGTGGCACGCGCTTCCTGAGGCCTGCCGATGTGAATGAGAAAGCGCGCCGACTCCGGAATGAGCGGGCTCAGCGCGATCAGCAGGAGGCCCGAAGGCAGATTGAGGAACCACATGATCCGCCAGCCGAATTCCGGCTGCAGGACCGCGGACATGCCTGATGCGGTCAGGTAGCCTCCCAGGGTGCCCGCTCCCCCGATGAGCACGAGGCTCCACCCGCGATGGCGGGTTGGCATGATCTCCGCGAGCAGCGCATAGGCCACGGGCAGCATGCCGCCCGCCGACCCTCCCATGAGAAAGCACATGAGAAGGTTCCAATGAAAGGAGGGCATGGCGCCACAGATGGAGGTGCCGATGAACATGACACCTGACAGCAGAATGGTGGCGCGGCGGCCGTAATGATCGGCCAGCGCACCCCAGATGAACGACCCCACCGTGGCTCCGCTCAGCGCCGACAATGGCAGCAGCGCGACACCTGCAGGGCTGAGCCCGTATTCGACCCGCATTCCGGGGATGACGAATCCGAGGCTGCTGATCTTCATCGTGTCGACCACGAGCGCCATCGCGAGCGCAACGCCGGCCGCCCAGTGCCATAGAGTGAGCGGCGCATCCTCCGGCGCGACGATCCGCTCGTGCATGCGCGCAGCCTCGAAGCTCGCCTCCTTGGGCCGCAGCCCGTGGAGCGCGGCCGCGATACCGCCGACTATGAGCGCCATTCCGGACAGCATGCCAACTCCCATGGGCATGCCGGCGAGCTGATAGTGCATCGACCGGGCCATCACGAACATCGGCAGGTGCAAACCGACGCCGATCACCGCCAACAGCGTGCCGAGCCAGAAGGCGGGCGGGCTGCGCCGATCGGCGAACAAAAATAGCTCGTTCATCGTCTGAGGGGGCCGTTGAATGTGCGGGACGCCCAAGCGCTCGCGAGCGTACGATCTGCGCGTGACGCTCAAGCGCTTCGAGATCATCGCAAGTGGGTTTCCGGCACGGCCCTCGAGCGCGTGCACGGCCAATAGTATTACTATATTGTGATGCCCGGAGCAAGCAGATGAGCGACAGGCGAATCCGAAGCGTCGTGCTCGTCGGAGGCGGCACGGCCGGCTGGATGGCTGCGGCCGCGCTGTCGAAGTCGTTGGCCGGAATGGGCGTGCGGCTGCAGCTGATCGAGTCTGCACGGATCGACCCGATCGGAGTGGGAGAGGCCACCATTCCGCCCATCATGGACTTCATCCGCCAGCTCGGCATCGACGAGAGCCACCTCGTCCGGGAGATCAAGGCGACCTACAAGCTGGGCATCGGCTATCGCGAGTGGACCCGGACTGGTCACTTCTACTTCCACCCTTTCGGCCCTGCTGGCCCAGGGATGGGCAACATCCCGTTCCAGGCCTACTGGCTGAAAATGCTCCTGCAGGGCAAGGCCGAGCGGCTGGAGGAATACTCCATCCAGGCCGTGGCCGCGCTGCGCGGGCGATTTGCACGCCCGGTACATGCCCCCAACACGCCGCTCAACAAGCTCACCTACGCCCTGCACTTCGATGCCGGGCGCTTCGCGCGCTATCTGCGTGGCTACGCGCAGGCGCGCGGTGTCTTGCGCACGGAAGGCCATGTCCGACACGTGTCGGTGCGCGGCTCGGATGGATTCGTCGAGGCGCTCACCCTGGAGAGCGGCGAGAGCATCAGCGCGGACCTCTTCATCGACTGCAGCGGCTTTCAGGGCCTGCTCATCGAGGGCGCGCTCCACACCGGCTACCAGGATTGGAGTCGTTGGCTGCCGTGCGATCGGGCCATGATCGTGCACAGCGAGCGCTCCGCACCACCCAACCCCTACACCCTCGTGACCGCGCGCGAGGCGGGCTGGCAGTGGCAGATCCCGCTGCAGCATCGTGACGGCAATGGCTATATCTATGGCGGGGAATTCAGCGGCGAGGATGCCGCAGGAGAGTTGCTGCTGCGCAATCTTTCCGGGCGCGCCCTGAGTGAGCCGGTGGCGCTGCGCTTCCGGCCCGGGCGCCGCAAAGCGGCCTGGAACAGGAACGTGGTGGCGTTGGGCCTCGCGGCAGGCTTTCTCGAGCCGCTCGAGGCCACCTCGATCCACCTCATTCAGCGCGGCATCGCCATGCTGCTCAGGTTTTTCCCCGACCGTGATTTCGCCGCCGCCGACGTCGATCGGTACAACAGGACCCTGGAAGCGGAGTTTAGCGGCGTGCGTGATTTTCTACTGATGCACTACAGCCAGACCGAGCGCACAGGCCCCTTCTGGCAGCACTGCCGCGGCATGCCGCTCACCGACAGCCTGCGCGAGAAGATCGAGCTCTTCCGCAGTCACGGCCGGATCCTGCGTGAGGAAGCCGAGCTCTTTCCCGTGCTCAGCTGGCTCGCCGTCATGGTCGGCCAGAACATCATTCCGCGCCGCTACGACCCTCTGGTCGATGGGCTCGATGCGCAAAGGGTTCAGTCCCGGCTCGAGGAGCTGCGCGCCGCGGTAAGGGACTGTGTCGAGGCCATGCCGCCGCACTGGGACTTCATCCAGCGCACCACCGGCGAGCGCGCTCCGGCCGCTCATGTGACCTGACGTTGTCGCGGGGCCGATCGCCGCCCCGCGGGTTCGGGTCAGCTCAAAACGAACAGCAGATCCTTCGCATCGACCTGTTGCCCGGGGCTGACCAGCACTTCGGCCACCTCACCGTCGGCCTCGGCGCGCACCGCGGTTTCCATCTTCATCGCCTCGAGCGTGGCGAGCAGATCGCCCCGGACAACCTTACGCCCGGCGGTGACGGCCAGCGTCGCAATCGTCCCCGGCATCGGCGCACCGACCTGTCTGGGATTGCCGGGCTCGGCCTTGCGCTGCGGCGGGCGCTTGGCGACCTGGCTGCGGTCGGGCACGCGCACCGAGCGCGGCTGGCCGTTGAGCTCGAAGAAAACCGTCCGGGTGCCATCCTCGTGTGTCTCGCTGGC
>DASRDO010000062.1:0-31933 GCA_035652555.1 Steroidobacteraceae bacterium | reverse complement strand
AAGCGCTGGTGCTCGAGCGGGGTGCCTTTGCCATCGAAAAGCTGCAGAGCCATGAGCGTCTCCTGGTGCGCGTGGGCCGTCTGAAGGCAGCCGATCGAGCAATGCGCATGCCCATGTTGGATCCTCGTCCGCCGCGGCGCGTTGAGCAGTACGGGAGCTCCGCATCGGCGAGAGAGGCGTGGCGTTGCCCGGGTGAGAGCCCGAAGGACCCCCTCCTCCGTCAGTGCGTGCGCGCGCCAAACACAGCGAGGCAACCCCGCGGACAGGAGGTGCCGACGCCGGCGGCGATCGGCACGAATACCTTGCCGCTCGCCGCATCCGCAGCGACGGAGTGAGCGTGGGAGCCGGTCGCGAGGTTCCCGATCCAGTGGTGGGTCCTCGAGTCCACGACGCCGAGCACCGGCCCACCCGGATTGGCGACGGCGGCCAGGTAATAGCGGCCCGCACCGGGATCCGACCAGACCTCATCCGAGCCGCCGACCCTCGAAAGGGTCGCGACGACCTTGCCGGTCGCGGCATTCATGATGAGCGAGTGGGCGGGAAAGCCGGCCTCGATGGCATCATCGCTGCAGCCCAGCAGCAGATCATCGTGGGGCCCGAGGGCGAGCCCGGCCGGCATGCACTCATCGACCGGCATGAGCCTGACGAGCCGACGGGTACGCGGATCGATCACGGCCACCGCGCCATGGGCTCTTGCACCGTCGAGCGCCGGAATGGAGAGATAGACGAGGCCGGAGGCGGCATTCCATACCGGCTGCTCGGCGCCGTCGGAGGCGCGCGGCAGCTCGAGCCGGCCGAGGACCTCATGGGTGCGGGTGGAGATGAAAGTCACGAATGGCGGATCATCGGCATTGTTGACCGCAATGAGGATGTGGTCGCGCGGGTCGTAGGCGAGCTCATCTGCGCGCTTCTTCCCGCCCGTCGCGATGTTGGCAATGACTTTCTGCGTGCGCAGGTCCACGGCCTTCACCGTACTGTCGCCGTCACCCGCCCAGAACTCGTGGCGGCCGACGGCGACGACCCCGTTGGGTCCGGAAGTCTCCGACCCCGCAGCGCTCGGCCCCGTGAAGCCGGTAGCCCGGCCGAGGAAGCGGCCGGTCGCGCTCGCAAAGAAATCGAGCCCGCGATTGGAGCGGTCGGCGAGCGCGTAGATGCCATCGACGTTGACGAAGCCGATGTCGAAGCTCGCGAGCGGCTCACCCGGAATCGCGAGCGTGCCGATGCGAACGATCGACTCCGGAGGAGGCTGTGCCCCGATCGCCTGGCGCGGCCCCATGAGGCCACCCAGGATGGCGAGGGCAGTTGCGAGCGCGGCGGCGAGCAGCGGCAGGCGATGTGTCGGCTTCATGACGGGAGGGCATCCTCATCGGGCGGCGGTCGTGATGGTGCACCTTGACAGGGGTTCCTGACCGAGTCCTGACGGATGAGCTGCAGCCCTTGCGGAACGCCGCGGCCATTCACCGGTCGAAGCGGTACCGAGCCGAGCTCGAACCGTCACAGAGGACTCACCGTGGATTATCAGACTGCCGAGAACCAGGCCATCCAGCTGCAGCAGCAGGCCGATCAGGTCGGCCAGAACGTCAAGGCGCTCGCCGAGAAGCTGCAGTCCAAAGTGCCCGATGCGACGCTGGCGCGCGAGCTGATGCTCGATCTCAAGGAAACGGCGCTCGCCATTCAGCGGCAGAACCAGTCGGCGCTGATGCTCATCCAGCAGATGGCGGAGTACATCCACTCGCTCGAGACTCACGTGAGCTCGCTGCCGCAGGCCTATCCGGGCTACCCCACCTATCAGACTCGCGGTTGGGCCGGCCAGCCCTATGCGGGCGCGGGCGGCGGGTTCATGAGCAATGTCGTCTCCGGTCTCGGCCTCGGCGCCGGGTTCGGGCTCGCGAGTGATCTCGTGAGCAGCATCTTCAGGGGCTGGTGAGCCGGCTAGAACGAGTATTTCAACTGCGCCTGCACTTCGCGGCCGAAGATCGGCCGCGCCATCTCGACGCCCGTCGCGATGCCGGAAGTGAGGCTGCGGGAATTGCCCTCCGTCAACCCCAGCTCATTGGTGAGGTTGGTGCCCTGCAGCCGCGCCTCGAGATGCGGCCCGATATTTCCCACCACCCCGGCATCGAGGGTGGTGTAGGGCGGCAGCACCTGCGTGTTCTCCGGATCGGAGTAGCGCAGGTCGACGTAGCTCACCGTCGCGAATACCTTGAGCTCGCCCCACGGCATCGGCACTGTGTACTCCGGCGTGAATCTCACCTGCAGGCTCGGTTGACGCTGCAGGATGTTGCCATCGTTGTCGAATCCGCCCTCGCCGAGTCCGGCGAAAGAGCTGAAGTGGGTGTACACCGAATGCTGCCAGTCGCCGGTGAGCCCGAGGCTCAGGCGCTCGAGCGGAAACCAGTTGGCCTGGAAGTCCAGCCCCCACGAGCGCGCACCGAAGTTGGCGGTGACCTGCGTGCCGTTACCGAGGAACGCCTGGAACGGGACACCGTAGAAGAGGCGATGAAAGGCGTCGATCGAGACGTAGAGCGAATCGGTCTGCGCCTTGTAGCCGAGCTGGTAGTTCTTGATCTCCTGGCTATCCGGGGTGCCGCTGCGTAGATCATCGAAGCTCGGGAAGCGGATGCCGCCGTTGATGCGCGCGTAAACGCTCGTGTGGGCATTGATCGCGTAGTTCACCCCCGCGCTCCAGGACCCGAGCGTGTGGTCGTAGGTCGAGGGTAGCCACTGCCCGTTCGCAACGTTGGTACCGTTGTTGTAAAGCGTCAGCGGGTCGGCGTCGAGGTCCATGACGGAGGTGCCTTCGATCGTGCCGTCGACCTCCTCATTCTCCACGCGATATTCGGCATCGAGCAGCCAATGCCCGAGGCTCCACTGATCGGAAAGGAAGATCGCGCCATTGCGCCCGTCATAGCGGTCGACCAGCGCGAAGAAGGCGCCGCTCAGGATCCCGTTCTGCGTCACTCGAGCCGCAGGTCCGCCGAAGCCGGCGGCGCCATGGAGTGACACGTCGATGAGTTGCGCATTCGCGGTTGCGGTCATCAGCTCGTTGTTGCCGAGGTACCAGGTATCGTCCGAGGAGTAGCTGGCGAAGTAGCCGCCGAGCGTTGCGGTGTTGCCGGCGAAGAGAGTGTGGCTGAAGCGCAGATCGTCGGTGAATGCCCGGATCCTCTTGTCTACCATCCAGAAGCCGAGAGAGACCACCTTCGTATCCGGCCCCACCTGGGGGCCCGCCCCGAGGAGGCTGGCGCTGCCGCTCACGAAGGGCACTCCCCCCGTCGCCGCCATCGCTGCCGGATCGGCGTTGGTCGCCGCGATCTCGCTCGCGATGAAGCTGCCCAGGGTCTGCGGCGCGAAGTTGTTGAAGAGCGCCTGCGTCGGCATGTGCCCGCTGGTGTAGCCCATTCTGTTGCTCACTCTCCAGAGGCCGAGCGTCACATCGAGATCGCTGCCCCAGAGGCGGATGTCGGAGCCGCGCCCATCGGCAAGGTCGCCCGTGATCGTGCCGGGCTTGCAGCCGGGCACGCCGCACGGAAACTCCTCGACGGTGATCCCACGCGTAGCATTACCCGCGAAAGTGCCGGTCAGCGGGTCGAAACCCGGAAAGGCCGACACGGTCCTGCCATCCGCGCTGACCGCAACGGGCACATCGGTGATGAAGAGATTCTTGTCGTGGAGCTGGCGCGCCCAGAGAAGAAGGCTGCCGTTCGCCATCGGATGAAAGAGCGTCTCGGTGAGCTGTCCGCCCTCGTCTGCCGGAAACTGCGGCTTCCTGATGCCGTTCGACACCCGATAGAAGCCGCCGATGCTCGCGAGCCACGTCGGCGTCAGCGGCCCGCCGAAGAATCCATCCACCCGGTAGAGGCCCTCATCCCCCAAGGTGAGCGCCACCTCCCCGTGCGGTATCGGTGTGCCGTGGCGCAGAATCATGTTGATCGTGGCGCCGATCTGCCCGTTGGAATACACCACGGACGGTCCTCCTTGCACCACTTCCATCCTCTCCACGGTCTCATCGAGGCGCAGGAGCGAGGAGTTGTCCATGAACGACAGCGTCGCTGCCGGATATACCGGCGAGCCCTCGATCTGATAGGTGACGAACGGCGCATCGCCGCCGCTCGGAAAGCCGGCCACCTCGATGTTGGCACCGGTCTGACCGCCACTCGACTCCGCCCAGAGGCCCGGCACGATCTTGAGAAGGTCGGCCGCACTCGAGGGCAGCGCCAGATGAATCTGCTGCAGGCTGGCCGCGCTCACCGGGAAGCTCGCATCGAGCAGCCGTACGCCCCGGACCTCGGGCGTGCCGGTCACGACCACCTCCTGCAGGCTGTGGTAGCTCGGCGCACTGCGCACCTCGGCGCGCGCGGCACCGGGTCGGCCGTTGCCGCCAAACACCTTGCCTGCGCGTGCTAGGAGCCCGGCGATCCGATTCAACATTCCGGGCGGTCCGCCCCGAGCGCCGCCTGCCGCAACGGTGCCCGCGCGACGCGATGCGCTTTGCGGCGGCGCGGCTCGGCCCCCTGCTCCGGCCACCTGGCTCGAAGATTCGACGATCGCGATGGCGGAGGGGCTCACCTGGCGAAAGCTGAGCCCGGTTCCGCCGAGAAGCTGGCCGAGTGCCGTGGTGACCGTGAGATTGCCGTGCACACCGGGCGTTCGGGCCGAGGCGACCAGGGTCGATGAGAAGAGCAGCGTCACGTCGGCCTGGCGCGCAAATTCGTTCAGCGCCACGTCGACCGGCTCCGCCGGAATGTCGAATCGTCTTGGAGCATCGGCAGCCTGCGCCCGGGGACAAGCCACCCCGACAAGCAGGCTACCGAGCAGAAGGAACGCCGCAGGCCAGCCGCGGACGACCGTGCTCAGGGTGCCCATGAGAGTGCGACAAAAATACGCTACTCCACGCGAGGATGTGAGGGCCGCGAGTCCCACACCCGCGTAGGATGGGTCTGAGGCGTTAGCGGCTGTGGCGAGGCCGCCACGGCCGCGGCATGTCCGAACTGGTGCGCGTAGCGTGCGCCTAGCGCGGTGCGATGTACACGAGCTGCGGATTCGCCCGGTTGACCCGCACCGGCAGAGCGGCCTGCAGCGCCTGGAAGAACCCCGGCACGTCGCCTATGCGGAAGCGCCCGCTGACGCGCAGCGTGCCCACCTTGGGCCCGGTGAGTACGATGCGCTCGCTCGTGTAGCGCGCGACCTCGGCAACGGCCTCGGAGAGCGGCTCGCCCTCGAAGACGAGCGCCCCATCGCGCCAGGCGAGCTCGTCGGCCACCTGGTGCGGGCTCACCGCCATGACCTTGAGGTCAGGACCTGCGATCGAGAGCTGCTCCCCTGCACTGAGCGCCCTCACCCAGCCGGCGTCCTCGCCGCCTGCGCGTGCGTCGGCGCTTTGTGCCTGTGCTGCAGTAGCAGGCCCGTGCACCTCCACCCGTCCTTCGTTCACGAGGACATCGACGTCCCGGTCCGAATGCATGCGCACCTCGAACTGCGTTCCGACATCACGGATCAGCGCATCGCCCGCATGCACGAAGAACGGCCTCGCGGCCTGATGAACCACATCGAAGTGCGCCTCACCCCGGCGCAGATAGAGATCGCGACGCTGCGCAGTGAGCCTGACGACGAGCAGTGTGTTCGTGTTGAGTGTGACCTGGGAGCCGTCCGCCAGCCTGACGTGGCGCTGCTGACCGACCGCAGTCGACATGACCTGCATGCCGGGGCGGCGCGCTACCCAGAGTGCTGCCCCGAGCGCCGTCACGAGGACCGCAGCCGCTGCCGCTCTCCAATACGGTTGCCGCCTGCGCGGTGCAGGCGCCGCGGGCTCGAGCGCGCTGCGGGGAGCTGCCTCGCCTGCGAGCGCTGCGATACGCTCATTCTGCTCCCGCTCCCCGTCGGCCAGCCGGTCGAGGGCAGTCCACGTGCTCCTCAGCTCCTCGAAAGCGCGCCGGTGCCGGGGATCCTCGCGCAGCCATGCCTCGAGCTGCGCGCGCTCGCCGGCACCGAGACCGCCGGAATCGAGGCGCCAGGTCCAGACTGCTGCCTCGTTCTCGATCTGGGTGCGCGTCTTCAGTCTGACGATCTCGCTCATCTCGATTCTCCGTCCCTGACCCGTCGCCGCTGTAACGGCTCGCCGGAGTCAACTTCCAACCCCTCGAGCAGTCCGAGGCTCCGCAACCGGTCCCGGCAGCGCAACAGCCCTTTGGCCACGTGCTTCTCGATCGTGCTGTGGGAGAGTCCGAGCACCTCGGCAATCTCGGCGTGGGAGAGCTGGTACACCTTGCGCAGTACGAACACCCGGCGGCAAAGCGGCGGCAGGCTGTCGACCACCGCACAGAACGACTCGAATCGCCGGCGCAGATCGGCCTGCTCATCCGGCTCCGCTTCCTCAGAAGAGACGTTCAACGGCTCGAAATCCGCTACGTCATCGGTGGCGTGACTGACTCTCTGGCGCGCCCGATCGACCGCGAGGTTGTGGGCGATGCGAAAGAGCAACGCGCGCGGTGACTCCACGACCTGGCCGCTCGGCAGGGCACACACCCGCACGTAAGCCTCCTGCACCAGATCGTCGACTTCATCCGCGCCTGCGACGAATTTCCGCAGGTATTTCCGCAGCGCAGCCCGATGGCTGAACACCTGATCCAACAGCCGTTTGCGGCGCTCGTCGGCCATTGTCGTTCGCCCCCTTTCGCATGTCTCGGAGAAGCGCCGGACACTCGTAGTGTACGCGCAACGCCGGGGCGCGTCCTCAGATCGCGGCGGCCGGCCGCCTCGACGGCATCGCCGGCGGGCCTATATTCTGGCGACCCCATGCCTATCTTCACGATCGTGGCCGCGGTCATCACCGTAGTGGCGCTGAGCGGCTACGCGAACTACAAGCTGGTGCACCTGCCGGACACGGTCGGTATCACGGCCGTGGCGCTGCTCATCTCCGTGGCGACCGTCGCCATCGGGCAGGTGGTGCCGCAGGTGACCGCCTGGGGCCAGCTCGCCGTGCGCGGCCTCGATTTCCCGGATCTGGTGTTTCACGGGCTGCTCGGCCTCCTGCTCTTCGCCGCAAGCCTGCACGTCGATGTGGTCGCCCTCGCGCGCGCGCGCTGGCTCCTCATCCTGCTCGCCACCGTCGGGGTCGTGATCTCGACCGTGCTCGTCGGATTCGCGTTCTTCTATGTGGCGCGATGGTTCGGCACGCCGCTCTCGCTCCTGGAGAGCTTCATCTTCGGCGCCCTCATCTCCCCGACCGATCCGATCGCCACCATGGGGCTTCTCAGCAAGGCGGGCGTTCCGCCCTCGCTCCTCACCAAGATCACGGGCGAAGCGCTCTTCAACGATGGCACGGGCGTCGTGCTGTTCGTGGTGCTGCTCGGCGTTGCAGGGGGTACGCATGGCGGAGGGCCGATCGTGACCATGCCGGGCGCTGCCGGCATAGCCGTGATGTTCGTCCAACAGGTGATGGGCGGCGCGCTCTTCGGCCTGGCGGTCGGCTATGTCGGTCTTCTGATGCTGCGCGGAGTGGACAGCTATACGGTGGAGACGCTGATCACCCTGGCGATGGCGACGGGCGGGTATGCCGCGGCGGAGAGCCTGGGTGTCTCCGCCCCCATCGCCGCCGTAGTGATGGGCCTGGTCATCGGCAGCGGGCGCGAATATGCGATGTCGGAGCTGACACGCGAGCGGCTCTTCATGTTCTGGGAGCTCACGGACGATCTCCTGAACCTGATTCTCTTCGGCCTGGTAGGCCTCGAGCTGACGGCGCTCGCCGGGACGATCAGGAGCTATCTCATTCCCGCCGCGGCGGCCCTGCCGATCGTGCTGATGGCCCGTTACATCAGCGTGGGCGTGCCGATCGCAGTGCTGCGCCGCTTCCAGCAGTTCGAGCCGCACACGGTGAAACTCATGACCTGGGCCGGCCTGCGTGGGGCGCTCTCGATCGCGCTCGCCCTGTCATTGACCGAGGGGCGGGCGACGGCGCTGATCATCACCGCAACCTACATGATCGCGATCTTCAGCATCCTCATTCAGGCGACGACGGTCGAGCCGATGGCGCGAAGGTGGATGAAACAGAAGACTCCCGTCTAAGTCCACCCGCCCCCATCGCCGCCGCCACCCCCATCGTCCCAACCGCCGCCCCCACCGCCGCTGCCGTCATCCCACGAGCCGGGGTCGCTCAGGCCGAAGTCCTGGCCGCCCATGTCGGCGTTGGGATCCGGCATCTGTCCGGCCTCCGCGGGTGACACGAAGCCGCCGCTGCCGGCGCTTCTGCCGCCGCCCATCATGTGCTCCACCAACTCCTCGCCCGCTGCTACGCCTGCGCCGAGAGCGAGGCCCGAGGCGACGCTGCCCATGATCCCAGGCCCGCCGCCCGGCATGTAGCCGCCCGGATAGGCCGACGGACCGCCGTAGCCGCCGGGGGGCATGCCCGAAGGAATGCCGCCGGGATACTGCCGATATCCCATGGCCGCGGCGCGGCGGCGCAGCACCAGCCAGAGCACCACGGCTGCTCCGATGAGGAAGAGGAAGAGCCCGAAGCGCGAGGAATGGCCGATGACGCGGACCGGGGGCATCTCCCTGAAGGTTGCGATCGGTGACTCTCCGAGCTGCTGCTGCAGCTCCTGCACGGCGCGGGCGTCTTTCGCGGCCAGGCCCGGGTCGAGCGATTCGGCGGTCTTGAGCTCCTGGCGAGCGAGCCCGTAATTGCCGGCGCGGGCGTCGATTTCCGCGGCCACGAAATGCGCGCGGCCGCTCTGCGGGTGATCGCGCAGCACCTGCGCAATCATCTGCTGGGCTTCAGCGAGATTGCCGCTGCGGGCCGCCTGATACACCTGGTCCGGGGTCGGATCGGCCGCGAGCGCCGGCAGCACGCAGGCGAGCATGAGGAGGGCGCCGAGAGGCAGGGTGATTCGCTTTAACATGGCAATGAAGCTCTCGATTCGGGACCCACGCCGGGTCCGAGCCATTTGGGCAGCCGGCTGCAGCCGGGGGTTCCGGCCTCATTCTGGGGATCTGTGGCCACGGCTACAAGGCTGCCTGCGGGATTATTGAGCCCCCCTCCCGAGCCTCACGTCTCGCAGCTCGACCCGACTGCCCGCAAGGGCGTGGGAGAGGCGCCGTCGCGCGCGGCAGGGGCGGTCTGCGGCCCGCGCTCGCGCGCAGGAAGCGCCCCACGGAGCCTGCGGCCACCCTTTTGGCCGGGCCGAGCGAGCGGGAGCGCGCGCGGAAAGGGGTCGGACTTCGGCAGGTAGATTCGTACCGTCGTCCCCCTCCCCGGATCGCTCGAGATCCGCACGTGTCCGCCCGACTGCTGGGCGAAGCCGGCCACTTGTGAGAGGCCGAGGCCGGTGCCGTGACCTGGTGCCTTGGTGGTGAAGAAGGGCTCGCAGGCCCGGGCAGCGACCTCGGGCGCCATGCCCGTTCCGTTGTCCGAGACGGCGATCATGACGTACTGGCCCGCAGCGCGCGGGGTCCGTGCGCTCGTGGAGAACTCATCGAGCATGGCATTCGCCGTCTCGATGGTGAGCTGGCCCGCCTGCGACATCGCATCCCGCGCATTGATCGCGAGATTGAGGAGCGCGGTTTCGAGCTGCCCGGCATCGGCCGCCACATCCCAGATTCCCGGGCCGAGCACAGTCTCGATGGTGATCCGCTCACCGAGCGAATGACGCAGGAGCTCCGTCACCTGCACCACGAGCCCGTTGGGATCGATCGGCCGCAGGTCGAGCGGCTGGCGCCGCGAGAATGCCAGGAGCTGGCGGGTGAGCGCCGCGGCCTGCTCGGTGCTGCGGCGGATCATATCGAGAGAGCGGCGCGTGTCGGCCTCGGGCCCCTGGCGCTGCACGACATCGAGGGAGTTACGGATCACGTGCAGCAGATTGTTGAAATCGTGGGCGACGCCGCCTGCGAGGACGCCCAGCGCCTCCATCTTCTGCGCATGGGCGAGAGCCACCGCCTCTTCCCCGCTGCGCGGCCGCGGCACCGCGCTTCGCCTGGCCGCCAGCTCGTTGACCGAGGCCTGCTCGCGCTCGTGCACCACCGAGGCGCCGAGGAGCACCGAGCCGATGAGGCATACGAGCGAGCCCAGTGCAATCAGCTCGCCGGTGAGATGGGAGTTGGGATCGAGTGCCAGCCGCAATCCCGCGCCTTCCAAAGCGAGCGCTGCCGGCAGCGTGAGCGCCAAACCAACACACAACCACAGACCTGGGCTGCGAACGTTGCCGCTCATCGTCTTCATGACGCCTCCTCCGGACGGGAAGTTGATACTCCCGCCGCTGGACCGGAATATGCCGGCGGATGACATATCTCATCCCAATTGTGATCCATGTCGCAAGATGTCGTCCTTTAGCGTCAGTGAGATCAGTCGCGACTGTGTCCGCTCGGCAACACCCGGCACTCCGTATGCGCAAGAACACTTGACTTGCCCGTCTCGACGTGGAGCAGCACGCAGTGCGAGCCGCGCCGCAACAGGCGGAAATGCTGTCCGCGCTCGAGGTCGCGGCCGTTCAACGGCAGCCCGCGCGCATCGCGCGCCTGGGCGCGCCCGACGATCAACAGGCTGTCACGGGTCAACGCATCATCGGCAAGCCGCACGGGCGCGCCGCCGAATGCCTGGGATACGGCGCGCTCGAGGTCTGCGCGGCTGGCGGCAGTCGCATGAGTGATCAGCGCCGGGTGCGCCCGCAGGGCCGGCCAGCCGGCGCAGGCCGGTAACACCATCGGCATGAATGCCAATAGCGTCCCCGGCCACCGCGAGGCCCGTTTGGGCGGGCGGCGGTGGTCGGGAAAGCGCATCATGGCACGGTCACCTGCGCAGGATGCGCATCTGTCTCAGGGGTGAGCGGACGAAAATCTGATCGAGGAGCTGCCGCTGGGTCACGGTCGCGGGCGGTGCAGTGCCGGTCGGCGGCGAGGGACAGGTGGCGGCAGCCGGGTTGGCGAGATAGGCGAGCGCGACATGGAGCCGATCCTCCGCAGGGTCGCCGAGCGCATGGCCGAAATCATCCGCAACGGAGCAGCCCGGTACGGACACGCCCGCCGCGGGGGTGGTGTTCGCCGGCGAGAAGCCATCGCCGTAGTCCCCGAATCCCTTCGCGTTGACCCCCTGGAACTCGATCGAGAAGTAGGTCGTGCCGCAGTTGTCCTGCGGATAGAAGCCATAAGGCTTGCCGCAGGTCTTCGAGCCGATCTGATAGACGGTGACCCCCACCCCCTGGAGGCTGTTGATGATGGACTCGCTCGCGGAGCAGGTATCCGTGCCGGTAATCACGGCGACCCGCATCAGATTGAGGGTCGGCAGCGGCTGGCCGGCGGTCGTGGAGAAGCCCTGTGTCGTATTGTGGAACAGCGTCGGGGTGAGCGGGCTCCCCGTCACCGGGTTGGTGGTGCTGTACTGATTGTTGAACTGCTGCAGCTCAAAGGTCTGCCCGGCAGTCTGGGTGCCGCCGATCATGTAGCCGAGCTCGCTCGCGATATCCAGAAGGCCGCCGCCGTCGTAGCGCAGGTCGAGAACGAGGTCCGAGACCCCCTTCGACTTGAGGTCGTTGATCGCGGCGATGAGCTCCGACTCCGCCGGCTCGATCTGATCGTTGTAGAGGATATAGCCCACGGTGTTGCCGAGAGGGCCGGTGACTGTCTTCTCCACGAGGACCGGAGTCGTGGTCTCGTTGACCGATGTCAGCGTGACCGTGCGGGTGGTGCTCGAGCCCGGATCCTGGACGGTGAAGGTGTGGGTCTCATTGGCATTCGCCGGCAGGAGGCCGGCATTGATCATGTTGATGCTCGCCTGGTCCGTCGCATTGACGACGTCCGCCCCATCGACCGTGAGTACCGTGTCACCCCGCACGAGGTTCTGTGAGGCCGTCGTGCTGGGGAGATTGGCCTCGAGATAAGCGAGCCTGACGCTTCTCGGCGGGGTGGCCTGGATGATCTCCCACTGCAGGCCGTAACCGGCCTGCACTCCCTGCTGCGACAGCGCATCCCAAACCGAGGTCGGGTACGTGAAATGGAACCGGTCCTTCGGGCTACCCGAAGCCGTGGTCTGCATCGTCTTCATGAGCTGGAAGTACTGCGGCGTCGTGTACGTGGAGGGGTCCAGATCCTGCACTTCGCTGTACCAGAAGTAGAGCTCGTGCGTCCAGGAGCGCAGCCAGTTGTTCTCATCGACGGTCGAGCCCGGGCGGTCCGAGGTTCCCGAGCGGGGCGAGGCGCACAGCGCCTGGAATTTCGATGACGGCGGAAAAACGCCCGGCGTGAACCCGCCGCTACCGTTGCCGCCGGTTCCGCTTCCGACCGGGGAACCTCCTCCGCCACCGCAGCCGTAGAGGGCCGTGAGTGCTGCCAGCGGCAGAATCCAGCGGGCAGTGCGCAATCGTGCGAGCTTCGACATCCCTTACCTCTTCCGGTACTTGACCATATGGCCGTCAGCCTTGGGTAGGCGTGCGGTATTTCTCGGTTCTATCGGGCGCTGCGGAAATATAGCCTAACCGTAGCGCAACGCAATTGCCGCAGGTCAGTTGACCAGGTTGGAGGTCGTCGCGGAGGGCAGAGCGATGACGGTCGTTGAGTTGGCAGTTACCGATACGCTCCCCTGCACCGTCCAGTGAAGAGTCTGATAGCCGCTCTGCCCGGGTACCGCGGCCGGATCGTAGAGATCGTAGTTGCAGGTGGCGGCGAGCGTGTAGCTGCCGGCAGCCACGTAGGGGATGGAGACCAAGGACTGGGTGATCTCAACCGGCTGGAAATCGACCAGAGCCGTGCCGCCGCCATTCTGCGGCGTCACCGAGTCGCCGGAGAAGAGGAAAACGCCCGGATTGCACTGGCTCGCGGCCGTTCCGCCGGCGAGCTGCTGGGCGGCGATGGCCGCAAAATCGACACTCGCGCTGACCGTGCCCACCTGCGACTGATCTTCCAGCCGTAGCGCGGGGACGAGCAGGTAGTTCTGTCCGTCCGTGCCGGTGATCGATTGGCGAAGGTCGAACTCGATGATGAACTGCAGCGGTTGGCCCTTGACCACCGTGAACGGGGTGAGGAGCTTGAGTCCGGTCTCCGAGCCGCTCGGGATGTAGAGCGGATACTGGGCGCCGGTATTGAGGGTGATGTATGACTCTCCCTGCGTATCCTTGTCGGCGAGCACATTGAGCTGCATCGAGTCGTAGTTGCCCGCCGGTACGGATTCACTCTGCAGCAGCGCCCCGGTGAGCCCGTTCTGCAGGGTCAGCAGGTCGATCTGCCTGGGACTCGGGAACCTGATGCTGAAGGTGCTGCCGTTGGTGTTGTGCAGGTCGACGCCCGTGAAGTCGATGACCACAGAGGTGGCATCGTCGACGGGCGTATCGGTCAGATTGACGGTCACCGGAGCCGAGCACGACCCCAGGGCTGCGGTCGCAAGCAGGAGCGCAGCGAACTTCGTGTCGTACGCCATCGGACGGGCCTCGATGACAGATGATTCCTGTGGGCGACGGCTCAACTATAAGGAACGATCGGCCAAATGGCGAGGGGTCTCAAGCGGCTCGCGCCCCGAGCATGGACAATACATATTGCTTGGCCGCCCGGCAGGCTGCCTCGACGGAAGCGCCACTTGCGAGGCCTGCTGCGATGGCCGATGCCAGCGCGCATCCCGTCCCGCGGCATCGCACTTCGATGCGGGGCGAGGAGAGCCATATCGGCGCTCCTCCCTCGGCACACAGCAGCAGATCCACCGCCTGGGGGCCCTCGCCATGTCCGCCTTTGAGCAGCACGGCACGCGCACCTGTCGCAAGCAGCGTCCGAGCCTGCGCCACCAGCGCTTCGGGGCCCGCTGCGGGGGGCGTTCCGCAGAGACTCGCGGCCTCCGGGATGTTGGGTGTCAGCACGGCCGCCAGCGGGAAGAGCCGCGCGAGCATCTCCGCCCGTCCCGCCTCATCGAGCAGCACTCCGCCGGATGAGGAGAGCAGCACCGGGTCGAGCACGATGGGTAGGGTCCCGTTTCGAGGCAAGGCATCGGCGACGGCTCTGACGGTTGCAGCCGTTCCCAGCATCCCGATCTTGATGGCGCCGATGCCAGGGGATTCGAGTGCCGCGCCTATCTGAGCGCGCACGGCATCGGGCGGAACGTGATGAGCTCCTACTAACGCGCCGTGCGTCTGCGCCGTTACCGCGGTGACGGCGCAGAGCGCCCGGACATCCAGATCTGCCAGCACCCGCAGGTCGCGCACGATGCCGGCGCCGCCGCTCGAGTCGGTTCCCGCGATCACGAGGACTGCGGGGCGTTCCCCCATCGGCTCAATCCCCCAGGGCGATCAGCGCCAGGTCGGCGCAACCAACACGCTGCAGCGCCTGGGCGGCACGCCAGGCGCGAATACCCGAGCGGCAACAGAGTACGACGCGCGCAGGCGGGATCCCGGGCAGCCCTGCTCTCTCGATGTCATCCACACCGACCCGCAGCGCCCCGGGGAACGGTGACACCGGGGCCTCGGTGAGGCTGCGCAGGTCGATGACGAGGTCTGCCCCGCGAACCTCTTCGGGTGCAATGAAGCGCAGGGCCGGTGCGGCGGGCTCCGTTGCCGAGGCGAACGAGAACCCGCTGAAACGCAGGGTCCGAAAGTCCACGCTCACCAACTGACCGAGAACGCTCGGTGAGAGCTTCAGGAGAAGTGCCAGCGTCAGGTGAGCCTGCAGGGTTCCCATGACACCGACAGCAGTGCCGAGCACTCCCGACTGCGCACAGGAGCCCGCCTGGCGAGGCATCTCGGGAAATACCGCACGGTAGCTCGGCGCACCGCCGCAGAAGACGCCTACGTAGCCGGAAAGGCCCAGGACCGAGGCGCTGACGAGCGGCTTGCCCTGACGGAAACACTCATCGCTCAGGATGTATGTCAGTGCGAGGCTGTCTGCGGCATCGACGATGATGTCGGCGCGGGAGACCCATGCGGCCGCGTTGGCCGGCGTCAGTCGCTCGACAGCCTCCTCGATTTGCACGTGCGGATTCAGCAGCCTCATGGCAGCGGCGGCCACGCGTGCCTTCGGCTCGCCGAGATCACTCATGCGGTAGAGCGGCTGGCGGTGCAGGTTGGATTCGTCGATACGGTCGTGATCGACGATCAGCGTTCGTCCTATGCCTGCGGCGCAAAGGTACGGCAGTATGGCGCAGCCGAGCCCACCGGCGCCGGCCACCATTACGCTGGCAGCACCGAGACGCTCCTGACCTTGGGCGCCGACCTCCGGCAACACCATCTGACGGGCGTAGCGATCGGTCATGCCGGCGCGCCCTGGCTGATCCAAGCGGCCATATGCCGTTCCGGATCGGGATGCCTCACGATATCGGTCACGACGGCTGCCGAGTCCGCTCCGGCCGCGAGCACACGGGGCAAGCGCTCGAGGGTGATGCCGCCGATCGCGACGAGCGGAATGGCGCCGATCCGGCGCTTCCACTCGCCGATGCGTCCGAGCCCCTGCGGCCCGAAGGCCATGACCTTGAGGAGTGTCGGATAGATGGGTCCGAGCGCGACATAGTCCGGCTCGAGCCCGAGGGCGCGGGTGAGCTCAGCCTCATCGTGCGTGCTGATGCCGATCCGGATTCCCGCGCGCCGCAGGGCCGGCACGTCCGCGGTGTCGAGATCGCCCTGGCCGAGATGAACGAAGTCGCAGCCTTCCTCGAGCGCGAGCTGCCAGTGATCGTTGAGCACGAGCTGCGCACCGGTGCGCGCACACAGGCCCTGCGACTCCCGGATCTCGGCTCTCAGCTCCTCAGTGGAGCGATCCTTGATTCTGAGCTGCACGAGGCGCACGCCCGCGGGCAACAAGCGGCGTAGCCACGCTGCGCTGTCGACGATCGGATAGACACGCGGCAGGCTCATCCGAGGAACGCCTTGCCGATAACTGGCGTGGAAGGTACCGCCAGATCGCGCGGCTCCATCGGTCCTGCAACGTATGCAGCCCTGCCTGCCTCCACGGCCTGCGCGAACGCGCCGGCCATGCCGACCGGATCGCGTGCCTGGGAGACGGCCGTGTTGATGAGGACGGCATCGAACCCGAGCTCCAACGCCTGCGCCGCATGCGAGGGTACGCCGATCCCGGCATCGACGACCATGGGCACCTCCGGAAAGCGCGCGCGAAGAGCCGTGAGACCAAAGAGGTTGTTGAGTCCGCGCCCGGAGCCGATGGGCGAGCCCCAGGGCATGAGGACGCGGCAGCCGGCCTCGAGCAGCCGCTCCGCGACGATGAGATCCTCCGTGGTGTAGGGAAAGACCTCGAACCCTTCCTTGCAGAGGATGCGTGTCGCTTCCACCAGGCCAAAGACGTCCGGTTGCAGCGTCTCGTCCTCTCCGATGACCTCGAGCTTCACCCAGGAGGTGCCGAAGACTTCGCGCCCCATGTGCGCCGTGGTCACCGCCTCCTTGACGGAGTGGCACCCTGCGGTGTTGGGTAATACGCGTACGCCGAGGTCGCGGATGATCGACCAGAATCCCTGGCCTGCGCGCTCGCCGCCCGACTCCCGTCGCAGCGACACGGTGACGAGCTGTGCCCCGCTCGCCTTCACGGCCTCTGTCAGGATCGAGGGCGAGGGGTAGCGCGCGGTGCCGAGCAGCAGCCGCGAGCGCAGCTCCGTGTCATAAAGTCGCAGCATCACCCTCTCCTAACCGCCCTGCATGGGTGCGAGGACCTCGATCCGGTCGCCTTCGGCGAGCCGGGAGGCCTGGCGGTCGGCGGCCGGGACGAACTCTCCGTTCACCGCGGTGGCGATCACGGCGCCCGCGTAGCCGAGCTCATCGAGCGCCGCGGAGAGGTCCGCCGCCCCGATCTCACGCGAGGCGCCGTTGACGAGAACCCTCATGTCTCACCTCTGAATGACCTGCCCCGAGCACTTCCTTCGCGGCATGGCGCGCGAGCGCCGGGGCGAGGAGGAAGCCGTGGCGATAAAGACCGTTCACATGGAGGGTGCCGCCGACCCGGCACACACGCGGCAGATTGTCGGGAAAGGCGGGCCGTACCCCCGTACCGATCTCCACGATCTCCGCCTCCCCGAATGCAGGGTGCAAGGCGTAGGCCGCGCCCAGGAGCTCCAGCATCGAGCGCGCAGTGATGCGCGTCGGCTGATCGCTCTCGATCATGGTGGCGCCGATCATGTAGTGTCCGTCACCGCGCGGGACGACATACACGGGCACGCGCGGATGCAGCACCCGCACCGGTCTCGAGAGGTTGAGATCGGGGAGCCTGACGACCAGCATCTCGCCCTTGACGCCGCGTAGATCACTCAACGTATCGCGTGCTGCGAGACCCCGGCAGTCGACGACAGTGGACCCCGCGGCTTCAGCGGCAAGCGTCTGCTCGCGGGCGCTCTCCACACCGACTCCGTAGCGGATTGGGGTACCGAGCTGCCGGAGTCTTTCGGCGAGCGCGGCAAGCGCCGCGCGCGG
Source organism: Steroidobacteraceae bacterium (assembly GCA_035652555.1). Taxonomy (GTDB): domain Bacteria; phylum Pseudomonadota; class Gammaproteobacteria; order Steroidobacterales; family Steroidobacteraceae; genus 13-2-20CM-66-19. The sequence goes on along the minus strand of DASRDO010000062.1, from coordinate 14,561 downwards.
ATCGAGATGCCCTTCCTCCGGAAAGTAGAGCGCCTGGCTGAAGCGTCCGGCAAGATCGGGCTCGAGGGCGTCGAGCGCTTCCGCCTCGAGCCACTCATGGTGCTCGGTGCGCCGGGCGAACTGCCGCAGCTCCCCGACATCGCGTCCATGGGCCACGACCAGGCTCCCCCGCCGGACCGTTCCCGCAAATCTCGCGGGCCACCACTCGAGGCTCTCCATGCCGAGCGCAGCGATCAACGGCTCAGCGCTCTCGCGCTCGCACCAGGGCGCGAGCATCCCGCCCGCGTACCAGGAGCAGGAGGTGTCACCCAAGCGCTCTCCCCGCTCCAACACCTCCACCGCCACGCCGCGCTCGGCGAGCTCCACCGCGCAGGCGAGCCCTGCCACGCCGGCGCCGAGGACGAGGGCGCGCACTTCAGCCCGCCGACTCGCCGGAGGGCACGTAGATCTCGCTCCCCGAGGCGCGGAACTTGTCGGCCATTTCCTGCATGCCCTGCTGCTTCGCCTCGGCCCGCACCTCGTGCGAGATGCGCATGGAGCAGAATTTCGGGCCGCACATGGAGCAGAAGTGCGCCACCTTGTGCGCTTCCTTCGGCATCGTCTCATCGTGGAACGCGCAGGCGGTGTCAGGATCGAGGGACAGGTTGAACTGATCGGCCCAGCGGAAATCGAACCGCGCCCGCGACAGCGCATCGTCACGATCGCGCGCGCCGGGATGGCCTTTGGCGAGATCCGCCGCGTGCGCAGCGATCTTGTAGGTGATGACGCCCGTTTTGACGTCGTTGCGGTCGGGAAGCCCCAAGTGCTCCTTCGGCGTGACGTAGCAGAGCATTGCGGTGCCGTACCATCCGATCATCGCGGCGCCGATCGCAGAGGTGATGTGGTCGTAGCCCGGGGCGATGTCGGTGGTGAGGGGGCCCAAGGTATAGAACGGCGCCTCACCGCAGGTGGTGAGCTGCTTGTCCATGTTCTCCTTGATCTTGTGCATCGGCACGTGGCCGGGACCTTCGATCATCACCTGGCAGTCGCGCTTCCACGCAATGCGCGTGAGCTCGCCCAGGGTCTCGAGCTCCGCGAACTGCGCGGCATCGTTGGCGTCCGCGATCGACCCCGGTCGCAGACCGTCGCCGAGCGAGAAGCTGACATCGTATGCGCGGCAGATCTCGCAGATCTCCTCGAAATGCTCGTAGAGAAAGCTCTCACGATGGTGCGCCAGGCACCACTTCGCCATGATGGAGCCGCCGCGGGAGACGATGCCGGTGACGCGATTGACCGTGAGCGGCACGTAATGCAGGCGAACGCCCGCATGGATCGTGAAGTAATCGACGCCCTGCTCCGCCTGCTCGATGAGCGTGTCGCGAAACACTTCCCAGGTCAATTCCTCGGCGATCCCACCCACCTTCTCGAGCGCCTGGTAGATCGGCACGGTGCCGATGGGCACCGGGGAGTTGCGCAGGATCCACTCGCGGATGGTATGGATGTTGCGGCCGGTCGAGAGATCCATGACGGTGTCGGCGCCCCAGCGGATGGCCCAGACCATCTTGTCCACCTCCTCGGCGGTCGAGGAAGCGACGGCGGAGTTGCCGATGTTGGCGTTGATCTTCACCAGGAAGTTGCGGCCGATGATCATCGGCTCGGACTCCGGGTGGTTGATGTTGGCCGGAATGATGGCGCGGCCCGCGGCCACCTCGGCGCGCACGAACTCCGGCGTGACGAATTCCGGAATCGCCGCGCCCCAGGAGTTGCCGTCACGCGTGCCGGCGGCGCGCTGGCGCTCGCGGCCGAGGTTCTCGCGGATGGCGATGAACTCCATCTCCGGGGTCACGATGCCGGCACGGGCGTAGGCGAGTTGGGTGACAGCTGCCGTCCCGCGCGCCTTGAGCGGCGGGCGGCTCACCGGAAACGGCGGCGCGCCGGATGCGCCGCTTGCCGTGAGTCCATTGTCCTCCGGCTGCACGGGCCGGCCCGCGCCGGTCACCACGTCCCCACGGTCGGTGATCCAGGCTTCGCGGATGCGCGGCAGACCGCGCTCGATGTCGATCCTGACTCCAGGGTCGGTATAAGGGCCCGAGGAGTCGTAGACGAGCAGCGGCGGCTCGTTCGCGGACGGATGGAGCGAGATCTCCCGCATCGGCACGCGCACCTGCGGATGGATGCGGCCGGCCTCAAAGATCTTCTTGGATGCGGGCAGGGAGTCGGAGACGACGGTCAGCGGAACGGCACTCATCTGGATGCTCCTAGGGCGGTGGGACCGCGGAAGATCCAGAGAGCCGTCGTCAGAAAGCGGACGGAAAAGAACTTTCCTACGCCAGCATGAACTGGATCAGGTTCGAAGGGTCGCCACGCCGCGCCCTGCCGGCGCCATTGGCCTCTCAGCCCCTTGCCGGGGCTCCCCTAGTTTCTGCCCGCCGGAACATAGTCCACCCCCGGGCAGGGGTCAAGGCACTCGGGTAGCGGACCCGGAAGGGACCTTGGACGCGAGCCAGTCGGTAAGAAGTGCAATCGAAAGGGCAATCTTTGCAAGAAGGCGCACGGAAATGCCGACAGCTCGATGGCTGCCGGCGCTCCCGCTCCCTCGGGAGACAGTCTCCGTTAGGACCTCGAGTCGTTCCGGTGCGTGTCGCCGCTGCCGCCTCCGTGGCTCGCCTGCCCGCCCTTGCGACCCGCCTCGGCGGCGAGCTCCGGGTTCTGCGAGAAGCTGCGCTTCTCGTCCGGCACGCTCTGCCCGCCCTTGCGGCCCGCCGTGGCAGCCAGCTCGCGATTCTGCGAGAAACTGCGCTTGGAGCCCGGGACGCTCTGCCCGCCCTTGCGGCCTGCCTCTGCCGCGAGGCGCCGATTCTGCGAGAAACTGCGCTTCTCATCCGGTACGGCTTTGCCACCCATACTGGCGATCTGGCGCTGCCGCTCCGTGTTCATCGAGGCAAATCCGCGATTGGACGTCCGGCCTTCCGAGCCGCGACCGTCATGACCTGATACCTGAGCCATCACTTCTCTCCTCACACATTGCTGGGTTCGAATGGGGCTCGCGGGCAACCACAGCGGCAGCAATCGATGTGCGGCCCAGGGACTTCATCAGAAAATCCCGGCCTGCGAGCAATCGGAGACGCAGCAAGAGGCATGCCGGCCGCAAGGTCGCCGCGATTGTTGCCGCAGCGGGCCGGCTCCCTCCAACTTCCGTTGGATCGGTCAGGGCTTTTGGGGGGCGGGATCCGGGTGGCCGGCGAGCTTCTGATCGATGCCCGTGATCTCCTGCTCGAGGATCGCGCGGATGTGCGCCGGGGGATTGAGCGTGAGGAGCTTGGAGAAGCGCGCGCGGGCGAGCGGCAGCTCGCCCCGATGCAGCGCCGCGGCCGCACCGAAGAAGAGCGCCTGCGGTGAGGTGGGGTCGAGGGTGAGCGCCCGCTCGATGAGCTGGCCCGCCTGCCCCTCGATCTGGGAGTCATCCATCTGGATGAGTGCGTCGGCCTCGCCGACGAGCGCCTCGACGCTGCGGCCGCCGGCCAGGCGGTCCGCCCTGCCGTAGGCGCGCACCGCGAGCGGGAATTCCTGCAAGGCTACGTACGATCGTCCGAGCATCAGCCAGCCGGCGAGGTCATCGGGGTGATCATTGAGCTTGTGGACCAGGCGCTCGACCATTCCCTCGGGCGAGGCGACGCCGGGGGACTTGAGCCACGACCAGTTGCTCCAGGCGGCATAGAGCCCCGTCGAGCCGACAACCAACACGCCCGCCGCCGCGAGTGCCGTCCAGCGTGCCGATGCAGTCTTCGACGGCAGGGGCTTGAGCAGGGGTACGGCGATGAGGATCACGCAGAGCACGCCCAGCGCGCCGGCCAGTATGAGGAAAACGATCATCCGCTATGCATCCGTCAGGTCGTCGTCTTCGAGATCGGTCGCGGCGAGCGCTGCGCGCTTGCGGATGACGGTGAGCGCGACGATTACACCGACGAGGAGCAGTATGCCCGGAGTCAGCCAGAGCCACGCGGTCTTCAGCACGAAGGGCGGCTTGAAGAGGATGAAGTAGCCGTAGCGCGAGACCATGAAGTCGCGGATCTGCTCATCCGACTTGCCGGCGAGCAACATGTCGCGGACCTCCCGGCGCATGTCGGCCGCGAGGTTCACCGGGGAGTCGGCGAGCGACTCGTCCTGACACTGCATGCAGCGAAAGCCGTGGATGAGCGCCAGGTACCTCGCCTCGAGCTGCGGCGTCGGCATCTGCTCCGGGGCGATCGCCTGGGCCGGCAGCGCCCAGAGCAAGAGCGAGGCCGCGAGAGCGGCCACGAGGAGGTAGCGCCTGTAGGCCATCATGAGGAGCCCGCGGCGGACCCGGCCCCGGCGCTCATCGTGAGCCGCGGCAGAATCTGCTGCCGCCACTGCTCTTCGGTGATGGGGCCGATGAACTTCGAGACGACGATGCCCTGAGGATCGACCAGGAAACTTTCCGGCGCCCCGTAGACACCCCACATGATCGCCTCGCTCCCATCGTGATCGACGGCGATGCTCTGATAGGGGTCGCCCTCATCCTTGAGGAAGGAGAGGGCATCGCCCCGGTCGTCCTTCCAGTCGAGCCCGATCACGGGAATGACGCCCGCCTGGCGGATCTTGAGGAGCATCGGGTGCTCCTCGCGGCAGGCGTAGCACCAGGTACCCCAGACATTGAAGATGAACCAGTGGCCGCGCAGCTGCGTGGAGCTCACCCGCTGGCCGGGATCGGTGAGGCTCGGGAGTGAGAAATCCGGCGCCGGCTTACCGATGAGCGGTGAGGGAATGAGATCCTTGTCGGGCGACTGTCTGATGCCGACGGCGAGCACGACGACGAGGAGCGCGAAGGCGACGAGCGGGATGGTGAAGCGATTCATCCGGCCTCGCTGCGCGTCACGGCCCCGATCGGAGAGACCGCGGGCGCCTCGACCCGCGCGGAGCGGTAGCGGCGGTCCGCGATGGCGAGCATGCCGCCCGCTGCCATGATGAAGGCGGCGAGCCAGATGAAACTCACGAGCGGCCTAATCTGTAGCCTCAGGCTCCAGCGGCCACCGCCCAGATCCTGTCCCAGCGCGATGAGGATGTTGCTGGTGCGGTACATGCGGATCGAGGAGGCGGTGGTGACGGTGTGCTGCACCCAGTACTCGCGCTTCTCCGGATGCATTACGCCGACGGGCGCACCGTGTCGGGTCACGATCACGGTGCCACCGACACCGCTGTAGTTGGGTCCCTCGATGGGCTTCACGCCCTCGAACCGGAACTCATAGGCGCCGAGCTGCGTGGTCGCTCCCTGCGCGAGCGCTACATCACTCTCGGCCGTGAAGGCCTCCACCGATGTGATGGAGATGACGAAGAGACCTAGTCCGATGTGCGCGACGGTCATGCCGAGGACGGCGCGCGGGATCGTGATGTGGCGGCGCAGACGGTCGATGGGATCGATGAGCGAGGAGAGAATGATCCAGACGCCGAGCCCCACCCCGATCGGGGAGAGCACCCGGCCGCCGGTGAAGAGGCCGAAGACGATCGCGCAGCCGATCACCGCCGCCACGATCAGAGTCAGAATGATGCCGCGCGCCCGGTCTCCGAGGTTACCCCGCTTCCAGCGCGAATGGATGCCCACCGAGAGGAGCGCCAGCAGCGGCAGTACCGACAGCAGGAATGTCGGATTGAAGTACGGCGGCCCGACGGAGAGCTTGCCGAGCCCGAGCGCCGAGGAGATGAGCGGCGCCATCGTGCCCGCGAACACGGTCGCGCAGGCGGTCACGAGCAGTATGTTGTTGAAGAGGAGGAAGGACTCGCGGGCAGTGAGCTCGAAGCCGGCTTCGGACTTGAGGAGCGGCGCCCGCCAGGCGTAGAGCGCGAGCGCGCCGCCGATCATCACGATGAGGAAGGCGAGGATGAACGTGCCGCGCGTCGGGCTTGCCGCGAAGGAGTGGACGGAGACGAGGACGCCCGAGCGCACGAGAAAAGTCCCCACCAGGCTCAGCGAGAAGGCGAGCACGGCAAGGAGCAGCGTCCAACTCTTGAAGAGCCCCCTCTTCTCGGTGACGGCGAGCGAGTGGATGAGCGCGGTGGCCATGAGCCACGGCATGAACGACGCGTTCTCGACAGGATCCCAGAACCAGAAGCCGCCCCACCCCAGCGTGTAGTAGGCCCACCAGCTCCCGAGCGCGATACCGCAGGTGAGGAAGGCCCAGGCGGCCGTCGTCCACGGCCGCGTCCAGCGCGCCCAGTCTCTATCGAGGCGCCCTTCGAGCATGGCTGCGCCCGCAAAGGCGAACGCGACTGCGAGCCCCACGTACCCGGTGTAGAGGATCGGCGGATGACCGGCGAGCCCCGGGTCCTGGAGGATCGGGTTCAGATCCTGCCCGTCCGGCCAGGGCGGATCGAGGCGCAGGAACGGATTGGAGGTGGCAAGCGTATAGAGGAGGAAGCCGAAGCTGATGAGCCCCAGTACCCCGAGCACTCTCGAGGCGAAGGGCTTCGGCAGCCGCGAGGTGCCGAAGGCCGCCGCCAGCGACCAACAGGCGAGGAGGAAGATCCAGAGGATGAGCGAGCCGGAATGCGAGCCCCACACCGCGGCCACGCGGTAAAAGAGCGGCAGCGCCGAGTTGGAATTCTCCGCGACATAGGCGACGGAGAAATCGTTCGCGACGAATGAGGCGACGAGACACGCCATGGAGGTCGCGATCATGACGAACTGGCCGGAGACAGCCGGCGTTACGGCGGCCATCCAGCGGTCGCTTTTCTGTGCAGGGCCCAGGATGCCGAAGAATGCCTGCAGGCCGGCAAGCAGCATCGCCAGAATCAGCGCGAATTGACCGAGCTCAGGAATCATCTACCGATGCTCCGGCGGTGAGAGATCGGCGCGCGCCGTCGGTTGCGCCAGTTCCAACGCGGCATCACGCGGCGCCCCATGGCGGGTGTCGAGCTTCGGGCCGATGCCGGGCGGCCGGTAGTACTGATCGTGCTTGGCGAGCACTTCGTCGGCGACGAAGGTCCCGTTGGGTTCCATCTGCCCATGGACGATCACGCCCGCGCCCTCGCGAAAGAGATCGGGGAGCACCTTGTCGAAGACGACCGGTATCTGATGCCGCATGTCGGTCACGGTGAATCGTACCTCCATGCTCCCCGGCTGGCGGCTGACGCTGCCCTTCTCGACGAGGCCGCCCAGCCGGATCTCCTCGCCCGTGTGTACCTTGCTCTGCGCGATCTGGCTGGGAACGAAGTAGAAGGTCACGTCCTGGCGGAAGGCATTCAATGCCAGCGCGCCGGCGACGCTGACTCCCGCCAGAATGCCGAGCACCAGCACCAGCCGGCGTCGTCGTGGGGTCATAACTGAATGCCTCCGATCGAAAGTCTGCGCAGCGCCTCCTTGCGCGAGCGCTTGTGGAGTCGGCGCGCCCAGACGATGTTGAGGACCATCACCGTCAGCGTAAGGGCATACGACGGCCACACATACGCCGCATAGCCGCCCATGTCGAGGAAGGCCCTCACGGATGCAGCGCCTCGCGGATCCAGCTCGCCGAGCGCTCGCGGCTGAGCACTTCGCCGCGCACTCTCACCAGCAGCAGCGCCCCGAAGAACAGCGTAAATCCGAGCAACATCATCAGGAGTGGAACCAGCATGGAGGGAGGCATGGTGGGCTCCCCCAGCCTCATCACGGAGGGCGCCTGGTGAAGAGAGTTCCACCAGACGACCGAATAATGAATGATCGGGACATTCACCACGCCCACGACCGCCAGCACCGCGCTCACCCGGTCGGCCCGCTGCACGTCATCGAAGGCAGAGCGCAGGCCCATGTATCCAAGATACAGGAAGAACAGGATCAGCTCCGAAGTCAGCCGCGGGTCCCACTGCCAGTAGGTGCCCCACATGGGCGCCCCCCACAGTGACCCCGTGACGAGCGCTGCAAAGGTAAAGGAGGCGCCGATCGGCGCGCAGCTCGCCGCCACGGCATGCGCCACCTTCATCCGCCAGATGAGCCCGACGGCCGCTGCCACGGCCATGGTCGAATAGACCATGAGCGACATCCAGGCACTCGGGGCATGGACATAGATGATGCGATAGCCGTCGCCCTGCTGATAGTCGGGCGGCGCGAGCACCAGCCCGCCGATGAGGCCCCCCACGATGAGCAAGCCGGCCGGCCAGGCGAACCACGGCGTGAGACGTCCCGCCACACGGTAAATATGTGGCGGCGAGGCGAGTCGGTGAAACCAGGTCCAGGCCATCGTCTTCTTACGCCCTACTCCAGATTGATCCGCACCGCCGCTGCCGCGGCAAGCGGCGCGAGCGTCAGGCCCAGCACGGCAAGCGCCGCGAGGAGCTGCATAGGTACCCCATAGGCTTCGCCGCCGATCGCCAGTTCCGTCGCGCGCGCCCCGAAAATGAGCACCGGGATGTCGAGCGGCAAGGTCAGGAGCGAAAGCAGCGCCCCCGAGCGCCGGATCCCGAGCGTGAGCGCCGCTCCGATCGAGCCAATCAGACTCAGCGCGACAGTACCCACCGCCACCGAGGCAATGATGCCGGGCACTGCCGAGCCGGGGGCGCCCAATGCCAGCCCCGCGAGCGGCGCCATCAAGGCGAGCGGCACGCCGGTCAGCAGCCAGTGCGCCGCAGTCTTCGCGGCGAGCAGCCAGGTCAGCGAGCGTCCGGAGAGCGCGTACTGCTCGAGCGTCCCGTCCTGCGCATCGTCGCGGAAGAGCATCTCGAGTGCGAGCAGCGAGGATAGCAGAGCCGCTGCCCAGACCACGCCCGCCGCCATCGGCCGCAAGACCGGCAGCTCCGGGCTGACACCGAGCGGAAAGAGCGTGGTGACGATGGCGAAGAAGGCGAGCGGCTGCACGAGCTGGCTGCGCTTGCGGAACGCGAGCTTCAGATCGCGCGCGAGCACCAGACGCGCGGCGGCCAAGGCCGGCACAGCCGACTCTCCCGGCGCACCGCCCGCGGCGAAGGCCGGTCTCAAAGCCGTGCCCAGGGCGCCAGACTCACTCAACTGTCAGCTCCAACCGCTGCAGTCCCTGGCTGGCCGACATTGCAAGCTCGTGATGCACCGCTGCAAGCGCGAGGCCTCCCGCCTGCAAGTGCTCCGCGATGAGCGCGCCCACCAGCTTCTGCCCCTCGGAATCGAGGTTGGTCGTCGGCTCATCCAGTAACCAGAGCGGTACGCGCATCAGCGTGAGTCCCGCCAACGCCGCCCGGCGTTTCTGTCCAGCGGAAAGCGTTCTCACGGGACGATCAGCCCACTGCTCCGCACCGACACGCTGCAGGGCCTGTTCAAGCTCCTCATCTGCCAGCAGACGTCGCACCCCTACCCAGTATTCAAGGTTCTCTCGCGCGGTCAGCTCCGCCTTGAGCGGCGGCTCGTGACCCAAGTAAGCGAGCTGCGCGTGAAAGGCCTGCATGTCTTTGCGGATGTCCTGCCCGCACCAGGTGATCTCTCCGCCTTCCGGGTACGCGAGGCCCGAGGCAGTGCGCAGCAGCGTCGTCTTGCCCGCGCCATTAGCGCCGGTGAGCTGCAGACACTCCCCTCCGCTCACCTGAAAACGGACCCCGCGCAGCACGTGATGATCGCCGCGCCACAGGTGCACGTTCTCCCCCTTGAGACAGAAGTCGGACATGACCCCCGAGACGGCCGCCAAATAGGTAAGTGTCGCCAATTCAGGAGCTTATCACCAGAGGATCGACTAGAATTCCCCCGCACCCGATGCCCGGGTGGCGAAATCGGTAGACGCAAGGGACTTGAGAGCTTTGAGCACCCGGCGCGGAAACGCCCGGCGTGAATGGGGTCAAATTCGGTGAACCAGCAGCACGTCAGGGTGGCTGCAATACCGAGCTAAGCCGCGAGCGGCTCTCGTTTCGCGGAAAGTGTAGAGACTTGACGGCCCCCGCCTAAACCGGCTGGCCCGATGGGCCTCTCGGCAGGGTGAAGGTAAAGTCCAGACCACAAATGCGTGCCGGCGATGCGGTCAAACAACCGGGCTGCGCGCAGCAGCGAAAGCTGTAGTTGGTAAGAAAATCCCTCGGGGGTAACCCCATGCCGGTTCGAGTCCGGCCCCGGGCACCAGGTGGCTTCAACCTCCACCTTCCCTGCCCGTCCTCCAACATCCCAACATTGCGTGGAAACACTGGAAATCGTAGTGTTTCCGCATCGACGTCTGCCGACGCCCGTCTACCGCCATCCAAGGGCATGATAACACGCCCGAGGTGCGAAAAGTGGGGTAAGGCGGGTCGGTTTGAGTCCCGGTTACCCCAAAGGGCTGGTGGAGCGGCGGCGATGTTGTCGGATGCGAAGATTCGAGGCCTCAAGCCGAAGGAGAAGGCATACAAGGTCTATGACGATCGCGGGCTGTATATGGTGGTCAACCCGAACGGGTCGCGGTGGTGGCGGTTCAAGTACAAGTACGACGGCAAGGAGCGCGGGATTTCGCTCGGTGTGTACCCCGATGTGACGCTGCAGTACGCGCGGGAACGGCTGCAGGAGGCTCGGCAGCTGCTGGCCCGGGGGATTGATCCGAGCGCGCAGCGGCGGACGCTCAAGATCGCCACGGCGGACACCTTCAAGGTGATTGCCGAGGAATGGTTGGAGATGCAGGCGGAGCGCCTGGCGCCGATCACGATGGCCAAGGCGCGGTGGATTTTGGGCTCGTTCGTCTACCCTCGCCTGGGGTCGCGACCGATCGCCGCAATCACGGCGCCTGAGGTTCTCGCGGTGCTGCGGCCGATCGAGAGCCGCGAGATGAACGAGACGGCGCATCGTGCTTTGCAGCGCTGCGGGCAGATCTTCCGGTACGCCATCGCGACGGGTCGCGCGACGCGGGACATCACGTCCGACCTGCGGGGCGCCTTGGCGCCGGTTGTGGTGGAGAATCGCGCGGCAATCACGGAGCCGGCGAAGATTGGTGCCCTACTCCGCGCCATCGACGACTACATAGGGCATCCGACGACGCTGATCGCCCTGAAGCTGTCCCCTCTCGTCTTTTTACGTCCTAGCGAGCTTCGAGCGGCGGAATGGAGCGAGATCGACCTGCAAACGGCAGAATGGCGGGTACCGGCTGCGCGGATGAAGATGCGGGAGCGGCACATTGTTCCGCTGGCTTCCCAGTCGATCGCCATCCTCCGAGAACTCCGCAGCATGACCGGGAAGGGCAGATACCTCTTTCCATCGCTGCGCACCTCAGATCGACCGATGTCCGTGAACACGGTGAATGCCGCCTTGCGACGCCTCGGCTATGCGCGTGATGAAATGACGGGGCACGGCTTTCGGGCCATGGCGTGCACCTGCCTCAATGAGCTTGGGTGGCATCCCGATCTCATCGAGCTGCAACTCGCTCATGCTGAACGGAACAAGGTCCGCGCGGCGTACAACCGGGCCGAGCGCCTGGCGGAGCGGAGAAAGATGATGCAGGACTGGGCGAATTATCTGGACAGCCTACGCATGGGTAAGGGCGAAGATATTACCGTGGTGGCTTCGAACGAGCGCGAACGCAATCGACCAGAAAGCGTCCCGGAAAAGCACAATCATCGGCAAAGGCGGCAGCATGATGCAACCTCGCAACTGGACCTGTTTCTGTGAGAGTTGCTGCATCGCTTGGCTCTTGAACCCGATGAACTGCGTCCAAATGTACGTCTTCTCTGACGTGTCACGGGACGTTGTTTGAGAACGGTTGCCCCGGAAAGCGCCGTCTTGGCACGACCTCAGCACCGGCTGTATGCTGATTAGGTAGGAATGAACCAAGGCCGTGTGATGAACGCCAATCCCCGAAAGGTTCCGATTGAAGAGCAGGTCGCAGACCTAAGGGATAGCCTCGCTGAGGATCGCAAGGAGCTTCCAGTCACCCCAGGGCAAAGGGCGGAACTCGACCGTCGCCTAATGGCCTACGCGGTCGATAAGAATCGCGGCCGGCTCGCGGCCGATTCCTTGGCCGACGTGCGCTGCCGGCTGCGTTCTTAAGTTTTGCAGCGACGGAGGCATCGTGTATACGAGAACAATTATGTGCTTGGCCAATTCCCGAAAACCGCCTTCGGGCAGATGCGTCGCGGGGAAGCGGTTCGAGAACGGAACCGCGGCAGAATGGATTCGACCAGTCAGTGCACGAGCCAGCCATGAAGTGTCTGAGGAAGAACAGCGTTATGAGAGCGGGAAGACAACCCAGCTTCTCGACATTGTCTCGGTGCCGCTGCTAAAGGCCACCCCCGCAGGGCATCAGGTCGAAAACCACACGCTCGATGACAAGTATTACTGGAAGAAGACCGGCGTCGCAACGTGGAAGCAGGTCCTTATGGCGGCAGACGCTTATGATTCGAAATTTTGGAGCGCTTCTCAAAGCACTTATCACGGCATCAATGATAAGGTCGCAGCAGCGGATGTCGCTAAGATCGGTTGCTCTCTCAAGCTGGTTCACTTGCCAAAGCTCCAGATTTTGGTCCGCAGTGAATCAGGGTTCGAGGACAATCCGGCGCGTCGCCGCGTGCGGGCACAATTTACGATCAAGAGCGAGAGCTATCTGCTTTCCGTAACTGATCCAGAAATCGACGATGCATATTTGACGAAGGGCAACGGAACTTACGATTTTGAAGAATCAGTGCTCTGTATCAGTTTGGCAGAGGTTTGGAATGGGTTCGCCTTCAGAGTTGTAGCATCTGTGATTACGCCAGAAAGGTGTGCTGCCGCAAAATGAGCATTGATATCTTTACCATTGGGCATTCAACGCAGCCTATCGAGCAGTTCGTTCGGAGACTGCGCGATTATGAAATCAATGCAATTGCAGACGTCCGATCTGTTCCATTTAGTCGACACAATCCGCAGTTCAACAGGGACGAACTGCGTAGATCACTTAAACTGAACGGTATTCACTACGTATTTCTCGGAAAAGAACTGGGTGCGCGAACACAGGATGAGTGCTGTTACGTCGACGACAGAGTGCAGTATGAGCTCTTGGCGAAGACCGAGCTGTTCAAGGCCGGGATTGCGCGGGTACTAGACGGGGCGCGAAGCTACAAAATAGCTTTGATGTGCGCAGAAAAAGATCCGATAGAGTGCCACAGAGCAATATTGGTTGCTCGCGAACTCGTCCGCGAGGGTTGTAATGTCAACCATATTCTAGGCGACGGCAGCTTAGAGTCGCAGGAAGCGACGTTATCGCGTCTTGTGAAGAGATTGGAGCAAGAACATGCGCGCGATTTGTTTCGGCAGGGCGTCTTTTCCACCGACGAGGCATACGAGACCCAGGGGCGACGGATCGCGTATCACAGAAATGCTTACCAAGGCCGCAGCGAGGATCATCCTGGCTTACATGGGAGGCATCATTTAGCAGACGGCAAAAGCGGCAAATGAAAATTTTCACGATTGGCTTCACTAAGACAACTGCGAAGCATTTCTTTGACCGTCTGAAGAGTTCTGGCGCAAGAAAACTGGTAGATGTGCGCCTCAACAACGTGTCGCAACTTGCGGGCTTCGCCAAACGTGATGACCTGCAGTACTTCGTGCATGAGCTGTGCAGTATGGAGTATGAGCACATGCCAGCGCTCGCACCGTCGCAGGACATGCTCGATGAGTACAAGAAGCAAAAGGGTTCGTGGGACTTGTACACCGAGAAATTTCTCAATCTGATGGCGCAGCGAAAAATTGAAGCTATTGATAAAGCTAAGCTTGATGGTGCCTGCTTGCTTTGCAGCGAAGACAGGCCACATCATTGCCATCGCCGCCTCGTCGCTGAGTACCTGCGAGATAAATGGCACGACGTAGAAATCGAGCATTTATAGCACCTGATGTCACGCGGTGTAACGCGCGGTTACTTTATCTTTATGCCGCTTTCGTCCCGCCTGAGCCTCTGCGCAGCGTCTCGACCTTCTTGGCTTCCCAGGACGCGTATCTCGCAGGGTCGCGCCAAAATTCTGCCCAAGCATCGTTGAGCAAAGAGACGGTCGGCGTCATTGAACCAGCCGATGCAACCTTGACACCGGTGGTCGGCACCCCTTGCCATGCCCAGTCCACTATCTGCGAAAGGATAGCATTCGCATAACAGCGGGAATACTCCGGACTAGGTCGCGTCGCAATTACCGTTTCAAAATTGCTCCATGCGGCAGAGATCGCGTTGGCTTCCGAGGTAAACCCCATCGCCGTTAGCATCATGAGCATCGCATTCATACGCGCGGCATCTGCAGGATGGCTGGACGAGAACGTCATCGGCGTCTCATGCGGGTCTCCTCCTCGCTCGACGCAAAGGTGGAAGTGGGCCCATGCGAAAGCCGGCCCGGCGGTCAGGACACCGAAGAGATCGCAGAAGAATTCCTCCACCCAATATTTTATCCAGCAGGCCCGCCACAGCTGGAGCTGATAGATCTTTCCGGGGGGGGACCTTAGGCGCTCGGCGGCGAGAATCTCGTCGTTAAAATGCTCAGAGACCGCAAAGAGGCTGTTTCCGTAGCTGTCGTGATATGTGGAGTTGCCCCTATCCGACCGGACAGGCTGCAGGTTGCTGAAGGCTGCGGATGAACTCTCGGGGTGACTTCAGGCGCAGGGCTTTGTGGGGATGGATGTCGTTGTAGTCCTCGAACCATCGGGATAACTGGGAGAGCAC
>DASRDO010000061.1:0-17602 GCA_035652555.1 Steroidobacteraceae bacterium | reverse complement strand
CTGGAGCTGGGCTGGCGCCGTGCCCCCGGCCAGTCCCTGGTCCGGATCTTCAATCCCGATCGCGAGCGCGACGGCTTCGAGTCGCCGCATACGCTCGTGCAGATCGTCACCGACGACAAGCCCTTCCTGGTCGATTCCGTCGGCATCGCCTTCGGTCGTGCCGGGCTCGCCATGCATCTCATCGTCCACCCGGTGCTCGAGGTTCGGCGCGATGGGCGCGGACGCCTCACCGGCCTCGGCGCCAACGGTGATCAAGCGCACGTCGCCGAATCCTGGGAGCTGTACGAGATCGATCGGCAGACCGATCCGGCGGCGATCGAGCGGCTGCGTCGCGACATCGAGTCGACGCTGACCGATGTAAGCCTGGCGGTCGATGACTGGCCGGCGATGCGCGAGCGGGTGCGCGCCCTGGTTGCCGATCTCGAGCGCGACCCGCCTCCCCTGCCGACCGATGATGTCAGAGAGGCCCGCCAGCTCCTCGAGTGGATGGAGGAGCGCCACTTCGTCTTCCTCGGCTACCGGCACTATCGCCTCGAGCGCGGCGCCGAGGAGGATCGCCTGATCCCGGACGCGCGCAGCGGCCTCGGCATACTGCGCGCGCGCGGCACCGGAGCCAAGCCTGCCGCTACTTTGTTGACGGGTGACATCCGCGCCCGCGCGCGTGATCGGGATCTCCTCGTTCTGACCAAGGCCAACTCCATCTCGACCGTGCACCGGGCAGAGTACCTCGACTACGCGGGCGTGAAGACCTTCGACGCCCGCGGCCGGGTCATCGGTGAGCACCGGTTCCTGGGCCTCTGGACTTCGACCGCCTATCACCGCAGCCCGCGTGACATCCCGGTGCTGCGGCGGAAAGTCGATCGGGTGATCGAGTACTTTGGTCTCGATCCGCACGGTCACGACGGCAAGGCCGTACTCAACGTGCTCGAGACCTACCCGCGGGATGAGCTCTTTCAGGCAAGCGTCGATGACCTCATCCGCATCGCCCGCGGTGTCGTGAATCTCTACGAGCGCCGCACGGTCCGCCTGCTGGCGAGGCGCGATCCCTACCAGCGCTTCTACTCCTGCCTGGTGTACGTGCCGCGCGACCGCTACAACACGGAGGTGCGCCAGCGCATCGAGCAGATCGTGCTCGAGGGATTCTCCGGCCAGTCGGTCGAGAGTCAGGTGCAGATCTCCGGCTCGAGCCACGCGCGCGTGCACGTGGTGGTGCGCACCGAGCCCCCGGGCCGCAAGGTCGACATCGCCGCGGTGGAGCGGCGGATCGCGGAGGCGGCCCTCACCTGGACCGATCGCATGCGCGAAGTGCTGATCGCACACGACGGCGAGGCTGCGGGCATCGCGCTGGCGGCACGCTACCGGCGGGTCTTCCCGCTGGCCTACGAGGAGGATGTCACGCCGGCCGATGCGCTGGTCGACATCGCCGATCTCGAGCAGCTGCGCGCCGCACCCGAGGCGCGGCGGCTGAGCCTGCACCGTCCGCAGCACCAGAAGCCCGCGCGGATGCACCTCAAGGTCGTCAGGCTGGGCGATCCGGTGCCGATCTCGGACCTGCTGCCGATCCTCGAGAATTTCGGCCTGCGGGTGATCGCCGAGCGGCCCTATGAGTTGGCGTGGCCCGAAGGCGGCGCGGCCTGGATCCAGGATTTCGAGCTCGAGCATCGCGACGGGCTCGCGATCGACATCGGCCGCATCGAAACGCGCTTCAAGGAAGCGCTCACGATGACCTGGGATGGCGAAGCGGAGAACGACGGCTTCAACCGGCTGCTGCTGGGTGCAGATCTCACCGCACGGGAGATCACGGTGCTACGGGCGTATTGCCGCTACCTGCTGCAGACGGGCGTACCGTTCAGCCAGGCCTACATGGAGCGTGCGCTCGCGGCCAATCCGGCGATCGCAGCCGGGCTGGTGCGTCTCTTCGAGGCCCATCTCGATCCGGCAGCGCAGCACGCAGCCGCGCGCGGCAGCCGCGGGCGCCGGGAGCGGCCCGATGCGAGCGGCAAGCCATCGGAGCAGATCGCGGCCCAGATCCTGGCCGGGCTCGATGCAGTCACGAGCCTCGATGAGGATCGGATCCTGCGCGCGTATCTCGGACTCGTCCAAGCGACGCTGCGTACCAACTTCTACCGCCGCGATGCCGGCGGCGCACCGCTTCCCTACATCTCCCTCAAGCTCGATCCGGCCGCGATTCCCGACCTGCCGCTGCCGCGCCCGAAGTTCGAGATCTTCGTCTACAGCCCGAGGGTCGAGGGCGTACACCTGCGCATGGGCTACGTGGCGCGCGGCGGCATCCGCTGGTCGGACCGCCGCGAGGACTTCCGCACGGAGGTCCTCGGCCTGATGAAGGCGCAGAACGTGAAGAACACGCTCATCGTACCGGTCGGTGCCAAAGGCGGCTTCGTGCCCAAGCGCCTTCCGGGCGGCAGCCGCGAGGAAGTGCAGGCCGAAGTCATCGCGTGCTACCGCACCTTCATCCGCGGCCTCCTGGATCTGACCGACAACATCGTCGGCAGCAGGCTCGTGCCGCCGCCGCAAGTGGTGCGGCGGGACGCCGATGACGCCTACCTCGTGGTCGCTGCGGACAAGGGCACGGCGACGTTCTCCGACATCGCCAACTCCATCGCCGCCGAGTACGGCTTCTGGCTGGGCGATGCCTTCGCCTCGGGCGGCTCCGCCGGCTACGATCACAAGCGTCTCGGCATCACCGCGCGCGGCGGCTGGGAATGCGTGAAACGCCATTTCCGCGAGCTCGGCATCGACATCCAGAAGACCGACTTCACGGCCGCAGGCATCGGCGACATGTCGGGCGACGTGTTCGGCAACGGCATGCTGCTCTCGCGGCATACTCGCCTGCAGGCTGCATTCGATCATCGCCACATCTTCCTCGATCCCAACCCCGATCCGGCGGCGAGCTTCGCGGAGCGGCAGCGTCTGTTCGATCTGCCGCGCTCGAGCTGGGACGACTACGACCGCAAGCGGATCTCCAAGGGCGGCGGCGTCTTCGCGCGCAACGCCAAGTCGATCACCCTCTCCCCCGAGGCCCGCACGCTGCTCGGGCTCGAGACCGCCTCGACCACTCCGACGGAAATCATGCGGGCGATCCTGCGGATGCCGGTCGACCTGCTGTGGAACGGCGGCATCGGCACGTACGTCAAGGCGGCGCGCGAGTCGAATGCGGAGGTAGGCGATCGCGCCAACGACGGCCTGCGCATCAACGGCCGGGAGCTGAAGGCCAAGGTCGTCGGCGAGGGGGGCAACCTCGGCCTCACTCAACGCGGGCGCATCGAGTACGCGCTCGCGGGCGGCCGTCTCAACACGGATTTCATCGACAACTCGGCCGGCGTCAACACCTCCGACGTCGAGGTCAATCTCAAGATATTGCTCAACCCGATCGTGCAGGCGCGCGGGCTCACCGCGGGCGAGCGCAACCGGCTTCTCGCCAGCATGTCGAGTGAGGTCTGCTCGCTGGTGCTGCGCAACAATTACCTGCAGAGCCAGGCGATCAGCACCCTCGAGCTGCAGGCCCGAGCCCGCATGTCGGAGTTCCAGCACCTCATCCGCTCGCTCGAGCGCTCGGGCGAGCTCAACCGGGCGCTCGAGTTCCTGCCCACGGATGATGAGCTCACCGAGCGGCGCAAGGCGGGCGCGGGTCTCACCCGTCCGGAGCTCGCGATCCTGCTCGCCTACAGCAAGATCTGGCTCAACAACCATCTGCTCGATTCGGACGTGCCGGAGGACCCCTACCTCTCCACCGAGCTCGATCGCTACTTCCCCGCCCCGGTGCGCCGGCGCTTCGCGCGCGCCATTTCCCGCCACCGGCTGCGCCGGGAGATCATCGCCACCGCCACCACCAACAGCCTGATCAACCGGATGGGGCCGACGTTCGTACCGCGCGCGCAGGAGGATACGGGCGCGGAGCCTGCGCAGATCGCGCGTGCCTACACCGCGGCGCGCGAGATTTTCGACATGCGCACGGTGTGGTCGGATATCGAGGACCTCGACAACAAGGTGCCGGCGAAGGTGCAATACGCGGCCGCATTCGAGACCAGCCGGCTGCTGCGTCACACCACCTACTGGCTGCTCGCGCGGCGCCGCACGCTCAAGGTCGATGCCGCCGTCGCAGAGTTCCGGGCCGGAGTGCACGAGCTCGAGTCGCGCATCGGCCAGGTGCTCTGTGGCTCCTGGCGCGAGCAGTTCGAGCAGGTGCGCGCCCAGCACATCGAGGCAGGGTTGCCGCCTGAGCTCGCGGGGCGAGTGGCGAGCCTCGAGGCGCACAACGCCTCGCTCGACATCGTCGAGCTGGCGGCCTCGCAGCGGATCGCCGTGACCGAGGCTGCCCGCATCTACTTCGAGGCGGGTGCGCGCGCGGGCCTCGATTGGGTGCGCCAGCAGATCGATCGCCTTCCGGTCGAAGGGCCCTGGCAGGCCACGGCGCGCACGGGCCTGCGCGATGCGGCCCTGCGCCTGCATCGCAGGCTCGCGGAGCGAGTGTTGAAAGGGGGCCGCGGCGGCAGTGCGGAAGAGCGCGTGACGGCCTGGCAGGAAGCCGCCGGCAAGGAGCTCGCACACTGGCAGCGCACCCTCACCGACATGCGCGCGGCCGGTGCCGCCGACTTCGCGACGCTCACCGTCGGTGTCGAGTCGTTGCGCAAACTCGCTGAATGAGGAGGGGATTGGGAGTCTCATGAGCACGACCGGCAAACTGATACTGGTCCGCCACGGCCAGAGCATCTGGAATCTCGAGAATCTCTTCACGGGCTGGACCGATGTGGACCTCGCGGGCCAGGGCCGGGAGGAAGCCGCGCGCGCGGGCCGGCAGCTCCTCGAGGAGAAGCTCCTCGTCGACATCGCCTTCACCTCCGTGCTCAAGCGGGCGATTCGCACGCTCTGGATCATGCTCGATGAGATGGACCGGATGTGGGTTCCGGTCGAGCGCTCCTGGCGTCTCAACGAGCGCCACTACGGCGCGCTGCAGGGCCTCAACAAAGCGCAGACCGTCGAGCGTCACGGCGAGGCGCAGGTGAAGATCTGGCGCCGCAGCTACGACATCCCGCCGCCACCGCTCGCCGGCGATGACGAGCGCCATCCGCGCTTCGACCCGCGTTATGCCGATGTCCCGGCCGCGGAGCTGCCGGCAGCGGAATCACTCAAGGATACGCTCGCCCGCGTGCTGCCCTTCTGGCACAGCCGCATCGCCCCGGAGCTGCGCCGCGGCCGCAATGTGCTGGTGGCGGCGCACGGCAACAGCCTGCGCGCGATGGTGAAGATGCTGGATGGGGTGTCAGAGAGCGAGATCGTCGAGCTCAACATCCCGACGGGCGTGCCGCTGCTCTACGAGCTCGATCCGCAGCTGAAACCACTCGGCAGCCGCTACCTCGGCGATCCGGCTGCCATCGCCGCCGCGGCCGAGGCGGTACGTCGTCAGACCGAGAAGCGCTGAGGCCGTTCGCCTAAGCGGCCCATCCGTCGTAGCGACCCTTGAACTCCGTCGCGAGCGCGCTCATGCGCTTGCTGATCTCCACCATGTCGACCAGGATCAGGCGCATCGTCCGGGTCGCATGCAGACTCAACGGCAGAGTGGCCTCATCCTCGATCGGCCTGACATCCACACTGAAGCCGTCCGGCTCCAGGCGGGCACGCACCGCACTGCAGGCGCTCTCGTCGGGCAACGCCAGAAAGAAGTCGACCGGATACTCGTTGAACGGCACATACCCCTGCGAGCGCAGGCGCTCCACCATCATCTCGTCCCAGGTCTCCTGATGTGACGGACGTAATTTACGCAGGGTGAAGTAGAGGCGCGTCACCACGACCGCGCCGATCGCGGCGCAGGCAATTACCATCCAGAGAACGCTAATGGGCGGCTCCCGCTCTATTCATCAGGGGCGATGGTGACGCGCAGCCCGGCCAGCCCGGGGGTGAACTCGAGCTGACAGGAGAGGCGCGAGTTGTCCTGAGTATGCGCAAGCTCCGTGAGCAGCTCCCGCTCATCCGACATGGGCGCCGGCAGCCGCGCCTGCCACTCCGCATCGACGTAGACGTGGCAGGTAGCGCACGAGCACATGCCGCCGCAGATCGCCGCAACCCCGTAATCGAGCTCGCGCAGAGTCTCCATGACCTTCAGACCGGTCTTTGCATCTACCTCATGCTCTTGACCGTCGCGGTCGATCACGCGCAGCAACGCCATTCACCTACCTCGGTTTGCAGAATCGAGCCCGGGCGAACGCCAGGGCCAAGCCCGGTAGTTTGCCGATTCAGGCCCGCGGGCGCCAGCCGTCCGAGCCTGCGCCCTACGGGCACCGGTGAGTGCCCACACGAGCCTCGCGCAGGTCATTGCCGCGGGCAGTTGGCTCACAGGGGACCCAGGACCTTCAGGACGAAAGCCGCCTTGCCACCCTGCCGATCGCGGCTCTCGAACGTGGCGCGCAGCTCCCGGCGAAGTGTTTCGAGGACATGCTCGTATTCGCCGAAGATCTGGGTGCTGAGGCTGCCGCTCACCACTTTGAGATTGCCGACCGCAGTCAGGCGGGCAATGAAGTCGTGGATCTCCGGAGCGAAGTGCTCCGCCAGAGGATACAGACTGATTTCGATGCCGATCTCCATGGGACCATTGTAATTCATGGGCTAGAATGTCCGGCGTCGGCCAGCGCCCAGTCCACACCCGGACGGGGAACGAAAGCGATGACTCAGAAAATCCAAGTGCATCAGGTGGATGCCTTCACGGTGGAGCGATTCACCGGGAATCCCGCCGGTGTCGTGCTCAACGCCGATGGGCTGACGGAGGCGCAGATGCTGGCCATCGCGCGCGAGCTCAACAATGCCGACACCGCGTTCATCCTGGCGGCCGAGGGCGAGGGCCACGATCTGCGGGCGCGGTTCTTCACGCCCCGCACCGAGGCCGGATTCGTCGGTCATGCGACGGTCGCCGCGCACTACGTACTCTCCCGCAGACACGATGCTCCCCGGCAACTGCGGCAGAAATCCAAGGCGGGAGTGGTGGACATCGAGATCCGCGGCAATGGCGATGCGCGCAGGATCGCTGTGCGGCAGAAAGCGCCGCCCCTCGGCCGGGAGCTCAATGACCGCGAGCGGCTGGCAGTGCTCGATGCGCTGGCGCTCGCGACGGAAGACCTCGATACCCGCTGCCCGCTGCGCATCGCCGGCTCGAGCAGCACACGGCTGCTGATCGGGGTACGCGGCACGGAGCCGCTGAAGCATTTGAAACCCGACATGACTCGGCTGACGACGCTGTCGGCGCAGATCGGCGCGGCCGGCTATTTCGTCTTCGCGCTGACGCCCCGCAACGAGGACCATCTCACCGAGTCGCGGATGTTCTGTCCGGCGCTCGGCATCGGCGAGGATCCGGTGAGTGGCAACGCCCACGGCCTGCTCGGCGTTTACCTCGCCCATTACGGATTTCTAACGCACGACCTGCACCGCGCCTCCTTCCGCGGCGTACAGGGCCAATACCTGCATCGTCCCGGGCGCGTGGAGGTGGAGCTGGACTTCACGGACGGGAGTGTCGCCGGAGTGTGGATCGTCGGCCAGGCGGTCTCCGTCTTCGAGACCGAGCTCGTTCTCTGATCGGCCCGGCGTAACGGACCTCACCGCGCACCAACTCCAACTCGTGGGTGGCACAGCGCGGCCACTCGAGCCGACGGTGCGTCGTCATGACGACCGCCGTGCCGGCTGCAACCTTCGCCTCTATGCGCTGCAACAGATCGCGCCGGGTAGGCTCATCCACTCCTGAGAACGGCTCATCGAGCAAGAGCAGAACCGGATCGCGTACCCACGCGCGCGCGAACAGCACCCGGCGCAATTGGCCGTAGGACAGCTCGCGCAGCGGGCGGTCCGCGAGCGCGCTCAAATCGAGCGCCCGCAGCGCACGCCTGGCCGCTGCGCGGTCCGCACTCGTCGGCTCATCGTTCAGGCCTATGCTTGCGTGGCGGCCGGATTGGACGACGGTGCTCGCGCTGAGATCCTGCGGGTGGTCGGCCTGCAGATGCGCCGCGACCAGTCCCACGCGCTCCTTGAATTCCTGTAGTGGCACGCCAGGCTCGATGCCCGTCCGCTCGATATGGCCGCCGACGGCAACCCCGTGGTCGCCGTACAGTGTGCGCAGTAGCGTGGTTTTGCCGGAGCCGTTGTGCCCATGCACCACCCAGCAGTCGCCTGCATGGACCGTCAGTGACACGCCCTCGAGAGCAACGTGCTCGTCGAGGTGAACCCGCGCATTGGTCAGCCGTATCAATACACGGTCACGAGCTCGGGGCCGCACTGCAGGCTGCTGCATTACCTGACCTGCGGACTCGAGCCGGCGCTTCAGCCAGCGCGTCAGCGGTGCGCGCCGCAGAGAGCCGCGATAGACGACCCGCCCGGTCTCGAGAATCAATGCATGAGTGGCACTGGCCGGAATGTCCTCAACACGATGGGTGGAGAGCACCCAGGGCATCGCCGAGCGGGCCGTACTCTCCAGCCAACGCAGGGCGCGCCCATGATTGAACTCGTCGAGTCCGTTCAACAGCTCATCGAGCAACAGCATCTTCGGGCGAGACGCCAGTGCGCGAGCCAGCAGAGTGAGTCGCCGCTCACCATAGGAGAGGGTCAGAAAGCGCCGCTCTGCCAGCGCCTCGATCCGCAGACGCCTCAAGACCGCATCGACCCGCTTGCGGTCTGCTTGACTGACCGAGTGAAGCGGGATGTCGGTACGGTGAACGCCGGTGGCCACGACCTGTCGCACGGTGTAATTCCAACCGTAGCGGGTGTACTTGTCCTGAAGTTCCGGCCCGACGTAGCCGATCTCTTCCTGGATCTCCTGGGGGGTGCGCCAGAGGCCGCCCTTCCAGCGATATCGGCGGCTCTCCCGACCGGTGGGCGTCGGCCATACCGAGCCGGCTACGGTCTTCAAAAGTTGCGTCTTGCCGGCACCGTTCCCGCCAGCCAACACCCATCGCTCACCCGGACGAACGCTCCAGGTGACATCCTCGAGCACCAGCCGCCCGTTGCGCTCGAGGCGTACGTGCTCGAGACTTGCCTCCAGGTAACGAGAATGCCGGACCCCGTCCCTGCGCCGAGCCCTGCGGGCCGGCGTCCGCCCATCGGTCCGAGGCACAGGGATGCGCCGAGTAAAGTCGCTCCTGGCGCCTGGGTCCCGATATGATCGGCTCATGCAGCATTCTGGCACATACGATGTTCTGATCGTCGGCGGCGGTATCAACGGCGCCGGGATCGCGCGGGATGCCGCCGGTCGCGGGCTCTCGATCCTGCTCTGCGAGCAGGACGACCTTGCCGCCCACACCTCCTCTGCCAGCACCAAGCTCATCCACGGCGGGCTGCGGTACCTCGAGCATCTGCAGCTCTCGCTCGTACGCAAGGCGCTCATCGAGCGGGAGATCCTGCTCGGCTCGGCGCCACACCTGATGCGGCCGCTACGCTTCGTGCTGCCGCACGATGCTCACCTGCGGCCGGCCTGGGTCATCGGCGCGGGGCTCTTTCTATACGACCATCTCGCGCGCCGGCAGCGCCTGGCAGGCTCCGCGCGCATCGACCTGCGTCGTCATGTAGCCGGCGCGGCGCTCAAGCCGCAATACGTCCGGGGATTCGTCTATTCGGATGGTTGGACTGACGATGCGCGGCTCGTGGTGTTGAACGCCGTGGATGCTCGCGAGCGCGGCGCCGTCATCCTGACGCGCACGCGCTGTGAGAAGTTGGAGCCCGAGAGAGGCGGCTGGGCCGCGACCCTCGCCACGCGGTCAGGACCCCTGAGGGTCCTGGCGAGGTCGGTGGTCAACGCGACCGGGCCCTGGGTGAGCCGCTTTGCGCAGCAGGCCTCGCCGGTAGGCATATGCCACACGGTCCGGCTGGTCAAGGGCAGCCACATCGTCGTGCCACGGCTCTACGCGCATCGCTTTGCCTATCTTTTCCAGAATGACGATCACCGGATCGTGTTTTCCGTTCCCTACGAGCGCGACTTCACGCTCATCGGCACCACGGATGTCGAGTACTCGGGTGACCCGGGTGCCGTGCGCATCGACTCCGAGGAAATCGCCTATCTCTGCGCCGCTGTCAGCCGCTACTTCACCAAGCCCGTACAACCCAAGGACGTGGTATGGAGCTATAGCGGAGTGCGTCCCCTCCTGGACGATGACGCGGCTGACCCCGCGAGCGTCACGCGCGACTACGCGCTCGAGCTCGACCGGCATCCCGGTCCTCTCCTCACGATCTTCGGCGGCAAGATCACGACCTACCGCAAGCTCGCCGAGAGCGCGGTCGACATGTTGGCGCGCGAGCTCGGCTCGCCCGCCGCTCCCTGGACCGCCCGCGCACTGCTTCCGGGAGGCGACCTGCCGCGCGGCGCCTATGGCGGATTCCTGCGCAGCGTGCAGCGCGCCTATCCATGGCTTCCCGCCGCGTTGAGATACCGGTACGCCCATGCGTACGGCACTCGCATGGAGCACATCCTTGGCGGCGCCCGCTCGGTGGCCGATCTCGGCGAGGAGTTGCTGCCGCAGCTGTACGAGCGCGAGGCCGATTACCTGTGCCGCGTCGAATTCGCTCAGACCACGCAGGATATTCTCTGGCGGCGGACCCGACTCGGCCTGCGTGTCGGGACGATGGGGGCTGCGCGGCTCGAGGAGTGGCTGACACTGCGCGGCAGCCGGCCTTCGCACCCGGAACATCGCCCCGCTACCGGCACCCGCTGACGAGCTGATGGATGTCATGCGCTCGCTGACCACCACCGGCACTCGCGGGTGGATCTTAGTGGTGCTCCTCGCCCTCGCGCCGATGTGGCTGCTGGGTACGCTCGATCGGGGCACCTGGACTCCGGACGAGCCGCGCGAGGCCGACATCGCATGGCGCATGAGCGTGCAGAGCCATTGGCTGCTGCCACAGCTTGCGGGGCAGCCCTTTCTGGAAAAGCCGCCTCTCTCGTATTGGGTCAGCGCAGAATCGATGCGCTTGCTCGGGCCTTCGACCCGCGCGGCACGCGCACCCAACCTCCTCTACGCGGCCGTGGCGGCCCTCGCCATGGGAGCTCTCGGACTTGCGATGGACGGCGTCGCGGCTGCGATCGTGGCGGCTCTGGCGGCGGGTACGGCGCTCACGGCCTTTCGCGTGGCCGTCTGGTTGGCCCCCGATGCATGTCTCCTGGGCGGCTGCGCCGTCGCACTGCTCGGAGCCTATCTCGGTTATGTGGCTGCGCCCGGCCGCAGGAAACTCCAGGGCTACCTCCTCATGCACGCCGGCGCGGCAATTGGCTTCATGGCAAAGAGCGCGCCGGGATGGCTGGTGCCGGGACTGGCGCTCCTCACGCTGATCGCCTGGGAGCGGCGCTGGCCGGAGCTGCGGCGGCCGGAGCTATACGCCGGCCTGCTCCTGCAGGCGATCGTGATCGGTCCATGGGTTCTCGCCGTCGCCCACGTGCCCAGCGGCGGCGAGTCTCTGCGCATCCTCTTCTGGTACAACCTCGCCGGACGCTTCACGCACGTTGCGGCTCCTGCCGCCTACCGTTACAGCACCGCACATCCCAACTCGTTGGGAAAGTACTTCATCGAGCTTCCGGTGTATCTCCTGCCGTGGACCGCGCTCGCGGCGACGGCAGCCCTACGGGCGTGGGAGCGGGTGCGGCTGCGCGACTCACGAGGCACCGCCTGGCGATTCGCTGTGGCGGCCTCGCTCCCCTTCCTTCTTCTTCTGACACTCGCATCGACGGCGAGAGACATCTACGCAGCGCCGGCGCTGCTCGGGGTGAGTCTCCTCATCGCGCTCGAAGTCAGCGAGCTGCAACGCCGCTGGGCTCCGGGTGATCGCGACCCCCTGCGCTGGACGCGCCGGTTCATCGCTGCAATGGCTTGCTCGTTTGCCGCGACGCTCGTCGTGCTCGCCATCGCTCGGGCAGCCGCTGACACTGCAGGTCTCACCGCCCGCACGACGGCCGCCATCGGATATGGCAGTACCGCGGCGGTGGTGCTCGCATTGGCAGGGTACGCGCTGCGACGGGCCGCCGCAGCGCAGCGCCAGGGCCGGGTATTGCGCTCCTTTCAATGGACTCATGCTGCTTACGCGGCTGCCTTTTGCGTTACCTCACTTGCGGTGTTTCCGATGATAGATCGCTGGCACGACCTTCCCGAGCTCGCGAGACAGATTCACGCCGATACCGCGCAGACCAGCCTCGCCCTCCTGGATCCTGACGAGACGACCATCGCCATTCTCGATCGGGGGCTGCGCACCCCGTCCACCGTGCTGACGACCGACTCACCCAAGAGTGCCGTAGCCGACTGGTTTACCGCACGCGGCGCGCACGCACGCGTACTCGTGCTGCTGCCAGGACATGCCCCGGGCGAGCTCACGCCGTTGCTCGGACTCGCTCATCTCGAGCGCCATCCCGGCGATGGCATTGCCGGAGAGCTCGAGGCCGATGGAGTCGCCTCCATCGTGCAGCGCTATCAGGTGCCGCACGGTCGTAGATACGCCCTCCTCGGCCCTGCCCGTTCGAGCCCGGATCTGAAGTCAACTACGCACGGGATCCCTCGATACACCGGGCAAGCGTGCGGACGCAGCGATCCATCACACCGACGGGCGTGTTTCCATAGCCGAGAACCAACCCCGGCCGTGTGTCCGTCCCGGCCTGGTAGCAATGGCTGAGAGGCTGCGGATTGAGTCCGCGCCGCCCCGCCAGCTCGCAGACTCGACGATCGTCGACACCGGGCGGCAATACCACTACCAGATGCAGCCCCGCATCCGCTCCCAGCACTTCGTGCGCCGGCAGATGGCGCCCCAGCGCCGCCTGCAGCGCCTGCCGGCGCTCCTTGTAGAGCTTGCGCATGCGGCTCAGATGCCGCGTGTAGCGACCCTCCAACATGAAGCGGGCAACGGTGGCCTCCTCGATCTGGCGGCCGTGCCGCCTGAGGGTCGCCACACTCGCGCGCAGCGGCTCGATCAGCTCGAGCGGCGCAACCAGATAACCCAGACGCAAGCCGGGAAACAGGGTCTTGCTGAAAGTGCCCAGGTAAATCACGGGCGCCTCCTCGGTCAACCCCTGCAGTGCCACCAGCGGCTCGCCGCCGTAGCGAAAATCACTGTCGTAATCGTCCTCGAGAATCCAGGCGCCCCGGGTGTGCGCCACCGCCAGCAATTCCAGGCGCCGGCGCATCGGCAGCACGCCCCCGAGAGGCCACTGATGCGAGGGTGTCAGGTAGATGAAGCGCGGGGCAGGATGCGTTGCCAGGTCGGCCGTTACCATGCCGCCTGCGTCTGCAGATATGGCGTGGACCCTCAATCCCGCGGCGGCGAACACGGAACGCCCGCCGGCATAACCGGGATTCTCCATCCATACGACGTCGCCTTGCTCCGCGAGCAGACGGCTGCAGATATCCAACGCACTCAGCGTGCCGTCGGTGATGAGCACCTGCTCGGAGGAACACTTGAGACCCCGTGCGACCCGCAGCCGGTCGCTGATTGCGGCGCGCAACGCGGCGCTCCCCTGACTCTCCGCATAGCCGAGGTCGCGAGCCTGAATCCCCTGGAATGTCCGCCTGACCGCCGACTGCCACTCCGCCAGCGGAAAGACATCCAGCGCGGGCACCCCGGAAGTGAACGGCCACAGCTCCTCGCTCCTCTCCGGCGCAACCGGCAATTGCCGCGCGCGGCTGGATAGACGCGCAGCGCGGCGGGGCTCGCCGGGCCGGCGGCGCGGCGGCGCCGGTAGTGAAGCAACCACCGTGCCCTGCCGGTCACTGAGCAGATAACCCTCGGAGCAGAGTTGCTCATAGGCATGAACGATCGTGTTGCGAGCCACGTTCAACTGCTCCGCGAGCGCCCGCGAGCCCGGCAGGCGATGGCCGGCGGGGAGCCTCGCCGCGGCGATGGCCTCGCGCAGGTTGACGTAGAGCAGGCGCTGGTTGGAGGTCGCCGGCTCCTCAGGCGAGAATTTCAACAGAAACTGATAGTCCATGGACCCGCATCGTGGTTCTATGCGCTTTGGCCTTTGTGGCTCTTTATTTGGAGCCACACTGTTTGCATAGTGCGCTTCCCTGCTGCCGAAGGCCACTGCAATCATGCGCGTCGCCACCGCCCCGCCGACCCCCCGGACCCGGATTCGACGCATCGCCGAGCGTGGGCGCTACGATGCAGACACGGTACGGGAAATCGTGGATGCCGCCTGGTACTGTCACGTGGCGTTTGTCGATGAGGGGGGCGTGCACTGCATCCCCATGGCCTGTTGGCCGCAGTGGCGATCATCTGTATCTGCACGGCTCCAATGGCAGCCGTATGCTGAAAGCCCTGGCGGGCGGCGCGCAGGCTTGTGTGACGATCACCCATCTCGACGGGTTGGTGCTGGCGCGCAGCGCCTTTCACCATTCGATGAACTATCGCTCGGCCGTCATCTACGGGCAGTGCACCCGCGTCTCCGATGAGGACAAACCGGCACTGCTCGAGCAGTTCCTGCGACACATTGCGCCGGGCCGCGAGTCGCAGGCCCGCCCTCCCGACCGCAACGAGCTCGCCGCGACATTGGTTTTGCGGCTGCCGCTCATCGAGGCAGCCGCAAAGATCCGCGAGGGTGGTCCGAAAGATGATGAGGCGGACATGTCCAGGGACGTCTGGGCTGGCGTCCTGCCCTTACAGCTGGCGCACCTGCCCGCCGCGCGAGATCCGGCGTGCTCGATCGAGCCGCCGGGTTATGTGCGGGAATGGAGCCCGACCCGGCAGGTCGCGACTTCGAAGCGCAGATCCCGGCTGACCGTGGCGCGGAGCAAGGCCTGAGGAGCGGTCATCAGCCGGCCGAGCTCACTTTTTCCCAATGTCGCGTGGCGAATTGCCGGGGATCGAAGATGGCCGGATCGAGCTTGGGATTCGCGCGGATGTCGGCATACCGCTCGCTGAAGACGTTTTTGCCGTCCACGTACAACTCCACGCGGGCCGCAACCCACCCCGGCGACAGCTTGCGGTAGTCCAGAAAACGTACATCGTTGGTCTTGGACTCGTCGTGCTCATCGGGCTCGATCAGGCGAACGAAAAGCAGCCGCTTCTTTTCGACCCAGAATTGTTTGGTGGTCGAGTCGCCGGCATCGGCGCCCACCACGTAGACCGGTACGCCCTCCCACGTGTCTTCGCGCAGCTTGGTCAGGTCGATGCCGGCGAGCTCATCCACGGTGCGTCGCACCGGTTGCCGATAAACATCGAAGCCGAGGACCAACAGCAGATGGATGAACGGACGCGATGTGGTGACCTGGCCCGACTCGAACCGGGTCATCGTGCCATCGGCGATCAGGACGCCGTTGCCCCGAGCCGGATCGCCGATGTCGATGCGCAAGCTCCCGGGCAGCCGGGCAGCTTCGTGCCAGATCTCACTCTTGCTGGTGCCATCGGCATTGTGGGTGGTGCTGGTTTGCTCGAATGTCAGGGTTTCGTACCAATCATGTTGGTAACGGTCGTGCATCGCGCGTAGCAGGTCTTTGCCGTCGCGGAGCCTGGCGGAGGCGGCATGCGCAGAGGGCACGGCCCAAAGAACAACAAGCGACAGCGCCGCGGCACAGTGCAGCGGCAGGCTCAGGGCTCGGATCATGAGTGTCCCCATTTTTTTTGGAATGGCGCGCCCGGAGGGATTCGAACCCCCGACCACCTGGTTCGAAGCCAGGTACTCTATCCAACTGAGCTACGGGCGCGCGCTTTGTTCTCATTCTAGTGCATCCGGACGGCCGGAGGGATTGCTCGGCCCATCCTGGGCCTCGGCCCTACGGGCCCGCGCTACGCGCGTCCAAAATCGCTCCGGGCGATTTTGTCGAACCCCCGACCACCTGGTTCGAAGCCAGGTACTCTATCCAACTGAGCTACGGGCGCGCGCTTTGTTCTCATTCTAGTGCATCCGGACGGCCGGAGGGATTGCTCGGCCCATCCTGGGCCTCGGCCCTGCGGGCCCGCGCTACGCGCGTCCAAAATCGCTCCAGGCGATTTTGTGCTCGGCCCATCCTGGGCCTCGGCCCTGCGGGCCCGCGCTGCGCGCGTCCAAAATCGCTCCAGGCGATTTTGTCGAACCCCCTCCGGGCCTGCGCCCTAATTCATGAGGCCGCCCGCACCGCCTGGGGCTTTACGCCCAGGAAATAGCCGACCGCGAGCAGGCCGAACCAGAACGGCGCGACGTAGAGCGCCACCCGCGTATCGGGTTGTAGCCAGAGCATGGCGGTAACGAACAGCAGGAAGGCGATCACCAGGTAGTTCACCACCGGCGCCCCCGGCATGCGGAAAGTCGAGCCCGCCGCCCGCCCCTCGCGGACGGCGCGGCGATAGCCCAGGTGCGCAGCCATGATCATGCCCCAGGGCAAGAGCGTCCCGATCAGCACGATGCTCGTCACCCAGGTGAAGACATGCTTCGGCACCTCGTAGTTGAGAAACACTCCGACCAGCATGATTGCCGCCGAGGCGTGAATGGCAGCGGCCGGCACGTTCTGCCGGTTGACGGAGGCGAATACGCGTGGACTCTGGCCGCGGCATGCCAGCGAATAGAGCATGCGGCCGGTGCTGAAGATACCGCTGTTGCACGAAGACGCTGCCGCGGTGATGACGACGGCATTGATGATGCTCGCTGCTGCCGGGATGCCCAGCTTCTGGAAGACGAACACGAACGGGCTCGTGTCCGGGCTCAGCTGATTCCACGGCACCAGCGCCATGATGACGATGAGCGCGCCGAGATAGAAAAGCAGGATGCGGAAGATGATCCCGTTGGTCGCCCGTGGCAGCACCACCGCCGGATTCTCCGCCTCTCCGGCCGTTACGCCGATGAGCTCCACCCCCGAGTAAGCGAACATCACGATTTGCAGTGTCAGCAGCACGCCGAGCGTGCCGAACGGCAGGAAGCCTCCGTGGGTCCACAGGTTGGTGAAGCTCGCCTGCGAGCCGAAGTCGCCAAAGTGGAAGAAGATCACCCCGAGCCCGGCCAGGATGAGCGCCATGATGGCCACGACCTTGATCAGAGCAAACCAGAACTCCAGCTCACCGAACATCCGTACGGCGACGAGATTGGCCCCGTACAACACGATCAGCACGATGAGCGGCGGCAGCCACTGCGGCATCCATGGGATCCAGTAGCGGACATAGATGCCGATGGCGGTGGTCTCGGCCATCACCGACACGACCCAGTTGAACCAGTAGGACCAACCGGTGATGAATCCGGCGAAGGGCCCGCAGAACTCGTCGGCATAAGTGGCGAAGGAGCCGGCGACGGGCCGGTAGGTCAAAAGCTCCCCCAGCGCGCGCATGATGAACAGAATCGCGGTGCCGCCCACCACGTAGGTCAGCAGAAGCCCCGGGCCGGCATTGTGGATGGCCTGTGCCGAGCCGAGGAAGAGGCCCACGCCGATCGTGCCGCCCAGGGCAATGAGCTGGATGTGCCGATTGTGCAGGTTGCGCGACAGGTTCGACTCGGATTGCGACACGAAGACCCCCCTACCTTTTCGCCCGGGTGGGCGCGCTGGCTGCGTGGGATCTTACCCCGGAGAGCACGATGACCCGCAACCCAACGTATGCGCCGCGGCACCGACAGCCAACCCTGCGGACCGGCCCGCGGCTCATCGCCCGCATGCTAATCTGGCCGTCGTGACTTCCA
>DASRDO010000060.1:0-110334 GCA_035652555.1 Steroidobacteraceae bacterium | reverse complement strand
CGCTGGATCGGGCCCGGCGAGCGCTACGGACGGGTGGGTTGAGCATGGCCGAGGGGATTCCGAAAGTCCTGCTGTCTGCGCCGCTGGCGGACGCGCCGCTGTGGTTCCGGCTCAGTCGCCGCGGCGAGGAATACATCCGGCTCATGCGGCTCAACAGCCCCATCGGAATCTGGCTCCTGCTGTGGCCGGTTCTGTGGGCGCTGTGGATTGCGGGGCACGGTCACCCGGATCAGCACGTCCTCATCATCTTCGTGCTGGGCGTCGTGGTCATGCGCAGCGCGGGCTGCATCATCAATGACTTTGCCGACCGCAACATCGATCCGCGGGTGAAGCGCACTCGAGCGCGCCCGCTCGCTGCGCGGCGGCTGTCGCCGCTTGAGGCGCTCGTCCTGTTCGCCGTGCTGTGCGCCTGCGCATTGTGGCTCGTTACGCGACTGGATCCACTGACGGTGCGTCTGTCGTTCGTCGGCGCGGCGCTCACCGTCTCGTATCCTTTCGTCAAACGCTTCTTTGCGCTGCCTCAGCTCTACCTGGGCATCTCCTTCGGCGGCTGGAGCGTGCCGATGGCGTTTGCCGCCCAACGGGACTCGCTGCCGCGCATCGCCTGGGTGCTCTATATCGCCGCGGTCATCTGGGCGGCGATGTATGACACCCTCTACGCCATGGTCGACAGGGAGGATGACCTGCAGATCGGCGTGAAATCGAGCGCCATCCTGTTCGCCGACATGGACCGGTTGGCTGTCGGCGCGCTGCAGGCAACGATGCTCTTCGCGCTGGTGCTCGCCGGCCGCGACATGGCCTTCGGCGGCTGGTACTTCGCCGGCATCGTGGTGGCGGCGCTGCTCTTCCTCTACCAGCAGTGGCTGATCCGCGCGCGCGAGCCTGCCGCCTGCCTGCGCGCATTTCTCAACAACAACTACGTCGGCATGGCGATCTTCATCGGCATACTCCTGCAGTACGTCTACGCCCCTTAAAGATCACAAGAACCTGAATCTGCTGCGGCGCTTCGGCTTTGCCCTGGCGGGGCTGCTGTATGCGCTGCGCACCGAGCGCAGCATACGCCTCGAGGCCATGCTGCTCGTCCTCGTGCTGGCCACGCTAGTGGTGCTTCACCCCGGACCGCTCTGGTGGGCAGCGGTCCTGCTGGCGAGCGCGGCGGTCCTCGCCGCGGAGCTCCTCAACACCGCCATCGAGGCGCTGGCCGACCATCTGAGCCCGGACTTTCATCCGCAGATCCGGATCGTCAAGGATTGCGCTGCGGCGGCGGTATTCATCGCGGTGTCCGGGGCCATCGGCGTCGGTATCGCGCTCGCCGTACATCTATTGAGACGCTGAACGCTCAGAAAATGAGCAAATGTCGACCCAGTCCGGGCGGCTGCGTTGACATCCGCCGCGCGGCCCGCGAACATGCCCGCCGCCACTTCCGCCGGAGGCGCGCATGACCCTGACCGCTCTCGGAACCGTTCGCCACGACTGGACCCTGCCGGAGGCCGAGAGTCTCCTCGCGATGCCGCTCATGGACCTCCTCTTCCATGCCCAGCGGGTGCATCGGGAGCACCACACGCCCAACACGGTACAGATGAGCACGCTCCTGTCGATCAAGACTGGCGCCTGTCCCGAAGACTGCGCCTACTGCCCGCAGAGTGTGCGCTACGACACGGGCCTCGAGCGGGAGGAGCTGATGGAGGTGGAGTCAGTGCGGCAGCACGCGGCGCGCGCAAGAGAGGCCGGCGCAACGCGCTTCTGCATGGGCGCCGCGTATCGCTCGCCCAAGGCGAAGGATCTCAAGGTCGTGAGCGCGATGATCCGGGCGGTGAGTGCGCTCGGTCTGGAGACCTGCGCCACGCTCGGCATGCTGACACCGGAGCAGGCGCAGGAGCTCAAGGCCGCGGGCCTCGATTACTACAACCACAACCTCGATACTTCCGCGGAGTTCTACGGCAAAGTCATAACGACCCGCACCTATCAGGACCGCCTCGATACGCTGGAAGCCGTGCGGGGCGCGCAGCTCAAGGTGTGCTGCGGCGGCATTCTCGGCCTCGGGGAATCCGTGACGGACCGGGCGAAGCTCCTGATGACGCTCGCCAACCTTACCGAGCATCCGGAGAGCGTGCCCATCAACCAGCTGGTGCAGGTTCCAGGCACGCCGCTCGACGGCAGCGCGCCGGTCGACCCGCTCGAGTTCGTCCGCACGATCGCCGCCGCGCGCCTCATGATGCCGCGCTCGCACGTGCGACTTTCGGCCGGTCGGCAGGAGATGAGCGATGAGCTGCAGGCGCTCTGCTTCCTGGCGGGTGCCAACTCGATTTTCTACGGCGAGAAGCTGCTGACCACCGGCAACCCGGATGTCGAGCGCGATCGCAGGCTGCTCGCGCGGCTCGGCCTCAGGCCCGAAAGTTGCCTAGTCAACAATCCGGGGACGCTGCCATCAGTCCCAGAGGGCAGCCCGCCGTCTTTCACTCGCAATGAAGAGACAGCCGCTTGAGCCGGCGCTCGAGGAGATCGAGCGTCAGCATCTGCGGCGCCACCGCGCGACGGTAGAGGCCTATCCCGACAAGGGCAGCCGCGCGGAAGTGATCGTCGATGGCCGGCGGCTGATCGACTTCAGCAGCAACGATTATCTCGGGCTCGCTGCCCATCCGGCACTCGCCGCGGCAATGGCGGAATGCGCGGCACGGTGCGGCACCGGCAGCGGCGCCTCGCATCTCATCAGCGGCCACGGGAGGGAGCACGCAGCGCTCGAGGAAGAGCTGGCCGCTTTCACCGGCCGCGAGCGGGCGCTTCTTTTCTCGACCGGCTACATGGCCAACCTCGGTGTCGTTACCGCGCTCGCGAGCCGCGGCGAATCGGTGCTGCTCGACAGGCTGAGCCATGCCTCGCTCATCGATGCGGGGCTGCTCTCCGGCGCTCGCTTGCGCCGCTATCCCCATTGCGATGCCGCCGCCGCTCGCCGGCTGCTCGCCGAGGGTGCGCCAGCCGCCGCGGTGTTGGCTACGGACGGGGTATTCAGCATGGATGGGGATATCGCACCACTTGCATCCCTGTCCGAGGCCGCTCGCGCGCACGATGCCTGGCTGGTCGTGGATGACGCGCATGGCATCGGCGTATTGGGTCGCAACGGGCGCGGCGCGGTGGAGCTCGCGGGCTTGGGTACCGATCAGGTGCCCGTGCTGGTCGGCACGCTCGGCAAGGCATTCGGCTCCTTCGGAGCCTTCGTCGCGGGCGCGGAGGAGCTGATCGACGTCCTCATCCAGCGGGCGCGCTCCTACATCTACACGACGGCTCTACCGCAACCGGTAGCTGCGGCAACGCGCGCAGCACTGAGTATCGCGCAGCAGGAAGCCTGGCGGCGTGAGCGCGCGCTCGCGCTGACGGCGCGCTTTCGCGCGGGTGCGCGGGAGGTCGGCGTGCCGCTCGCCGAATCCACTACGCCGATCCAGCCGATTCCCCTCGGCTCGGCGCGGGCCGCTCTGCGTGCGCAGCAGGCGCTGCTCGAAGCCGGCTTCTGGGCCGTGGCCATCCGCTCGCCCACGGTTCCCGCAGGCCAGGAACGACTGCGCATCACGCTCACCGCCGGGCACCGGGAAAATCAGGTCGATGCCCTGGTGGAGAGTCTGGGCCGCATCTGCGCCGCGGCGCTCGCCTCATGAGCGGGCTCTACGCAGAGGTGCGCGGCAGCGGCCCGGCACTCGTGCTGCTGCACGGCTGGGGACTCAACCTGCGTGTCTGGGACGGGCTCGCGGCGATGCTTCAGGATCGCTTCCGGATCGTCGCGATCGACCTCCCCGGACACGGACGCAGCGACTGGCTGCCCGGGCGCTCCTCGCTCGAGGAGCAGGCGGCGCAGATCCGCGAGACCGTCTCCGCCGTGACAGAGAGTTATTTCCTCCTGGGCTGGTCGCTCGGCGGCCAGATCGCCCTCGAGCTGGCGGCGGGCCGGCCCGAGGGTCTCCAGCGCCTCGTGCTGATTGCTGCGACGCCGCGTCTGCCCGCCGGCCCTGACTGGCCCCATGGCGCGCCTCCCGAGCGCCTCGCGCAACAGGCGGCGGGCCTGCGCGCCGACTATCGCCGCACCGTGAGCGACTTCCTCGAGCTGCAGGTGCGCGGCAGTGCAGAGGCCGCCGCCGCGCTGTCGCAGCTGCGCACGGCGCTCTTTGCCCACGGCGCCCGGTCCGTATCCAACTCGCCACACCGGGGGACGGGTCTCGAGCGGCAGCTCGAGAATCCGGGCCGCCCGCAGCTCGATGCCTTGGCCTGCGGTCTCGAGCTGCTGCGCAATACCGATCTGCGTCCGCTCCTGGCGCAGATCACACTGCCCACTCTCGTGATCGCGGGCGAATATGATCGCGTGACCATGCCCGCCGCGTCCCGCGCACTCGCGGATGCTCTTCCCAACGCGCGCTACGTCGAGATCCGACGCGCAGCGCACGCGCCATTCCTTTCGCACCTGCCGCAGCTCGGCGCGCTCCTCACCGACTTCCTGCCGCCGGCATGAGCCTGCCTGACCCCAAACCCTTCCAACTCGAGAAAGCGGGCGTGCGCGCGGCTTTCGATCGGGCAGGCGTCACCTACGAAGCCGCGGCCGTGCTGCAGTTGCGGGTGGCCGAAGAGCTCATTGGCCGCCTCACGCCCTTCGATTTCCATCCCGAGGTCATCCTGGACCTCGGTGCCGGCACCGGCCGGATGACGGCCGAGCTCAAACGCCGCTACCGCCGGTCGCGTGTGATCGCCCTCGATCTCGCGCCCGGCATGCTGCGGGCAGCTCTTCGCCACCAGAGTCTCTTCCGCCGCTTCGAGCGTGTGTGCGCCGAGGCCGCGCGGCTGCCCCTCGATGCTGCAAGCGTCGATATCGTCTTCAGCAGCCTCATGCTGCAGTGGTGCGAGCCTCTCGATGAGGTCTTTGCCGAGGTGCGCCGCGTCCTCAAACCGCAGGGCTTCTTCGCCTTCAGCACATTCGGTCCCGACACGCTCAAAGAGCTGCGCAGCGCCTGGGCGGAAGCCGACGCCTACAGCCACGTGAATCGCTTCCTCGACGTGCACGACATAGGCGATGCGCTGGTGCGCTCGGGCCTGCAGGAGCCCGTGCTGGACGTCGATCGGACGCAACTCACCTACGAGGACGGCGTAGCGTTGATGCGCGACCTCAAAGCCCTGGGCGCGCACAACTCCACCTCCGGCCGCCCGCGCTCGCTG
This sequence comes from Steroidobacteraceae bacterium, assembly GCA_035652555.1. GTDB lineage: Bacteria > Pseudomonadota > Gammaproteobacteria > Steroidobacterales > Steroidobacteraceae > 13-2-20CM-66-19. The sequence continues at coordinate 105,141 of DASRDO010000060.1, read as the reverse complement.
ATCGGCCGCAGCCGTCTGCAGCGCGTCCTCTCTGCCTATGAGGCGTTTCGCAGGGAGGGCAGACTGCCGGCCACCTACGAGATCGTTTACGGAGCGGCGTGGGGCAGTGCGGGCAGGCCGACGACGCCCGCAGCCGGCGGCGAAGTCAGAATACCGCCTTCCAGGATCCGACGACGAGAGCGAGGCGCCCGATCATGAAACCCAATGGCTTCTTCGTCACTGGTACCGACACCGGTGTTGGCAAGACTTTGTTCGCCGCTGCGCTGACCCGCGCGCTCGTTGCTCGCGGCCTGCGCGTTGCGGCCATGAAACCGGTCGCCTCGGGATGCGAGCGGACAGCCGAGGGGCTCCGCAACCCCGACGCGCTCGCGCTGATGGCCGCCGCCAACGTGAAGGCGGACTACAGCGCCGTGAACCCCTACTGCTTTCTCCCACCGATCGCTCCTCACATCGCGGCGCAAGAAGGTGGCATCGTCATCGAGCTCGACCGCCTGCGCAAACAGTTCGAGTCGCTGGCAGCCGCCGCCGATTGCGTGATCGTGGAGGGAGCGGGCGGATGGCTGGCGCCGATCGGCGATACGACATCCATAGCCGACATCGCCCTCGAGCTCGCCGTGCCCACGATTCTCGTTGTCGGCATCCGCCTCGGCTGCCTCAATCACGCGCTGCTCACGCGCGAGTCGATCGCCGCCCGCGGCGCTCCCTTCTGCGGGTGGGTCGCCAACCACATCGATCCGGACCTCGAGCGCGCCACGGAGAATGTGGCCACCCTCAGCCTTCGCTTGGGAGCACCCCCCCTGGCTCGTTTGCCGTTCATGGCGGTCGCAAGCACCTCGCCGGACGTGAGCGAGGCCGCTGCGCGACTACATGCGCTCTCCATGGAACACAGAGCTTGACTGCCGCGCGCGCCGCTTGCTGCGCTGCATCCGCCGTCCTACCATTTTATGTCAGTAGCCAAAGGAGGCGGCCGGAGCGGGCTCTGGTCCGTTCCACCGGCGACTCATGGAGCTTCCGCAGGCTGTGCGCATCGTGATCTGCCCGAACTGCTCGCTCACTCTGCGAGGGGCGATGCTGTTCTTTGCTAGCGCCTGCACGCTTTCCTTCGCGGTCGCCGGATTCCTCGCCCTGCGAGGCATGTGGCCCATCCTCCCGTTCGCAGCTCTCGAGATGCTCCTCCTCGCGTGGGCGCTGCATGCCAGCCTTGCGCGCCGATATCGCGCCGAGATCATCACCCTCACGGACGCCGACGTCAGCGTCGAAGAGCGTGATCGCGCCTATTGTCGGCGAACCGTGTTCCCGCGGCACTGGGCTCAGGTTAAACTGCGCCGTCCAGCCTCGAAGCTGCATCCGAGCCGCCTGACCATCGAGTCGCACGGCCGGCAGTGCGAATTGGGGAGCTTTCTCACGGAAGAAGAGCGGTGCGGACTGGCGATGAGGCTTCAGCGCCTGATCGGCCGCATCAACGAGTCGCCCTCCCTGGCTCTGGGACCCAAGTAGGGGGCGCAGCGGGTTTTCAGTTTTGGTTAGCCCTAGCTATAGCGCGAGGGGGCCCTCCCGCGAGGGCACGCGCGTGAAAGGCACGACAACGATGTATCGCGTAAGACTCGGAATACGGCCCGGCATGTGGCTCGGCATACTGGCGATGATCGCCGCTACCGTTGTGGCGGTGCCGGCCGGGGCCGCCGACGAGGCCACGGCGTCCGGCTGGAGTCTCCTCAACCTGCCCGTGGGGGTCACCAGCATCAGCCGGGACGTCTACAGCATTCACATGATGGCGTTCTGGGTCTGCGTCGCGATAGGCATCCTCGTCTTCGGAGTGATGATCTGGTCGATCATCTTTCATACCCGGTCGCGGGGCGCCGTGGCGGATGTGACCCTCGTTCACAACACGAAGGTCGAGATCATCTGGACCACGATTCCGGTGCTCATCCTGATCGGCATGGCCATTCCGGCCGCGCATGGCCTGGTGCTGATCAACGACGACAGCCACTCGCAGCTCGACGTCAAGGTCACCGGCTTTCAGTGGGGCTGGCAGTACGAGTACGTCGGCAAGGGCGTGAGCTTCATCTCGAAGCTCGATGCCAGGAGCATGGCCGCGAGTGAGCTCGACTCCGGCATCAGCCCCTACAGCGTGCCGAACTATCTGCGCAACGTCGACCATCCGCTCGTCGTCCCGGTCGGCACCAAGATCCGCCTGCTCCTCACCGCGGTGGATGTGATCCACTCCTGGTGGGTGGAGGACTTGGGCATCAAGAAGGACGCCATCCCCGGTTACATCAACCAGTCCTGGTTCGAGGTCGATGCCGACAAGCCCGGCATCTATCGTGGCCAGTGCGCCGAGCTCTGTGGCCGCGGCCATGGCTACATGCCCATCGTCGTCAAGGCGCTCTCCAAGAGCGACTTCCAGGCCTGGCTGAAACGTGAAGCAGCCGCGGAAAAGGCTGCCGCCGCCAGCATGGCCTCATCGAGCTGACGCACGGGCCCCGACAGCGCCTGATGGTTTTCGACAGGACCTGAAGTTTCCGAGAGGGTAGATCCCATGGCCGAGCCGCACACCGAAGTCCACGCGCACGCCGCGCACGATCACGATCACAAGCCGCACGGCTGGCGTCGCTGGGTGTTCGCGACGAATCACAAGGACATCGGCACGATGTATCTGATCTTCTCGTGCATCATGTTCTTCACCGGCGGCGCCTTCGCGATGGTGATTCGCGCGGAGCTCTTCAAGCCCGGACTGCAGCTCGTGGATGCCGGGGTATTCAACTCCCTCACCACGATGCACGGCCTGGTGATGATCTTCGGGGCGATCATGCCCGCGTGGGTGGGGCTCGCCAACTGGATGATCCCCATTCAGATCGGCGCGCCCGACATGGCGCTGCCGCGCCTCAACAATCTGAGCTTCTGGATCCTGCCGTTCGCCTTCGTGTTGCTCCTCAGCTCCTGGCTCGTCCCGGGGAGCGCGCCCGCCGGCGGCTGGACCATGTACCCGCCGCTCACCCTGCAGTTCGGCAGCTCCTTCCCGATGCTGATCTTCGCCATTCACATGATGGGTATCTCCTCCATCCTTGGCGCGATCAACGTCGTGGTCACCATCATGAATCTGCGCGCGCCGGGCATGACTCTGCTGCGCATGCCGCTCTTCGTATGGACCTGGCTCATCACCGCCTACCTGCTCGTCGCGGTGATGCCGGTGCTCGCCGGCGCGGTGACCATGATGCTCACCGATCATTTCTTCGGCACCAGCTTCTTCAATGCCGCCGGCGGCGGCGACCCGGTGATGTTCCAGCACATCTTCTGGTTCTTCGGCCATCCCGAGGTCTACATCATGATCCTCCCGGCCTTCGGCGTGGTCTCGGAGGTCATCCCGGCGTTCTCCCGCAAGCCGCTCTTCGGCTACGAGGCAATGGTCTACGCCACCGCCTCGATCGCCTTCCTGTCCTTCATCGTCTGGGCGCACCACATGTTCACCGTGGGGCTGCCGCTCTCCGCGCTCCTCTTCTTCATGCTCGCCACCATGCTGATCGCGGTGCCGACGGGCGTGAAGGTGTTCAACTGGACGGCCACCATGTGGCGCGGCTCGCTCAGCTTCGAGCCTCCGATGCTGTTCTCTCTGGCGTTCCTTTTCCTCTTCACCATCGGCGGCTTCTCCGGCCTCATGCTCGCCCTCGTGCCGGCTGACTTCCAATACCAGGACACGTACTTCGTGGTGGCCCACTTCCACTACGTGCTGGTCTCGGGCGCCGCCTTCGGCATCATGTCGGGGGTCTATTATTGGCTGCCCAAGTGGGTCGGCCGCATGTACGACATGCGCCTGGCGACGTGGCACTTCTGGCTGTCGGCGATCTTCTTCAACGTGCTGTTCTTCCCGCAGCACTTCCTCGGGCTCGCCGGCATGCCGCGCCGCATTCCCGACTACGCCGTGCAGTTCGCCGACTGGAATATGGTGTCCTCGATCGGCGGCTTCGCCTTCGGACTGTCGCAGCTCCTCTTCCCCTACATCATCTGGAAGTGCGTGCGCTCCGGCCAGCGGGTCGAGGGCACCAGGGCCTGGGACGGCGCGCGGGGGCTGGAGTGGGAGCTGCCCTCACCGGCGCCGTATCATTCCTGGACGACACCGCCGACCGAGGCAATGATTGCCCGTGGCGCGGAGCACTGAGTGGAAAAGGCGATCATGCCTGCAGCAACGACCGGAAATCAGCCGATGCTGACGCCGCAGCAGCAGGCACAGCGGCGTAAGGGAGTGCGGCGTACGACCCTGGTGGTGTCCCTCATCGTGCTCGCCTTCTACTTCGGCTTCATCGTCATGATGCTGGTGCGGGGATCCCACTGAGCGGCCCCCGCCAACACGAGTACTCACGAAAGTCACGACATGGCAAACGCACACGCCCCTGCACACGCCCACGGCGACGACCACTACTACGTCCCCCATGGAAGTCCCTGGCCGATCGTTGCCGCGGTCGCGCTGTTCTGCCTGATGTGGGGCGCGGTCGCCTACCTCAACGACTGGACGGGTGCGTGGGCGTTCGTTCCGGGTCCGATCCTCATCTTCTACATGTTCGGCGGCTGGTTCCACACCGTCATCGGGGAAAATCAGCGCGGCATCTACAACGCGCAGGTCGACCGGTCATTCCGCATGGGAATGATGTGGTTCATCTTCTCCGAGGTGATGTTCTTCGGTGCCTTCTTCGGCGCGCTCTTCTATGCGCGCGTGCTCGCCGTGCCCTGGCTCGGAGGTCAGGGCGTCAAAGGGCTGACCAATCTCATCCTGTGGCCCCGGTACGAGGCCGCCTGGCCGACCAACGGGCCAGGTCACATCGGTGGCGAGAGCTTCGAGGCGATGAGCGCCTACGGGATCGCGGCGATCAATACGCTGATCCTGCTGACCAGCGGCCTCACCGTCACCATCGCCCACCACGCGCTGCGCAGCGGCAATCGCGGCCGGCTCAAGCTCTTCCTGGCATTCACCTTCGTCCTCGGCTTCGCCTTCGTCGCCTTGCAGGGGCACGAGTACTACGATGCCTATACGAAGCTCAATCTGCGGCTGACGACGGGAATCTACGGCTCGACGTTCTTCATGCTCACCGGTTTTCACGGTCTGCACGTGACCATCGGCGCGATCATGCTGCTGGTAGTCTGGCTGCGCGTGCTGCGCGGGCACTTCACGCCGCGGCAGCATTTCGCGTTTGAGGCAGTGTCCTGGTACTGGCACTTCGTCGACGTGGTGTGGCTCGGGCTCTTCGTGTTCGTCTATTGGCTGTAGCCGCCTAGCGATGCGGGGGAATCACGCCGTGAGGCGTGATCAGCCCCGCGTACCAGGCGAGCATGATGAGCGCGAACAATGCAATGGAGAGCACGATGCGGATCGTCAGCGCGCGCGCCATCTTCGCCGAGTCCTGTTGGGTGCCCCGGGACAGGTGGTAGAGGGCCGAGCCCAGGCTCACCACGATGGCCGCGAGCGCGATGAGGACGACGACGCGAAACAGCTCTGGCATGACGGGCTCCAGTGTAGCGCCAAAGCATCCCCTCTACCCATGCACCTGAGCTTCGGGCGTCGTCAGTTCTCGCCTTCGCCGGCCTTCACCCTGCTGATGCTGGCGCTGTGCGTCATATTCATCGCGCTCGGGCGCTGGCAGTGGCGGCGAGGGACCTTCCGGGCGGCCGAGCACGCCCGCTTCGAGCGCGGTGCACGCGAGGTGGTCGCGCTCGGCTCGGCGCCGCTCACGCAGATACCCGACTATCAGCGCGTCAGCCTTACCGGCACCTACGATGCGGCGCATCAGTTCCTCCTCGACAACATGACCTATCACGATGTCGACGGCTACCAGGTGTTGACTCCGCTCGTGCGGCCGGGCGGCGATGTGGTGCTGGTGAATCGGGGATGGGTCCCGTTCCTCGGCACCCGCAGCAACCTGCCCGATGTCTCCATCAAAACCGCCGCAGCGGTGACCGTCACCGGCCGCGTGGGCGATCTGCCCACCGCCGGCCTCGCGAGCGGGCGCGCACCGGCGCCCGCCAAGGGCCCCTGGCCCCGGGTGACCGGCTTTCCCACGCTGGCCCAGCTGAGCGGCGTGCTCGGCCGCCCGCTCGACCCTCACATCCTCCTGCTCGATCCTCACGAGCCCGACGGCTACGTGCGCGACTGGCGGCTCGCGGGGATTCCGCCGATGCAGAATTTCGCTTACGCCTTCGAGTGGTGGTGCTTCGCCATCGCAGCACTCGTGATGTGGGTGATGCTGAGCTCCAAACGCGAAGCGCAGCGCCCCGCCGAAAGTGACCGCCGGCCGAGCAACGGGGTTTCCCGGTGAATTCCTCCTCGCGAACGCCGGCCTCGGGGGGTGCAGGCACGGAGCCGCGCAACCTCAGCGCCGGTGATCTTCGCGCGCGCAACCTGCGCACGCTCGCCGGGCTCGCGGCGCTCTTTTTCCTGCCGCTGCTCGCCTCCTTCTGGCTCTATTACGGGACCGGCTGGCGGCCGGCAGGCCACGTCAACCACGGCGAGCTCATCAGCCCGGCCCGGCCTCTGCCGGATGTGACACTGCCGCGCGTGCCGCTCTCCGCCGCCGATTCGCGGGAGCGCTCTGCCGCGTATCCTGCCGCGTTTCACGGCAAATGGACGCTCGTCTACGTCGGCGATGGACGTTGTGACTCCTCCTGTCGCCAATCCCTCTACGTCATGCGCCAGACCCGGCTCGCGCTGGGCACGGAGATGACGCGCGTTGCACGGGTTTTTCTCGCGACGGAGAACTGCTGTGCGCAGGAGTATCTGGCGCGGGAGCAAGCCGGCATCGCCGTTTTCGATGCAGGCGGCGCGCAGGGCACGCGGCTCCTCAGCGAGTTCCCGGTGGCCGATAGCCCGAATTCCCTGTTCGTCGTCGACCCGCTGGGCAATCTGATGATGCGTTACGATGTCAGGCGTGATCCGGGCGGCCTGCTCATAGACCTGAAGAAGCTGCTCGGGCTTTCCCAGATCGGCTGAAGTCCGGCACAGATCCCAGAGGAGACACGTTGACCCCGATGCCCATCGACCGCTGGATGCGCGGCCTCGCGCTTTTCGGAGTGCTGCTCTGTCTCGGGGTCGTGGTGCTCGGCGCTTACGTGCGGCTCACGGACGCCGGTCTCGGCTGTCCCGACTGGCCGGGATGCTACGGTCACGTCAGCCCTGCGGGGGCGGCGGAGAGCCCGACGAGCCAGGCGCGGTTCCCCGGTCGGCCGCTCGAGGCGGGCAAGGCGTGGCACGAGATGATCCACCGTTACGCGGCGGGCACCCTGGGGTGCGTCATCATCGTGATCGCGGCTCTCGCGATCGCCGCACGCCCACCCAAGGTGGTGGGTACCGGGTATGGATTGCTCCTCTTCGCCACCGTGATCGTGCAGGCGCTGCTCGGCATGCTGACGGTGACATGGTTGTTGAAGCCCCTCATCGTGACGCTGCACCTCCTCTTCGGGATGACCACCCTCGCACTTCTCTGGTGGTTGTGGCTCAGATTGCAGCAGCGTCCTCGTGGGGCCGTACAGCTGCAGACGGTACCCGAGCGCGGGTCCAGAGCATGGTCCGATGCCATCGCGGCAGCGCGAGTCGCATACGGTCTTGCCATCGCCGCTGTGGTCGTGCTGGCGGCGCAATTCTTTCTTGGCGGCTGGACCAGCGCCAACTATGCGGCGATCGCCTGTCCTGACTTTCCCATGTGTCAGGGCGCCTGGTGGCCGCACGCCGACTTCAGCCACGCGTTCGTGCTGTGGCGCGGCCTGTGGATCAACTACGAAGGCGGCATTCTCGCCAACCCGGCGCGCGTGGCGATCCATTTCGCCCACCGGTTGGGGGCGCTGACGGTAACGCTGACGTTCCTCGGCGCGGCTCTTTATGTCATCAGCCGGCCCTCTCTCGCCATGGCGCGCCGGCGGGCCTGGCTCGTGTTGGCGGCGCTGGGCCTGCAGCTTGCGATCGGTATCTCCATGGTCCTGACGACGTTCCCGCTCTGGCTGACTACATCCCACACCGCCGGAGCGGCGCTGCTTCTCATGGCCATTCTCGCGCTGACCGCCAAGCTGCACGCCGTACGTGCGGTGCGGACGGCCTGACGGGCTCGCGGTGGCAACCACCTCGGAATGCGCGACCGCCGCCCCACCAGCGTGGCGGCGGTACTACGAGCTGACGAAGCCACGCGTCGTCGCGCTCATCACGTTCACCGCCATCGTAGGCACATTGTTGGCGAGTCCCGGCTGGCCGCCGCTCAGAGCGCTGATCTGCGGGACACTCGGGATTGCTCTCGCATCAGGGTGCGCGGCCGCGATCAACCACGTCCTCGATCGGCGCTTCGACGAGCAGATGGCGCGGACCCAGTCGCGCCCGTTGCCGAGCCGGCAGCTCACGGAGCGGCGGGCGCTCATCTTCGCGGCAGTGCTCGGCGTCATCGCGATGACGATTTTGTCGTTCCTGGTCAATCTGCTGACGGCGGCCCTGACCTTCCTGTCATTGATCGGGTACGCGGTGATCTACACCGTATGGTTGAAGCATGCCACCTCGCAGAACATCGTGATCGGCGGGGCTGCGGGGGCGGCGCCTCCGATTCTCGGCTGGGCCGCGGTCACCAACACGATCGATCCCAACGCGCTGCTGCTCTTCCTGATCATCTTCGTGTGGACACCGCCGCATTTCTGGGCCCTGGCGATCGCGCGCAAGGATGAATATGCGCGCGCCGGCATTCCGATGCTGCCGGTCACCCATGGAGTGGAGCACACGCGACTGCAGGTTCTGCTCTACACCGTGCTGCTGACCGTCGTGACGGTGATGCCATTCCTCACCCGGATGAGCGGCCTCCTCTATCTGGCAGCGGCGCTGGTGCTCAACGTGCGCTTTCTCTATTACGCGCTGGCGCTCAAGCTCACCGCCCGCAAGGAGCTGCCGATGCGCGTGTTCCGGTATTCGGTGACTTATCTGATGTGGCTCTTCGCGGCACTGCTGATCGATCACTACCTGTATCTTTGATGGGCCAGCCCTGTGACTCTGCGTGCCCGCGGCGCAAGGCGCGGCACTGGGCCGCTCAGTCGCTTGCTTTCGACGTCATCGGAGCGCGCCTGATCAAAACCTGCCAGGACGAGAGCTGCCGGTCCTCGAGCAGCAGCACCCCGGCCGATTCGTAAGTGTCGTCATCGATCCGGCGATAATGCTCGGCGCCGTGGTAACCGGAGGACTCGCAGCGGTAAACGGAGGTGATGGCGGTACCGATCACGGAGAAGGTGCCATGAAGCTTCCCGAGGGTCGCGCTCTCCGAGCTCCACTTGAGCGCGGTGCCGTCCTTGCCCGGCGGGTCGATCTGATAGGCGTTGACGAACTCCACCGGTGGGGACCCGAGCACCTTGAGCGTGCCGGAGAGCAGCCAGCACTCGGTTCTATGAGCCACCTCGGTGCGGCACTCCGCCGGCAGCGGCTGGCCGTCTGCGCACCAGAACGTTCCGGTGCCAGTCCAATGAGCCGGCTGGAAGAGATAGGTGTGGGGCATCTGTCGATTTCCCGCGCCGTGAGCGTGACAGCGCCATTATCGCTCTGCGGAACTATCGCCGCATGTTGCGTGGAACCGACATGCAAGGGTCAGGCCAATCCTCAGGGGCTTCCTGCCGCGGGATCGCCGCACGATCCGCGCACGATGAGCCGTGGCGGCAGGGTCACACAGGCCGCGGGCTGGCCTCCGATCAGATGCACCAGCGTCTGCACCAGCAGCTCGCCGGCCCGCTTGGTGTCCTGGGCCACGGTGGTCAGGGCAGGCTGCGTGAAGGCGGACATTGGAATACCGTCGAAACCGACCACTGCCACGTCCTCGGGTACCCGACGCCCGGCCGAGGCCAGCGCGCTCAGGGCACCGACGGCAATCAGGTCGCTGGCGCCAAAGACGGCGTCGAACGGCACCCCGCGCTCGATCAGCGCGTGCATGGCTTCGTAGCCTGAGCCTTCCGTCGAGATCGCCCCCGCCTGAAGTCGGGGGTCGTGTTCCAGTCCAGCGTCGGTCAGCGCAGCACGATAGCCGCGATATCGCGCAGCCATCTCCGGCGAACATGGTGTGATTTCACCCAAAAAGGCGATCCGCCGCCGGCCGAGGCGAAGCAGATGCTCCGTAGCCAAACGGCCGCCGAACACATTGTCACAGCCGATCGAGACCCCGGGCTGCTCGGCAAGAACGGGGCCCCATCGGACCACATGAGCGCCTCTCTCGATCAGCGGCTGCAGGCGGCTGTGGTGAACGACGTAATCGCCGTAGCCGAGCAGAATGATTCCGTCCGCTTTGTGGCTGTCCTCGTAGTCAGCGTGCCAGTCGCGCAGCAGGTCCTGGAACGAGACCAGGAGATCGTAGCCGTGCCTGGAGCACGCGCGAATGATCGAGCCCAGCATCGAGTGAAAGAACGGGTTGATCGCCGAGTCGTCGGCGGTCGGGTCCTCGAAGAAAAGCAGCGCCAGCGTGCCGGAGTGGCGCCGCCGAAGGTTGGAGGCGTTCTTGTCGACGTGGTAATTGAGCTGGCGCGCCACCTCGAGCACACGCTCACGCGTGCACGCGCTGACCATCGGGTCGGCGCGCAACGCGCGCGACACCGTCGACTGCGAGACACCGGCAAGATGCGCGATGTCCAATGAATTGGGCCTGCGTCGCTTGTCACGCATGACCGGAGCCACCCCCTCGACCTGTCTACTCGTGGCTCCCCCTAGTCTAAGCCAAGGCCCGTGCCTTACCCAAGTCCGAGCCGTTGTTCGGGGGCCACATGGCCGAAGAAGACGCCGTGCGCCGGGAGCTCGAGCCTGCGGCCGGACACCCGCCCTGCGCTGAGGCCATGGTCTTCGAGGGAGGTAATGGGCGCGAGCGCCGGCAGGCTCACCGCCTGAGGGCGATCCGAGAGGTTGAAGGCCGCCAGAACCACTTGGGACTCGAGCGTACGAGTGAACGCGAGCACCGGCTCGGGGAGCTCGATGAAGCGAATGTCGCCGCAGCAAAGCGCGGGCTGACGGCTGCGCCAGCGGAGAAAGCGACGGAACGCATTGAGGGGCGAGCCCGGGTCGGCCTCCTGCCGGGACACCGCGAGCGGCAGATGCTCCAACGGCACCGGCAGCCACGGCGTACCCGTGGTGAAACCTGCATTTGCCGTATCGCGCCAAGGCATGGGTGTGCGGCAACCGTCCCGACCCTTGAAGTTCGGCCAGAAGGCGATTCCATAGGGGTCGCGCAGCGCCTCGAACGGCAGTCCCGCCTCCGGCAGCCCGAGCTCCTCGCCCTGGTAGATGCACACTGAGCCGCGCAACGAGCAAAGCATGGCGCTCAGCATGCTCGACATCCCGCGCGCCGCATCGGCACCGCCCCATCGGGTCAGCACCCGGGCCACATCGTGGTTGGAGATCGTCCAGCACGGCCAGCCGTGCGGCATCTGGCGCTCCAGACTCTCGACCGTGTCGCGGATGTGGGCGGCCCGGTATTCCTCGGTCAGCAGCTCGAAGCTGTAGGCCATGTGCAGCCGCGTCTCGCCGGTGTACTCCGCCATGGTCGCGAGCGAGTCCTCCGCGGAGATCTCGCCGAGACCCACGGCCCCCGGATAGCGGTCGAGCAGCCGACGCAGCTCGGTGAGGAATCCCAGATTCTCCGGTTGAGTGTTGTTGTAGCAGTGATATTGGTACGCGTACGGATTGTCCGCGGTGAACCCGCGCCCGTTGCGCCGTTCCGGCGGCTTCGGCGGATTGTCGCGCAGCCGCTGGTCGTGATAGCAGAAGTTGATCGCATCCAGCCGCAGGCCATCGACGCCCCGCTCGAGCCAGAATTCCAGGTTCTCGAGCATCGCGGCCGGCACTGCCGGATTGTGGAAATTGAGATCGGGCTGCGAGTCCAGGAAATTGTGCAGATAGTACTGCCGGCGCCGCGGCTCCCAGCGCCAGGCCGGGCCGCCGAAGATCGACAGCCAGTTGTTGGGCGCGCTGCCGTCGCTCGCCGGGTCGGCCCAGACGTACCAGTCGGCCTTTGGATTGTCGCGGCTCGAGCGGCTCTCGATGAACCAGGGGTGCTCCACGGAGGTATGGCTCAGCACCTGGTCGATCATGACCTTGAGCCCGCGCGCATGCGCCTGCGCAACCAGGCGGTCGAAGTCCGCGAGATCGCCGAACAGCGGATCCACCGCGCGGAAATCGGCGATGTCGTAGCCGAAGTCGGCCATCGGCGACTTGAAGAACGGCGATACCCAGATCGCATCGACGCCGAGCGTCGCGACATAGTCCAGCCGCTGTGCGATCCCCTCGAGATCGCCGATGCCATCGCCGTTGGTATCGAGGAAGCTGCGCGGGTAGATCTGGTAAATCACCGCGCCACGCCACCAGGGAAATGCGCTCATGCTCTCAAGGTTCCTGCCCCGCCGCTGCAGTTACTCTGACACAGAGAGCCGCCGCGGCGCGCAGCGCCGCATACGTATGCGAGCCTGAATACGTATGCGATTCCTTGCATTCACGCCTCTCCCCCGCGAATCATCCGTCATCCATTTTCTCAGACTACAAATCCCCGGGGGATCATCCAGTGATCAGACGCAAGCGCAACATCCTCGAGATGGCGGTCGCCACGGCAATCTTCGGCGCCTGTGCGGCCGGTGCGATACCCGCCGCGCATGCCGCGCAGCCCGCGAGCACCACGGATGACAGCGCTCGAGCGGCCTCGCGGACCTCCGACCAGGGCGATACGGCGAGCGCCGATGCGACCAGCAACGGACAGGTGGCCAACGAGAACCTGCTGCAGCCCGTGATCATCAACGGTTTCGTCAGCAGCCTGCAGAACGCGATCGTGATTCAGAAGAACTCGAACTCGATCGACGAGGTCGTCTCCGCGCAGGAGATCGGCCAGCTCCCCGGCACCAGCATCGCTGATGCGCTGGGTCGCCTCCCCGGCCTCGCGGTCCAGATGTTCAACGGCCGCCCGCAGCAGATCAACATCCATGGGCTCAGCGCCGATTTCGATGTCACCGAGGTCAACGGCATGATTCAGCCGAGCACCTCGAACAACCGAGACGTGGAGCTGAATCAGTACCCCGCGAGCTGGTTCAATACCATCGATGTGCACATGGCCCCGAGCGCGAACCTGGTGAACCAGGGCATTGCGGGCACCATAGACATGCAGACGATGCGGCCGCTCTCCCAGCAGGGCATGGTGGCGCACATGAATGCCAACTACCAGCTCCTGGAGCCGGGCCAGGTGATGCCGGGTCCCGGTGTCAGCAATCGCGGCCACGAAATCGACGGCATCTTCGCCGACCAATTCTTCGAGCATACGCTCGGCATCACGCTCGGGGTCGATCTCGAGGCCAACCCGACCCACATCCTGCATCAGGCGCCCTGGGGCTACGCCACCGATTCGAGCGGCAATCTCATCATCGGCGGCTCCAAGAACTACAACATTTCGGACCTGCTGAAGCGCAACGGATATCTCGCCACCCTCCAGTTCAGGCCGTCGAGCGTTTTCGAGAGCACGCTCGACCTGACCTACGAGGAAGCCAAGGAGACGCAGCAGGACAAGGGTGCGGAGTTCCCGCTCGCCTACGGCAGCGGCACGACCGGCATCCCCGGCACGGTGTCGAATGGCTTCGACCAGAGCGGCACGTTCGACAACGTATATCCGGTCATCCGCAACGATTACACCTACTATCAGGACCGGGTGTACAACGCCCTGTTGCACAATCAGCTGAAGCTCGCCCAGGATTGGACCGTGAACCTCAATGGCGGCTTGAGCCGCGCCGAGAGCGACGACACGTTCCTCGAGGCCTACTCCGGCTTCGGCTATGACGGTCCGAACCCCCCCAAGGGCACCTCCGTCCCGCCGACCACCGTCGGGTTCAACGAAGGCGCCAACGGCGAGCTGTATCTCTATCCCTCGCAGAGTCTCGCCGCCGGCAATGTCGTGCTCACGGACCCGCAGGGCTGGGGCTCGGGCTCCAATCTGGTGCAGTCGGGCTTCATCAACGAGCCGCACACCGAGGACTACATCGGCCACGCGACTCTCAGCGCGACGCGCTTCTTCGACAGTGGACCCTTCGAGAGCCTGGAGTTCGGCGTCGACAAGCAGCGCCGTCACAAGAACTACATCATCAACCAGGATTTCCTGGTGTTGGGCGGTGGCCCCTCGCTGCTGCTCGATCAGGGTGCGACGACGGCCCTGCCGATCCCGGCGAGCGCACTCGAACCGACAACGGATGCGCTCGGCTTCATGGGCATCGGGCCGCAGGTGATGTACAACCCGTTCGCGCTCATCCGGAGCGGCACCCTGGTGCCCTATCCGACGGCTGTGTCGTCGACCTCGATGCCACCGGACTGGGTGGTCAACGAGAACGATACCACCGGCTACCTGCAGCTCAACCTCCGTACCGATCTCGGTCCGAACGTCGGTCTGCGGGGCAACATCGGCCTGCAGGCGGCCCATACGGGTCAGACGTCCCAAGGCTCGCGCATTGCGCCGGGCTCGACCGCGGGTGGCTCGACCGCTGTCGTGCTCCTGCCGACCGCCGGCGGCACCAGCTTCACCCGCTATCTGCCCAGCCTGAACCTCGTGTTCTCGCTGCCGGCCGACAACGACGTGCGGCTCAGCGCCGCGCGCACGATGGCTCGGCCCCGGATGGACCAGATGAGCGCCAGCATCGGCATCGGCACCAATAACGGCAATCTGTCGCTCACGGATCCCAACAAGGGATTCTTCAGCGGCCAGGGCGGTAACCCACAGCTGCTGCCGACCATGGCGGACACCTACAACGCCAGCGTCGAGCACTACTTCTCACTCGGTTCGAATGGGTACGCCTGCTCCGGCACCCAGGACAAATCGTCTGCGCTCTGCACCTCGGGCGGCGAGGGCTATGTTCAGCTGTCGGGGTATTACATCAAGCTCACCGACTTCATCAATCCGGGTGCGGCGACGCTCTTCAATTTCACCCCCTACGTGGCCGGGTATCTGACTCCACAGCAGCAGCAGCAGCTCGGCACCGTCTACGGCATCATGACGATTCCGCAGAACGACGGCGCCGGCCACATCGAGGGCGAGCAGTTCGCGACCAACCTGCCGCTCGGGGCGTTCACCCACTGGTTGAACGGCTTCGGCATCCTGGCGAGCGTCGATCGCACGCTGAGCACGGTTTACTATGCGAGCAACACCGCGCGGGTCACCGTCCCCGGCCTCTCGAAGTGGGTCGAGAACTACACGCTGTACTACCAACGGGGCGGCTTCCAGGCGGAAGTGAACGACAATATCCGCTCGAGCTTCCTTGGCGAAGTGTTCGGGCTCAGCGCGACCCGCATCGAGCAGCAGTTCAAGGGGACCGCCTACGTGGATGCGCAGTTGAGCTACGCATTCAGCACCGGCCCGCTGCAGGGCCTGACGTTGATCGCCACCGGCTCGAACCTGACCAATCAGGGCGTGCAGACCTACAACCTGCCTGATCCTCGCCAGGTGCTCACCTGGGAGCAGTACGACCGCCTCTATACCATCGGGTTCTCGTACCAGTTCCGGTAGCCCGCGCCGCAGATGATCCCCCTCGGCCCCGCCGGCGCGAGCCGACGGGGCTCATTTTTATGATCCGGCCTCGGTCGCGCGATGACGTGCTTTCGGCCGGCGCACGGATTGGCGCGTGATACGGTGCGCGAATGACTGACCTGCGTATCAGGCGAGTGGTCATCGTCGGCGGCGGCACGGCCGGATGGATGACCGCGGCCGTCTTCAGCCGCGCGATGGGCGAGGCTCTGGATATCCGTGTCGTGGAATCCGATGCCATCGGCACGGTCGGTGTCGGCGAGTCCACCATTCCGCAGATCCGCAACGTCAATCACTTCCTCGGCATCGATGAGGATGCGATGCTTCGGGCCACCCGCGGCACCTTCAAGCTCGCCATTCAATACAACGACTGGGTACGTCCGGGACACAGCTATTTCCACGCGTTCGGTGACGTCGGCCTGGCTCTCGGTCCGTTGCCGTTCCAGCAATACTGGCTGCGGCGCAGGGCTGAATCCGGCGCCGAGGATCTCTCGACGTATTCGCTCAACGCGACCGCTGCGCACGCCGGCCGGATGGCTCGGATCGAGAAGGTGGGCACCAGCCCGATGGCCGGCATCAAGTACGCCTTCCAGTTCGATGCCACATTGTTTGGCCGCATGCTGCGCACGTACGCCGAGCGGCGAGGAGTGAGGAGAACCGAGGGAAAAGTCGTGGACGTACGGCTGCGCGGCGAGGACGGCTTCATCGAGGCGGTGGTGCTCGAGGGCGGCGCGAGCATCGAAGGCGATCTCTTCATCGACTGCTCGGGGTTCCGCGGCCTCCTCATCGAGGGTGCGCTGAAGAGCGGCTTCGAGGACTGGCGGGAGTGGCTGGCCTGCGATCGCGCCCTCGCGATCGGGAGCGCTCCGGCCTCGCCGATGCCGCCCTATACGCAAGCCAACGCGCGGCCGGCGGGCTGGCAGTGGCGGATCCCGCTGCAGCACCGCACCGGCAATGGCCACGTGTACTGCAGCGATTTCATGAGTGAGGATGAGGCGGCCGCGATCCTCCTCGGCTCTCTCGACGGTGAGCCGCTCGGAGATCCGCGGCCGCTGCGATTCGCCTCGGGCGTGCGGCGGCAGATCTGGTTGCGCAACTGCGTGGCCATCGGCCTGGCGGCCGGCTTTCTCGAGCCGCTGGAATCGACGGCCATCCACCTGATCCAATCCGGGATCAGCCGGCTGTTGTCGCTGTTTCCCGATCGCGGTTTCGATGCGGCGATCATCGAAGAATACAATCGCAACACCCGGCGGGAATACGAGCAGGTGCGCGATTTTCTGGTTCTCCACTACCGCACGACCGAGCGGCGCGACACGCCATTCTGGCGGCGCTGCGCCGCACTGCCACCGCCAGACGGACTCAGGCACAAGATGGAGATTTTTGAAGCCACGGGCCAGATCTTCCGGGAGGGCGAGGAGCTCTTCACCGAGCACTCGTGGCTGCAGGTCATGGTGGGGCAGGGCATCCTGCCTCGACGCCATCATCCGCTCGCCGACAATCTGCGGCGTGAGAAGCTCGAGGAGTTTCTTGGCAATATCCGCGGGCTGATCGGTGGCGCCGTCGGTCAGATGAGCAGTCACGAGCGCTTCATTGCCGAGCACTGCGCGGCCGGAAGCGAGTGACGACCCTCGACCACCTTGGGGCACGCCCCCAGACATCCGCGCTTCCGTGATAGGTCAGCGCCTGCTGAAAAATTCGAAGTTACTGACAGCGTTACGTCCATACGTCATGGGCTTGCCGAACGGCGCGCGTCAGCGACGATGTTGACGCCGTCGGCTTACATCGAGCCGTTCGGCCCGTGAATACGTATGCGATCCGTTGCAAATCACTCCCGGCACCCCGCATTCTCCGGTCGATGATCCGCCTTCCCTGGAAGACCAGAAGCCATCGCAGGCTCACTGCGGTACTGGCTGGCGCGGTATTCACTCTCCTCACGGCCGCGCCTGCCAGTGCCGCAACTCTCCCGCAGCACGCCGGTTCCGGGGTCTACTACGAGATCTTCGTCCGCTCCTTTGCCGACTCCAATGGCGATGGGGTCGGAGATCTCGACGGCATTACCGCCAGGCTCGACTATCTGCAGTGGCTCGGCGTGAGTGGTATCTGGCTGACGCCGATCTATCCTTCGCCCAGCTATCACGGCTACGACGTCACGAATTACTTCGCCATCAACCCGCAGTTCGGCACGCTGGCGGACTTCAAGCGCCTGTTGCGCGAGGCCCATGCGCGCGGCATCAAAGTGCTGATCGACATGGTGCTCAACCACACCAGCGATCACAATCCGTGGTTTCAGCAGGCACTCGCTCCCGGGAGCCCCTACCACGAGTGGTACGTCTGGGCCGGCAAGGGAGTCGATCTCGGTGCGCTGAGTGCCGTGAACAGCCCGGCCTGGCACGAGCGCGACGGGCAGTCCTACCTGGGTGATTTCAGCGACAGCATGCCGGATCTCAACTACGACAACCCGGCCGTGCGCCGGGAGATGATCAAGGTTGGACGGTACTGGCTGGCGCAGGGGGTCGACGGGTTCCGGCTCGATGCCACCACCCAGATCTACATCGACTTGAGATCCGACATCGGCAGCCCGCGAGCGGTACACCGAAACGTCACCTGGTGGCAGCAGTACGACGACGCATTGCGCGCGACCGACCCGAGCGTGTTCCTGCTCGGAGAAGTTCCCGCTGACTCGGAGGCGCAAGCGGCGCCCTACTACGCCGGGCTGAATTCCGTGTTCGATTTCCCGCTGGCGAAGGTCCTCGTTGCGGCCGCCGCCAGCGAGACGAGCCCCAATCTCGGCAGCTATGTGCAGGAGGCGTGGCGCAGTTTCCGGCGAAACGCCCGCGGGTCGATCGTCGATTCACCCTTCCTCGGCAACCACGATCGGAACCGCGTACTCGACCAGCTCCACGGCAACTCGAGCCACATGCGGACGGCGGCAGCGATGCTGCTGACTCTGCCCGGCGATCCCTTCGTCTATTATGGTGAGGAAATCGGGATGCACGGCACGAAGCCAGACCCGAGGATACGCGAGCCGATGCGTTGGGATCGCAGCCCTGAGCGGGCCGGCGAGACCCGATGGGAGCCGGCGCCGGACAATGCTTCGCCGGGTCTGTCGGTCGCTGCCGAGCGCAATGACCCGCGCTCACTCCTCAACTACTATCGGCGCCTGATCCATTGGCGCATCGATCTGCCGGCCTTGCGCGACGGCACCATCGCACCGTACTCCATCGATGGCGGCCCGATCAGCGCCTACATCCGCGCGGATCATGCGCAGCGACTGCTGGTGATCCACAATCTCTCGGGCGCTGCCCGCAGCATCGGCCTGCCGGATGCGAGCTTCCGCGCGGTCATCCGCAGCACTCGCGCGGGCGTCCGCCTCGCCGGCCGCGATCTGACCCTGCCGGGCTATTGCAGCGCGATCCTGCAATAGAGGGGCGTCCGGACAGTCGAACTTTCAGTGGACGCAGGATCAAAATGACAGGGGATCGGATCCGGCTGGGTGTGCTCGGCGCCTTGCTTCTCGGATGTGTCTGGCGGCCTCAGGCGCATGCGGCGGTACCGCGAACAGCGGCAGTTACACGGCCAGATGTTGAGTTGCGCGGCGGCGGGGCCGACCTTGGGCTAGCGGGCGGCACATTGTCGCTGCGCGTGCTCGGCGGCAATGTGCTGCACGTGCACTTCATTCCGGCGGCGGGCGCAACGCCACCAACCCTCGTGATGGCACCGCAGGCCAGTACTCCCGCCGACACAACCCTCGTGATGGCGCCGCAGGCCACGGCTCCCGCCAGCACACCCGTCGCAGCAAGCCGGCAGGGTGAGGACCTCCAGCTTCGTGGAGGACAGCTCCGCGTTGCGCTCGATGAGGCTTCCGGAGCACTCTCGATCTTCGCCGCCGGCGCAGAGCATCCGCTGCTGCGCATATCGCGCCTCGCCAGCCTCGCCCGCGGCGCGGTCGTGCTCCGTTTCGCCAAGGATGCGCCGCTCTATGGAATCGGTGGCACCGATGCGTTCGACAAGAGACCCGCAAAGCTCCTGCGCCTCGGCATACAAGTGGCCAGGGCCGGCGCGCAGGGCGATGCCGGTGCGCCGCTCGTGTGGAGCACTGCTGGCTTCGGGATACTCTTCGACAGCAGGGGAGCCAGGTTCGATCTGGCGCCGGGACGCATTCGCGTCTCGAAGCTCGCACGCCGCGACCCCGACTTCTTTCTTGTCGCAGGCGAGCCCAAGGCGATCTTCGCCGCGATCGCGGATCTGAGCGGCCACGCGCCGCTCTTCCCCAAATGGTCCCTGGGCTTCATCAACAGCCAGTGGGGGATCGATGAGAAGGAATTACTGGGAATCGTGCGGACTTACCGCGCCAGGCACATTCCTCTCGATGCCTTCGAGCTCGATTTCGATTGGAAGGCCTGGGGAGAGGACGCGTACGGGGAGTTTCGCTGGAACCGACAGAAGTTTCCCGACGGCCCGAGCGGCAAGCTCGCCGCGGAGCTCGAGGCTGCCGGGGTCCATCTCATCGGCATCATGAAGCCGCGCATCCACGTCGATACGGAGGAGGGCCGCTACGCCACTGCGCATCATCTGTGGCTCCCCGGCGAGAAGCCGAGCCTGGATTACTTCTCGCACGAGCCCGTCGAGGATCTGGACTTCGACGACCCCGCGACCCGAGCCTGGTTCTTCAACCCCACGCTGCAGAAAAGCTTCAGGACCGGGATCGTGGGCTGGTGGAACGATGAGGCGGATGAGAGCGGCGGGGACACTCAGTTCCTGAACATGGAGCGCGCGCTCTACGAGGGGCAGCGCGGCCTCTCCGATACGCGCGTCTTTTCCTTGAACCGCAACTTCTGGCTGGGTGCCCAACGCTATGCCTATGGGCTCTGGTCGGGGGACATCCAGACGGGGTTTGCGACGATGGCGCGGCAGCGCTCACGCATGCTGAGCGCCATCGATGTAGGGGAGAGCTGGTGGAGCATGGACGGCGGCGGCTTCCAGGGGCACCCCTCGGATCAGAACTATGCCCGCTGGATCGAGTTCGGCGCCTTCACGCCCATCTTCCGCGTGCACGGCGTGTATCAGGAGAAGCGCCAGCCCTGGCGCTATGGACCGATCGCCGAGCGCGCCGCAACGCATGCCATCAGGCTGCGCTATGAGCTGCTGCCCTACATCTATTCCTATGCTTGGCACGATCATGTGGCCGGTGTGGGGCTCGTGAGACCGCTCACCTTCGGCTGGCCGGGGGATCCCAACGTCCGCAGCGATTCCAGCGAATGGCTATTCGGCAAATACCTCCTGGTCTCGCCCGTGGTGGAGCAGGACCAGACCGAGAAGCGTATCTACCTCCCGGCGGGTCTCTGGACCGATTGGTCGAGCGGCAGGATCTATGTTGGCGGCCGCTCGATCACCGTGTCGCTCGACAGCAAGACCTGGAGCGACATTCCTCTCTTCATTCGTCAGGGGGCGATCATCCCGACTCAGCCGGTGGAGGGATACGTCGGTGAGCGTCCCATCACCACCGTTCGCGTTGAGGTCTTTCCGGACGCAAAGCGAACCGACTTCGACTACTACGACGATGACGGCAAGACTTACGGCTACGAGCACGGGAACTACTTCCTGCAGCACTTGAGTGCGCAGGCGACTCCGGATGCAGTCAGCCTGACAACCGCCGATGCGAGTGGCGCATATCGGCCGGCTCTCGCACATTATGTCTTTGCCGTCCATCGGACGGTGGCAAAGCACGTCATCCGTGACGATGCACCGCTCGCTCGTGTCGCCGATGTTGCTGCGTTGAGCCAGTGCACCGGCGCATGCTGGACCATCGGTGGCGATCGCTACGGCGGCGTGACCTACATCAGGCTACCCGCGGGCATCGCCGCCCACGTCGAGATAGAGTGAGCAGCGCTCGCTCGCTGCCAAAGAGATGCTGCGCCGCATTCCCTTACTCACGTGCATCCTGCTGGTCGGGGCACTGTCGTGCCATGCCGGGCGTGCCCAGGCGTGCACGCATGACAACAAAGTGGAACGGAGCTACCTGTTCTCGGATCAGGGCCGGCTGTATGACAGCGATCCGGAACCCACTGCGAACAGCTCAATAGCCCTTACGTTGCGCGCCTGCAGAGGAGACCTCACCGCCGCCCGTATCGAGTACTACGACACCGCGGACGCTTCGTTTCATCGGATCCCGATGCACTGGGTGTCGGACGATCCGACCGGCACCTTCGACTACTGGCAGGGCACGGTTCCCGCCAGCCGCTCGAAGAAGGGCTACCGGTTTCGGGTCACCGACGGCTCCTCCACTGCATGGCTCAATGCAGCCGGCATCACCTCGCGCGAGCCTTCGTCGGGCGACTTCCTCATCATCCCCGGGTTCAAGACACCGGACTGGATGAAGAATGGGGTGATGTACCAGATCTTCCCGGACCGCTTCTATGACGGCGACACGTCCAATGACGTGACCAACGGTCAATACAGGTACGCAGGCTGCGCGACCGAGCGGCACGCGTGGGGTACGAGCGTATTTCCCAAGGTCAAAGGCTGCAGAACCGAGGTGTTCTTCGGCGGCGATCTGGCGGGGATCGACCAGAAGCTCGGCTACATCAAAGGGACAGTGGGCGCCGACATCATTTACCTCAATCCCATCTTCATGTCCCCCAGCAACCACAAGTACGACACCCAGAACTATTACCGCGTGGACCCGGCGTTCGGGACCGCCGCCACCCTGCAGCACCTCATCGCCGACATCCACGGCAGCTCCAATGGCCCGCCCGGCCACGTCATTCTCGACGGCGTGTTCAATCACAGTGGCGACAGCAGCTGCTGGTTCGGCAAGGAGACCTACGGCTCGATTTCCTGTCCGGAGCCGGGAGCGTTTCAGTCGCAGTCGAGCCCCTATTACCGCTACTACACCTTCCAGTCATGGCCGGACACTTATTCCTCCTTCTTCGGCTTCGGCGGGATGCCCAAGCTCGATTACGGCGCGAGCGGCTCGGCGATGCGCCGGCAGATCTACGCCAGCAAGACCTCAGTGATGCAGACCTACCTGCGCCCCCCGTACCGCATCGACGGGTGGCGGCTCGATGTAGCGCAATCTCTCGATGCCGACGGCAGAGATGGCAGCGATGCGACCAATCACGAGATCATGCGGGAGCTGCGGGCGGCGGTGACATCCGTCAATCCGGACGCCGAAATCCTGGGTGAGTTTTGGGGTGATGCCGCGGCGTGGCTGGATGACGGCAAGGAATGGGACGGGGCCATGAACTACAACGGCTTCACCCGGCCCATCTCCGAGTGGATCTGCGGTGAGGACGAGACCGGCAAGAGCGCATCGATCAATGAGAGTACGCTCGACCGCCGGCTTCGTGCCAGCCGCGCCGACCTGCCCGTCGGCGTACAGGAGACGATGACGAACGCGCTCGGGACACACGATACCGAGCGCTTTGCGACGCGTTGCGGCGGCGATATCCGCAAGGTCTACCTGGGCCTCATATTTCAGCTCACCTACCTCGGCACTCCTGCCATCTACTACGGAGACGAGTACGGCATGCAGGGCGGCCCCGATCCGGATGACCGGCGCACCTTCGACTGGTCGCGAGCCAATACCGGCGATGCGGCAGTGGCGCTCACGCACAAGCTCGTTTCCATCCGCGGCCGGTACTCGGCGTTGCGCACGGGTTCATACGTCACGTTGCTGACGGACGATACCCGTCATATCTACGCATTCGGCCGGCTCGATGCGGCTCACCGGATCGCGGTAGTGCTCAACAACGCCAGCGCTACGCAGACGGCGACCGTTCCAGCGTACCAGCTGAGCATGACCAACGGATCGCCGGTGACGGATCTGCTGACGGGCCAGACTTATCGGGTCAGCAACGGCAATCTCACCGTGAGCATCGAAGGACACTACGGCGCGATTCTCGCGCAGTAGCATCGCGACCGCCCATTCGATCCGCCGCGGCCACCTCGGCACGGCAGTCGAGCGGCGCGCCCACACGCGTTGACATATGTCGCCCGGCTTCGCTGCAGCCGCTGAATACGTATGCAGACTACTACCTGAATACGTATGCGGAGCGTTGCTAAGACGGCGAGCTGCGTCGCATTCTGTACCAACAATCCGGTGCTCCGCCCTGTTGCGGACACCCATCCTGTCTTCGGGAGCCTGCCTTGGCCGGACGAAGAAGCCTTGCCTGCCGGGAAACGCGTACTCGCGATGGAGGAGCGTAGCCCTCACAGCCGCAGCCACGAATAAAGCGTCGCATGCGGCCGGCCCGGGGGCCCGGGCCGGGCATGCACGCCAGGAAGACATCCGGAACGACCGGAGCTGAGCCGCCGGATAGAGCGGCCTGTGCCCAACCAAGACGACCGGGCGGGAGAGCCGAAGGACGGCAGGACGGAGGTATCAACCGATGAGTAAATCGTCTGGAACGATTCATGGCGGCAGCCGGCGTCGAGCGCCGCTTCTTCTGTGCGCCTTGTTCGCCGCCGCGCTGCTGTGCGGCTGGGGCCGTGCGCATGCCTGCAGCAACGACAACAACGTCGAATGGAACTACCTGTTCTCCGACCAGGGACCGATGTTCGACAGCAATCCGGAGCCGACCACCGCGACTTCGGTAACCGTGACACTGCGCACGTGCAAGGGAGACATCAGCAGCGCCAACGTCAAGTATTACGATACGGCGGACAGCTCCTTCCATTGGGTATCGATGGTGTGGGTGTCCAACGATCCGACGGGCACATTCGACTATTGGTCGGGCACCATCCCCGCGAGCAGCTCGGAGAAATACTACCGCTTCCAGATCAACGACGGCACGGCCACCGCCTGGCTCAACGCCTCGGGCGTCACCTCGAGCGAGCCCTCCTCGGGCGACTTCTTCGTCATTCCGAACTTCAAGACGCCGGACTGGATGAAGAACGGCGTGGTGTATCAGATCTTCCCCGACCGCTTCTACAACGGGGATACCACCAATGACATCACCAGCGGTGCGTTCACCTACGGCGGCTGCTCGACCGAGCAGCACGTATGGGGCACGAGCGTTCTCTCCACTGCCGATCCCACCAACTGCAACAGCGAGGTGTTCTTCGGCGGTGACCTGAAAGGCATCGACACGAAGCTGAGCTACATCAAGCAGACGCTGGGCGCGGACATCATTTACCTCAACCCCATCTTCCGCTCCCCCACCGTCCACAAGTACGACACGCAGGACTATTACACCATCGACCCTGCGTTCGGCACGAGCTCCACCCTGCAGACGCTGATCGCGGACATACACAAGAGCACCAACGGACCGAAGGGCTACGTCATCCTCGACGGCGTGTTCAACCACAGCGGCGACAGCAACTGCTGGTTCCAGAAGCAGCTCTACGGCTCCCTCACCTGCTCGTTCCAGGGCGCGTACCAGTCACAGTCGAGCCCCTACTACGGCTACTACACCTTCCAGACGTGGCCGAGCAGCTACTCCGACTTCTTCGGCTTCGGCGGCATGCCGAAGTTCGACTACGGCGCGAGCGGCTCGGCGGTGCGCAACCAGATCTACGGCAGCTCCACTTCGATCGTCAAGACCTACCTCTCCTCTCCATACAACATCGATGGCTGGCGGCTGGATTTTCCGCAGGCGCTCGATTCGGGCGGCAACGGCGGCAGCGATGCCACCAACCACCAGATCACCCAGGAGCTGCGCTCGGCGGTGAAGTCCGTCAACTCCAATGCCGACATCCTCGGCGAGTTCTGGGGTGACGCCAATCCCTGGCTCGGTGACGGCACGGAGTGGGACAACGTCATGAACTACAACGGCTTCACCCAGCCGGTCTCGGAGTGGATGTGCGGCGTCGACTATCACGGCAACGCCAGCTCGATCAACGAGAGCTCGCTCGACAGCTGGCTGATCGGGACCCGCGCGGACGTTCCGGTCAACGTGCAGGAGACTTGGACCAATGAGCTCGGCTCGCACGACACGGAGCGCTTTGCGACGCGCTGCGGCGGCAACATATGGGACACCTACCTCGGGCTGATCTTCCAGTTCACCTACATCGGCACGCCTACCATCTACTATGGCGACGAGTACGGCGAGCAGGGCGGCAACGATCCGGACAACCGCCGCACCTTCGACTGGACGCAGGCGACCACCAGCAACACTGCCGTGGCGCTGACGCAGAAGCTGATCTCGATCCGCAACACCTATCCGCAGCTGCGGACGGGCTCGATCAAGACCCTGCTGGTCGACACGACCAACCACATCTATGCGTTCGGACGATGGGACGCCAATCACCGGATCGCGGTGGTGCTCAATAACACCTCGAACACGGAGACGGTGACGATCCCGGCGTGGCAGTTGAGCATGACCAATGGATCGTTCGTGACGGATCTGCTCACGAACACGAGCTATCAGGTGGTCAGCGGCAATCTCACCGTGTCCGTGCAAGGCCACTATGGTGCGATTCTCGAGCAATAGAGGAGAGTGAGGCCAGCACTCACCGCAAGGGCCGCCCCGGTCGCGCGATCGGGGCGGCCTTGTTTTTCGCCGGAGGCGTGAGCGGCTCGCGGCGCCGCATATACTAGGTTGATGAGTATGGCATTGCAGGTGTGATGAAGATTGGCGCTCACCGGGGGTGCCGCTCCCGGACGATCGTGGGGGCGGCTCTGCTTTGCGCTCTGCCTGGCGCCAGGATCCCTGCCGCGAGCGCGCTCGAGGCTCCGGGCGCGCCGTCGACTGCCGCGCCCAACTGGCACGACAGCCTCACCTGGCGCGGCCAGGAAGCGCGAGTCACCGTGCGGCTCGATGGGAAGTACGTGCTTCACTCGCTCGTCGGTGAGCGGGTCATTGCCGCCCAGCGCTGGCGCGTGCAGACCGCAAGTCCGCTCTTCGACGCACTCTTCGCAATGGCGCAGGAGGACCTGAGCGAGGTCTCGGTCGACGCCATCACCGACGGTGCATTCGATCATGGCCGGCCGATCCGTTGCCGCTGTTTCATCGCGGGCAAGCAGTGGCCGTTCGTGTGGACCCGCGATGTGTCCTACTCCATCGACCTCGGGCTGTGGCGGCTCGACCCGGCGCGCGCACGCGCCTCGCTGCTCTTCAAGATCTCACCGCCGCGTGCGGGCCCCGCGCCACGGGGACTGTACGTGATGCAGGACACGGGCTCCGGAGGCAGCTGGCCGATCAGCACGGACCGTGTCGTTTGGTTTCTGGGTGCCCGCCATCTGCTCGAGGACCGCGCCTTTGCCGATACGGTATATCAGACGCTGGCCGACACCCTGGCCCAGGACCGACGCTATGTCTTCGATCCGCGCATCGGCCTGTATCGCGGAGAAACGTCCTTCCTCGACTGGCGCGAGCAGTCTTATCCCGCGTGGACCGCGCACGACGTGGCCTTCATCGCTCAATCGTTCGCGCTCTCGACCAACGTCCTGCACTACCAGGCTCTGGAGCTGGCCGCCACGATGGCGCGACAGCGCACGCAGCCGGTCGCGGCGGCGCGCTACGCAAGCGAGGCTCAGGCCCTGCGGCAGGCGATCAACAGCCGGTTCTGGAATCCGGACCGCGGGCTCTACGTCAGTTACATCGGCGGAGCCGTCGATCCCGTGCCGTTCAATGCCTACGACCTCCTCGGGCTGGATCTTGCAATCACCAGCGGCGTAGCAGACCCTCAGCGAGCGAAGGAGTCGCTGGAGCGCTATCCCGCGTGGCCCGCGGGAAGTCCGGTGATCTGGCCGGAGCGGCGCGATCAGCCGATCTACCACAACCGGGCCATCTGGCCGTTCGTGAGCGAATACACGCTGCGCGCAGCGCGGCAGACCGGTGATCCGGCGCTGATCGCGCTCGAGGTCCGCTCCATGATGCGCGGTGCTGCGCTGTATGCTTCCAACATGGAGAACTACTCGCTGCTCGCACAATCGACGCACGTCGCAGGTCCGCGCGGCGGCCCCGTGGTCGATTCGCAGCGCCAGCTCTGGTCGGTCGCGGGATACCTCGACATGGTAGTGCGCGGCGTATTCGGTCTCGAGGACGACGGCAGCGTCTCTCCCGCATTGCCGGCATCGCTGGTACCGATGCTCTTCGGCTCCCGCAGTCAGATCAGCCTCCTGGTGGACGGGCGCCGCATCGTTCTCGACCGTCCTGCCCGACTCGACGGCGAGCTATTGGTCGCAGGCGGTACCCAACACGACGGGGTAACGACCGAAGTACATCTCGTGGCGGCGGCCGCTCGGGCGGCCTCACCGCCCATGAATGCGCCGATGTATCCGGCGGTGAGTGCCCCGGCGCCCCGGTCACTCGCGGTAGCCGGCGGAGCGGCGGCGAGCATCCGCGGCGCCTGGCCGAGACACTGGCAGGCATCGCACGGTGGCGAGTACCTCGCGTGGCTCCATTACTCGAACCTCCACGGTCCGATCAACACGGGCATCACCGCGGCGGTGAGGCGGCTCGAGATCCGCTGCGCCGGCGGACCAAGGCAGGTGCTGCCCGTGGTGATGCCTCACAGCGAGGGCTGGCAGGCCTCGACGACGGTGCGTTTCGAGGCCCGCGCCGGCGCCTCCTGCAGCTTCTCGCTGCTGCAAGGCTTCAACATGAGCGACCTGGCACGGTTTGCCCACTACACCGGGCCACCCCCGCTGCCCGCACCGCCAGGCAAGGCCGAGGCAAGCCCGGCGGTCGCAAACCGAAAAGCGGCGATCATCCAGCGTCCTGCACCTCCTCGTCCGGTTGCCAACGGCGGCGCCAGCGGCCCGCTCAACAGCGCGCGGATCGGCGCCCTGCGGATCGCGCCGCTGCCGGCTGAGGGCCAGGTGCCATGAGCGCCAAACCCGAGCTGTCGTTCCGCCAGGTCTGGAACATGTGCGTCGGCTTCCTCGGCATTCAATTCGCGTTCGCCCTGCAGAACGCCGATGTCAGCCGCATCTTCCAGACACTCGGCGCAAACCTGCGGGAGATCCCGCTGCTGTGGGTGGCGGCGCCGCTTTCCGGCCTCATCGTACAGCCGATCATCGGCTACGCCTCCGATCACACCTGGACGCGTCTCGGCCGCCGCCGGCCGTATTTTCTCGGGGGAGCGCTGCTCACGGCCCTGGCGCTCGTGTGGATGCCTCACTCATCGATGCTGTGGGTGGCTGCCGTGATGTTGTGGCTGATGGACGCCTCCATCAATGTCTCCATGGAGCCCTTCCGGGCCTTCGTCGGCGATCAGTTGCCCGAGGCTCAGCGGCCGCTCGGGTTCGCGCTGCAAAGCTTTTTCATCGGCGTCGGCGCCGTGCTCGCCTCGATGCTGCCGTGGGTGCTGGCCAAGCTGGGCGTTCCGAACGTCGCGCCGGCCGGCCAGATTCCCGCGACGGTGCGCATCGCCTTCCATGTTGGCGCGGCAGTGCTCTTCTGCGCAGTCCTCTGGACCGTCGTGACCACTCGCGAGTACGCGCCCGAGCGCCTGCTGGGCTTCGCCCGCAGGAGTCTGGCGCTTCCCCACGCGGATGCTTCCAAAGCGTGGCGGCTCGGTCTCGTCATGTTGATAGCCGGAGGACTCGCAGTCGCCGCGATCCGACGGTTCGCTCTCGCAGACGAGCTCTATCTCCTGGCAGGCGGCCTGATCGTGTTCGGCGCCCTCTTCGCCTGGCTGAGCGCGACCGCGAGTCGCGGCATGGTGCGCCAGGTCATGGGTGACCTCTACTGCATGCCTGGGCCGATGCGCCGCCTCGCCTGGGTGCAGTTCTTCTCGTGGTTCGCGCTCTTCGCCATGTGGATCTACACCACGCCGACCGTGACTTCGGTGCAATTCGGCAGCAGCGATCCCCAGTCGCTCGCGTACAACACGGGCGCCAACTGGGTGGGGGTGCTCTTCGCGGCCGGCAACTGCTTCCTCATCGCCGGCGCCGTGGTCATTCCGCTCCTGGTGCGGCTGCTCGGCGTGCGCTGGAGCCATCTGCTCAACCTGGCGGCAGGCGGGCTGGGGCTCGCTTCCTTCGCCTGGGTCCGCAGCCCTGACTGGCTCCTTCTTTCCATGGCGGGCGTCGGCTTTGCCTCGGCCTCCATCCAGTCGCTGCCCTACACGCTCCTCTCGGACAACCTGCCGGCGGAGAAAATGGGCGTCTACATGGGCATCTTCAACTTCTTCATCGTCATTCCGCAGATGCTCGCGGCCAGCGTCCTCGGCGGGCTGGTGCATGCGCTCTTCGGTGACCGGCCGGCCTTCGGCCTGGTGCTGGGAGGTATCAGCATGGCGATAGGCGGGCTTTGCACCCTGCGGGTCGCGGAGCCGCGCCCGGCAGAGGCGGATTCTGCCTCGGTGCTGGGCACCGGAGGGGCCTGAGCGCAGTCGCGGCAGCACCGGCGCGGCGGTCCTCCCGCGCGCGCTCCGCCGCCACGGCCTCTTCCGGTATGCTCGCCGGATGCTCATCGAGCGCATCTGGTCGGCCAACCCCTACCGGAACTTCCACTATCTCATCGCCTGCCCCGAGAGCGGCGAAGCGCTCGCGATCGATCCCCTGGAGTGGCGGCTGTGCCTGGATGCAGCCAAGGCCAAAGGATGGCAGATCACCCAGATCCTCAACACACACGAGCATCGCGACCATACGGGTGGCAACGCGGGTCTCGTGGGCGCGACCCGTGCCCGTGTCCTGGCGCACGCGCTCGCCGCAAGCCGGATCGGTGGTGTCGATCGCGGGCTGGGTAAAGGGGATGTCGTGCGCGTGGGACGCACCGTGGAGCTCGAGTGCCTCGACACCCCCGGACATACGATGGCGCACATATGCCTGCTCTCGCGCAGTGAACAGCCGGCGCTCTTCTGCGGTGATACGCTCTTCAACGCGGGGGCCGGCAACTGCCACAACGGCGGCCATCCGCAGCAGCTCTACGAGACCTTCGTGACCCAGCTCGCACGCCTCCCGGAGGAGACTCGGGTCTTCCCCGGGCACGAGTACCTGGCGCGCAACCTGGAGTTCACACTCGATCGCGAGCCCGACAACACTGCCGCGCAAAGGCTGCTGGATGTCGCGCGCCGGCAGTCGCCTGCCGCGATGACCCTCACGACGCTCGGCGAGGAGAAGCGAGTCAACACGTTCTTCCGCCTCCAGAGCCCGGGAGTGATCGGGCGACTGCGCGAGGCGTTCCCGGACATTGGCGAGCAGCCCGATGCGCGCACGGTGTTCCTGAAGCTGCGCGAGCTGAGGAACGAGTGGTGATCGAGGCGCGGCCACGCGTCCTGTACGTCGACGACGAGCCCACGCTGGTCTTTCTGGTCACGCGCGCGCTCGAGAAGCTCGGCATCGCAACTCAGGGCTTCACCAGCACGCAGGAAGCCCTCACCGCGTTCGGGAATGAGCCTCACGCCTTCACGCTCGTCCTGAGCGACCTCACCATGCCTGGGAACATGAGCGGCCTCGAGTTGGCCGAGGCCGTGCTCGCCATCCGGCCCGATGCCCCGGTGGTCATCGCGAGCGGCGGCATCGATCCGGCCGAGGTAGAGCGCGCGATGGTGCTGGGCGTACGCAAGGTGATCCAGAAACCCGGCAAGGTCGCCGAAATGGCGGCACTCGTGAGCCGCCTCGTACGCGATCTGCGACCCTGATCGGACCCCATGGCCTACTCCGCGTTTTATCGCCGCAGCTTCCTGATCACGACCGCTGCGATCCTGGCCTATCTGCTGCTCGAGGTACTCGCGCCGCTTCGCGGCGCACTCGGCTGGGCCGTCGTGCTGGCTTTTCTCCTGTACCCGCTGCACGAGCGGCTTTCGCGCCGCCTGCAGGGGCGCAGCATGCTGTCGGCGGGCATCATCACCGGCC
This sequence comes from Steroidobacteraceae bacterium, assembly GCA_035652555.1. Taxonomy (GTDB): domain Bacteria; phylum Pseudomonadota; class Gammaproteobacteria; order Steroidobacterales; family Steroidobacteraceae; genus 13-2-20CM-66-19. The sequence goes on along the minus strand of DASRDO010000060.1, from coordinate 73,869 downwards.
TCACACCCTTCCTCGTGCTCGCGCCGCTTTCCATCCTGGGCGTCGTGTTTGCAGGGCAGGTCGCGAGCCTCGTGGGCTACCTGCGGGGCCAGAGCCTGCCCGCTCATTCGCAGCTTGCGGCGCGGCTCGAGAGCTATCCCCTGCTGGGGGACCTCTGGCGCTGGTCCAGCGCCAACTTTCCGGTGAGCGGAGCCCAGATCCAGGACTGGATCACCGGCGAGATGCAGGCCTTGTTGAAATCGGCGGCGGCCGCGGGCGGCAACCTCGCGCTCGGCCTCTTCGGCACGGTGGTCGGCTTCTTCATGATGCTCTTCCTGCTCTTCTTCCTGCTGCGGGACGGACGCCTCATTCTCGATCATCTGACGCGGCTCATTCCGCTCGAGGCTGCGCGCCGCGAGCGCCTGCTCGACTACCTCGCCCAGGTGACGCGCGCAGTGGTATTCGGGTCGACCGCGACCGCGCTCATTCAGGGCGTCTTCGTCGCAGTGGGCTTTGCCCTCACCGGATTGCCGTCGCCCGTCGTCTTCGGCGTGCTGGCGACCATCGCAGCACTGCTGCCCGCGGGCGCGACCGTCGTACTGGTGCCCGCGGTGCTGTATCTGGCCGTGGGCGGTCACTGGCTGGCGGCGGTGTTCCTCGCCTTTTGGGGCGCCCTGCTCGCAGTCGTGGAGAATGTGGCGCGGCCGCTCCTCACCGCACATCGCGCTCACGTCTCGACCCTCGCCGTGTTCGTCGGGGCCGTGGGAGGGGTCTCGGCCTTCGGCGTGCTCGGGCTCGTGATCGGGCCGGTGCTGCTCAGTTTCGTGGTGGCCCTCGTGAGGTTCACGACCGAGGTACGCGGCGCCGGCATACCGTAAAATGCGCCCCGCCATGGATCTCGACCCCATCCTGAACCCCCTGAACGAAGCGCAGCGCCTGGCGGTATCGGCGCCGCTCATCCCGGTGCTGGTGCTGGCCGGCGCGGGCAGCGGCAAGACGCGGGTGCTGACCCACCGCATCGCCTGGCTCATCCAGGCAGAGCATGCCTCGCCCTATTCCATCCTCGCGGTCACCTTCACGAACAAAGCGGCAGCGGAGATGCGCGGCCGGGTGGAGCAGATCCTCGGCGCGCCCCCCGGGGTGCTCTGGATCGGGACCTTCCATGGCATCGCGCACCGGCTGCTGCGGCTTCACTGGCGCGAGGCCGGGCTGAGCCAGGGCTTCCAGATCCTCGACTCGGACGATCAGCAGCGCCTGATCAAAAGGGTCATCCGGGCCAATGATCTCGACGAGTCGCGCTGGGAGCCGCGGGAGGTGCAGTGGTTCATCAACTCGAACAAGGACGAGGGCCGCCGGCCGAAGGACCTCAAGGGAGGCAACGACCCGACCCGCACGCAGATGATCCGCCTCTATGGCCTCTACGAGGAGGCCTGCGCGCGCGCGGGCGTCGTCGACTTTGCGGAGCTGCTGCTGCGCGCCTACGAGCTATGGCGCGACCAGCCGCAGCTTCTCGCCCACTACCGGCAGCGCTTCCGGCACGTGTTGGTGGACGAGTTCCAGGATACCAACTCGGTGCAGTACGCATGGTTGCGCCTCATCGCGGGGCCTGACGGACATCCCTTCGTGGTCGGCGACGACGATCAGTCCATCTACCGCTGGCGCGGTGCTCGCGTGGAGAATCTGCAGCAGTTCCGCCGCGACTACGCACGTGCGAAGCTGCACCGGCTGGAGCAGAATTACCGCTCCACCGGAGCCATCCTAGCGGCCGCCAACGGCCTGATCGGGCACAACTCCGGGCGCCTCGGCAAGACCTTATGGACCAACGGCGAGCCCGGCCTGCCGATTCAACTCTATGCTGCGTTCAACGAGCGGGACGAAGCGGAGTTCGTCGCCCGGCGCATCGCTGATTACATCGCGCGCGGCCACCGGCGCAGCGAGATTGCAGTTCTGTACCGATCCAACGCGCAGTCGCGTGCGTTCGAGGAAGCCTTCATCGTCGCACGCATCTCCTACCGGGTGTACGGCGGCCTGCGGTTCTTCGAGCGCGCAGAGATCAAGGACTCCCTCGCGTATCTGCGGCTGCTGCTCAACCGCGACGACGATGCCGCCTACGAGCGGGTGGTGAACCTGCCGACGCGCGGCATCGGCGAGCGGACCATCGAGACACTTCGCGCCGAGGCCAAGAGCGGCGGCATCTCGCTCTGGCGGGCCGGCATTGCGCTCGCCGAGGCGCAGCAGGGCGGCCGAACCGCGAATGCGCTGCGCGGCTTCCACGCTCTCGTCGAGCAGCTCGCGCAGGAGACGGCGGGCCTGCCGCTGCACGAGCAGATCGATCACGTGCTCAGGCAGAGCGGGCTTCTCGAGCATCACGGGCGGGAGAAATCCAGCCAGGATTCGGCACGCGCCGATGCGCGCGGCGGGCTGGCGCGCAGTGAGGCCCGCCTGGAGAACCTCGCGGAGCTCGTAAGCGCGGCTCGCAGCTTCGGGGCCGAGAGCACGGAGGTCGAGCTGTCCCCGCTCGAAGCATTCCTGGCCCATGCGGCGCTCGAGTCCGGTGAGAGAGGGTCCGATGACGCCGAGGACAGCGTACAGATGATGACGCTGCACATGGCGAAGGGCCTCGAATTCACGGTCGTCTTCCTCTGCGGCATGGAGGAAGGGCTGTTCCCCCACAGCCGCTGCATGTCGGACCTCGAGGCACTGGAGGAGGAGCGCCGCCTCTGCTACGTCGGCATGACTCGCGCGATGAAGCATCTGTATCTCACCTACGCCGAGCAGCGGCGCGTGCACGGAATGGACACCCATCCCGCGCCTTCGCGCTTCATCAAAGAGGTTCCGGAGGACATCGTCTCCGAGGTCAGGCCGCGCGTTCAGGTCGCCCGTGCGGTGGCTGCCGCCCGCATGCGACGCGAGCAACCGCAGCCCGTCATCAGGTTCCGGACGGAGGAGGCCCCGCCGCCGGGGATGCGCCTCGGCGCCCGGGTCCGGCACGGGAAATTCGGCGAGGGTGTGGTGTTGAATGTCGAGGGCAGCGGCCCACACGCCCGCGTCCAGGTGAATTTCGAGCAGCAGGGCACCAAGTGGCTCATGATGCAGTATGCCAACCTCGAGCCTTGTTGATATGCGCTGGATCCGGGCATCCTGCCCGGCCCAGCGCGCGTTGAGCATAAAAGCGTGGTTTTTTCCTCAACGCCCGCCACCTGCGGCGGCGGGGCACGTCCCTGTGCCTCACATGCGGATCGCCGTCGAAGCATGAAGATCCTCATTCTCGGCGCCGGCCAGGTCGGACGGACCGTTGCCCGGCACCTCTCGCGGGAAGAAGCCAACGAAGTCACGGTCGTCGATGTCAACGAGGACGTGTTGCGTGATCTGCAGGACCGGCTCGACGTTCACACAGTGGTCGGCAACGCCGCCTACCCGCCGGTGCTCGAGGCTGCCGGGGCAGCGGAGGCGGAGATCATCGTTGCGCTGACCAACAGCGACGAAGTCAACATGATGGCCTGCGAGGTGGCGTTCACGCTGTTTCGCACGCCGACCAAGATCGCCCGCATCCGCTCGGCCGAGTACACCCAGCGGCCCGAGCTCTTCAGCGAGCAGGCCATTGCGGTCGACGTCTTCATCAGTCCGGAGCAACTCGTCACGGAGTACATCGACCGCCTGATCCGCCATCCCGGCGCATTGCAGGTGCTCGACTTCGCCGCAGGCAAGGTGCGCCTGGTAGGCGTGCGCGCCATCAGCGGCGGTCTCCTGGTCGGTCATTGCCTGCGCGAGTTGCCGGAGCACCTGAAGCGCATGGAGGCGCGCGTCGTCGCCATTTACCGGCGCGGCCGCAGCATTCCCCCCGAGGGAGCGACGGTCATCGAAGAGGGCGATGAGGTCTTCTTCCTCGCCGCAAGCGATGACATCCGCCGCGTCATCGGCGAGCTGCGCAAGGAAGACTCGCGGGTCCGCCGGATAGTCCTCGCCGGCGGCGGCAACATCGGCTTTCGGCTCGCCCGCTCGCTCGAGAAGACGAGCCAGGTGAAGCTCATCGAGCGTGATGCGCGCCGGGCGCGCCGGGTTTCGGAGCTCCTCGAGAACACCATCGTGCTCGCGGGCGATGCCGCGGACGAGGAGCTGCTCATCGAGGAGAACATCGACAGCGCCGACGTCTTTGCCGCCCTGACCAACTCGGAAGAGGCCAACATCCTGTCCGCCATGCTCGCCAAGCGGCTGGGTGCGCACAAAGTGATGGCGCTGATCAACAAACCCTCCTATGCCGATCTCATCGAGGCGGGCAGCATCGATGTGGCCATCTCACCCCAGAGCATCACCATAGGCTCGCTGCTCGCGCACGTGCGGCGGGGTGATGTGGTGCGCGTGCACTCCCTGCGGCGAGGCGCCGCCGAGGCCATCGAGGCCGTCGCCCACGGAGACGAGCGCAGCTCGCGCGTTGTCGGCAGGATGGTCGGCAACATTCCGCTGCCGGAAGGCTCGTCCATCGGAGCGGTGGTTCGGGGCGAGCAGGTGATCATGGCGCACCACGACACCTTCGTGCAGTCGGGTGATCACGTGATTCTTTTTCTCTCCGATCGCCGCCACATCGAGGCGGTCGAGCGCCTCTTCATGCGCGCCGTGCGTCAGTAGCAGGCCAAAGGCGCGGCGTTGCCCGGCATCGCACATCTTCTCGGGATCATCCTCGCCGCCTTCGGGGCTGCCTACCTCCTGCCGGTAGGCTGCTCGCTGGCCACGGGCGATGGACTCTGGCCGCGGTTCCTGCTCGCGGCGGCGATCACCGTTGCCGCCGGTGCGCTGCTCGCCGGCGCCACCTACCGGCACCGCCGCGAGCTCAAGGCGCGCGACGGCTTCCTCCTGGTGACTCTCGGCTGGATCCTCCTTGCCGCCTCCGCCACATTGCCGCTTCTGCTGGCGCTACCGGGCATGACCTTCACGCGGGCGTTCTTCGAGACGATGTCGGGGCTCACGACCACCGGCTCGACCGTGCTCGATGGGCTCGATGCGCTCGCCCCCTCGATCAACTTCTGGCGGCATTCGCTCATCTGGCTGGGCGGTCTCGCGGTCATCGTGGTGGCGATAGGGGTGATGCCGCTCCTCGGAGTAGGCGGTATGCAGCTCTCCAAGGCCGAGGCACCCGGACCCGTGAAGGATGAGAAGCTCGCTCCGCGCATCACCGAAACCGCCCGATCGCTGTGGCTGGTATATGCGCTGCTCACGCTGGGAGGCGTGTTGGCATTGCGGCTGTGCGGGATGAGCTGGCTGGATGCGATCTGCCATGCTTTCTCTGCCGTCGCGCTCGGCGGGTTCTCGACACACGATGCCAGCATCGCCTATTTTCACTCGCCCGCCGTCGAGCTCGTGCTCATCGTCCTGATGCTGATCTCCTCTGTGAATTTTGCGCGGCACTTCGCGGCGCTGCGACGGCTCTCGCTGAAGCCGTATCGCCACGATCCGGAGCTCAAGGCGAGCGCGCTTCTCGTCGCGGCCAGCGTCGTGTTCATCGCCGGACTGCTGGCATGGCATGCCGTCTACCCGACTTTCGGCACCTCGCTTCGCTATGCCGCCTTCAACGTCGTGTCACTGGCGACCACCACCGGCTGGGTGACGGTAGGCGCAACGGGCTTCACCCTCTGGCCGGTGTTCGCGCCCATCTGGATGTTGTTTCTGTCCGGTATCGCCTGCTGCACCGGGTCGACCGGCAGCGGCATCAAGATGTTCCGCACGCTGGTGCTCGCCCGCCAGGCCGGCCGGGAGCTGAAGCTCCTCGTGCATCCCAACGCCATGGCGCCGGTGCGCGTCGGCGGCCGGCCTGTCCCGGAGCGCGCGGCGGATGCGGTCCTGGCGTTCATCTTCCTCTACTTCATGACGGTATCGCTGCTCACCTTCGCGATGCTGCTCACGGGAATGAGTTTCGATTGGGCATTCCGCGTGGTCGTCGCCTCCATCAACAACACGGCATTCGGCCTGCCCGGTCAGGGCGTCTGGAACCTGAACGCGCTGAGCACGGCGCAGATCTGGATCTGCACCGCGGCGATGCTTCTCGGGCGCCTGGAGATCTTCAGCGTGATCGTGCTGTTCACGCGGACGTTCTGGAGGAAGTAGCCATTCATGAGGTTGCCGCGCCACCTGACTCGTTGACTATGAGTCAGCTGTGGATATAGCTCTCCAGCTGCTCGATCGTCTGCTGCTGCTCCTGGATCACTGCCTTCACCAGGTCTCCGATGGATATCATGCCGATCACACGGCCGCCGTCGACCACGGGCAGGTGGCGGATGCGGCAATCCGTCATGATGCGCATGCAATCCTGTACCGACTCGTCGAGGGGTACAGTGATCACTGGAGATGTCATGATCTGCCAGACGGGCGTCTCGGCCGAGGAGCGGCCGTGCAGGACGACCTTTCGCGCGTAGTCGCGCTCCGACACGATGCCGGCGAGCTCGGTGCCCCGCATTACCAGGAGCGCACCGACGTGGTGGTCCGCCATCATCCGGACCGCTTCGAGCACCGGATCCTCGGGCTCGATGCTGTAGAGCGCCCGACCTTTGCGATCGAGCAGGTGATGTACGGTAGTCATACCGTCTCCCTCCGATCTCATTGGAGAGAGACTAGCGCGCTGTCGGTGCAACTTCCATAGTGAGAGTGACGGTGGCATTGAGCGAGACTGTTCCGGGCTCGACCGGAGTGGCAGGCGCAGCCTCAGCCCTGGCTAGCTGCATGGACTGCGCGTACACGAGCGGGCGAAATGCCGCCGGGCTCTGCTCCTCGACTGAGAGGACGCGCACGATCCTGAGGCCGAGGGCTCCGGCCAGCGTATCGGCCTCCTGGCGGGCGTTCAGAGCTGCCTCGCGCAGCGCTTCGCGCCGCGGCGTCTCTTCGTCGCGCAATGCAAAGCGGATGTCCTGCACGTTGTTGGACCCTGCCCGCGCAGCCCCGTCGATGACCTTGCCTATCATGCGCAGGTCATCCAGTCTGACCTGGACCACATTGGTTGCGGTGTACCCCACGAGAGTGGGGGAGCCGCCGTAGCGCGGATAATTGTAGTTGGGATTGATGGAGTATTGTGCCGTGGTCAGCTGCGCACTGGGGCCAGCGGCCGTTTTTACCGCCGCGAGGACCGAAGAGAGGCGCGCCGCATTCTCCGAGGCGGCTGCCTCCGACTTCTGCGCCTGGGTCGTAACGCCTATGTCGATGTAGACTCGATCCGGCGTTTTCGACACCTGCGCCTGGCCCGTGACCTGGATCGTGGCCGGTCGCGGCGGCCGGGGTCCCGGAGGTGGCTGCGCAATCGCCGTGGCGGAAAGGGCTGTGAGCGTCAGGATGAGGCGTGCTCGCATGGGACTATTCTACGACCTGGTGAAGTTTGGACGCACGGTTCCCCTGCCGGGTTCCCTGCGTATGGCGCTGGAGGCGGTTCTGGGCGAGCCTGTCGGCCATGTGCTCGTGGTGGAGCACTCCCTGTATGCGCGGCTGCACCCGCGCGCCATTGCCACGACCCGCCGCCGCCGAATCTATCTGCGCGACACCGCCCGGGAGTTTTTCGAGGACCCCTGGCTCATGTTGCACGAGTACTGTCACGTGCTCAGGCAGTGGGAGCCGGGCGAGCTCACGGTGGCGCGCTATTGCGTGGAGTGGCTGCGCAAGGGCTACTGGAATAACCGCTTCGAGGTCGAGGCACGCGCGTTCGCGGACAGGCATGTTCATGCGTTGCGCCAGCTCTATCCCAACAGCGCCTCGCGCTGATAGAGCCGTCCGACGAGGAAAACGAGGGCGGCGCCGAGGGCCAGCGTCGCCGACACCGACAGCGCCACATAGCCGGCCGGCAGCGGTTGCGCCCGCAGCAGGCTCATGATGAGAAAATGCTGGCCGAGCGATGGAACGGCCATGAGCGAGGCCCGCGGCTGAAGTCCCAATATGGCGGCGAACACCAGCGGCAGCGTTGGTACCAGCATGACCAATCCGACGTAAGTCTGCGCCTCACGGTAGCTTCGCGTGTAGGCCGCGACGAGAGTCATGAGGGCGGCGCCGAGCGGCACCAGCGGCAGGCACGCGAGGACGATCTGCACCGCGACCAGTGGGCCAAGATCGGCACTCATGCCGAAGCGCTCGAAGCCCACGAAGGGCAGCGCGATCGCAAATGCCGTCACCGTCAGCACCAGCGACAGGGCCATGAAGGCGCTAGCCGCCAGCATCTTGCCGTACACCAGGCGCTCGCGGCGGACCGGTACGGTGAGCAGCGGCTCCAGTGAGCCGCGCTCGCGCTCACCGGCAGTCGCATCGATCGCCAGGTACATGCCCCCCATCAGCATCGTGAGCAGGACGAGGTAGCTCAGCATCCCGAGCGCCAGCGCCGAGCGGCTGGTCGGCGTCGAGAGGTCGATCGGATGCAAGACGATCGGCAGCGTCAGGAGTGGATCGAGGCCGCGCGCGACCAGGCGCAGGCGCGCGACGGTAGTCCCGTACTGGTTGATCAGCGCGGCGATGCGCTCGACTCCCTCGGCAGTGGACGTCTGCGATTCGTCGGCAAACAGCAGCAGCGGCGCCGGCTGACCGGCCTCGAGTCGTGAACCGAAGTCCTCCGGCACCAGGAGCACCAAGTTGCCCGGGTGCGCCTCCACGCGCCGGCGTGCTTTCGCCGCATCATCACTGACTGCGGTGGTTTTCACGGCGTATTGGCGCAGGTAGGCAATCAGTGCCGGCGCGCGCTCGCCGTGGGCGACCACGAGTCGCAGGGGATGGTCGGCGCGGGCGCCCTGTCCATGAAAGCTGAGTGACAGGGCGCTGGCAATCAGCAGCGGGCCAAACAGGGGACCGAAGATCAGAGCCGAGATGAGCGTGCGGCGATCACGCAGGTTCTCGCGAAACTCCTTCAGGAATACGCTCCACACCGCTTTCATGGCGGCTCGCTCTCCGGGCGGGTCGTCGCGCCTGCAGTCGGATCATCAGCCGGCGCTCCGTCAGCCTGACCTACCAGTCGCACGAAGGCCTCCTCCAGGGAATCAGTACCGGCAGCGGCCCGTAGTGACTGCGGCGTACCCTCTGCAACGACACGGCCGTGAGCGATCACGACCACCTCGTCGCAAAGCTCCGCGATCTCCTGCATGACGTGGCTCGAAAAGAGGATGCAGTGGCCAGAGTCGCGCAGTTGCCGCAGCAGGCGACGCAGCGTCCGCACCGCCATGACATCCAGTCCGTTGGTGGGCTCATCGAGAAGAATGTTGCGCGGACTATGAATGAGCGCGCGGGCCAACGCGGCCTTGATGCGCTGTCCCTGGGAGAAGCCCTTCGCACGACGGTCGGCGAAATCCTCCATCTCGAGCAGCCCGATCAGCTCCGCCGCGCGCCGGCGGCTCTCGGCCCGGTCCAACCCGTGCAGCGCGCCGAAGTACGTGATGTTCTCGCGTGCGGTCAGATTGGTGTAGAGACCGGCTCCATGCGGCAGCACACCCATCCGGCCCCGGGCGAGGAGGGGCTCCCGTATGACACTCACGCCGTCGATGTGCGCATCCCCATCGTCGGGCGACAGAACCGTATAGAGGATGCGCAGGGTCGTCGATTTGCCGGCGCCATTCGGACCCAGCAGGCCGGTAATGCGCCCATCCGCGGCCCGAAGCGACACGCCGTTTACGGCGGTGATGGAGCCGAAGCGCTTGGTGAGTCCGCTGGCCTCGATCAAGGCGCTGGCCCGTTTTTCGTCAGGAAGAACGGCGTCGGCTCGAGGTGCCGCGTACAGGACGTGTCGAGCCCCGCGATGGCTGCACGGCTCACGAAACGTGCCATGACTCCAGCCATGCAGGGATCGGTGAGCTGGCCGTGTCCGAACCCGCGCAGCACCAGACTGACACTGTGCTCGAACCCGCGGCCGGCCTGCGCCGCGTAACGGGGGGGCGTGATCGGATCGTTGCTGCCGGATAGGAGGAGAGCCGGCGTGGTTGAGTGCTGCAGGGGTTGATGGAAGTCGGGATCGACCGGCCCGTGCGGCCATATCCTGCAGATGGCTTCGAGCCCATCGAGCTGTGATGTGCCGAGGAAGGTCTTCGCGAGCTGGTCGCGCTCCGCCGCGGTGACATGGTAGAAGGGAACGTCTTCCGCGCACACGACCGAGTTGTTCATGCCCTCCGCAACGGCATCCCCGTACACCCGGTCGATCAGCAGGAATTGCCCCGCCAACGGCGCAAAATCGCCCGCCGCATCGGCCTCGTGCAGATCGAGGGGCAGGAGCGCCGCGAGCTCCGGCGTGTAGCTCGCGAGGCGCAGCACCATGGACAGATGGTTGCTGGTGAACTGCAGCCGATAAGGCTCGCCGCTCGTGGGATCTGTCAGATCGACCCAGACGGGACGAGCTGCGAGCTCGGCACTCACCTTCGCGTAGGTGTCGGCGGGGTTGCCGAACCGGCCGCGACAAGAGGGTTGCTCGGCGCAGCGGGAGAAGATGTTGTCCACTGCCGATTGGGCATCGAGCGCGCTCACGGCACCGAGAGCCAGCTGCGGCGGCACGACGCCATCGAGAATGACGCTGCGCACTCTCTGCGGGAACCGGCGGACGTATTGCTGCGCGACAACCGTGCCGTAAGACGACCCGTAAAGATTGATCAGGTCGTCGCCGAGCGCTGCTCGCACCTCATCCAGATCCTGCACTGCGAGGCTGGTGGTGTAGTAGCGCACGTCGGCATGCGCGCTCAGCGATCTCAGACAGCGCTTCGCCTGCGCGACGATGTCCGCGGTGGAGGTATCGTATAGGTCTTCCTCACCGAGCTCACAGTTGAGCGCGTTCGAGCCGCCCGTGCCGCGCTGGTCGACCAGCACGATGTCACGATCGCGTCGGATCGGCTCGAACACGGACGCCACGCTCGCATAGAAGTCGGTCGCCGCCATTCCGGGGCCGCCGGCGAGCACGAAGAGCGGATCGGGCCGCTTGCGTGTGCTGACGGCGGGTACGACAGCGACTCGCAGCTCGATCCGCCTCGCGCGGGGATCGGCCGGATTTTCCGGCACGGCGAGGTGCCCGCATCGGGCCTGAATGAGCGTCAGTCCCTGAGGCTGGTGCAGCTCGCATGGAGACAACGCGAGCCGCGCGACCGGGGCAGCTTGGCCCGCCCGGGGAGCCATCAGGGCGACCGGCAGTGCGGTAACGAGGCCGAGCAGGAGTGCGGTATGGGGTCTCATCGAGGCGAGGAAGGATAAGGCACTGATCGAGCTGCTGCTGTGGAGCCGTTGGCTTTGTTCAGGGCTCGCCGGCCTCTACAATGCTCCACATGCGTTTTTCCCGGTCCTTCGATGTGATCGTCATCGGTGGCGGCCATGCCGGCACCGAAGCGGCCCTGGCAGCCGCGCGCGTGGGTGCGCGCACACTGCTGCTGACCCAGAGCATCGAGACACTCGGTCAGATGAGCTGTAATCCTGCCGTCGGCGGGATCGGCAAGGGCCACCTCGTCCGGGAGATCGATGCGCTCGGAGGTGCGATGGCGCGCGCCACGGACCGCGCCGGCATTCAGTTCCGGACACTGAACGCCAGCAAGGGCCCTGCGGTGCGTGCCACACGCGCCCAGGCGGATCGCCAGCTGTACAAGAAAGCCGTCCGGGGACTGCTCGAGGGCGAGTCACGCCTCTCCATCTTCCAGCAGGAGGCCTCGGACCTTCTGGTGGAGGGGGACACGGTCAAGGGCGTGATGACGGTGAGCGGCATCGGCTTCGAGGCGCCGGCCGTGGTGCTCACGGTGGGCACCTTCCTCGGTGGCCGCATTCACGTGGGGCTCGACAACTATCAGGGCGGCCGCGCCGGCGATCCGCCGTCCAACCGGCTGGCCAGCCGGTTGCGGGAGTTGCCGCTGCGGGTCGGGCGGCTCAAGACGGGAACGCCGCCGCGGCTGGACGGGCGTACTCTGGATTTCTCGGCCATGAGCCGCCAAGTCAGCGATACGCCGCTGCCGGTGTTTTCGTTTCTTGGACGAGCCAAAGATCATCCCGAGCAGATTGATTGTTTCATTACTCACACTAATGAACGGACTCACGACCTCATCCGCCGAGCGGCAGACCGTTCACCGATGTTCACCGGCGTCATCGAGGGTGTAGGCCCGCGGTACTGCCCCTCGGTCGAAGACAAGGTCTTCCGGTTTACCGACAAGACCTCGCATCAGATCTTTGTCGAGCCCGAGGGCCTGGACACCCATGAGATCTACCCCAACGGGATCTCCACCAGTTTACCCTTCGACGTGCAGCAAGAGTTCGTGCGCACCATCGCCGGATTCGAGCACGCACATCTGACGAGGCCGGGCTACGCGATCGAGTACGACTACTTCGATCCCCGGGATCTGCGACCGTCGCTGGAGACGCGCGTGATCGCCGGCCTCTTCTTTGCCGGCCAGATCAACGGAACGACCGGATACGAGGAGGCTGCAGCCCAGGGGATCGTCGCCGGCATCAATGCGGCGCTCGCGTTCCGTCAGCGTGAGCCCTGGGTGCCGAAGCGCAGCGAGGCTTACCTCGGGGTGCTCATCGACGACCTGGTGACCCGGGGCACGCGGGAGCCGTATCGCATGTTCACCAGTCGCGCCGAGCATCGCCTCCTGCTGCGCGAAGACAATGCCGACCTGCGACTGACACCTCTGGGCCGGGATCTCGGCTTGGTGGATGACGAGCGCTGGCAGCTCTTCGAGGCGAAGCAGCGCCTCTCGGATGAAGAGGCCGAGCGCCTGCAGCGTGCGCGCATCCGCCCCGATGGCGTGCCCGAAGAATGGTCGCAGAGGGTCCTCTCAGGTCCGCTCGCCCGGGATGTCTCGGCCTTCGAGCTGCTGCGTCGTCCCGAGGTCAGCTACGAGACTCTCCTCGAAGTTGCGGGAGGTCCGGATTGGCTCAGCCCCGGCCTGGATGACCGCATCTTCCCGCAGGTGCGGGTGCAAGTGGAGGCGCGCGCCAAGTATGCCGGCTACATCGAGCGGCAGCGCGAGGAGATCGAGCGGCAGCGCCGCAATGAGGAGACGAAGCTGCCCGAGGACATCGACTATTCCCTGGTGGCGGGCCTCTCGCACGAGGTGCGCACTCGTCTCGCGGAGTATCGCCCGGCTACCGTCGGCCAGGCCGGCAGGGTGCCGGGCGTGACCCCGGCCGCGATCACCCTGCTCCTCGTCCACCTCAAGAAACGCAGCCTCGCAGCGCAGCAGGCACAGGTCGCATGACCCGATTCCTGGCGCAGTTGGCCGCGAGTTGGGCACGCAACGACTCTCTGGTCTGCGTTGGGCTCGATCCGGAGATCGAGCGCTTCCCGCCGCAGGTCGCCGATCAACCCTCGCCGATCTACCAATTCAACAAAGCGATCATCGATGCAACGGCGGATCTGGTCTGCGCTTACAAGCCACAGTTCGCCCACTACGCGGCGTATGAGGCGGAGGACCAGCTCCAGCGCACCATCGAGTACATCCATCGCGTCTACCCCGATGTGCCGGTCATTCTCGATTCCAAGCGGGGTGACATCGGCAGCACCGCGGAGCGTTACGCCATCGAAGCATTCGAGCGTTACGGCGCCGATGCGGTCACGGTAAATCCTTACCTCGGCGGCGATTCACTGGAACCGTTCCTGCGCCGCGAGGAGCGTGGCGTCGTGGTGCTCTGTCGCACCTCCAATCCCGGAGCGCGGGACCTCCAGGACATGCAGGTTGGAGACGGCGGCCGACGGCTCTATCACGCCGTCGCCGAGCTCACCGCCACCCGATGGAACACCCATGGCAACTGCATGTTGGTAGTGGGTGCGACCTATCCGAAGGAGATCGCGGAGATCCGGCAGATCGTCGGGGAGATGCCGCTTCTGGTGCCGGGCGTCGGCGCGCAAGGGGGCGATGTCGCACAGGTGGTTCGCAACGGCCAGACCGCCGCCGGCACCGGGCTCGTCGTCAGCTCCTCGCGAGGGATCATCTATGCTTCGGCGGGGGACAACTTCGCCTCCGCAGCGAGAGCCGCTGCTCTCTCGCTGAGGGATCAGATCAATGCGCATCGCCTGCGGCGTGCGTTGTCCTAACCAGTGATGCAAAGCGCACTCCGCGCGCTCCTCATCTCCTTGCTCGCGCTCGCGGTGGTCTGCGGTTGCTCGCGCTCCCCGGGCAAGCACCACGCCGGCGCTGCTAAACCGGGCGAGGTGGTTCTGCTGCGCGGCCTCGGCGCTGAGCCCGACTCGCTGGATCCGCAGAAGGCGCGCACGGACGAGGCGCAGCGCGTGCTGAGGGACATTTGCGAGGGACTCACCACCCTCGACAAGTCCGGCGGAGTCGCTCCCGGCATCGCGGAGAAATGGCAGGTCAGTCAGGACGGCAAGACATATACGTTCACGCTGCGTCCTGATGCGAGGTGGTCCAATGGTCAGCCGGTCGTCGGCGCGGACTTCGTGGCTGGCTTGCGCCGGCTCGTGGATCCCCAGACGGCCTCCCAGTACGCGCAGGTCGTGGATGTGATCCTCAACGCGGACGACATCGTTGCCGGCCGCAAGCATCCGGAGGCCCTGGGCGTCTCGGCTCCTGATGCCCACACGGTCATCGTACAACTGCGAACGCCTGCACCCTATCTGCCGGCGCTGCTTTCGCATCCGAGCACCTGCCCGGTGAATCCGGTCGCGCTCGTGAACTTCCGCGACGCTTATGCGCATCCGGGTAATTTGCCGTCTGACGGCGCCTTTCAGTTGTCGCAGTGGGTGCACGGGTCCTACATCTACCTCACACGCAACCGGCATTACTGGAACGACTCCGCTACGCAGCTCGATGCAGTGAAGTACCTGATCACCACCGACGAGAACGCGGAGCTCACGCTCTATCGTGCGGACCAGCTCGACGTCACGGACGTCATCCCGCGCAGCCAGTACGACTGGATCCATTCGCACCTTGCAGATCAGCTCCACATCGCGCCGGAGCTCGCCGTCTATTTCTACGGCTTCGATCTTCGACGCGCGCCATTCAAGAATGACCCCAAAGTGCGGCGTGCGCTCTCGATGGTGATCGACCGTGAGAAGCTGGCGCAGCTCGTGCTGCGCTCCGGTGAGCTGCCGGCGTATGGCTGGGCGCCCCCGGGTCTCGATGGTTATCCCTCGCAGTCGCCCGATGACCGAGCCCTGTCCATGGCGCAGCGCATCGCAGCAGCGCGCCGGGTGTATGCACAGGCCGGTTACTCCAGCTCGAAGCCCTTGCGCTTCGAGCTGCGCTACAACACAGGCGAGATACACGCCGAGGTCGCCATCGCCATTGCCTCGATGTGGCAGCAGGCGCTGGGGGCGCAGGTGACTCTGAGGGCGGAGGAATTCCGGTCGTTGCTGCAGGACATCGATCGGGACGAGGTGCAGATGTTCCGCTCGAGCTGGAGCGGCGACTACAACGATGACTACACCTTCGCCCAGTACTTCAAGAGCGACTTCGGCATCAACCTCACGCACTATCAAAACCCGGCATATGACGACTTGGTCAACCGGGCGGCCGTCGAGACCGATCTCCCCAAGCGCACCGCGCTGCTCGAGCAGGCGGAGCAGATGATGCTGCGTGATCAGCCGGTGATCCCGATCTACTTCTACGTGAGCAAGCACCTCGTCAAGCCGTGGGTGACGGGGTGGTACACCAACATCATGAACGTCACGTACAGCAAGGATCTGGGGCTACGGACTGCGCCGGCGCGGCACTGACCAGGTCAGAAGGGAGTGATCCCCTGCCGGACAGACGCTCTCACATCTCAGCCACCGTGGAATGCTCCCCGCTCGGAGCCTCCGACCGTCCCTGGAACACGACGAGCAGCGGAATCACGGCCAGGGTCGCGATCATCAGGAACTTGTAGTCATCGACATAGGCGATGACCTGCGCCTGTTGAGTGATCAGCGCATCGAGCGCGGCACGGCCGGAGGTCGTCAGGGGACTCAACGTCTGTGCCACGGCCGGATCGTGGAACTGCGGATTCACGGCAGTGACGTACTGCGTAATGGCCGCGTGGTTGGCCTGCGTGGTGCGCGCAAGCAATGCGCCGACGATCGAGATGCCGACGCTGGAGCCAACATTGCGCGCCAGGTTGTAAAAGCCGGCGCCTTCGGGACGCACGCTGGGTGGTAATGTCGACAGCGATACCACGCTGAGTGGCGTGAACAGGAACCCCAGTCCGACTCCCTGGATCACTCCGACCCAGATCACGGCCCAGCTCGACACGTCCGGCGTCCACCCCGTCATCAGATAGAACGACCACGCCGAGAGCCCGAGTCCTATGCCGAGGAGCAGCCGCGTATCGGTTCGGCCCATGAGCTTGCCGACCACCAACATGGCGGCCATCGTGCCTATCCCTCGCGGGCCCATGACGAACCCCGCCGTGATCACCGGGTAGTTCATGAGGTCCTGCAGGTAGGGCGGCTGCAGAGCGAGCGAGGCGTAGAACGTGAGGCCCACGATCGCCACGAAGATCACGCCGGCCGTGAAGTTGCGATCGCGAAACAGCGCCGGCCGCATGAATGGCTCGCGGGCGGTGAAGGTGTGCACCAGGAAGACGTAGAAGGCCGACGCTGCCAGGATGGTCTCGGCGACGATCTCGCGTGACCCGAACCAATCGAGCTCCTGCCCGCGATCGAGCAGCACCTGCAGCGCCGCGATCGCGATGCTCAGGCTGATGAAACCGGTCCAATCGAGCCGCGCCTGGCTGCGCCGCCGGGCCTGAGGCAGGAAGACGGTCATGCCGATGAAAGTCAGGATGCCGATCGGCAGGTTGATGTAGAACACCCACCGCCAGCTGTAATCCTCGGTCAGCCAGCCGCCGAGCACGGGGCCGAGGATTGGAGCCGCCATCACTGCCATTCCCCATGCCGCCATGGCGGAGCCCTGCCGCTCCGGCGGGTTGATGTTGAGCAGGACGGTCTGCGAGAGAGGCACCAGCGCGGCGCCGAACAGACCCTGAAGCCAGCGGAAGGCCACGATCTGCGTCACCGACTCCGCCATACCGCACAGCATGGAGGCGATGGTGAAGCCGACCACCGAGACGATGAAGAGGCGCTTCAGTCCGAGCCGCGCGGTCAGGAACCCGGTGAGCGGCGTCGCGATCGCCGCGGCCACGATGTACGAGGTCAGCACCCAGTTGATCTGGTCCTGGCTCGCCGCGAGGTTGCCCTGCATGTGCGGCAGCGCCACGTTGGCAATCGTCGTATCCAGCGATTGCATCAACGTTGCCAGCATCACGCAGAGCGTGATGCCCCCGCGGTTGGGCGTGCTCGGGCTCAGCTCCTCGGCCATCGCTGGCTGCTCCGTCAGAAAATGGACCAGCCGCGGACGTGCCCGGTGTGGATGCTGATCTCCACGCTCATGCCGGCGCGTAGCGGCGGCAGATTCCTGTCACTCGTATCGACGGCCACGCGCACGGGGATGCGCTGCACGACTTTCACCCAGTTGCCGCTGGTGTTCTGCGCAGGCAGCAATGAGAACTGCTGTGCAGCCGCCGGGCTGATGCTCGCGACCGTGCCCTTCCACTTCCTGCCGGGATAGGTGTCGACAGTCACCGTGACGTCCTGCCCCGGGCGGACGTAGGTCAGCTCCGTCTCCTTCGGGTTCGCATGCACCCACACGTGGTCGGTGTCCACCAGGTAGAACGCGGTGTTCGCGGCCGCAAGGTACCTTCCCGGCTGGATCGACGGGACACTGGTCACGACACCATTGAAAGGCGCGCGCACGACTGTGTGGGCCAGCTCACGTGCTGCCTCGTCGCGGGCGGCGAGCGCGCCGAGGTATTGCGGGTACTGCTCCACCGGGCCGGTCGGATGCCCGTTGAGATTGGCCGCAATGCCGGCGAGCTGCTCGTCGAGGGAGGCGAGCGCCTGTTGCGAGCTTGCGAGGTCGCGGTGCGCGGTGTCGTATCCGGTCTTGGAGACGATGTGCACCTTGGCGAGATTCTGTGCGCGCCTGAACTGCACCTGGCTGTAGCCGAGGTCGTACTTCGCCTGGGCGATCCGCGCCTGCATCTCCCGATAGCTCGCCTGCAGAGCCAACAGGTTGTCGTGCGCCGCAACCAACTGCGCGTTGGCACGATCGAGCGCATAGCGGTATTGGCGGTCGCGCAGGCTGTAGAGGACCTGGCCGCGCGTGACCGGCTGGTTTTCCTTCACGTACACCTGGGCCACGATGCCCGAAACATCCGCCGATACGCCTACCGTGTTGGCCTCCACGTAGGCGTTGTCCGTCGAGATGGTGCTGCCGCCGGTCGCGTAGACGATCAGCGCGACGATCAGGGCCAGCGGCAGGAGCAGGAACAAGGCGGCCCGCATGCGGCGGCGCATCGCCGACGGCGGCGGATGCGCGGGGCCCGGCGTTGCAGACGGCGCGTGCACTACCGGGCCTGGGCGGGAGTCCGCCCCCTGCTCCCCGCGCCGGCCCTCGGCCGGCTGCCCTGCAGCAGCCCGCCCGGAGGCGGCGGCAGCCGGCCCGAGGCCGTTGTG
Organism: Steroidobacteraceae bacterium; assembly: GCA_035652555.1. Lineage (GTDB taxonomy): Bacteria > Pseudomonadota > Gammaproteobacteria > Steroidobacterales > Steroidobacteraceae > 13-2-20CM-66-19. The sequence goes on along the minus strand of DASRDO010000060.1, from coordinate 55,469 downwards.
CGCGAGCAGCGCAGCGAACTGCGCATCATCGATGATGTTCCGGCAGACCAGCAGGCTGCAGCGGATGTGATCGCTCAGGTAGGCCCCGCTCGCGCCCGACCACCAGCGTCCGATCGCGCTCTGACGCCGATGTCCGACTACGACCAGGTCCGCATTCACCTGCTCGGCGTAGGCGGCGATCTCCCGCGCCGGCTCACCGATGACGAGCTTGCCCGAGGCCTGAAAGCCGAGCGCCGCGAGGCGGGCCATCCCTTCCTCGAGGACGCGCTCGTATTCGACCCGCTGCTGGGCTACGCCGCCGCCTCCTACCCCCTCGCCGAGCTTGGTACCCGCCGCCTCCCTGATGACCGACAGCACGAAGACCTGCGCGCCATACCGACGCGCGAGCAGTGCGCCCTCGCGCAACGCAGTGCGCCCCTCGATCGAGCCGTCATAGGCCAGGAGAATTCGCTGGTACACCGTTAAGCCTTTCTGCGAGCCGCGAGCGGCGCACGAGGGCCCCGCGCAAGCCATGCGCTGGCGAAGAAGCCTCGGAAGGCCCCCTGAGATCCGCAAACCATTGGGAAAACAGTCCCGGGAAGCCGGCAGGATACCGTCATTTCCCGATGCAGAAGCTGCTGAAAATCCGGCCCAGCAGATCTTCGCTGGTGAACTCTCCGGTGATCTCATCGAGCGCCTGCTGGGCGCCGCGCAGCTCCTCGGCGACCAGCTCCCCGGCGCGACGATCGCGCAATTGCCGCTCCGCCTCCGTTACCAGGCGCCGGGCGCGGGCCAGCGCATCGAGATGCCGCTGCCGCGCGGAGATAGTGCCCGCGTCGAGGGTCTGGTACCCCATGCAGGTCTTCAGGTGTGCACGCAGCGTATCCAGCCCCTCGCTCGTGAGCGCGGACAGTGCGACCCGCGGCGGTCCCGTGAGGGTGTCGGCGACCGGTATGCCGGTTGCCAGATCCAGTTTGTTGAGCACCAGCGTCACGGGAACGCCTGATGGCAAGCGGGCTTTCTCCTCGCTGTAGGCAGTGGCGCAGGGATCATCGACGGCATCGATCACGAAGAGCACCCGGTCCGCGCGTCGCATCTCCGCGTGTGCGCGACGGATCCCCTCGGCCTCGACGACGTCCGCATCGTCTCGCAGGCCTGCGGTGTCGAGGACATGAAGCGGCATCCCGTCGATGTCGATGCGCTCACGAACTACGTCGCGCGTGGTTCCGGGAATCGGAGTCACGATGGCGGCGTCATATCCGGCCAGCCGATTGAGCAGACTCGACTTGCCCGCATTGGGGCGACCGGCGATCACGACCGTCATGCCCTCACGCAGCAGCTTGCCCTGTCGCGCACTCTGCTCGACCGCGTTGAAGTGGTCGTGCACGGCCTGGAAGCGCTCCTCGAGCTCGCGGTCCGCGAGGAAGTCGATCTCCTCCTCCGGGAAGTCGATGGCCGCCTCGACGTACGTCCGCAGGTCGATCACCGCCTCGGTGAGGCCACGCACCATGGCGGAGAGCTCGCCCTGGAGGGACCGCATGGCCGCACGCGCCGCCTCGCGCGAGCCCGCATCGATGAGATCGGCAATCGCCTCGGCCTGCGCGAGGTCGAGCTTGTTGTTGAGAAAGGCCCGCTGGGTGAACTCCCCGGGCAGCGCCCGGCGGGCACCGAGCTCTGCCACACGAGACACCAACGCTTCGAGCACCAGCATTCCGCCGTGGCCGTGCAACTCGAGGACGTGCTCGCCGGTGTAGGAGTGCGGGCCGGGGAAGAAGAGCGCCAGGCCGGCATCGATCGGCTCCTGCGCGGCATCGAGGAAGCGCGCAAAACCGGCCCGGCGGGGCAGCGGCAGCTCGCCGAGCAGTACCGCAGCGATCTCGGGCACGCGCGGACCCGAGACGCGTACGATCCCGATCCCGCCCCTTCCCGGCGGAGTGGCCGCCGCCACGATGGTATCCGTGCGGCTCATTCCGTCGAGGCTACCGCCGCTCCGTTGCCGGTTGAAGTGCTGCTCGTCGCGCCCGCCGGCAACTCTGCCGCAAGACCGTCAACCGTTCCGCTGGTGGAGCAGCCGCGTCACGACCGTGAGGCTCCTCATGCCTTCTGCGGCAGGGTACTGACGCCCAGCCGGCGATTGATGTTCCACTGCTGCGCGATCGAGAGAATGGTGTTCGTGACGTAGTAGAGCACCAGGCCCGCCGGAAAGAACGCGAACATGGCCGACATCGCAATCGGCATCACCATCATCATCTTCGCCTGTGTGGGGTCGGGCGAGGTGGGGTTGAGCTTGTACTGCACGAACATGGCGACTGCCATGATGGCGGGCAGGATGAAGTAGGGATCGCGTGCGGAGAGATCCTGGATCCAGAACGCGAACGGCGCCTGGCGCATCTCCGCGCTGTAGAGCAGCACCCAGTAGAAGGCCAGGAACACCGGAAGCTGCACGACCATGGGCAGGCAGCCGGAAACCGGATTCACCTTCTCGCGCTTGTAGATGTCCATCATGGCGCGCCCGAGCTTCTCCTTGTCGTCCTTGTAGGTTTCCTGGATGTTCTTGATGCGCGGGCCCAGCGCTTTCATCTTCGCCATCGAGCGGCCGCTCGCCTCCGACAACGGATAGAGCACGAGCTTCAGGAGGAACGTGACCAGGATGATCGCGACGCCCCAATTGCCGGTGATCGCGTGCACCTTGCTCAACAGCCAGAAGAGCGGGCCCGCGAGCACCGTCAGCATTCCATAGCCGACCACGTAATCGAGGCTCGGATCGATCTTCGCCAGTTGCGCGTGCAGCATCGGGCCGACGAAGAGCGTCTGGTGGAGGGTTGCCGTCGCACCGGGAGCAACCGTGTGCTCGGGGCCGAGCGCGCCCAGGAGGTACTCCGGCCCGGAGACTTTGGAAGTGAAGTGGTAGGGCGCGCCCTTCGGCGGCACGACCGCGCTCACGAAATCGTTCTCCGTCGCGGCGATCCAGCCGTCGGTCACCATCTCCGAGAAATTCTGGTATTCGGCCTTGGAAGGATCGAGCTTCTCGTACTTGCCGTGCCAGACCGCGGGCCCGTGATAGGCGTAGCTGTTGGGATTGAAGTAGCTGGTCTTGGTGCGCGGATCGTCCCGATAGATCTGCGCGTAGGGCGCCGCACGCCAGGGCACGGTGCCTCGGTTGCGGATGGTGTAGTCGAGCCCGATGCCGTAGGAGCCCTTGGTGAAGACGTATGTCTTCGTCACCGTGACACCGCCGCTGCTCCAGGTGAGCGGCACGCGCAACTGCCGGGCGCCGTCCAGCTCATAGCTCTGCTGCGGCGCCGTGAACGGCGCGGCGTGGTTCGGATATTGAACGTCCCCGGTCCCCGTGAGCCCGCTCTGCAGCAGATACACGGTATTCGGACTGGCATCGTTCTCGAGCTGCACTCGGGCGGCCTGTCCCTTGACCTGAGCGTAATCGAGCAGGCGCACGCCGACGAGCGTGCCCCCGAGAGTGCTGATCTCGATGTCATAGACATCCGTGTGGACGTGAATCAGCGGTGCGTGGGCGGACTCCGCGGGCCTCACGGCAGGGATGCCCGCCGCGGCAGGCGCCGGAGGCGGTGCTGGCGGTGCGGCCGTCGCAGCCGCGGGAGGCGCGCTCGATTCGGACTGCTGCACCTGAGGAACGCTGTTGGCGAGCGAGCTCGGCTGTTTGGAGGGTATCGTCTGGCTCGGCGCCACCGTTGTCTGACTCGGCGGCGGCGGGTAGTCGCGCTGCCAGGTCGTGTAGTTCATCCACAGAACCACTGCGAGCGCGAGCCAGAGGTAGAAACGCGGATTGTTATTCATGAGCGTGGCGACAGGAATTCGGGACACGGCCCGCGGGCACGGGGTCGAAACCGCCGGGATGCCAGGGATGGCAGCGCCCGATGCGCCTCGCGGCAAGCCAGCCACCGCGCAGCAGGCCGAACCTGCCCACGGCCTCGAGGGCGTACTGGGAGCACGAGGGATGGAACCGGCAGCAGGGGCCGAGAAAGGGGCTCACCGTCCACTGGTAGCAGCGGATCAGGCAGATGACGAGGAGGCGAAGGGCGCGGCTCATGTCGACCCGCGGCCGTTACTCGGCCCACGCTTGGGCCTCGCCCCTTCGGCGCCGTCGGGCGCTGATGCGTTTGACGTTGCGGCTCGCTCCGGGCGAGCTGCCGGGGCAGGCTCAGCGCGCGGCGCAAAATCGCTCCCGCCAGTTTTATGCTCGATCACCTTCGTCCACAGCGCTGTCAGGCTCGCATGCAGCTCCGCACCCGGCGCTCCGCGCGCCTTCGGCCGTGCGCTCACGACCAGATCGACGGCCGGAAGGGTGTGCTGGTGCAGCCGGAATGACTCCCGAATGATGCGCCGGATGCGGTTACGCTCCACGGCGTTGCCGGCCGTGCGTACGGCAACTGCCATGCCGAGACGCGCGCCGTGCTTGTCGTTGCTGCTTGCTGTCACCGCGAAGAATCCATCGCCAAAGCGCCGGCCGCGCGCATACGCGGCGTCGAACTCCGACTTGCGCCGCAGACGCCTCTGCGCCGGAAAAGTGAGCCGGTGCATATCTTCGCCGCGTCCCACGCATTCGGCCAGCGGTGCCGCCAATGGCCGTCCGTGGCGACCGGGCCGCCGGCTCGCCCCAGAAGTGATGAATCTTGAAAGTCTGAGCCCTTTTTCGGAGCCCTTAGGGGATCAGCTTCCGCCGCCCCTTGGCGCGACGGCGAGCCAGCACCTTGCGGCCGTTCTGGGTTGCCATGCGTGCCCGAAACCCGTGCGTACGCTTGCGGCGCAGCTTGCTCGGCTGATAGGTACGCTTCATTCAGGGCTCCAGAGGATCCGTGGGGTTCCAAAAAGGGGCGGCAAGGCTAAGCCGTTGACCGCTAAGGTGTCAATATATTACTCGGCCTTTCCTCACCGCAAAACCTTCAGCGCTGACGCTCAAGGGTATAGACTCCGCTGCCCTTTCCCCGTCGAAATCGTCGCGGAGGCAACCGCGTGGAAGCGTCGCTTTGGGCTCGGTGCAAATGTGCATTGGAGGCCGAGCTCCCGGAGCAGCAGTTCAATACCTGGGTGCGGCCGCTGCAGGTGCTGGAAGGCGCCGGAGCGCTCAAGCTCCTCGCACCCAATCGTTTCGCGGTGGAGTGGATCAATGAGCACCTTCTGCCGCGCATCGGGGAGCTGCTGCGCGATCAGAGCACGGGCGATGCACCGATCGTCACCGTGGAGGTTGGGTCGCGCGCCACGCCCATGCGTGCCGCAGTGGCGCCGGCACCTTCACCGGGATTCGCAGGACCGGCGCAGCGCGTCCGCCGGGCGGAAGGTCTGGTCGTCGGCGCACGCCTCAACGCGGATTTCACCTTTGCTACTTTCGTCGAGGGCAAGAGCAACCAGCTCGCCAAGGCCGCTTCGCATCAGGTAGCAGAGAATCCCGGCCGCGCTTACAACCCGCTCTTCCTGTATGGAGGCGTAGGTCTCGGTAAGACGCATTTGATGCACGCGATTGCGCACCTCATCAAGGCACGTGATGACGAGGCGCGTATCGCTTACGTGCATTCGGAGCGCTTCGTCGGTGACATGGTGCGCGCGCTGCAGCACAACACCATGAACGAGTTCAAAACTGCTTACCGCTCGCTGGATGCGCTCCTCATCGATGACATCCAGTTCTTCGCCGGCAAGGAGCGCTCGCAGGAGGAGTTCTTCCACACTTTCAACGAGCTACTCGAAGGCCAGCATCAGGTCATCCTGAGCTGCGACCGGTATCCGAAGGAAGTGGAAGGGTTGGAGGAGCGCCTGAAATCGCGCTTCGGCTGGGGATTGACGGTTGCCATCGAGCCGCCGGAGCTCGAGACCTGCGTGGCCATCCTGATGACGAAGGCACAGCACGCCGGTGTGCATCTCCCGGAGGAGGTCGCGTTCTTCATCGCCAAGCGGATCCGCTCCAACGTGCGCGAGCTCGAAGGCGCGCTGCGGCGCGTGATTGCCAACTCCCGCTTCACGGGCCATTCGATCACGCTCGACTTCACGCGCGAGGCGCTGAAAGACCTGCTGTCACTGCAGGCGAAGCTCGTCACCATCGAGAACATCCAGAAGACGGTTGCGGACTACTACAAAGTCCGCATGGCGGATCTTCTCTCCAAGCGACGCAGCCGCTCGGTGGCGCGCCCGCGGCAGGTGGCGATGGCCCTGGCGAAGGAGCTCACGAGTCACAGCCTGCCGGAGATCGGCGATGCCTTCGGTGGCCGCGACCACACCACGGTGCTGCATGCGTGCAAGCGCATCAAGGAGCTGCGCAGCTCCGAGGTCCGCATGAGCGAGGACTACTCGAACCTGTTGAGAACCCTGACGGGGTGATGTGTGCAGGCCTGTGGATTTTCTGTGAGCGCCGGAGGGGATAAAGTTACGCACAAGCTTCCCACAGTCACCGAGCAGGTCGTACCGCAAAGTCTTGGGCACCGTAGACACGCCAAGCTGTTGATCCTGCGGGACTGAAAAGGTTGTTCCCGATATCCCCAGGCCTAATCACTACTACAATCTAGATCTAAGATTCTCAAAGAAAGAATAGATATGAAGCTGACAGCGACGCGCGAGGATCTTCTCGCACCCCTGCAAAGCGTGATCGGTGTGGTGGAGCGCCGGCAGACGATGCCGGTGCTCGCGAACGTGCTGCTGTCAGCACGGGACAACCGGCTGGCGATCACGGGGACGGATCTGGAGGTCGAGCTGGTAGCGGCCACCAAGGTGGGCCTCGAGCAGCCGGGCGACATCACCGTGCCAGGGCGCAAGCTCGTGGACATCTTCCGCGCGCTGCCGGATGGCGTGAGCATCACTCTGAGCACCGAGGGTGAGCGGATGACCGTTCGCGCCGGTCGCAGCCGCTTCACGCTCTCTACCCTGCCGGCGGCGGAATTTCCCGTCGTCGAGGAGATCAACGCTGCCCAGACGCTGTCCCTGCCTCAGGGGGAGTTCCGGCGGCTCATCGACAAAACGCATTTCTCCATGGCGCAGCAGGACGTGCGCTACTACCTGAATGGCCTGTTGCTCGAAACCCATGAGAGCGTTTTGCGCGCGGTCGCGACGGATGGTCACCGGCTGGCGCTGTGCGAAATGGCGCTGCCGTCGGCCGGGAAAGGGGGACAGGTCATCGTTCCCCGTAAGGGCGTGCTCGAGCTGCAGCGGATTCTCGGGACTGAAGGGAACGTCGATCTGGCCATCGGAACGAATCACGTTCGCGCCCAGATCGGCGACATTCGATTCACTTCGAAGCTGATCGACGGCCGATTCCCGGAGTACAGCCGGGTGATCCCGAGCAGCCCGGCGCGCCTCGTTCAAGCCGATCGCGACCTCCTGCGGCAAGCACTGCAGCGTACGGCCATCCTCTCGAACGAGAAGTACCGGGGCATCCGGCTCGCAGTGCGGACGGACCTCCTCACGATCCAGGCGCACAATCCGGAGCAGGAAGAGGCGGAGGACCAGGTGGAGGTGGTGTACGCGGGAGAGGAAATCGAGATCGGGTTCAATGTCAACTATTTGCTGGATGCTTTGAGCGCGATTGAAGGAGATAAGGTCGAGATCGGGCTGGGGGATGCCAACAGCAGCTGCTTGATCCACGCGCCTGGGCTCACGCAGACCCGGTACGTTGTGATGCCGATGAGGCTTTGATACGGGAGGCGCAGGCCTAGGCCTACATGCGGTGCGGGGAAGCGGGTTCAATTGCGACTGAGGACGGAGCGAGACACGCAATAGGACTTTGCGGGGGACGCCGTGAATACGGGCTCGCGGGCTGCCGCCCACTCGCCTGATCCCTGTAGGCTCTCTTCCGTCGTCCCTGACTCCAGAAGCCCCCGCAAAGTCCTATTGCGCATCTCGCTCCGTAGAACAATCGGAGCGCGTCGATCCGCTTCGAACTTCAGAGGCGCACATTCCAGTGATCTCGCGCGCTCTTCCGAACACCCCAGTCGCCTCTTTCAGCGCGCAAAAGGGGCCTCGCTTGCAAAGGACCTGGCGGGGGCTTCTGGAGCCATGGATGGCGGAAGAGAGCCTACAGGGATCAGGGGAGCGGGCGTGAGCCCGCGACCCCGTATTCACGGCGTCCCCCGCCAGGTCCTTTGCAAGTGAGACCCCGCACGTCCGAATATCAAGCATCCAATCGCCGGGACCAAGTGCAAGTCGTCTCCCCATGATCCTAAGTGAGCTCACCGTCCACAATTTCCGCTGCATAGAGCAAGCAGAGCTCTCTCTGCATCCCCGCCGGAACCTGATCTGGGGCGGTAACGGCTCCGGGAAAACCTCATTGCTCGAGGCCATGTTCCTCCTAGGAAGGGGCCGGTCCTTTCGCACCCGAAACTCCGAACGCCTGATTCGCCATGCACACGAGCGGCTGGTGGTGTTCGGCCGGACCGACGCCGCAGGCGGGGACGAGGCTGGACTGACCCACGGCGTGGGCGTGGAGGTCGATCGCCGGGAGGGCACCCGAGCACGGATCGACGCGGCTGCCGTGCCGTCCCTAGCTGATCTCTCGCGAGTGTTCCCGGTACAGGTGATCGACCCTGAGATCCACAAGCTCATCGAGGAGGGCGGCAGGAGGCGGCGGCGCTGGCTGGATTGGGCAGTGTTCCACGTGGAACCTCGATTCGCGGATTGGTGGGTCCGTTATGGGCGGGCAGTGAGACAAAGGAATGCCGCATTGCGGGAGCGGAACGGCAGCTCGAAGCCGTGGGACGTGGAGGTCTCGACTCTGGGCGAGAAGATCTCAGACGCGAGGCGCTCGGTCGTGGAGCAGATGCAACCCTTTTGGGGAGAGGTAACCGCCGGACTGGGTTGCCCTTCGGGAGAGCTGCAGTACTTCCGGGGCTGGGGCGCGCAGCATTCCCTGGCGGAGGCCCTGGAGGCCGCGCGCTCGCGGGACGAGGCTCGGGGGCTCACCCATGCCGGCCCGCACCGGGCAGACGTGCTCATACGAGCGGGCGGGCGGCTCGCGCGCGAGGTGCTCTCTCGCGGGCAGCAGAAGCTCATGGCCGTGGCGCTGACCTTGGCGCAGCTGCGGCTGCTCAAGGCCCTAACGCGGACGACACCTACGCTGCTTCTGGACGATCCCGCCGCAGAGCTCGATGCGCAGCACTTGGCCTATTTTGTGCGCGAGATCGCCGCACTTGAATGCCAGTTGGTGATCACAGCTTTGCAGCCGGAAACGGCGGCTTTTGAGGCCCCGGATAAGGTGTTTCACGTGGAACAGGGCAGGGTGGGCCGGTATAATGCCCTATCCTGAGACCGGACCATTTCATGGCTGCAGAAGACGACGTCTACGATTCCAGCAAAATCAAAGTTCTAAGAGGCCTCGATGCGGTGCGCAAGCGCCCCGGGATGTACATCGGTGACACCGATGATGGCACCGGTTTACACCACATGGTCTTCGAGGTCGTCGACAACTCCATCGATGAGGCGCTGGCCGGGTACTGCGACAAGATCGTAGTGACGATCCATGCGGACGAGTCGGTCACGGTCTCCGACAATGGCCGCGGCATGCCGGTGGATATCCACCAGGAAGAGGGCCGCTCTGCGGCGGAAGTCATCATGACCGTCCTGCACGCCGGCGGGAAGTTCGACGCGAGCTCCTACAAGGTCTCGGGCGGCCTCCACGGGGTCGGCGTGTCCGTCGTTAACGCCCTGTCGGATTATCTCCTGCTCACCGTTTACCGTGACGGGAGGATTCACCGGCAGGAATACCACCTGGGAGACCCTGCTGCGCCGCTCGCGGTAGTGGGCGATACCTCGGAGCGTGGAACGATCGTGCGCTTCAAGCCGAGCTCACAGATCTTCACCCACATCCAGTTCAACTACGAAATCCTGGCCAAGCGGTTGCGGGAGCTCTCCTTCCTCAATTCCGGCGTGCGCATCGAGCTGGTGGACGAGCGCGAGAACAAGTCAGACGTCTTTCAGCACGAAGGCGGACTGAAAGCCTTCGTGAAGTATCTCAATCGCACCCGCACGCCCATTCATGACTCGGTGTTCTGGTTCAAGACCCAGGACGGCCCGGTCTGCGTGGAAGTCGCGATGCAGTGGAACGACTCCTATCTGGAGAGCATGTTCTGCTACACCAACAACATTCCGCAGAAGGACGGAGGCACGCACCTGGCGGGCTTCCGCAGCGCGCTCACGCGCACGCTCAACGATTACATCGAGAAGGAGTTGTCCGCAAAGAAGGACAAGTTGCCCACGACCGGCGATGACGCGCGCGAGGGGTTGACGGCCATTCTGTCGGTGAAGCTGCCCGATCCCAAGTTCTCCTCGCAGACCAAGGACAAGTTGGTCTCATCGGAGGTGAAGGGCGTCGTGGAGGCAGTGGTTGCCGGCAAGTTGCAGGAATTCCTGCTCGAGCATCCGCAGGAAGCCAAGGGCATAGTCGCGAAGATCATCGAGGCCGCACGCGCCCGCGAGGCAGCGCGTCGCGCGCGTGAGATGACACGCCGCAAGGGGGCGTTGGATGTCGCAGGCTTGCCCGGCAAACTCGCCGATTGTCAGGAGAAGGATCCGGCGCTGTCCGAGATCTTCATCGTCGAGGGCGACTCCGCCGGCGGCTCCGCCAAGCAGGGCCGCGATCGGCGAACGCAGGCGATTCTGCCGCTCAAAGGCAAGATCCTGAACGTGGAGAAGGCCCGCTTCGACAAGATGTTGTCGTCCGTGGAAGTCGGCACGCTGATCACCGCGTTGGGATGCGGTATCGGCAAAGACGACTTCGACCTCAGCAAGCTGCGTTATCACCGGGTAGTCCTACTGACCGACGCCGACGTCGACGGCAGTCACATACGAACGCTGCTTCTAACGTTCTTCTATCGGCAGCTTCCGGATCTCATTGCAAATGGACACATCTACATTGCGCAACCTCCGCTCTTCAAAGTGAAGCGAGGCAAACAGGAGCTGTATGTCAGGGACGAGCCGGAGCTCGACGCCGCGCTGCTCAATACCGCGCTCGAGAGTGCCGCCCTGCACGTGAATGGCTCGGCACCGCCGCTGCAGGGTCCCGGACTCGAGGCGCTGTCCCGCAAGTACATGGAGGTGCAAGCCATCATCAAGCGCTGGTCGCGCCGCTACGATGACCGGCTGCTCGAGCAGTTGATCTACATGCCGGAGGTCAGGCCCGCCGACTTCGACCGGCCGGATTGGCTGCGCAGCTGGACGCAGGACCTCCACCAGCGCCTCAACTCACTCGACGATGCCACCCGCGCCTACCGCCTGGAGCTGCGCGATGCGGCAGGCGACCACGCCGCGCGCATCATGGTCCACAAGACCGAGCACGGCACCGCCAGCCACAAGTACCTGCCCCGTGAGTTCTTCGAGTCCGCCGAGTATCAGCGGATCGCCGATCTCGCCCGCACCCTGGCCGGTCTCATCGGCGAGGGCGCCTTCGTCAGCCGCAGCGACGACCGGCACGAGGTCGGCTCCTTCAAGGAAGCCATGCGGTGGCTCTTCGATCAGGCCCGCAAGGGACAGACGATCCAGCGCTACAAGGGTCTGGGCGAGATGAATCCGGAGCAGCTCTGGGAGACCACGATCAACCCACAGACCCGCCGCCTGCTGCAGGTGAGGATAGAGGACGCCCTCGCGGCGGATGATATCTTCACCACTCTGATGGGTGATCAGGTCGAGCCGCGCCGCGAGTTCATCGAGAAGAACGCGCTGTCGGTGACGAACCTGGACGTCTGAGGTAGTCTCGCGAATCTTGTTTCAGATGTGCGGCAATAGCTCCATCTTTTGCCGCTATTTGGCCTGAAAGCGATCCAATATAGCCATTCCGCCTGCCGCAGCCGCGACGTTTAAGCGACTCGCGATGCGAGCGGAAGCGGGCGCAACATGTCAATTCGGGTGGTCCGTCGCGGCGGCGGCGTCAATCAGGCTAGGAGCTTGTCCGGTGTGATCGGCAGGTCGCGTATGCGCTTGCCCGTAGCATGATAGACCGCGTTCGCGACCGCAGCCGCCGTGCCGACGATCCCGATCTCTCCGATGCCGCGTGAGCCCATCGGCGTGGATCGGTGGTCGACCTCCTCCAGCCACTGGGCATCGAGATTGGCCACGTCGGCGTGGGTGGCGATGTGGTATCCGGCAAAGTCGTGATTCACGATCTGCCCGAGGCGCTCGTCCATCACGCTCTCTTCGTGCAGCGCCATCGAAAGCCCCATGGTCATCCCGCCGATGAGCTGCGAGCGCGCCAGGCGCGGATTGATGACCCGGCCGACGGAGAACATGCCCAGCATTCGCGAGAGCCGGACCTCTCCGGTTTCGGTATTCACCCGCACCTCGGCGAACTGCGCGCCGAAGGAATGCTGCGCGAACGTCTCGTCCCCGGCCTCCTTTGGAGTTTCCGCCGAAGCCTCAGCGCCCGGACGCGGACGCGATCCATGCAACCGCCGGAACTCCCGGGCCGCTGCCACGATCGCCCACCCCCAGGAGGAGATTCCAGACGACCCGCCCGCTACCGTGGCATTCGGCAGGTCGGTATCACCGATTTCCAGATGTATGAGGGCGGGAGTGCAGCCTAGGGCGTCGGCCGCGATCTGCGTGAGCGTCGTCCAGGTTCCCGTACCGAGGTCCGCGGCGCCGATCCGCACCAGATAGCGGCCATCCTCACCGGCACGAATGCTGGCCCGCGATCCCATCAGGACGTACCGTGGGTACGTAGAGCTGGCGACGCCGGTGCCGAAGAGCCACCCCCCCTCGAGCCGTCGCCCGGGGCGCGGGTCGCGTTTGCTCCACCCGAAGCGGCGCGCGCCCTCCCGCAGGCAGTCGACCAGGTGACGATTGCCCCATGGCTTGCCCGAGCCGGGCTCGACCGCGGGCTCATTCCGTATCCGCAGCTCGATGGGATCCAGTCCGCAGAGGACCGCGAGCTCGTCCATCGCGACTTCCCCGGCGAACATTCCGGGCGTCTCGCCTGGCGCGCGCATCCAGGACGGCTTCGGCACATCGAGAAGGGCGAGCCGGTGCCGCGTCCGTCGGCTCGGAGCGGCGTACATCAGACGTGTGGGCACAGCCGTCTGCTCGGCGAACTCCTTGAAGCGGGAAGTCTGCTCGATCACCTCGTGAATGATCGATTTCAAACGGCCGTCGCGGCTCGCGCCAAGCCGGAACCGCTGGATGGTGGGAGTCCGATGTCCGGCGAGCGTGAACATCTGCTGTCGGGTGAGCGCCAGCTTCACTGCTCGTCCTGGAGCCCGCAGGGCTGCGAGCGCAGCCAGGATGTTATGTGCGTGCGGCTCGCCCTTCGAGCCGAAGCCGCCGCCGACGTAAGGAGAGATGACGCGCACCTGTTCGGGACGCAACCCGAGCGTCGTGGCTACCGCCTTACGCACCGAGTGGGCGCTCTGCGTCGAATCGTACAGAGTCAGCTTGTCCGCTTCCCACAGCGCGATGGTCGAATGCGGCTCCATCGGGTGATTGTGCTCCATGGGCGTCGAGTAGGTCGCGTCCATCCTGATCTCGGCGGCACCGAATTCGGCCTCGGCCTCGCCTTCGTCCGTGTCCGTCGGATAGCCTGCGTTCACTGCTTTCGGGGCGTATAGATCTGCGCGGTCGGCCCGAAATCCGACATCGTGCGTCGCGGCCTCGTATTCCACACGGATCAGGTCTGCAGCGTACCGCGCCGTCTCCAGCGTATCCGCGACCACGGCGGCAACGAACTGCCCGCGAAAGTGGATCTCGTTCGACTGCAGCACCCAGAGCTCCTTGTTCTCGTCGGAGCTCAGACGCGGTGCCGTCCAGTGCGTGATGACCGCGATGACGCCTTCGACGCGAGCGGCCGCCCCCGTGTCGATCGCACGGACGTGTCCACGCGCAATCGTTGACTGCACGGGATGCAGGTATGCGGGGCGCTCGACGCTATGCTCGCACGCGTAAGGCGCCGTTCCGGTGACCTTGGCCCTTCCGTCCATCCGCTCGAGTGCGGCTCCGATCGCACGGGTCTCGAGCACGTTGCTCGAGCCCGTCCCTGCGCCCTCTGCGGCCCGTGTTCGCGAGTCGACGCTCATCGGGAAATCCCTCCGGCCGCCAGCCTGCGCAACACCATCCGCAATGTGTTGCGCGCCAACGGAATCTTGAAAGCGTTGTGCTTCAGCGGCCTGGCGTCGGCGAGCTCAGCCTCCGCCGCACGGCCGAAGTTCTCATCAGTCGCTGCGACGCCGCGAAGACTTGCCTCCGCGCGCAGGGCCCGCCAGGGCTTGTGCGCAACGCCGCCGAGCGCGATGCGGACATCCCCGACGCGTCCATCGGTGACCTGCAGAGCCACCGCCACGGAGATCAATGCGAAGGCGTAGGAGGCGCGATCCCTGACTTTGTAGTAGGCGGAGTGTGCAGCGACGGGCAACGCGGGCAACTCGACGGCGGTGATGAGATCACCGTGTCGCAGCACCGTGTCACGCTCCGGCGCATCGCCCGGCAGCCGATGAAAATCGGCGATTGGGATCCGTCGCTCACCTTGCGGGCCGAGTACGACGATGGTCGCATCGAGCGCCGTGAGCGCAACTGCCATGTCCGACGGATTGACGGCTACGCACTGTTGCGATGCGCCGAGAATCGCGTGATCGCGGTTGTGGCCCTCCAACGCGGAGCAGCCAGCGCCTGGGCTGCGCTTGTTGCACGGTACGCTGGTGTCCTGGAAGTAGGCGCAGCGTGTGCGCTGCAGCAGGTTGCCTCCGGTGGTCGCGAGGTTGCGCAGCTGGCCGGAAGCCCCGGCAAGCAGCGCCTGCGAGAGGACGGGATAGCGCTCTCTGATCACCCGATCTGCGGCGAGGTCGCTGTTGCGGACTCCAGCGCCGATGCGAACCGAGCCCTCGGACGATACGTCGATCCTCGCAAACGGCAGGCGCGTCACATCCACCAGCAGGTCGGGATGCGCCACGCCCAATCGCATGTGATCGACGAGATTCGTCCCGCCGCCGAGAAAGGCAGCGTTGGGGTGCGCAGCCACGCGCGCCACCGCGGAGCTGGCGTCCATGGCGCGCTCGTACTCGAACGGAGTCACGAGGCCGCCCCTTTGCTGAGCGCATGGCGGATGGCGGCCACGATGTTCACGTAGGCGCCGCACCGGCACAGGTTCCCGCTCATCCGCTCGCGGATTTCTTCGTCCGTCAGGTCTGGCGCCGCGGTGAGACCCTGGGTGACGAAGCTCGGATGGCCCGCCTCGGCCTCTTCCAGCATCCCCACCGCCGAACAGATCTGGCCAGGAGTGCAGTAGCCGCACTGCAGCGCATCGTGCTCGAGAAAGGCCTGCTGCACCGGGTGCAGCGTGTCACCGCGCGCGAGTCCCTGTGCCGTGACGACGCTGGCTCCGTCACAGGCGACGGCCAGGGATAGGCACGTCGTCACGCGCCTGCCGTCGAGCAATACGGTACAGGCTCCGCATTGGCCGTGATCGCAGCCCTTCTTCGCCGCTGTGATGCCCAGATGCTCCCGCATTGCATCGAGCAGCGTCGTACGGGTGTCGACGGCTAACGACCGCTGCTCGCCGTCGACTCGCAGCGTGATGCTGGCTTTCACGGAGACGCCTCCCGGCTGAGCTGCAATGCAGCACAACGCCGGGTCCGATGGCGGGTTCCCGCGCGCTATTTCCCCGGATCGAAGATGAGGAGCTTGGCCGAGCCGGGGACGAACGGCGAGGGCCCGCGCCTCCCGGCCTGGCGGGCCGCTCGGAACGCAGCCATCGCCCGAGGAGTGGTGTCGGCGGCCACCAGAAAGAGTCGGCCGCTCGCCGGATCGAGGCTCATGGTGCGTGCCGACAGGGTCGTCTTGATCGTTGCCGCCGGCATGAACGTGTTGGCGTCCACCTCGCGAATGACCGACAACGTGCCGTCCCCGCCATTGGAGCTGAAGATCAGCCTGCGTGTCGGATCAAACGCCGCGGCGTCGGACCCTTGCCCTATCCGCAAAGTTGCCACCGTCGCGCCATTGTCAGCGTTGACGACGACGAGTCGCTCATTCTCACAGCTCGAGAAGAGCCGGTGCGTCGCCGCGTCGATCGCAAGGCCGTGCGGCGCCTCGCACTGCGGGATGGGCCAGGTGGCATCGACCTCGTTGGTCGCGGTGTCGATGCGGAAGATCTCCCGCTTCTCGACACCGTTCACGTAGATCTTGCCGTTATCGCCCGGAACGACGAACTCGAGCTTGCTGCCGATGCGTACCGTTGCGACCACCCGATCGGACTTCGGATCGATCACGGTGAGCAGGCCCGGGTCACCGTCGACCACGAAGACATGGCCGCTGCTCGGGTCGATGGTCACCGCATCGGCATCCGCCGCCGCCCGCAGCCGCTTGACGACCTTCAGCGTCTTCAGGCTGAAGGCTACAGCCTCGCCCGCGCGACCATCGTCCGTATAGCCCAGTCCCGTGGAATGGGAGATCGCGATGCCGTGTGTACCACCCGGCATGCCCTCGACCTGACCGACGATCCTGCCATCGCGGGCATCCAGAACCGTGAGCCGATCGCCGTGGGAAACGTACAGCCGGTGCGATGGGCCGTCATAAACGAGGTAGTCCCAGCGATCGGGCGCGCCGAGCGGCACGCTGTGTACTGCATGATAACCGCTGCCAGGAGCGGAGCGCTGCATGGCGTGCTGCGCGATCGCAGCGGTCATCCATCCAAATGCAACGGTCGCAGAGAGCACGGACAGCAGGTGACGTCGCAGCATTACTCTACCCTGTTGATGCGGATGGATTTGAGTCGGGTACCTTAGCATGCGCCTGTTTTGCCGTCATGGTCGCCAGCAGCTACACTCATCCGTGGGCCCGAAACGACTGACGCTCATATGCACCAACTCCAGGCATCCGCCGCCGCCGCCGGCGAGTTGGACCTCGACCGTTATTTCACCCGCATCGGCTATACCGGCTCGGCGCGCCCGGACCTCGAGACTCTGCGAGCCCTGACGGCGTTGCATCCGGCTGCGATTCCGTTCGAGGCAGTCGACGTCCTGCTCGGGCGGCCCCTCGATCTCAGTCTCACCGCGCTGCAGGCGAAACTGATCGACGGCGGACGCGGCGGCTACTGCTTCGAGCAAAACAGCCTGCTCAAGGGGGTGCTCGGTGCCTTGGGGTTCACGGTGGAGGGACTGATCGGGCGAGTGCTGTGGATGCTGCCGCCGGGCACGCCGCCTACGCCGCTCACCCATATGGTCCTCCGTGTCACGATCGGCGGTGAGCGGTGGCTCGCCGATGTCGGTTTCGGATCCTGCGTTCCCGGCGCGCCGCTGCGGCTCGATGCCGGCGGCGCGGAGCAACCAACGAGGCACGAGGTGTTCCGGCTGGGGAGCGAGGGGGCGTGGACACTGCTCGAGGCGCAGATCGCCGGGGCCTGGCAGCCGGTGTATCTGCTCTCGCCGGAGCCGGCGCTCGACATCGACTACGTTGCCGCCAACTGGTACACCGCGACGCATCCGGACTCGAAATTCCGCAGTGAGCTGCGGGTGGCCGTCACCACCCCCGAGCGACGCACCACGCTCATGAACAATCGCCTCACCGTTCGTGAGGCGCGAGGCGGCATGGAACGGCGATTCCTCGGCGAGCCGGAGATCGCGGCTGCGCTCGTCTCGACCTTCGGCCTGCAGCTCGATGCCGAATCCGCGCGCCGGGCCGCCGCCATTGCCGCGGCTGCAGCGACGGGTCACTGAGCCGGATCCCCTCGTCGCCCGGCCCGTTCGCCGCTGGCCGCGGCCGGCCGGCAGGCGGAGAATCCACGCAAGCCGCTGACACAAGGGGGTTCCATTGGGAGTCGTTTACACGAATATCCGCCGCGCCGACCGGGCTGCCGTCGAGCGTCTCGCCGCGAGCGGGGTTGCCACGGCACACGAGGCTCAGGGCCAGACCGGACTCCTTGCGCCGCACATCCGTCCGATCTGCCCGGGCATGCGCATTGCCGGTACGGCCGTCACCGTCAGCCTGCCTCCGTCCGACAATTGGATGATCCACGTCGCGGTGGAGCAATGCCGCGAGGGTGACGTGCTGGTGGTCGCACCGACCTCCTATGCCGACACCGGATATTTTGGAGAGCTCCTGGCGACCACGGTGATGTCTCGTGGTGTACGCGGTCTCGTGATCGACGCCGGTGTGCGCGATGTGCGCGATCTCAGGCAGATGGGCTTTCCCGTCTGGTCGAAGGTCATCTCCGCGCAAGGCACGGTCAAAGAGACGCTGGGTAGCGTCAATGTGCCCGTCATCTGTGCCGGCGCGCTCGTGCATCCCGGGGATGTCGTCATCGCCGATGATGATGGCGTCTGCATCATCCCGCGACTCGAGGCGGTCAAGGTGGCCGATGCCAGCGCCGAGCGGGAAGCGCGGGAGGCGAAGGCCCGTGAGCACCTGAAAGCGGGCGAGCTCGGCCTCGACTACTATCAGATGCGCGAGAAGCTCGCGCGGCTCGGACTGGTCTATCGCGAGCAGGCGCCCGAGGACTGACGCGCGGCTCGATGAGCGTCCTCAGGCTGCGAAGCGCGCGTTGCGCCGCTCCGGTCCGAACAACGCCAGCAGCACCAGCGCCGCCGCCACGATGCCACAGACCAGAGTCAGAGCGAACGAGTAATCCGGATGCGCCTCGTTCAGGTGTGCGGCGATAGCCGATTGCATGGTTGCATTGAAGGACACGAGCAGGTTGCCGAGCTGATAGACCACACCAGGAAAGGTGGCGCGCACGCCCTCCGGTGAGAGCTCGTTGAGGTGCACCGGCACCACGCCCCATGCGCCCTGAACCATGAACTGCATCGCGAATGAGGCAATTGCCAGCGCCACGGGAGTGGTCGAGTAGGCCCAGAACGGCAGCACGATCAGCGATAGCGCCGCCGCGAGCGCTATGGCGCGTCGGCGGCCTACGCGGCCTGAGAGCGATCCGAACAGCACGCCGCCGAGTATCGCGCCGATGTTGTAGACGATGGCGATTTGGGAAATGGTGCCTGTGGAAAATCCGCGCTGCTTGCCGAGCATGGTCGGGTACAGGTCCTGCGTACCGTGGCTGAACGCGTTGAAGCAGGCCATCAGGACGATGGCATAGAGAGCAAGCTTCCAATGTCCGCGCAGGCTGTCCAGCAGGCCGAGCCGCGCCGGCTGCTGGCGTCCGGCCGCCCAGGTCTGCGATTCCGGCACCTTGCTGTAGATGTAGAGCACGAGAAGCGCCGGCACGGCGCCTACCACGAACATTCCCCGCCAGCCGATGTGCTCGAACAGCAGGCCGTAGACCACCGAGGCCAACAGGTAGCCGCAGGGATAGCCGGCCTGGAGGATCCCGGAGACCAGGCCGCGGGACCGGACCGGTACGGCTTCGAACGCGAGTGCGGCCCCGATCCCCCACTCACCGCCCATGGCGATGCCGTAGAGCGCACGCAGCGCGATGAATACATTCAGCGACGATGAGAAGGCCGTCGCGAGCTCCATGGCCGAGTACAGGAGGATGCTGGCCATGAGCGCCGGCCTGCGGCCGTAGCGGTCGCCGAAGCGCCCGAAGAGAAAAGCTCCCACGGGGCGCATCGCCAGCGTGGCGCTCAGTCCGAGCGTGACCCCCGTGACGTCGGTCTTGAAATCGGTGGCGAGGTGCGTGACGACGAAGACCACGAGAAAGTAGTCGAACGCATCCAGCATCCACCCGAGAAAGCTGGCCGTGACGACGCTGCGGTGCTCTGCAGTCCAGACTTCATTCGATGTCACGATCGACAAGCCTTTCGCTAAGATGGCGGGCAATTGTAATCCGTCTCTGCCTCGGCAGGCGGCATGCGCTCATCCTGAGAAATCGGTGGCGGAAAAAGTCGATTGTGTCGTCATCGGCGCCGGAGTGGTTGGCCTCGCGGTCGCGCGGGCCCTGGCGAGGCGCGGCCGCGAGGTCCTGGTGCTCGAGGCCGAGGACGCCATCGGCAGAGGAACCAGCTCGCGCAACAGCGAGGTGATTCACGCCGGGCTCTACTACGAGCCGGGCTCGTCCAAGGCAAGGCTCTGTGTCGAGGGCAAGCAGCGTCTCTATGCCTACTGCGAGGCCCGGGGCGTCGGGCATCGCCGTTGCGGCAAGCTGGTCGTGGCTACCGATCACGCGCAGCTGCAGGTGCTCGAGAAGATCGCCGCGACAGCCCGCGCCAACGGTGTTCATGACCTGCGCAGGCTGACGGCTGGCGAAGCGATGGCGATGGAGCCGGCCGTGAATTGTCTGGCGGCGCTCTTCTCGCCCTCCACGGGCATCATCGACAGCCACGGGCTCATGCTCGCTCTGCAGGCGGACATCGAAGAGGCAGGCGGCGTCGTGGCCTGTCGCTCGCCCGTCAGGCGCGGACACAGCGGGCACGACGGCATTCACCTCGAAATCGGCGCCAGCGAAACGACCGAGCTCGCGGCGCAAGTCGTGATCAACAGCGCGGGCCTGCAGGCTGAGCGCCTGGCGCGCCGCATCGCGGGCCTTGCGCCGGGGAGCATTCCTGCAACCGTTTACGCCAAGGGCAGTTATTACGTACTGCAGGGCAAGGCACCTTTCCAACATCTCATCTATCCGGTTCCGATAACGGGTGGCCTGGGCGTGCATCTCACGCTCGATCTGGCCGGCCAGGCCAGGTTCGGGCCCGACGTCGAGTGGGTCGGGGAGTTGGATTACAACGTAGATCCGAGCCGCGCGGAGAGCTTCTACAGCGTGATCCGCCGGTACTGGCCCGGGCTGCCCGACGGCGCTTTGCGCCCCGGGTACGCCGGTATCCGTCCCAAGCTGAGCGGGCCGGATGCGGCCGTGGCGGACTTCCTCATCCAGGGGCCGGAGGCGCACGGGATGCGCGGGCTGATCAATCTTTACGGAATCGAATCCCCGGGGCTGACATCTTCGCTCGCGATTGCGGAGCAGGTTGCGGACACGATTGCCGGGGGCCGGCCGGCGCCGGCGGCCTGAGACAGCGCTGGCCGGATGTCGCCGCCGGCGCTAAGGTATCTCCGGATACCGCAGATGAGGAGGCGCCATGGCCAGACATCCACTCAGGGGGAGCGAGCGACGCCCGCTGCCGAATTCACGGACGCTGGGACCCGCGGATCCCACGGAGAGAATGGAGGCAACCCTGGTCCTGCGCCCCGCCGACCCGCAAGGTCTGAAGGATCGGCTGCAGCGGCTCGCGCAGGGCGATCGCTCCGGCGGTGAGCTCTCCCGCGCCGAGTTCGCGCGCCGCCACGGCGCCAGCCGGGCGGACATGGATGTAGTGCGGAGGTTCGCCGAGGCGCACGGGCTTGCCGTGGTGCAGGAGCATGCCGGGCGCCGCACCATGGTGCTGGCCGGGACGGTCGCACAATTCGACGATGCCTTCGGGATCCAGCTGCAGCACTGCTCGCACCCCGGAGGAACCTATCGCGGCAGGACCGGCCCCGTGAACATCCCCGCCGAGCTCGACGGCATCATCGAGGCCGTGCTCGGCCTCGACAGCCGGCCGCAGGCGCGGGCGCATTTCCGCATGAAGACATCCAACACGCGGCGTCGCTCGCGGCCGGCGCGCGGGGCGGCGGTATCGTTCACGCCGGCGCAGCTCGCCTCGCTCTATGAATTCCCGCAGGGTGACGGCAAGGGGCAGTGCATCGCCATCATCGAGCTCGGCGGCGGCTATCGGCCGCAGGACATCCAAGCCTATTTCGGCGGTCTTGGCCTCCCGGCTCCCGCCGTCACCGCCGTGTCGGTCGATCATGGCGCGAACCAACCTACTGGAGATCCGAACGGGCCGGACGGCGAGGTGATGTTGGATATCGAAGTGGCGGGCGCGATCGCTCCGGCAGCAGCCATCGCAGTATATTTTGCACCCAACACCGACGCGGGCTTTCTGGATGCCGTGACGACAGCCATTCACGACGAGGTGCGCAAGCCCTCGGTGATCTCGATCAGCTGGGGCGGCCCGGAGTCCACCTGGACACAACAGGCGATGACGGCCATGGACCAGGCTTTCCAGGCGGCAGCCGCGATGGGCATCACTGTATGCGTCGCCTCCGGCGACAGCGGCTCCAGCGACGGTGAAACCGATGGCGGCAACCATGTTGACTTCCCTGCTTCCAGCTCATACGCCCTCGCCTGTGGAGGCACCAGTCTCCAGGCCAACGGCACGGCCATTGCAAGCGAGGAGGTGTGGAACGACGGCGATGCGACGAGCGGCGCAAGCGGCGGCGGGGTCAGTACATTCTTTGCCCTGCCAGCCTGGCAGCAGGGGCTCGATGCGACCGATGCCGAGGGCAACCGCAGTCCGCTCGCCAATCGGGGTGTACCCGACATAGCTGCTGACGCCGACCCGCAGACCGGCTACAAAGTGTTGGTGGACGGGACCAGCGCCGTCTACGGCGGCACGAGCGCGGTAGCGCCCCTGTGGGCGGGACTCATCGCGCGCATCAACGCACTGACCGCGCGTCCCGCGGGATTCCTGAATCCTGCGCTATACGGTCAGCCCTCCGCCCTGCGCGACATCACCCAGGGTAATAATGGCGGCTTCATCGCTTCGGCCGGCTGGGACGCCTGTACGGGTCTCGGCAGTCCGAACGGGATCAAAGTGGCGGCCATCACCGGGATATGAGCGACGGCACATTCGTGCAGGTCGCCCGCGTGGCAGATGTGCCTAGAGGACGGATGCTCGAGATCAGCGTGGGCTCGCGCAGCATCGTTCTCTGCCATACCCGCGAGGGCTGGTTTGCACTCGACAATGTATGCACACACGCCTATGCGAAGCTGAGCGAAGGGAGGCTCCGCAAGACGAAGCTGATGTGCCCCTTGCACGGCGGAACGTTTGATTGTCGCACCGGGGCGGCGATCGGCTCGCCTGCGGTGACCCCGCTTGGAACTTACGCGGTCCGGCTGGTCGGTGAGAATGTGGAGGTCGCTCTGGCGGCGCAGGTCGCCGGTTCATGACCCGTTCAACCCCCTTCCCGTAAGCTTGCACCATGTCGTCCCACTGCAACAAATGCTCGGGCCCTCATGAGGCATCTTCAGGATTCTTCACAGAGCGGCGCGGCTCAGGCTCGCTGCCGTTCGCGTAAAATCCCTGTTCCTGTCGCGACGGTCATCCGTCGGCTGGCAGCGGCGTTGAGAATCTCGTCGTTGCCCTGGAGCGACCTACATCGCCGGCGCACGGCGGCAGCAAGCGCGCTGCGGCACTTGTGACGGAAGAGTGAAATACATGATGGAAAAGCCCCTGATGCGAACCTTCCAAGGCCCGCAGATCACGAGCTCCGCAGGCGCCGCCCTGGCCGTCGTGCCGCCTCCGGGCATGATGCGTGATTCCCGCCAGCCGGGCGAGCTGTGGAGCTACGCGGTCTATGCCCTGGTCACCGTCGGCTGCGTCGCGCTCGGCTACTACCAGTTTCACGCGGTCGTTCTGCGCATTCTGGCGATTGCAGTGAAGCAGCACGGTATCCGGGCGTTCGCCTATCCCACCCTCTTCTGGCTGGGGCTGGGCTTCCTGCTCATCGTCGTGCGTACGATCTTCTGGATCCTCTACCGGCCGGCACCGCCAGTATCGCGGGAAGCGGCGCCTCCCCTGACGGTCATCATCCCTGCCTACAACGAGGGTGCCATGGTGCTGCAGTCGATCGAGTCGGCGGCCAAGGCCGACTACCCGCACGATCGCCTGGAGATTCTCGTCATCGATGACGGCAGCAAGGACGACACCTGGAGTTATATCTCGCAGGCCGCTGCCCGCTATCCGGGTCTCGTCACGGCGCTGCGGCACGAGCGCAACCGCGGCAAACGCGAGGCACTCGCTCTCGGCTTCAGCCGCGCGCGCGGGGAGATCCTGGTCACGATCGACTCCGACAGTGTCATCGAGCGCGGCGCGCTCCTTGCCCTCGCCGGCCCGTTCCGCGATCCCAAGATCGGGGCGGTGGCGGGCAGAGTGGAAGTCTACAACCGTGCGCACGGCGTGATCCCACGCATGCTGCACGTGCGCTACATGCTCTCGTTCGACATGCTGCGCGCGACCGAATCGGTGTACCGCAACGTCTACTGCTGTCCGGGCGCGCTCACCGGATTGCGGGCATCGGGTGTCAGAAAGGTGCTGGAGCGCTGGAAACATCAGGAATTCCTCGGGTCCCGCTGCACCTTCGGCGAGGACCGGGCCATGACCAACTACCTGCTCGACAGCGGGTATGACACGGTCTACCAGCGCACGGCCGTCGTGCATACCCTGGTGCCGATCTCGTACGCGAAGCTCTGCAAGATGTTGCTGCGGTGGGATCGCTCCTATGTGCGTGAGGAGATCCGCTTCACCCGCATCGTGTGGAAGCGCCCCTGGCCAACGCGCCTCATGGCGCTGTTCGACCGCGCGGTCACCAACTTCCGCTACCCTGCGTCCTATTCCAGCCTGGGGCTCCTGCCGCTCCTCGTCATGAATGACCCGACCATCACGGTGCCGATGATGACCACCGTGGGCGCGATGTCGCTCTTCAGCGTGCTCTACTACCTGCGCAGCGAGCGCTCGATGAATTTCCTGTATGGCGTGCTGTACACCTACTATTCGGCGATCGCGCTCTTCTGGATCTTCCCCTACGCCGTCGCCACGGTCCGCTCGAGGAAATGGATGACGCGTTGAGCGCGGTCAGTCGGGCGTGTCGTCCGTGATCCCGCGTGCCGAGAAGCGCGTAACCCATGGCGATGCGCTCGGCCGAAGGCGCACGCCGCGGCCCTCTCAACTCATGTGGTCGATATCGACGCCGAGCTGAGTGCGCAGCTCATGCCGCCCTTTGGGCAGCACCTCCATGGCGCGAGTCTCCCGGCCGCGGCGTAGCCAGCCGGAGGCGCACAGCACGCTCAGCAATTCGACACCCAGGGGACCGGCGAGGTGGTGCTGCCGCTCCGTCCAGTCGAGGCACTGGCGCGCCAGGCCACCGCGCGAGGGCTTGATGTCGCGCAGGTCGACGCCGAGGCGGGCGAGCCACTCCGTCCCCGCAGGCGTTACCTCGAGCAACTTGTCGGGCGCAGCCCGCAGATAATCGCGGGCCTCGAGCGCTTGCGTCAGCGCCACGCCGACCTGGCCCGCGAGATGATCGTAGCAGCTGCGGCAGAATCGCAGCCGCTGCGCTTCCGGGCTCAGCGCGCGGCGGCGGATCTCGGGCTCCGGCCGGATCGCAGCCAGGTGCTCGATCGCCTGCGCGATATGCGCCCCCGCCAGGCGGTAGTAGCGGTGTCGGCCCTCGATCTGCAGGGCAAGCAGCCCTCCCGCGAGAAGCTTTGCCAGATGTGAGCTTGCCGTTTGCGCCGTTACGCGTGCCGCGTACGCCAGCTCCCCTGCAGGCAAAGCCCGTCCGTCGAGCAGTGCCGCCAGCATTACCGCCCGGGCCGGGTCGGCCAGCAGGAACGCCGTGCCGGAGAAGCCGGGAAGCTCGGGATGTCCTCGTTCGGCCATGGTCTCACCGTACCACCCGAAAGATGCGGAAGCTTCGATGGTCATGGAAACGTCCCGTAGCTTGCGAGGCGTAGCTTTCCGATACCCCGGACGAACCAGGAGACGCACCTTGGATACCACAGTGCATCGAAACGGAGCCCGAATCGCGGTGAGCCATTTCCCAGCGCTGCTCACGCTGTGCCTTGCAGTCCTCGTCGCCCAGATCGATACCGCGGTCGTCAATCTAGGGACCCATCGCATCGGTAACTATTTCCATGCGAGCGTAGGCGCACTCCAATGGGTAGTGGATGGCTACAACCTCACCTATGCTGTTCTGCTCCTGACGGGCGGATTGCTGGCCGACCTGATCGGCCGCCGCAAAGTCTTCATCCTGGGCGCGGCGATCTTCACCGCGGCCTCACTCGTGGCCGCATACGCCCCGACGATCGGCATCCTGATCGGCGCGCGTGCCGTGGCGGGCGTGGGAGCTGCGCTTCTGATCCCCGCATCTCTCGCGCTCATCCGCGTCCTGTGGCGGGATTCCCGCGAGCGCGGCAGAGCCCTGGGGATCTGGGCGGGGTGCAACGGCGTGGCGCTCGCCATCGGCCCCACCCTGGGTGGTGTGCTCATCGAGCGATTCGGCTGGCGAAGTATCTTCCTCGTCGTCGTACCGGTCAGTCTCGCGGCCGCTCTGCTCGCAGTACCTACTCTGCCGGAGTCGGCCGATCCGCATGGCCGCAGCTTCGATGCGCGCGGACAGGCCTTCGGCGCGGTTGGCTTGGGCGCCCTGGCGTTTGCGGCCATCGAAGTGCACGCGAGTGTTTGGGCCGCAGTGATCGCCTGTATCGTGGCGACCGTCTGCATCGTCTCGTTCGTTTTCACCGAGAAAGGCGTCGGGCCGGCAGCACTCGTCCCGCTCGAGCTGTTCTCTTCGAAGCCGTTCACCGGCGCTTCGGTGGCCACCACGGCCATGACCTTCGGCATGTACGGCGTGATCTTCCTGCTGCCGCTGACTTGGCAGAGCACGCGGGGTCTCGGGGCGACCATGGCTGGAATTGCGCTCATCCCCATGGCGCTGGTCTTCGTCATCGTCTCGCCCTTCTCGGGCAAGCTCACTGAGACTTTCGGCGTGCGCTTTACCACCGCAGGCGGCGTAGCCACGGTGGGCCTCGGCCTGCTGCTGATCGGCCTCACAGCCGGCGCGAGCTCGCTGGTGTTTGCGGAAATCGGCCTCGCGCTCACCGGAGTCGGCATGGGTCTGGCCACCGGGCCCTTGATGGGCGAGGCTGTCGGCGCCGTACCCGCGGCCCGCTCCGGCACCGCCTCCGCGATCATCAACGTCGCGCGGATGGTGGGCGCTACTGTTGGTGTCGCAGCGCTGGGCGCGGTATACGCCGCGCTCAAGGGTGGGCCGGAAGGCCTGCGCCTCGCGATGATCCTGGGCGGCGCCGCGCAGCTCTCAGGAGCAAGCTACTCGTGGCTCACGACGGCTCAGAGGTCCGCGGTACCCTCGAGGTAGAACACGCAGGTGCCTTCCAACTCGACACGCTGGCCGCGGATGCGGCAGGTCATCTCGCCGCCGCGGCGCGAGGCCTGATAGGCGCGCAGCTCGGACTTCCGCAGGCGTTGCGACCAGAAGGGCGCCAGGGCGCAATGCGCACTTCCGGTCACCGGATCTTCCGCTACGCCCCTGGCGGGCGTGAAGTATCGGCTGACGATATCGCGATCGCCGGCGGCTTTCGCGGTCACGATCAGGCCGCTGCGGTCCAGACGCGCAATGGCCGCGATGTCGGGCGAGAGCTCGATCACTGCGCGCTCATCGCGCAGGACGGCGACGTAGTTGACGTCGTTGGCATGGACCTCCACGGGAGTGACTCCCAGGGCCGGAGCAAGTCCCGCAGGTGCGCTCACCGGGACTACCGGCTGGGCCGGGAAATCCATGACGTAGCCGGTCGAGGCCCGCTTGACGATGAGGGCGCCGCTCGCCGTGTGAAACGTCACCTGCTGCCGTTCCGGGTGCAGCCGCTCCATCACGGCAGCCGCGCTGGCAAGGGTCGCGTGGCCGCACAGTGGCACCTCGACTGCAGGAGTGAACCATCGGAGCCGGTAGTCATCGCCTTGCGGCACGATGAACGCCGTCTCCGACAGGTTGTTTTCAGCCGCGACCGCCTGCATCACGGCGTCCGCGGGAAAATCCTCCAGCGGCATCACGGCCGCCGGATTGCCGCGGAAGCGCTGGGAGGTGAATGCGTCTATGTGGAAGAGACGTACGCGCATATCAGTACCTCGATGCGGGTGTGATCATCCGCGCATCCTGATTCAAGCCTGCAGTGTGTCCACCGTGGCCTCGACCCACTTCTGGATCTCACGGTTGACCTCGCGGACGTCGCGATCTCCTGGAGCGACGGGCTCGCCGATCACCAGGCGAATGGTCCCGGGCTTCTTGAGCAGCCCTCGTCGCGGCCAATAACGGCCCGCGTTGTGCGCCACCGGAACGATGAGCCTGCCGGTCTCTGCCGCGAGCAAGGTTCCACTGACACCGTAGCGGCGGGTCTCTCCCGGCGGCATGCGGGTGCCTTCCGGGAATACCATGATCCAGTCGCCTTCCGCGAGGCGCTCCCGGCCCTGGGCGACCACCTGTGATACCGCCGAGTGACCTGACTTGCGGTCGATGGCAATGGCATGCAGCTGGCGGATTCCCCAGCCGACGACCGGGATCCAGAGGAGCTCGCGCTTCAACACCCAGACCTGCCGTGGGAAGACCACGCACATCGCGATCGTCTCCCATGAAGAGGAATGCTTCCAGAGCGCGATGTGGTTGCCTGCCGGCAGCCGCTCCGACCCTTCCACCCGGAAATCCAGCCTGCAGGTCCACTTGAGAGCCTTGAGCAGCACCCACGCCCATACGCGCGCCAGCAGGAAGCGGTGCCGGAACGGCAGCAGCAGGCAGGCGATCACGAAGAAGATCGCGTAACAGAACGTCCAGACGAAGAGGAATGTCGTGAAGACCAGAGAGCCGAGGAGCTGCATGGCCGTCGCCGCTCAGCCCGGCAGCCGGGAGAGATCCGCGACGCCCGCGAACAGCTCGCGCATCTGCTCGAGCAGCGCCAGCCTGTTGGCGCGCAGCTTCGGGTTCTCGTCCATGACCATCACCTGGTCGAAGAAGGCATCCACAGCCGGTCGCAGTTGCGCGAGCAGCGTTAGGGAGCTCGCGTAATCCTTGCTGGCAGTGGCAGCCGAGACCGCATCGCGACGCTCGTGCAGGGCCTCGAACAGCTGCCGCTCGGCGTCCGCCTGCAGCGCCCCGGCATCGACATCGGACGGTGCACTACCGCCGGATTTTCGCAGTATGTTGGCAACGCGCCTGTTGGCCGCCGTGAGGCTGGCGGCTTCCGGCAGCTCGAGGAATGCGCTGAGGGCGCGCAGCCGTCCGTCGAAATCCAGCGGCGATACCGGCCGCGCCGCGAGCACGGCATCGAACATTTCCGTCGTGACCGGCGTGTCTCGTGAGCCGTCGGTGGTTTCGAGGTAATAGGCGCGCAGCCGCTCGAGCACGTAGTCGTAGACTTCGGCGGCGGCATTTCCGGCCGCCGGTGTCGCCGGCTTGCCGGCGGCAGCCGCGGTCTTCTCGATGTCGGCGCGCACCAGCTGCACGGCACGATCCAACAGGTGCGCGACGTCGAGCTCGAGCCGCTTCTCGATCAGGATCCGGATGACGCCGATCGCGGCCCGGCGCAGGCCGAACGGGTCCTTCGTTCCGGTGGGCTTCTCCCCGATGGCGAATATGCCGGCCAGGGTGTCCAGCTTATCGGCGATTGCGAGTGTGGTCCCGGTCTCGGTGGCCGGCAGTCCATCGCCGGCGCTGCGCGGTTGGTAGTGTTCCCGGATCGCCGTGGCAACCTCAGCGTCCTCCCCATCACCGATGGCGTAATAGGTGCCCATGATGCCTTGCAGCTCCGGGAACTCGCCGACCATCAGCGTGAGCAGGTCACACTTGCAGAGCTGCGCTGCGCGCTGCGCACGCGCCACCGCGGCGTTGGCATTGAGGGAGTCGGGCTGCAAGCGCGCCTGCGCGATCTCACCGGCCAGCGTCGTGATGCGCTCCGCCTTGTCACCGAGGGAGCCGATCTTTGAATGGAAGGTGACTTTCGCCAGCATTCCATGTCGCATCGAGAGCGTAATGTGGCGGTCCTGCTCCCAGAAAAACGCCGCGTCCGCGAGCCTTGGCCGCACGACACGTTGATTCCCTTCGATGACTCTTGCCGGGTCCCGGCTCTCGATGTTGGCTACCGCGATGAAGCAGGGCAGCAGCCGCCCATCGGCACCTTCAACCGGAAAGTACCGCTGGTGATCCTCCAGCGTGGAAATCAGCACTTCGCGCGGCAACGAGAGGAAGCGCTCGTCGAAGCGGCCGGCGAGCGGCACCGGCCATTCCACCAGGGCCGTGACTTCATCGAGCAGCGCATCCCCCAACAGCGCCTGCCCGCCCAGTCCGGCCGCCGCTGCCGCAACGCGCTCGCGGACGAGTGACCGGCGTGCCTGGAAGTCTGCAATGACGTAACCGCGCTCCTGCAGCACGCGCTCGTAGCGCGCAGGGCTCGACAGCCGCAGCGGTTTCGGCGCGTGGAAGCGGTGGCCACGGGTCAGCCTGTCCGAGGCAGTATCGAGCAGGGTTGCCGGCACGACTTCCTTCCCGAACAGCATCGCGATCCAGTGAACGGGCCGGACGAACTGCGCCTCGCCAGCGCCCCAGCGCATCCGGCGCGGAATCGGCAGAGCCTCGAGGGCGCTCTGCACCAGTGTGGGCAGCAGCTCCGCGGTGGGGGCGCCCGGCCTGACACCGACGTAATAAAGGAATGTTCCTTTGCCTTCCTCGCGACGTTGCAGGTCCTCCACCGA
Source organism: Steroidobacteraceae bacterium (assembly GCA_035652555.1). Taxonomy (GTDB): domain Bacteria; phylum Pseudomonadota; class Gammaproteobacteria; order Steroidobacterales; family Steroidobacteraceae; genus 13-2-20CM-66-19. The sequence goes on along the minus strand of DASRDO010000060.1, from coordinate 25,263 downwards.
GGCGTTGCAACTCGCCGCGAACGCCTGGGCGGCTCGCGTTGGCAGCCCCTCGGCGTCGAATGCGGCATTGACAGGGGGGCCGCGCCGCTCGATCTTCTGATCGGGCTGGTGCGCCGCGACGCGGCGGATGAGAGCTGCGAGTCGCCGCGGTGTCGCGAAGGACCGTAGCTCGGCATGCTCGAGGTTTGCTTTGGCCAGACCGGCGGCGAGGCCGCCGGCAAAGGCCTGCTCGAGCTGACGCAGCGCTTTCGGCGGCAGCTCCTCAGTCCCGATCTCGACGAGAAAGTCGCGCTTCTCGGAGTTTCGGGGCCCCATCCCTGCGCCCTCCGAGCTCCCTCTGCGCGTGCCGACACTCATCGGGACACCTCGCCGGGCCGCCCGCCGCCGTCCGCGGTCGTCAGCACGACGCCCGCACGCCCGGAGCTCGTGTCCGCCGCGGCCGCGCCTTGCGTCCCGCCGGTCCGCGCCAGCAGCGGGAATCCCAGCGTCTCCCGGCTCTCGTAGTAAGCGCGCGCCACGCCGCCAGCGAGCGCGCGCATGCGCAGAATGTACCGCTGGCGCTCCGTCACGGAGATCGCGCGTCGCGCATCGAGCAGGTTGAACGTGTGCGAGGCTTTCAACACCTGCTCATAGGCGGGCAGCGCCAGCCCGCTCTCCAGGAGCGCCTTGCAGGCACGCTCGTGGTCATCGAAGTGCCGGAACAGGGTCGCGACCTCGGCGCCCTCGAAGTTGTAGCGGGACTGCTCGACCTCGTTCTGGTGGAACACGTCACGGTAGGTCACGCGTCCGAGCGGGCCGTCGGTCCAGACAATGTCATAAATGCTCTCGACACCCTGTAGATACATCGCGAGCCGCTCGAGGCCGTAAGTGATCTCGCCCGTCACCGGCCGGCAGTCTAGGCCGCCGACCTGTTGGAAGTAGGTGAACTGGGTGATCTCCATGCCATTCAGCCACACTTCCCAGCCGAGCCCCCAGGCGCCCAGCGTCGGCGATTCCCAGTTGTCCTCGACGAAGCGCACGTCGTGCACCAGCAGATCGAAGCCGAGCGCACGCAGGCTCCCGAGATACTGGTCCAGGATGTCCAGCGGCGCGGGCTTCATGACCACCTGGAACTGGTAGTAGTGCTGCAGGCGGAAAGGGTTGTCGCCGTAGCGGCCGTCGGCCGGGCGGCGCGAGGGCTGCACGTAGGCGGCACTCCATGGCTCGGGTCCGATGGACCGGAGGAAGGTGGCGGTGTGGAAGGTGCCGGCGCCGACCTCCATGTCATACGGCTGAAGCACGATGCAGCCGCGCTCCGACCAGTAGCGCTGCAACGCGAAGATCAGCTCCTGGAAGGTGCGGGGCGCGGTGCCGGTTCTCATGAGCCAGAGTCGAAATACAAAAGAGCCGGCGAGTATAGCCCGCCGAAAACGCTCCAGCGGCACCCTGGCGGCATGCACCAAAACGAGGCGTGCGCGCGCCATCCACGTCTCCGAAGAAGCCCATAACTGCCCGATCGCACCATATTGGTGCCGATTGGGCGTACAATGCACCAAGTCAGTGCAGGACGTCCTGCCTTCTCACGCTAACCCCTTGATTCCGGGGCCTGCTGAAGCTGGCACAGCGCCTGCACTGGGAGAGCGCGCGGCTACATGCCGGGTGACCGCACTCACCCCTTTCCCGGAGGAGATATGACACCGACCGACGTGCTCGAGCTGATCAAAGAAAAAGACATCAAGTTCGCCGACCTGAGATTCACCGATACGCGTGGCAAGGAGCAGCACGTCACCATCCCCGCGCGCCTGGTCGATGAGGATCTGTTCCGCGACGGCAAGATGTTCGACGGCTCCTCCATCGGAGGATGGAAGGGGATCAACGAGTCGGACATGATCCTGATGCCGGAGGCAAACACGGCGATCATCGATCCGTTCTTCGAGGATGCGACGATCAACCTCCGGTGCGATGTCATCGAGCCCACGACGATGCAGGGCTACGAGCGCGACCCGCGCTCGCTCGCGAAGCGAGCCGAGGCCTACCTGAAGTCGACGGGCATTGCCGACAACGCGCTCTTCGGGCCGGAGAACGAGTTCTTCATTTTCGACAGCGTGCGCTACGGAAACGACATGCGCGGCTGCTTCTATGCCATCGACTCCGTACAGGGAGCGTGGAGCTCGGGTACGGAGTACGCCGACGGCAACCGGGGACACCGGCCCGGCATCAAAGGCGGCTACTTCCCGGTGCCGCCGGTCGATGCGTTTCAGGACATCCGCTCGGCGATGTGCCTCGCCTGCGAGGAGCTGGGCCTGAAGGTCGAGGTCCACCATCACGAAGTCGCCACCGGCGGCCAGAGTGAGATCGGCATCGGCGCCGGCACGCTCGTGCAGAAGGCCGATCAGGTGCAGCTGCTGAAATACGCGGTGCTCAACGTCGCGCATCGCTACGGCAAGACCGCCACCTTCATGCCGAAGCCGCTCGTCGGCGACAACGGCAGCGGCATGCACGTTCACCAGTCGTTGCAGAAGGAGGGCAAGGCCCTCTTCGCCGGCGACAAATATGGCGGCCTATCGGACCTTGCCCTGTACTACATCGGCGGAATCATCAAGCACGCGCGCGCACTCAATGCCTTCACCAACGCCGGCACCAACAGCTACAAGCGTCTGGTGCCCGGCTTCGAGGCGCCCGTGATGCTGGCGTACTCCGCGCGCAATCGCTCGGCCTCCATTCGCATTCCCTGGGTGTCGAGCCCGAAAGCCCGCCGCATCGAGGTTCGCTTCCCGGACTCGAGCGCGAATCCCTATTTCGCGTTCGCGGCCATGATGATGGCTGGCCTCGACGGCATCCAGAACCGGATTCACCCCGGCGAGCCCGCGGACAAGGATCTCTATGACCTCGAGCCGGAGGAGGCCAGGCACATCCCGACCGTCTGTCACTCGCTCGACATGGCCATCGACTATCTCGACAAGGACCGGGAGTTCCTGACCCGCGGCGGGGTGTTCACCAATGACGTGATCGATGCTTACATCGGTCTGAAGATGCAGGAGATGACGCGGTTTCGCATGGCGACCCACCCTGTAGAGATGGAGCTCTACTACAGCTGCTGATGGGCTCGAGCTGCGCCAACCACCGGCAAGCACCCGCACATGGACGTGCGGGTCGGCGAGCCGGCGGGCCACGCGGCTGCGACGGCCGTCCTTTGTGCGCGGCGAGGCATCGGGCTATGCTCGGTACCTATGCGCCACCTCCGATTTACCTTATTCCGGGCGGCTCGAGTCCGGCCGATCGCGGCAGCCCTCGCGGGTCTCGGCCTCCTTGCCGGCACCGCGCTCGCGGGCAACGGTGGCAGCACGACGGTCTACAAGTGGGTCGATGCCCAGGGCATCGTTCACTACAGCGATCAGCCGCATCCCAACGCGCAGAAGTTGGAGGTCCGCGGCGCCCAGACCTTCTCCGCCCTGCCGGCGCCGCAGTCCGCCGCCACGCCGCCGCCGGCATCGATGCACGCGACCGGTCCGGCTTACGAGAGCTGCGCCATCTCCCAACCGGCCGACCAGCAGACGCTGACGAACGTCTACGAGACGACGGCGGTGGTTCAGACTTCACCGGGACTGCGTGCTGGAGACGACGTCCGGCTGTTCCTCGACGGCAAGCAGATCGCAGGCTCCGGCAGCTCATTCACCTTCCCGGTGGAGCGCGGACAGCATTCGATGCAGGCCGTGATCGAGGACAGCACCGGCCAGATCGTCTGCGAGACGAGCAGCGTCACTTTCTTCGTGCATCAGCCCTCGGTCAAGAATCCCCACAATCCGGTTCATCCCCGTTAGATCTGACGCAACTCGCTGCCGGCGAGTTGCGCGGCCAGCCCTCTCATTTTTTCCATCCGGCGGCCCAGGGAGCGGCCCCGGGCCGCTTACTCAGGTGCTTTCGGGCTGTCCGAGGGTGCCGTGGCCGCTGAGCACCCCTTCCCCTCGGCGCTGTCGCATTTCGACCCCGTCGACCTCCTCGATGCCCTCTCGACCGGCATCATCGTCCTCGACGCGCAGCTCTGCGCCATCTACGCCAACGTAGCCGCGCAGGACCTTCTTGCCTTCAGTCTCAACAAGGCTCGGGGCCGCCCCTTCTCCGACTTTCTCGTCGACAGCAACGGCCTGAAGGCCATCCTCCGCCGTGCGCTCGAGACGGGTGAGGGCATCGCGGACCGCGAGCTCACCGTACGTCCCGCCGGCTCGCCGCGCGAGGTCCGCACGCTCGATGTCACCATCACGCCGCTCGAAGGCCAGGTCACCGGGACACACCTGCTGCTCGAGCTGGCCGACACCACTCAACGGCAGCGCATCTCGCGCGAGAACGACCTGCTCGCCCGCCTCGACGGCAGCCGCCTGATGATCCGGCAGCTCGCCCATGAGATAAAAAATCCGCTCGGCGGCCTGCGGGGCGCCGCGCAGCTCCTGGAGCGCGAGCTCGAGGGCGCCGCGCTCAAGGAATACACGCAGGTCATCATCCGCGAGGCGGACCGCCTGGCCGCGCTCGTCGACTCCATGGCGGGTCCCAAGCGCGTGCCGGAGAAATCGCTCATCAACGTGCACGAAGTCTGCGAGCACGTCTATCACCTGCTGCGGGCCGAAGCAGCTCCAGCCATCAACATCGAGCGCGACTATGACCCCAGCCTGCCGAGCGCGATGCTCGACCGCAATCAGATCATCCAGGCTCTGCTCAACGTGGCGCGCAACGCAATGCAAGCGCTCGGTGCGCGCGGGCACATCATGCTGCGCACCCGCGCGCTCTCGAATGTCAGCATCGGCACGGCGCCGCATCGTCTGCTCGCAAGCGTGCAGGTGGAGGACGACGGTCCGGGCGTCCCCGAAGAGCTGCGCTCGAGCATCTTCTACCCCCTGGTCACGGGCCGTCCCAATGGCACCGGCCTCGGCCTCGCGGTCGCCCAGGAGCTCGTCTCCCGCAATGGCGGCCTCATCGAGTTCGAGAGCGAGTCCGGAAAAACCGTCTTCACACTGTTGCTGCCACTCGGAGAACCGACATGAACGGCAGTGCTCTCCGTGTATGGCTCGTCGATGATGACGCGTCCATCCGTTGGGTGTTGGAGCGTGCGCTGCGCAATGGAGGCATGACTCCACGGGCGTTCGAGGCCGCGGAGCCCGCGCTCGAGGCGCTGCGGCGGGAAGCGCCCGATGTGCTGATCACCGACATCCGCATGCCGGGCCAATCGGGACTCTCGCTGCTGCGCAGGATTCGGGACACCCGCCCCGCGCTGCCCGTCATCGTCATGACGGCGCACTCGGACCTCGGCAGCGCCGTATCGGCTTACGAAGGCGGCGCGTTCGAATACCTGCCGAAGCCTTTCGACATCGACCAGGCCGTGGCGCTCGTGAGGCGCGCGGCGAGCGCCGTAGATCAAGACGCCACCGAAACAGCCGCCACGCCCAGGATTCCCGAGCTGTTGGGTACCGCCCCCGCCATGCAGCAAGTGTTCCGCGGCATCGGCCGCCTGGCGCGCTCCAGTGTCACGGTGCTCATCACGGGCGAGTCCGGCACCGGCAAGGAGCTGGTGGCCCGCGCGCTCCACGACCACAGTCCGCGGGCCGGCAAGCCTTTCATTGCCCTCAACACCTCGGCCATCCCGGCGGACCTCCTCGAGTCGGAGCTCTTCGGCCACGAGAAAGGCTCGTTCACCGGGGCCGACGCCCAGCGTCGCGGGCGCTTCGAGCAGGCCGACGGCGGTACGCTGTTCCTCGATGAGATCGGTGACATGTCGACGCCGCTGCAGACGCGGCTGCTGCGCGTGTTGGCGGAGGGGGAGTTCTATCGGGTGGGCGGGCAGACACCGATCCGGGTGGATGTGCGCGTGATCGCCGCCACTCATCAGAACCTCCAGGACCTCGTGACCCGCGGCCTCTTCCGCGAGGATCTGTATCATCGCCTCAATGTCATCCGACTGGAGCTGCCGCCGCTGCGCACCCGTGCCGAGGACATCCCGGAGCTCCTCGGTCATTACCTGAATGTGGCAGCGCGCGACCTCGGAGTGGAGCGCAAGGCGCTCGCCCGGGACGCGGAGGTGAAACTCTCTGCCTACGGTTGGCCGGGAAACGTGCGCGAGCTGGTGAATCTCTGCCGGCGGCTGTCGGTGCTCGCGCCCGGGCGTGAGATCCGCGTCGAGGATCTGCCGCCCGAGGTCCTGTCGGCCGGCGCTGCGGCCGAGGTCGATGCCGACTGGGAGCAGGCTCTGGCCGGCTGGGCCGAGCGCCAGGCATTGGGCGCCAGGCGCCCCCTGCTCGATCAGGCCTTGCCTGCAATGGAGCGCATCCTGATTCGCGCGGCGCTCAAGCGCACACAGGGCCACAGGCAGGAAGCCGCGAAGCTCCTGGGTTGGGGACGCAACACGCTCACACGCAAGCTCAAGGAGCTCGGAATGCCCGAGGCGCACGCACCCGCGGAAGAAGGCGGGCGCTAGCCGCGCCAGGCGGCGATTTGCGGATCCCGGGAGCGAGCGGCCGAAACGGCGTAAGCTCTGCGCGCGAGAGCGCTCATGAGAATCCTGCTGGTCGAAGATGACGAGATGATCGGCAACGGTCTCCGCAAAGCCCTGCACGGCGCGGCGTTTGCGGTGGACTGGGCCAAAGATGGCGTAGCGGGGGGCTCGGCGCTCGCCGCCGGTGGTTATGTCGCGGTCCTCCTCGATCTCGGCCTGCCGCGCCGCACCGGACTCGATGTGTTGGCGGGCGCACGCGCGCGCGGCGACCGCACGCCCATCCTCGTCCTGACCGCGCGTGATGCGGTCGCCGACCGGGTGGCGGGTCTGGACCTCGGCGCCGATGACTACATCGTCAAGCCGTTCGAGCTGCCCGAGCTCCTCGCGAGGTTGCGTGCTGCAATCAGGCGCAGCGACGGACATGCGCAATCGATCGTCGGCACCGACGAGCTGCAGCTCGACCTGCGCACCCGCGAGATCGTCTATCGCGAAACCCGTGGTGCGCTGTCGGCGCGGGAGTTCGCGTTGCTGCACGCTCTACTCGAGCATCCGGGAGCGATTCTCTCGCGCCAGCAGCTCGAAGAGCGCATTTACGGCTGGGACGATACGGTCGCGAGCAACGCCGTCGAGGTGATCATCCATGGACTGCGCCGGCGGCTCGGCGCCGACGTGATCCGCAACGTGCGTGGCCTGGGCTGGAAGGTCTCGAAGAGCGGCTCGTGAGGTCTCTCAGGATCCAGCTGCTCGTCTGGCTGATCGCGCTCTACGCGGCGTTCGCCGCCGTCACCGTCTTCCTCACCTATCGTCAGTACGATTCCAACATCAACGCATACTGGGACGGGCAGATGCGGACCCTCGCGGTCAGCTATGCCGGGCGGTTGTCCGCCGGCCCGCCGCCGTTGCGCCGCCTGGATGACTACTCCGTTCAGCATCATGGGGCCGACATCGTGCAGCTCTGGAGCGTGGACGGCAGGCTCACGGCGACCTCATGGCCCATAGCGGGCCTCGGCTTGCAGCCGCGCGCGGGGTTTCGCACGGTCCGCATCGGAGAGGACCGCTGGCGGGTCTTCACCACGGACTCGACGCCCCAGCGCGTGCAAATCGTCACCAGTGAGGACTTCCGCAGCCGCGTGATCTGGGACATGACCTGGGACTCCGCCAAGCCGATCGTCTACCTCGCTCCCTTGAGCATCGTCTTACTCTGGCTCGTCGTCTACATCGTATTGCGGCCGATCACCCAACTGGTGCGCACGCTCGCCGAACAGGACGAGCGCAATCTGGCTGAGTTGAGCCCGCGGCGCGTACCACAGGAGCTCCTGCCGCTCATCCATTCCATGAATGGCCTGTTGCGGCGGATGCGCAACGCCTTCGACTCACAGCGGCGCTTCGTTGCGGACGCTGCCCACGAGTTGCGTACGCCGATCACCGCCGTCAAGCTGCAGATCGAGAATCTGCGCGGGAAAGTGGCCGGCAGTGCAGCCGAAGAGCTGCACGAGCTCGCGGCGGGAGTCGAGCGCCTGAATCGCATCGTACAGCAGCTGCTGCAGTTGGCCCGGCAGGAAGCGGCGCCCGAAGAGGGCTCCGCCGCGCCCGTCGACGTTGCTGCCATTGCCAAGGACTCCGTCCGGAGCTTCGTACCGCTGGCTGAGACCCGCACCATCGATCTCGGCATGGGTGAAGTGCAGCCGCTGACCGCTCGGCTCGACCCGAAGCAACTGCGCATCGTGCTCGACAACCTCCTCGACAATGCGGTGCGCTACACGCCGGTGGGCGGCCGCGTCGACGTGACTGTGCGTGAGGCTGAAGGAACGGTCGTCATCGACGTAAGCGATACTGGTCCGGGCATACCGTCTTCGGACCTGGAGCGTGTATTCAGCCGCTTCTACCGGGTTCGGGCGACGGGTGTCGAGGGTAGCGGGTTGGGCCTCGCGATCGCGCGCTGCGCGGCGGAACGCTGTCGCTCGTCGATCGAGCTGTTCAATCGCTCGCCTGCGGCGGGGCTGACGGCCCGAGTGCGGATCCACCCGGCCGCCTAAGTCTCATCTAAGTCGGCGCTGCTACCGTGCGCTCCGGACTCACGCACGAGGTAGCCGATGAAGAAGCTGTTTGCCGCGGCCCTGCTGTGCGCAGCCGCGATCGTTGCATTGCCGGTGCAGGCTGCCATGAGCGAGAGCGTGGTGCCTGGGAGCGACGGGGCTCGCATCCACCTGCTCCAGGACGGACCCGGCGCTGCGGCCCGCACGCTGTTGCTCATTCCGGGGTGGCTGACCAGCGCCACGATCTGGCGCGCCCAGATCCGATATTTCGCCAGCCGCGGCGACCGCGTGATCGCGCTGGACTCCCGCTCGCAGGGTGCCTCGAGCGTCGTGTATTCGCACAACGATCCGGAGTCCCGCGCCCGTGACATCCATGAGGTCATCACCGACCTTCACCTGACCGGCCTCGTCCTGGTGGGCTGGTCTCAGGGCGTCCAGGACGTTGCTGCTTACGTTGATCAGTTCGGCACGGCAGGGGTCTCCAGGTTGGTGTTGGTCGACAGCACCGTGAGCGAAGGGCCGGGGGATGTCACTGCGCACCCGCAATTCGTCAGGATCGTTCTGCGGAACATGGCCCTCTACTCCCACGACCCGCGCGCCTACTCGCGCGGCTTCATGCGCGCCATCATCTCGGCGCCCACCTCACCGCCGGTCATGGCGAGCCTGACCGACGGGTTCATGAAAACCCCGCCCGCCGTAGGGATCGCCATGCAGATCGAGAACCTGTTCACCGTCGACCGGCGCCCGTATCTGAAGAAATTCGATCGGCCGACGCTGATCATCGTGTCGGATCGCAATCCCTTCATGGCGGAAGAGAAGCAGATGGCCGGCCGGCTCGCGCATGCCCGGCTCGTAGTCATCGCACATGCGGCGCATGCGGTCTTCTTCGATCAGCCGGCAGCGTTCGATCAGGCGCTCGAGACCTTCATGGCCGGTGAGACCGCTCCATGAATGCGCCGTCGAAATACGATCCCGTGAGCCGTTGTCTGCACACCGCGCTCGCGACTGCCGTGGTGCTCGAGCTGCTGCTGCAGGCCGTGATGCACGTGCCGCCCGGCGTCGGCCTGGGGAAGGATGATTGGCACCGCCAGGCGTTCGAGCTGCACGCGCATTTCGGACCGGTCGTTGCAGTGATCTGCGCGCTCTTTTGGATCTGGATCGCGCTGCCGTTCTCACGGCCCGGGATCGGATACCTGTTTCCCTGGCTGGATCGCGCCCAGCGGCCGGTGTTGCAGCGTGAGCTCGCGGACCTCGGGCGATTGCGCCTGCCGCCTGCGCTGGAGCTCAGCCCGATGGTGGGCACCATCCACGGACTCGGCCTGCTTGCAGTGAGCGGTACCGTACTGGCCGGCACCGTCAGCTACCTCGGCTACTACACCCGCATCCCTGTCTCTTCTCGTGTGCTGCATTGGTCGGCGCTGGACCTGCGCGTGCTGAGCTGGGCAGTCTGGGCCTTCGTGGCAGGGCACGTCTCCATGGCCTCGTGGCACTGGGCCTGCGGTCATTTCAACAGCGAGCCGCCGGCCGCGCCGCCCCGGCAGCCGGCCGACAGGACTCTGAGCAGCAGTCGGAGCGCTCAGCCGGAGACCGGCGCGTCCTGAATTTCTTTCCCGGTGCGCAGTGTGCCCACGAGCTCCGAGACGCTCTCGAGCCCGTTCTCCCGCAGATATTCCGCGATACCCTCGTTCACCTTCCTGCAAACGAAGGGATCGTAGAACAACGCCGTGCCGATGCCGATCGCGGTGGCGCCGGCAATCAGGAATTCCACCGCATCGGTCGCCGTCGTGATGCCGCCCTGTCCGATGATCGGAATGCCGTGCGGCTTCGCGACCTCATGCACCTGGTGAACCTTCAGAAGCGCGATCGGCTTGATGGCGGGACCCGACAGCCCGCCCTGGATGTTGCCGATGATGGGGCGTCGGGTACGCGCATCGATCGCCATGCCCATGACGGTGTTGATCACCGACAACGCGTCCGTGCCGGCCTCGATGCAGCGGCGCGCGTTCTCCCTAATGTCGGTCTGGTTGGGTGAGAGTTTGGTGATCAGCGGCTTGCGGGTGACCCGGCGGCACGCCTCCACCACCTGTGCGGACATGTCCGGATAGTTGCCGAAGGCGACGCCACCTTCCTTCACGTTTGGGCAGGAAATATTGATCTCTATGGCATCGATGGGGGACTGGTCGAACAGGCGTGTAACCGCGGCGTACTCTTCGACCGTGGAGCCGGAGACGTTGGCAATGAACCGCGTCTCGGCGAAATCGAGCTCCGGCAGGATGCGGCGTACTACATGCTCCGCGCCCGGATTCTGCAGGCCGATGGCGTTGAGCATGCCGGCAGGCGTCTCGTAGACACGGTGAGGCGGATTGCCGAGCCGCGGCGCCAGCGTCGTCCCTTTCAGCACCACCGCGCCGGCATCCCGGTTGGAAAAGCCTTCGATCCGCGTGTACTCCTCGCCAAAGCCGACACAGCCCGAGAGCAGCACGATCGGGGAGGCGAAGTCGAGACCGCAGAACTTCACCCTCAGGCTGTCTGCGGGGGTCGTCGCTTGAGTGATCATGTCGGCACCTCAGAGCCTGCGTACCTGGACATCTATTCTGCCGCGCGGCCCGATGAGCCATGAGGCCAGCCAGCCCGTGATCCAGACGATGAGCGCCGTCTCGAACGCCGACCAGAACCCGCCGTAGATGTGGAAGCCGGGCAGTATCCAGGCGACGAGCGCCACCATCGCCGCGTTGACGATCAACAGGAAGAATCCCAGGCTCAGGACGGTGATCGGCAGCGTCAGGACGACGGCGATCGGCCGCACGATGGCATTGACCACGCCGAGCAGCAGTCCCGCCAGTACGAGCGTGCGGGCGTTGTCGATCCAGATTCCCGCCACCCAGCGGGTCGCGATCCAGAGCCCGACCGCGCTGATCAGCGCACGCAGAACGAAGCCGGTCACGTGCCCTGCCTCCTGGCGGCGCCCTCGATCAACGCCTTCAGGCGGGTCATCGCAGCCTGCCAGCCCGTGCGCAGCCGCAGGTATTGCGCATCCCATTGCGGCGTCCCGGGCACCCCTGATCCCAGCAGGCGCAGGATGGTCCCGCCGCTCTTGGTCGGCTCGACGATGAAGTCATCGATCAGCGCGCTGTCCGTCGGCGGGAGCGCTGCGCTCGGCAGGTAGATCAGCCGCAGCCGCCGCCCGGGCTCGAAGATGTCGATGTGCGCCTCGAGCTCGGTGACGCGGTCCACGCATGCCCGGAAGAGGCCGCCCGCCCGCGCCCGGATCTCAGCCTCGGGTGAGCACCAGGCGGTGAGCAGCGCCGGATCCGTCAGTGCGCGCCAGACCGTCTGTACATCGGCGGCGACATCGATCCGATGGGCATAGCCCCGAGTCTTGTCCTTCATGGGCGCAATTGTGCCATCAGAACCCGGGCCGATACCCATTTGCCGGATCAGCGCCCGGTGTCCGGCGGTGAGCCCGGCGGGGCGACGCGATCATGAGGGTGACACTTCCCGGCAAGCCCAGGGTGACGCTGCCTCAGCGGCAGGGTGCCGCCAGATAGTCCTTTCCCTTGACCGCATTCTGTCCCGGGACTGCGCAGAATCGGGGGTTGAGCTCGCGCTTCCCGTGGTCGTTGTCGATGAGGAAACCGCCGCCGTCGATGGGGTGAGCCGCCTCGGGTACGGCGACCTCGAAATGCACATGCTCGAGCATGGCACATCCCACGGCGCCTTCATCGCCGAGGTATTGCCCCGCCGCCACGGCATCGCCGACCTCGAGGTGGGCTTTCCCCCTCACCGAGCCGCGGGCCACATGGGAGTAGTTGGTCCACTCGCCGTTGGGATGCGCGATCCAGATATAGTTGTTATGACAGAGCGCTGCGGCGCGGCCCGATTGCTGCTCGCCGTAGCCGTCCTGGATGGCGACGACCCGCCCCGCTGCCGCCGCCACGATGCGGTAGGGTTTCTTTCCGGCGATCGCGTAGATATCGACGCGGCCACGGGGACTGTGCGTCGTGAAATCGTCGAATATCTTCACCTGCGTGCCGTCCGCGAATGGGAGGCGATAGAGCCCCCGGCTCTGCGGGGTTGCGGCCATGCTCTCCTCGTACGCACCGCCCTTGGCGGGACCCCGGCTCGCGCCTGACGTCAAGGCAAAGAGCGTGCATGCGATGAGGCAACGGGCGAGAGAGCCCGCAAAAAAGGAAGTGCCGGACATTGCCATGGCGCCGATCCGCTTGCAGGGAGCTCATATCTATCACGCTGTCGGGTTCCCTGGATTGGACGAAATCAAGGTCAGCCCGGTACTCACCGGCCGTCCTTGACCCGATACCGCGGCAGGCGGAACATCTACAAACACCTGATTCGGATGCAGAGCTTGCTCCTCCAAAGCTATACCGGAGCCTCGATCCGCAGAGTGATCGATCGGGCCAACGCCCGCGTGCCGGCGCACGCGCACGACTGGCCGGTCGTCTCGCTCTTCGTCATCGGCGCTTATACGAACCACACCGACCTCGGCGGGCTGGCCATTTCCAGCCCGTCGGCGATCCTCTATCGCGCCGGCGCGACTCACCGCAACGAGGTGTCGTCGGAGGGGTTCGAGCAGATCGAGATCGAGTTCGATCCGGCGTGGCTCGGTGGCGCCAACACCACGGGCGCGCCGGTTCGGCGCTGGATCGGCGGCCGCATCGGAGCGCTGGCATGCTCGCTGGCACGACAGTGTAACGGTGACCTGTCCGAGGAGCGGCTGCGAGACGGTCTGCGGCGGCTCATCGAGACCGGCGCCGACGACAGTCAACGTGCTCCGCCCTCGTGGGTTGGTTTGATCGATCGCCGCCTGCAGACGGATCCTGCGATCAGTGTGACCGGACTGGCAAGAGAGATCGGGCGTCACCCCTCATGGCTCGGCACCGCTTACGCGCTCAGCAAAGGCGAGAGCGTCCTCGATGCCGCGGCCAGACTCAAGGTGGAGCGCGCCGCGCGGTTGCTGCGGGAAACGGATGCGGCGCTTGCGTGGGTGGCGAGTGATGCCGGCTTCTGCGATCAGAGCCACATGAATCGCACGTTCCGACGGGTCCTCGGAAGGACGCCGTCGGCCGTCAGAGGGGATAGAGTCGGTCTCCGGCAGGCGTCGCCCAAGGACCGAGGCGCGGTCAGCGTCGGGTAAATAGCGCCAGGCGAGTCAGTCCGTCTCCGATTTGATCGGCCGTGTCATGAGGGTGCGGACCGCATCCTGCGCCGGGATTCCCTCATAGAGCACACGGTACACGCCTTCACAGAGCGGCATCTCGACCCCTGCGCGGGCAGCCACGGCATGGAGCGCCTGCGCAGCGGGATAGCCCTCCACGACCTGCCCGATGGCGGCGAGTGCCTGCTCGGTGGTCTTTCCGGCCGCGAGCTCCAGGCCGAAGCGGCGATTGCGCGACTGGTCGTCCGTACACGTGAGCACCAGATCTCCGAGACCTGCAAGACCCATGAACGTGTCTCGCTGCGCCCCGAGAGCGACGCCGAGCCGCACCATCTCCGCCAACCCGCGCGTGATCAGGGCTACCCGTGTGTTGGCTCCGAATCCCAGCCCATCCGACAGCCCCGCGCCAACGGCCAGGACATTCTTGACGGCTCCCCCAACCTCGACGCCCGCGATGTCCGTCGACGTATAGGCTCGAAACTGTGCAGACGAGATGTCTTGCGCCAACGCTTTCGCTAACATTGCGTCAGAAGATGCGATTGTCATTGCCGTTGGAAGCCCCGCGCCAACCTCGCGCGCGAACGTCGGTCCCGAGAGCACGGCTACGGAGCGGTTCGCGCCCAACACCTCGCGAGCAACCTGATGAGGAAGGAGTCCCGAGGGTTGCTCGAATCCCTTGGTTGCCCAGGCGAGCCGAATTTCCGGGGTGAGGAGCGGCGCGATGGCGGCGAGCAAGGCGCGGAATGCGTGGCTCGGCACGGCTATGAGCAAATCCCGCGCACCGCGCATGGCCGCGCTCAGCTCCGGCTCCAGGGTCAACGACTGCGGGAAGGCTCCTGCGGCGAGATAGCGGTCGTTGCGCCGATCCCGCGCCATCGCCTCGAGGCGCGCGCGGTCGCGTCCCCAGAGCCGGGTGGGCCGCCCGCTGCGGGCGAACTGAATGGCAAGCGCCGTTCCCCAGGAGCCCGCGCCCAACACGGCGACCGGCGAGCTGCTTGCCGCTGCGGCGCTCATGGCCCAACCCGCAAGGTCAGTTGGTCTGCTCGGGCGGGCGGTTCTGGTTCTGTGCGTACAGCGCGTCGAAGTTGACGGGCGGCAGCAGGAATTGCGGGAATCCGCCCTGGGTCACGAGGTGCGATACCGCCGCGCGTGCGTAGGGGAAGAGTACCCCGGGGCACACGCTGCCCACGGCACGCTTGATGTCCTCCTCCGAGAGGTTGCGCATCACGAAGATGCCCGCCTGCTTCACCTCGACCAGGAAGATGGTGGCCTCGTTCTGCTTTGCCGAGACCGTGACCGTGAGCACGATCTCGCGCACGTCGGCGGCGAGAGTCGCGGCGGCGGTGTGCAGGTCGAGGTTGATCTGCGGGTTCCAGTTGCCGTCCACGCGCGGGCCGTTCGGGGCCTCGTACGAGCAGTCCTTCAGATAGACGCTCTGCAGCGCCAGGACCGGGCCATTGGTGGCCTCGGGTGTCGGCGCAATGCCGACAGCTTCATTCGTCATAGTCGCTCCAGTTTGCAATAATTTGTCGAGATCCCCGCGGGCATCCAGATCATGGAGGTCGTCACACCCGCCGACGTGCGTCTCGCCGACGAAGATCTGCGGGACCGTGTGTCCTGCGCCGCGGGACATCATTTCCTCGCGGGCGCCGGGCACGGCCTCGACATCGATCTCCTCGAATTCGACCCCTTTGTCCTCGAGCAGTTGTCGTGCACGTGAGCAGTACGGACACCAGCTCGTGGTGTACATCACGACCTTCGCGCGGGTCATCCGCCCGCCTTCGAGCCCTTCTCGAGCGGCAGATTGTCGGAGCGCCAGGCCGCGAGGCCGCCGCGCAGATTGAAGGCCTGGAGGAATCCCTGCTGCTTGAGCTGCCGGGCCGCCGATCCGCCGGCCGAGCCGGACTCGTCATAGACGATGAGCGGCTTCTGCTTGTATTTTTTCAGGGTGTCGCTGGCGCTCAGGAGCTGCTCACCATCCATGCGGCGCGCGCCGGCGAGGTGGCCGGCCGCGTACTGCTCCGCCGGGCGCAGATCGATTACCACCGCGCCCCGATTCATCAGGCGGATGGCCTCCTGCGGTGTCACGGCGGCCATGGTCGCGGCGCGGGTGCGTATCTCGAACACGATCACCAGCACGAGCACGACGACCGTTGCGGCCACGAGCCAATGATTCAGCTGAACATATTGAACGAGACGGTCCATGCAGAGGGCACCTGAAGATCGCGCCGGCCTCAAAAAGGGCGCGCATTATACCGCTCATATGCGAGGCTTCCGCATTCTTGGCCTGCTCGCGTTGCTACCCTGCGCCTTCGCCATCGCCGGCAGGCACTCCGCGCATGCACACCTGCCGACCGATGCCCGCCGGGCCCGGGCGCAGCTCGAGGCGGTGCGCGACCAGATCGCCCGCGTCAGCCGGCAGGTGAGCCGCGGACAGGCGCAGCGTGACCGCCTCACCCGCCAGCTGCGGGATACGGAAAAGTCGGTCGGTGAGGCGCGGGCGGCGCTCGATGACCTGCGGCAGCAGCGCGCGGCCAGCGCCAGCCGGCGGGCAGAGCTGCAAAATGAGAGGCAGCAACGCGAGGCGGACCTCACGGCCAATCGCAGCGCGCTCGCCGGGCAGCTCCGGGCCGCCTATCTCATCGGGCGGCAGGAGCCGCTCGAGCTCCTCCTCAATCAGGGCGATCCGGCGCAGGCGGGCCGGATGTTCGTCTACTACAGCTACTTCGGCCGCGCGCGTGCGCTCAAGATCCAGGCCATCGAGGCGGACCTGCAGCGGATCGGGCAGCTCGATGGACAGCTCCAAACGCAGGATGAGAAGCTCGCCGGCCTGCAGCAGGCGCAGCAGGCGCAGGTCTCGGCGCTCGAGCAGGCGCGCTCGCAGCGGATGAAGGTGCTGGCGAGCCTGGCGGCGCAGACCCAGACCCGCGCCGAGCGGCTGGCGCGGCTGCGCCAGCAGCAGAACGGCCTCGAGTCCCTGCTCGCCGAGCTTCGGCGGGCGACGGCGAGCCTTCCATCAGAGGACCTCGGCCATTCCCCATTTGCGCAACTTCGCGGCAAGCTGCCGCGGCCCGTCGCGGGCAGGATCGTGCAGCGCTATGGCGGAGTGCGGGCGGGCGGCCTCAAGTGGCAGGGGGACCTCTTCGCCACCCAGCGCGATGCACCCGTGCGCGCCGTTTCCCAGGGACGGGTGGTCTACGCGGACTGGCTGGCGGGGCTAGGGCTCCTGATCATCATCGATCACGGCAACGGGTACATGAGCCTCTATGGCCACAACGCGCGCCTCTATGAGTCGGTCGGCCAGCACGTGACCGCCGGCCAGACCATAGCGGAGGCGGGCGACAGCGGCGGCAGTGCCCGGCCGGAGCTCTATTTCGAGATTCGCAAGGAAGGCAGGCCCCTCGATCCCCGCATCTGGTTCGCACGCTGATCGCCGACTGCCAATTGTGAAGGGCTTCAAGGTTTGAGGCCGCCGCCGGCGCTTCTTCGGTGAACCGCCAACTCGCGCAAAGCCCCGTAAACCCGGTAAAGGCGACAGTGGCGGCCATTTTCCATATCAGATCGCTACCGCGGCATGAGCCGGCTTCCGGACAACACAACGACGCCTGAGACCCGCGCCGGCGGGCGAGACGGCCCCGGGAAATCGCCCAACCCCCGCGGTGGGAGCGACGGCCCCCGCAAGCCTGCCGATCCCTGGGGTGGCCTCGAGCACTATGCGCAGCTTTGCCGCGCGCTCCTGCCTCGCGCCAAGGGAGTCTCCGTGTTCGATGCCAGCGGCGCCCTGCGCTGGTCGACCGATGCCGCGGCAACCGCCGACCTGAAGCCCATCGTAGCCAGCGCTCTCGCCGTGGTGGCTTCCGCGCCCGAGAGCATGGGTGACCTGCACATGCTGCCGGGCAATGTGCCGGCTTACGTCTGTTGGATCCGCGATGACGCGCGCCATCTGCTTGCGATCGTCGCAGTCGTCTGCGCCGCGGCCGGCGAGCGGCAGGCCGAGCGTTTCGCGTTCGCGCACGGGTTGCTGCGGCCCGCCCTGGAGTGTCTGCGGCGCGACCTGCTCGCCCGCATCATCATCGGGCGGCTGAAACGCGCCATCACGGGGCTCGAGAAGCCGCGCCAGGAAGCTGCGGATGACGCCTACGATTCGCTGACCGGCCTCTTTACCCGGCCCGCCTTTGAGCATCGTGTGCGCGCCGCGGTCGCGAGCTCCAACAGGTCTTCCGGGTGGAGCTCTCTTTACATCAACGTCGATCAGCTCCACGTCATCAACGACCACTTCGGCATGCCGGTCGGTGACAGCCTGCTCGGCCAGCTCGGCGAGCTGCTGCGCAGCCGATTGCCGCCCGGGGCGATCGCTGCGCGCATCTCCGGCGACCGCTTCTCGGTGCTGTTGCCCGCGCAGCTCGATGACGCCGAGCGCTTCGGTGAGTCACTCCGCGAGGGCGCCGAGCAGCTCGGCAACATGCAGGGCAATTCGCGCCTGCGTGTCTCCCTCAGCATAGGTGTCGCCGCGCTCGACTCGAGCGCGGGTGAGCTGATGCACTCGCTCGCAGCAGCGGAAACGGCCTGCAAAGCCGCCAAGGACCGCGGCCGCAACCGGGTGGAGGTGTATCGCTCCAATGATGTCAGCCTGGTGCGAAGGTTTGCCGATATCAACATCGCCGGGCAGCTGCACGAGGCGATCAGCTCCGGGCGGTTGCGCCTCGATGCGCAGCTCATCCTGCCTTTCGGCCGTTCGCCGCGCTTGCGGCCCCACTATGAGCTGTTGGTGCGGATGCTGGACGAGGACGGCACCGCGACGGGCCCCGATATGTTCATGTCCGCCGCGATGCGCTATCAGCTCATGCCGAGCATCGACCGCTGGGTGATCGAAGCCGCGGTCGAGCGCCTCAGGGCTCATGCGGATAGCTTCGCCGGCGCGCCGCTCTCCTTCTCGATCAACTTCTCCGGCCAGTCGCTCAACGATGATAGCTTTGGCGACTTCCTGATCGGGCGGATCCAGTCGAGCGGCCTGCCGCCGGAGCTCTTCTGCTTCGAGCTCACGGAGAACGCGTCCATCGCCAGCATCTCCCGCGCCATTGCCCTCATGGGAAGGTTGCGGGCCCTCGGCTGCGGCATAGCACTCGATGACTTCGGCACCGGCCTGTCTTCACTGTCGTATCTGCGGGAGCTGCCCGTCACCATGCTGAAGATCGATGGCAGCTTCGTTCGCGATGTGGTGCGCGACCCGCGTGCCGAATCGATGGTGCGCGCCATCGCGCAGCTCGCGCGCACCATGTCGCTCATCACCGTCGCGGAATACGTGGAGACGGATGAAATCCGTGCGCGCATTGCGACACTCGGTGTCGATTACGGACAGGGGTTTGCCATCATGAAGCCGCTGCCGCTCGACGACGTGCTTGCGGAGCTCACCGTTTCGCTGGGCGCACAACGCACCATTGCGACCGCCCGCGGGGTCGCAGGCTAGCCGCATTGATTCACTTCGACGCATTGGTCGGATCCTGCAGGCCGGCGGTCGGGCACCCATTGACCCGCAGAGCGCGCCGTAGCATCGTTCCCGGCTTTGATCCCACGGGGGGATTCATCATATGTCGTTGCGGTCGCGCACGCTGATCGCTCTCGTTACGGGGGCCGTTTTCGGCTTTTCCGCCGCGCTTGCCGGCGGTGTGCTGGCTGACGGGCCGAGTGCCCAGAGCCGCCGGGCCAGCAACGCGCTGGAGAGGGTCATGCAGACCGGCCAGACAGGTCAGGCCTCTGCCGGTGATTCGAATGATGCTGCGACTCTCCCGTGGCAGGAGGCTCGCCTCTTCGCCGAGGTCTACGAGCACATCCGACACGATTACGTGGACCGGATCAGCGACCAAAAGCTGATGGATGCCGCCGTGCGCGGCATGGTGGCCGCGCTCGATCCGCACTCCGCCTATCTCGATAACGAGGAGTTCGAGGAGACCCGCCTGAGCACCATGGGCTCCTATCCCGGCGTCGGCATCGAAGTCGCAGCGGATGGCTCAGTGGTCAAGATCCTCCACGCCATCCAGGGCTCCCCCGCCGAAGAGGCCGGCCTGCGAGCGGGCGATGAGATCGTGGCGATCGATGGCAAGGAAGTCGGCTCCGATGTCTCCGGCGCCATCGAGCACATGCGCGGCACCTCCGGCAGCACGGTGACTCTCACCATTCGGCGCACCGGCGCCACCGGCCTCACGAGCTTCGCGCTGCGGCGGGCGAAGGTCGAGGTACATAGCGTCTCTTATCAGAGTCTATCGCCCGGCTATGGCTACGTGCGCATCGAGGATTTCAGCGATACCACCCCGGATGAGGTGCATGCCGCCATATCGATGCTCCAGCGCGACAATCCGGGGGGACTTCGCGGCTTGGTGCTTGACTTGCGAGACAATCCTGGTGGCGTATTGGAGTCCGGCGTGGCCGTCGCTGATGATTTCCTCAACGGAGGCGTCATTCTCACCGCCGAAGGGCGCACTGCGGATGCCCGCTTCGAGATGGACGCGACGCCTGGCGACCTGATGAACGGCTCACCGGTCGCGATCCTGGTGAATAGTGGTACCGCTTCGGCTGCGGAGATCGTCTCGGCGGCCCTCAAGGACCATGGTCGCGCGCTCCTGATCGGACACAAGACCTATGGGAAGGGCACCGTCCAGACGGTCATCCCGCTGCAGTACGGTGGCGCCGTGAAGCTGACCACCTCCCGGTACTTCACGCCCTCCGGCGGCTCGGTGCAGGGGAAGGGAATCCTGCCGGATATCGTCGAGGACGGTCCGGAGCACCAGCCGGCGGACGTCATGACCGCGAAGGACGCTCCCTCTCTGCAGTCCCGCGACGCCGAGGTTGGGCTCGCTTTGAGCGCGGTGGAGGAAGAGGTGCACGGCCACACACCGTCCGGACATCTCATGAAGACAGTGGCGCGGACCGTGCCATCCGCGCTCGCCAGCGACGATCAAGTGCCCTAGAAGCGCGTCCGGGCAGTCCCTGCAGAGCCGTTCGGATGAAGCCGCAGGGGCTCGATCCCTGCTAACCTCCTGAGCGACGCCTCCCTGGAGCGTACCGGAACGTGTTGTCATGGCTGCTAGATCTCGTGCTGCACCTCGACCGACATCTGGTCGAGCTGCTCGCGCGCGTCGATTTCTGGATCTATCCGATCCTCTTCGCAGTCATCTTCGCGGAGACCGGTCTCATCGTGACACCGTTCCTCCCTGGCGACTCGCTGCTCTTCGGCGTCGGCGCACTGGCCGCGGTCGATACCAGCCACACGCTCAGCGCGCCGGTCGCGTTCATCGTGTTGGGCCTCGCCGCCGTGCTCGGCAACACTGTCAACTACTCGGTTGGCCGGTTGCTGGGCCCGCCGGCCTTCAGCGGCCGCTACCGCCTGCTCAAGGTGCAATACCTGCGCCGCACGGAGCAGTTTTTCCGCCGCCACGGCGGCCGCGCGGTGGCGCTCTCGCGTTTCGTCCCAATCGTGCGCACGTGCATGCCGTTCGTCGCCGGCGTCGCGCGCATGCCTTACGCCCGCTTTCAGGCTTACAACCTGCTCGGCGGCTTCGGTTGGGTGCTGCTCTTCGTCTGGAGCGGCTATCTCTTCGGCAACGTGCCGGTGGTGAAACGCAACTTCGGGCTGGTGACGATCCTCATCATCGTGGTGTCGCTGATTCCGATGGCGGCAGCCCTGTTGCGGCGCCGCACGGCGCCGGATACGGCAGCGTAAGACACCGAGCTGAAGGAGGGAGCGTGAAACCATGGTTGACAACCGATTCCAGGCTGCGCGAAATCCTGCAGGAGCTGCGCAGCCGCGAGCCGATCTTCCATCGGCCGGAGCACGGCACGAGACGCCCGGATTTCGCGGGCATGACCGACGAAGGGTTCTGGGAAGTCGGCGCTTCCGGCCGCCGCTACAGCCGTGATCACATACTCGATGTGCTCGAGGATCGCCACCAGGTCGCCAGTCACCTTGCGCTCGAGGACACGTGGGAGGCAGGCGACTTCGCCTGCAGAGAGCTCGGCGCCGATACCTATCTATTGACCTACACGCTGTTGCAGGGCAGCCGCAAGACGCGCCGCATGACCGTCTGGAGGCGCTCGCCGGAGGGTTGGAAGATCCTGTTTCATCAGGGCACGGTAGTCGAGGACGACGCCTCGGAATAGGCAAACTGCGGCAACGGTGTGGTCCGTGCGCGGCCGCCGCCCTAATGGCTGAATTGCCCCGCCAGCTGCGGCCAGTCGGCGATCTGCATGGAGCCGAGCAGCTGCGCGTTGCCGTGGCCGTCGGGCCGGAAGATCAGCGCCCCGCCGGCCTTCAGGCCGGAAGCGATCCGTCGATAGGCGTCGCTGATGTTAGGTCCCTGAGTGACGATCAGCCTGTTGGAGCCCGCCGGCGGCTGCTGCCCGACAGCGTGCCGCAGCCAGGCCGACCAGCCTGCGATCGCTGAGCGGCTCATGCTGTGGCCCCCATCGCCGAGCTGGTCCATGATCCTGGGCGATCCCAGGCCGGCCGCCCTGATCGTCTCCCGGGCGCGGAACGTGGGACTCGACATCACGTCTCCGATCCGGATCGACAATCGCTTCAAAGCCGCGCCCATGGCGCGTGCAGCGGCGATTCCGTCGGCATCGAGCTGACGCTCGAGATTGATATTTCCGGGCGCAGCGGTGCGAGCTGCCGGTCGCGCATCCGGCGAGCTCGCGTGCCGCATCAGGATTATGCAGCCGCCGTGCTGGAGGGCGGCAAGCAGCGTCGAGTCTTTCACGGGGCTGGCATGCGCATTGGGTGCGCAGGCGAGGACGGCTGCAATGAGCGATGCGGGGGCGCATGCCACAAACCGCCTGGCAAAGCGGCTCGCGGCGGATTCTGTCGTCTTCAAACGGTGCTCCCGGTGAGTGGCTATCGATACGCTACGTGAACAGAACGCGGCTGAAGCGCACCGTATCCACGGTCACGTTCCAGACCTGTTGCGCGCGGTGCAGGTCGTTGGGTGTCCATCCATCGGCCCGGTAGAACTGCTGCGCGCGAGCGTTGCCGGCCACCACCCACAGCACCGCGCGGGTATACCCGCTACGGCGGAGCTCGCTGCGGGCCACGGATGCGAGCGCCCGTCCGACTCCGCGGCCCCAGCAGTCCGGCTCGACGTAGAGCGCACACAGCTCTCCCTGACCGGCTGCGTCCTCATCCCGTGCCGGGGAGATCGTGGCAAAGCCCACGACCGTATCCGCCTCGACGGCCACCCACGTTCTTGGCCGAGCGGGATTGGGACTGCTGAAGTCGTAACGTTGCGCCCGCTCCTCAGGGCGCAGCCCCGCCAGATATTCAGCAGGCATCAGACCCGCGTAGGCGACCTGCCACGCACGGACGTGGACGCGGGCCACCGCCATCGCATCATCAGGTTGAGCGGGTCGAAGATTCATCGCAATGCGGCGGACCGAGACCCAGTGCTTCTTCCAGCGCGCGCGTCAGCGGCTTCAGGGAAAACGAATCCTCCGGCGTCAAGTGCGCTTCGATTCCGTGCCGGTGCAGCGTGTCCGCCACGACCGGTCCGACAGCGGCCACCAGCGTGTTGGCCAGCGCTGCTTTCGCCCCCTCCTCCGAGGCGATGGCGATCAGCCGCTCGATCTGCGCCGAGCTGGTGAAGGCGATGGCATCCACCGCTCCCTCGCGCAGCTGATCCACCAGGCTGCGCACGGCCAGCTCATCCGCGGCATCGGCGTAAACATAGGGCGCCACGGTCGCTACCGTGGCGCCGACAGCCTCGAGGAAATCGACGAGCGGCCGGTTCGGCTCGGTGCCGTAGAGTTGCACGCCAACATGGCGATGGCGGAGATCGAGGCCAGTCAGGCTGGCAATCACCCCTGCTGTCGTCGGCTGCACGGCGGCGATCTCCGGCTTCATACCGAGCTCACGCAGCGCTTTTGCCGGCTTCGGTCCGCGTGTGACTTTGCGCACGCCGGCCAGTGCAGCGACGAACCGCGGCTTCAGCTCCGGCTCGTGCCGCTCCATACAGGAGATGAGCCGCCTCAGGCCTTCTCCCGTGAGCAGGATCAGGTCGTCGAGCTCGGCCGCCGCGAGCCGCCGGCTCCAGTCGAGCACCGGCGCCGGATCGGGCGCGTCCCGGATGGCCACCAGTGGGCAGCGGATGACGCGCGCTCCGCGCCGCTCGAGCAGGGCCGCGAAGACCTCGATCTCGCGACTCTCGGGGACGGCGATGGTCCGGCCGGAGAAGGGCTGAGTGGCCATTGGCGTGAGTTTACCCACTCCCGGCGACCGTGGCGCTGAGGCCGTGCGCCTGCCGAGTCTCTGCCCGGTCGTTGTGCAATGCGCCGGCGCGGCGAAGCAAAGCCTTGACATCCGTAACCCAGTGGTTACCATTCCGTAACCTTATGGTTACGCGTGTCGAGCTCCAGAGCCAGGCCGTGTTTCGCGCACTCGCCGATCCGACGCGGCGGCAGATCCTCGGCCTGCTCCGCCGGCGCCCGCTCACCGTGGGCGAGCTTGCCGGCAATTTCCGCACGAGCCGGCCGGCGATTTCCAAACACCTGAGATCACTCAGGCTCGCCGGGCTCGTGGTCACGCATCAGCGCGGCACGGCGAGCATTTGCGAGCTGAATGCCCGGCCGCTGCGCGCGGTCCACGACTGGCTCGAGGAATACCGGACGTTCTGGAAGAGCACCATGCGCGACCTCAAGCAGTACCTGGAGGAGGAACGATGAGTCAGACCATGGCGGAAGATGCGATAGTCGAGGAGATCGCCATCCATGCCTCCGCGGAGGCAGTGTTTGCCGCACTCACCGTTCCGGAGGAGCGTGTGCGATGGTGGGGCGCCGAGGGCAGGTTCAAGGCCACCCACGTGGAATCGGACCTGAAACCCGGCGGCAAGTGGCTGATGCGCGGCATCGGAGTCGGTGGCAGGCCGTTCACACTCCAGGGTGTCTACCGGGAGATCGATCGGCCGCGCCTGCTCGTCTTCACGTGGCTGCCGAGCTGGCAGGAGGGCGCTTTCGAGTCGCTGGTCAGGTTCGATCTCGCGGAACGGAGCGGCGTCACGACGGTTCGCGTGACGCATTCCGGCCTGACTACCGAGAGCTCTCGCGCCCAGCACCGCGGCTGGCCCGACATCCTCGCCTGGCTCAAGGCCTACGCCGAAGAGACGAGCCGGGCCTGAGCGGCCGGCTCTCGCCGACTACTTCTCGCGGCTGGGGTCGTACCACACCGCCTCGATGTTGTGTCCATCGGGGTCGTAGACGAAGGCGGCGTAGTACCCCGGCGAATAGTCGCGATATCCCGGGCCGCCGTTGTCCTTCGCTCCGGCGGCGAGCGCCGTTGCGTGGAATGCCTCGACCTGCGCGCGGCTGGCCGCCTCGAATGCGAGGTGGGTCGGCTGCACCGCATCCTTGCGGCCAATCCAGAAATCGGTGTTCTTGCCGTCATTGAAGCCCGCGGCATCGCCGTATTCCATGTTGTTGCGATAGCCGAGCGGCTCCAGGGCCTTCAGATAAAAAGTCTTGGCGCGGCTATAATCACTGACCGAAAGGGAAGTGTGTGCAATCATCGGGCGCTCCTTCATGCCTTGCGCTGGCAGTGGGAGCATCAATCGTGC
>DASRDO010000059.1:0-2640 GCA_035652555.1 Steroidobacteraceae bacterium | reverse complement strand
CTCGGCACGCGCGTCGATCACGGAAGCGCCGGCACCCGCGAGTAGCGTCTTCAGGAACGTCCTGCGAATCATGGGTGTCTCGACTATCTCAGCGCGCGCGCCAGTACCTCCAGGCTCTTGGCGCTGAGTGGCGTGCCGTTGAGTCTCGCGGCCTGGATGGCTGCGCCGAGATCGGGAGGCAAAAAGGCCGCGACGAACCGATACTGAGCCGACCGCTGCCGCAGCTGCGACTCGAGCAGATCGCGTAGATTGTTACCCGGCTGGAAGAGACCCCCGGAGGTCGACACCGAGATGCTGACTGCAGCGGGAATCTGCAGGTGCCCGCGCACTGCATCGACGATGTCCGCGAGCTCGCGCGCCGCACTCTCGAACAGTCCGAGCGCGGCCCGATCTCCGTCCACCGCTGCTGCTGCAACGACCTTCGAGAGCTGTGCGAACTGACTGCGCTCGGCGATGTCCTTACCGTAGATCGCCGCGCAGAGATCGAGGTCGCTGTCCAGTCCGAAATGCCTGCGCACGTGCTCGTACAGAGGCCCGCGTGACTGGCGGCCATCGCTCATGCGCGAGAACAGCCTCAGTCCCTCGCGGGCGAGCCAATAAGAAGAACCTTCGTCGCCGAACAGCTCGCCCCAGCCGCCCGCGCGGGCCGTGCGGCCGGCGTATTCCCCATAAGCGATCGAGCCGGTGCCGGACACGATGTTGATGCCATCGCGGCCCGCGAGGGCGCCCGCCCAGCCGCACACCATGTCATTGGCGCAGCGGTAGCGCCGGTGGGGCAGAGCGTCCTGGGGCGCCGCATCCAGAGCCGGCAGCAGCTCGCTGTCTTCTCCGTATGCCGGCAAGCCCAGGAATGCGTAACTGAGATCTTCCGCGCGCATCTCGCCCTGACGCAGGGTATGCGCTATGCCGCGCGCCAGCATGTCACGCAGCCCGTCGAGTCCGATCTCGAGGTAGTACGCGGGACCTTCCCGGTGAGAGGCCAGCACGCAACCCGCCTCGTCGATCAGTACAAAGCGGGTTTGGGTGCCACCACCATCTACACCGAGAAAGGTCTTCACGATGAAGGCGGAAAGGGGTGTATGGATACGCCCTGCACCACGCGATTCACCGTTCCGGCGGCATTCGGAATGTCAGGCGAGAGCCCGAGCGACATGGATCGCAGCAACGCCAGCGTCTGCGCGAATGCCACATAGGGTAGACAGAGCTCGAGGTCCGTCAAGGGTCCACCGGTGATTGCGCCTGCCTCGACGGCTATGGTGTCGGGACTCCCGCGCTCGGCCGCGCGAGCGGTGAGCGCGACGACCCGGCCCGCCACCGCGTCGCTCCTCAGCTCCTGCAGCAGATCGAGATCGTATTGGCGCGTGTAGGCATCGTTACTGAGGAACGTCACCACGAGGGTGCTGCCGTTGACTATGCTCTTCGGGCCGTGGCGGAAGCCGAGCGGCGATTCGCCGATACTGACCACCCGGCCATCGGTCAGCTCGAGCATCTTCAAAGCCGACTCGAGCGCCAGCCCCTGCAGCTCGTTGCTGCCGACGAAAACGACTCGATCGAACTGTGCCCTCACGAGGGTGTCGGCGAGAGGCGCGTGGGCAGTCAGCACTTCGGTGCCCAGGGCTGCGATGGCTTCGATACGCCCGGCATGCGTCGGCAGCGCTCCGAGCGCCAACGCCGCCGCCAGCAGCATTCCGGTGAAGCTCGAAGTCATCGCGAAGCTCTGGTCGTTGCAGGCCTCGGGCAGCACGATCGAGTAGGCGTGCCGCAGGCCGCGCGCGCGACGACTGAGCTCGCCTTGCGCATTGCAAGTAACGATCAGATGATGGCACTCATCGATCTGCCGCTCCGCCAGCTCGAGGGCGGCGACGCTCTCCGGGCTGTCGCCGGAGCGGGCGAAATGCACCATCAGGGTCGGCATCTTTGCACCCAGCGTACCCCGCGGACTCGCGACGATGTCGGTCGTAGGAATCGCCTCGGCCTGCCGTCCGGCCTTGGACAGCGCCGGAGCGAGACACTTCCCGATGTAGGCCGAAGTGCCGGCGCCCGTAAGGACGATGCGCAATCCCGGATTGGCGAGGAGCGGCGCCAACCAGCCCCGCAAGCCGGCGTCCGTGCCGATCTGCCGTGCAATCAGCGGCCACAGCTTGGGCTGTTGAGCGATCTCGCGGGCCGTCCACTGCGCGCCGGCGGAGCGGGCCTGCGTGGCGCTGAGGCCCAGAGCTTGTGTGGAATCGTTCACCGTGTCTTCCGTTCTCAGTAGCGCCAGGCGACTCCGAGCACATACGTGCGGCCGAAGGCGCTGTACCCATAGCCTACGCCGCTCTCGCTCCCGCCGGTGTTCTGGCCGGGAGCCCAGGGCAGGAGTGGATTGCCGTTGAGGTAAGTGCGGGCGATCGAGTTGCTGAGATTCTTGCCTTCCCAGTAGACCTCGAGTCCGTGGGTGATGTGGTAGTGCAGGCTCGCGGTGACCCAGTTGAATGGCTGGGTGATTGCCGGCCAGCCGGGAACCTCCGTGCATTCCGAGCATGCGGCGGTGAAGCCCGACTGGTGATCCCAATTGACATCCGCGCTGATCGGGCCCTTGTCGTAGAAGAATCCGATCGTGAACGTGGTAGGCGGCGCGGCATTGATCGCACCGACGAA
>DASRDO010000058.1:0-4595 GCA_035652555.1 Steroidobacteraceae bacterium | reverse complement strand
AGACGCATCGGTGTCGTTGCGCGCGCATTGGGCCAAGGCCCAAAGCGTCCTGCCATGACTGTCTTCCGAGCCCGCCGTTTCCAGCCATCGGCGGTCGTAGCTCATGAAGTTGCGGAATCGACGGTTGTCCGGGTTCCATGCCTGTTGAATGAATGCCGCAAATCGTGAAGTAAGCGTATCGGGCAATTGCGCTCCGTCGCAGCCCGCGAGCGCGCTCGAGAGCAGCAAGGCGCGAGCGTTGTCGTCCACACAGTAGCCATGAGCGCGGTCCGGCACTGAGTAAAGGGCGTGTTGGAGTATGCCGGTATCATCGCAAAGCGAGAGGAAATGGCCCAACCGGATCTCCGGACTCTCACGTCCCTTTCTCCAGGAAACAATCCGGCGCGGAAGCGATATCGCCGGCCGGGCGTGCTGGCGTGCAGTCTCAAAGCTAGTGAGATAGCGTTGCGCCGTTTGCGCCCACGTCATCGGTCGGCTTGCCGCGTAGGCGCGTTTGCGCATGGCACCTCGGCGGACGTCGTTTGTCAGTAGGCCGGAAATCTCACTACCCATAGCTTTGACATCCCCAAAAGGCACAAGTATGCCAAGTCCGTCACTCAACAGTTCCTGGGCGTGCCAATAGGGTGTCGATACGACTGCCCTTCCCAGCCCGAAGCTGTAGGCGAGTGTGCCCGACGTCATCTGGGCTTCATTGAGATAGGGGGTCACATAGACATCGCACATCGAGATGAAATCCAGCAGCGTAGCCTGGTCGACGAACTGATCGAAGAACACGACATGATCCTCGATGCCGAGCTCATGCACGCGCGCCGTCAAACTCTCACGATAGGCCTCGCCCTGGTCCCGTACAAGGTTGGGATGGGTCGCGCCGAGAATGACATACATGGCGCTCGGACAGGACTTCACGATCGCCGGCATCGCATCGAGCATGATCTCGATGCCTTTATTGGGCGACAGGAGACCGAACGTGAGGATGATCGTCTTGCCGGCGAAGCCGAATTTCGCTTTGGCTTGATGCGTCTCGAGGAACGGGAAGTCGGGTATCCCGTGTGGTATGACCTCGATCTTGCGAGCTGGCACGTCGTGAACGGAACGGAGGAATTCCTGGCCTTTGTCAGACATGACGACGATCTTCATCGATACGTCGATGATCCGACGCATGACGTCGCGCTGGATGGGCGTTGGGTGAGGGAGCACGGTGTGAAGTGTGGTCAGGATAGGCATCTCGAGGCAGGACAACAGCTCGACGATGTTTCCCCCGGCCTTACCACCGAAAATTCCGTACTCGTGTTGGAGGCAAACGACGTCGAATCCTGCACGGTTCAGGAACTGGGCTGCCTGAACATAGTCGCCGACCACGTCGTCGCGAATTTGGAGGCGCACGGCCGGCGGATAGTCGTAGGCACGACCCGGGTCTGTCATGGCGACGACGCAAGTCTCCAGTTCCGGGCGAGCTATTGCGACCGCCCGGTGAAGATCATGAGTAAACGTGGCGATTCCGCAGCGACGGGGAAGATGATTGCCAATGAACGCCACACGCTGAAGTCGATTCATTTGAACATTTCCAAGCTGCTCTCCATCGAGGCCGCCGTTGTTTGAGTGCGGGAAGTTGGCGCCTGCACCTGCCACGGGCGTCTTGCTTCCGGTGACCCCGACTGTGTGAGGCGCCGCAGCAGGTGCGGAACCGGTCCGATGCCTGTGTACGCCGCCAGACCCACCATCCCGCTCTTTCCGGCGTGAATATCGACACGGTCCGATTGAGCGAAGACGGCGTCAGCAGTGGCGACAGCGAATGATCCGGCGACGGCATCTCCTCTCAGAACGAGAAGCCAGGTCTCTCGTTTCCCCTCCAGAGACCACGCGGCGTCCGGCGCCAGATCGATGCGCTCGAGCACGAAGTGCGCATCGGAGACGAGAAGTGTCCGTTCGTCGGTAAGCCGGTTCGGTCGCACCTCAAAATGGGCCGGTCCGGCATCTGCCACCGCGACTGCGCTTTCGATGTGGAGTTCACGCTCGCGGCCGTAATCGAACAGACGGAACGTTGCTTCGCTGCGCTGCTGGATCTCTGCAATCACCAGCCCCGCACCGATCGCATGAATCGTACCGGCGGGAACGAAGATGACATCATCTGGGAGGACGGTTTGCCACACGACAAGATCAGAGATCGAGCCGTCGCACACCGCCTCACGCAATTGCTGTTGGGTTAGCCGCCGCTTCAGGCCCAGGGCAACCTTGGCTCCCTGGGTCGCACTGAGGACGTACCAAGCCTCGGTCTTGCCGTTCCGCAGTCCGATCGACCGTGCATAGGCATCGTCCGGATGTACCTGGATGGAGAGCGCCGCGCTCGTGAATAACAGCTTGAGCAGGAGCGAAGTACTTGGGCCGCGCTCGCCGGGCCGTTCGTACCAGATTTCGCCGATGCGGACGCCTTCACGGCCTGCGTTGCTCCAAGGCCTCAAATCGACCACACCCCACGGCCTCGGGTGCGCCAGTGCGCGCGCAAGTTCGATCGCCATGTCTAGTGCAACCTTCCGCAGATCGGGAGCTGTGACACCAATGGTGCGGTAGCACCCCGAAAAGCACGGCGGCCCCTTTTTTCGAGCCTGCCTATGCGGCCATCGCGGCCGCCCCTTGCCGGGAAACCTGGCGTCTCCAGACCGTCCCACTTGCGGAGCAGGATTTGCCTTGCTCGGCAGACCCGGCTCTTGATCGTGCCGACGGCGCAGCCGCCGACCCGAGCCGCCTCGGCGTAAGTCAGGCCCGATACTCCGACCAGGAAGAGTGCTCCTCGTTGGCCGGTCGTCAACCCTTCAAAGGCGCGGGCAACGTCTTGGAGCTCGGCGTAGTGAAGTTGCGCCGGCGGGCTGCCGAGCTTGGCGGCATAATGCCCATCACTGTCGGCTACTTCCCGACGCTCGGATCGCAATTCCCCAAGGTAGGTGTTGCGGAGGATTGTGAACGACCAAGCTCCGAGGTTCGTGCCTTCCTTGAACTTGCTCCGGTGAGCCCAGGCTTTGGCAAGTGTTTCCTGCACGAGATCGTCCGCCCGGTCGGAGTTATGCGCCATGGATCTGGCAAACGCTCGAAGCCGAGGAAGTTCCGCCAGCAACCCGTCGCGAAACGTGGCAGGCAAACTCGGGGGGGAGCGTTGCGGAGGTGTCGTAGCTAGTCTGACCGCAACAGCGATGGCTGGTCGTTCGTGCCGCGCACTAAGGTCATCGACGCGATCGGCGATGTGTTCAAATGTCGCGTCCCGCGGCGACAGGAACGACCGCGAGCCGTCTGCGAATTTCACCGTCACGCGGTTTAGCGACTGCTTGTTTGTATGCGCTTTGCTCACGGTGCCCTCCTGACAAATCACTGGCGCAGCGGGCCGTTGACTCCTGCGACAATCGACGCCCGAGAAAGGATCCGCGCATGCCGCATGCGAGCAGAACTGCCATCAACAGCGACGACGGATCGACGAGCAGACCAAAAATCTACACCCGGCTCTCGCGGGAGACTGTGCAGAATTGCTCACATGCGGAAGCGACCGTTACCACCAGACCGGCAGCCCTGTTCAGTAGCGTCACGAGAGCGACATGCGTGGTGAGGACTGCTCACGCCAGGTCGACCTGAGCCCCGCCATTTTGGCTCTGTCCACAAAGCTCCAAGTCCACACTGGCTTGCTCGTACCCGTCCTCGCCTTCAGGTAAGCCAAGGAGAGCTCAGCGATTGCGCAGATTGCCCCTTCAACGGCGGAGACGAACCGAAGCTCAAGACCCCGTGACCACCAAGTCGCGGAGCGCCGAGCCCGCGTAGGCGGCCTTCCGACGTGGCTTTGGTTCTGAGGAGCTCGTCGACAACCCTGGTGCTTCGAGGCGCCCGGTACTTCGAGCTGGTTGATTTGCATCAATGGTCCCGCGCACACCGCGAGGTAGAAGGTCCTTGGCTAGCGCGATGGGGCACGTTGTTCATGGAAGTGAGCAAATGTGGATCGCCGTGCAAAGAGAGCTGCGTGAAGTTGTTTGGCTGGCGTCGGTTGTCTTCAGCCTCTCTGTCGTGGGCGTCGTCCTCGCTGTGGCCCTGGCTCTGCAGTAGCGATCGGGCAACCAGAACGAGGCGCCGCGTCAACCTGCCCAAGAGAATGCAGGAATGTGCCCGGGCCGCAGGATGATGCTCTGGCCGGTCGTGGTATTAACCCGCGCGGGAGCCGCTTTGCGCAATTTCCAACCGGCGTCTTGAGAGGCTTCACAATGGTAAACGTTAGATCGACTCTATTAGCGGTCCTGGCAACGGCCGGACTCGTAGCGTTCCTTATGGCATCAACGGCGGCTGCCCAGCCAACCGGCGAGCGTGGGCCCGGTATGATGATGGGGCCGGGCATGATGGGATGGCGCAGCATGGGCCGGGACATCTGCGATCCACGCACTGCGGGGTTGGCCGAGTGGCGTATCAACAGGCTTGAGCGCGCTGTGCGGCCAACCGAAGCGCAGCGGCCGGCGCTCGATCAGCTGAAGGTCGCATCGAAGAAAGCAGCGGAAATCATTTCAGCGGCGTGCCCCCGCGAGCTTTCGCAGTCGCCTGTGACGCGGCTTGAAGCCATGGAGAAACGC
>DASRDO010000057.1:0-71294 GCA_035652555.1 Steroidobacteraceae bacterium | reverse complement strand
ACCACAGCCGCTTGCGGTGGTTTGCAACCCGCTCCTGTAAGCTGGTTGCGAGAGGCCACGTTGTTCTCGTTGTTGTCGTTCTCTCATCTCCTACGCCGCTTGCTGCGGCACACTGATATCCGCCACCCAGAGCCGATCCGGCCCCTCGGCGTAGAAGCGCCGGTCGACCAGATCGATGGCTCTAGAAGCCTTGGATCAGGCGTAGTGGTGATCACGAAGCGACGCAGCGTCACCCCGTGCAGCCCTGCCGATCGCATCAGTCGTGCAACACGCTTGCGACCAATACGGATGCCGTGTTCGTCAGCAAGCTCAGCGTGAATCATCGGCGAGCCGTACGCGCCACGCGAGCGGCGGTGGATCGCTTTGATCTTGCCGGTCAGCCACAGATCCTGACGGGCCCCGGCGCTCATCGGCCGCTGCAGCCAGGCGTAGTACCCGCTCCTCGAGATCTTCAACACTCGGCACATGACCCCAACCGACTGGGTGGCCTGATTCGCCTTCACGAACCCGAAGAGCGCTTCGAGGTCGCGCTTTCGGTGGCAAACCAGGCCGCGGCTTTTGACAGGACTTCCCGCTCTTCCTTGAGCTTGCGGTTCTCACGCCGCAGCCGCGTGAGCTCCTCGCGCTCCGCGCTCGTCAGGCCGCCATCGCCCTTGCCACCGTCGCGGGCATCCTGCTTGATCCAAAGAGAGATCGTCCATGACGTGGGGCCGAACTCCTTCGCCAGCGACGCCGGGGTGCGCCCGGTACGTGCCAGCTCGACCATCTGTCGCTTGAACTCCGGGGTATACCGGACCGATTTGTCTGCCATCGTGAACGCCTCCAAAACGAACCTTGGGGTGTCCACGAAAGCGGGTCAAGTCCAACATTTCGCTTCCTTCTGCCCTTGCGGTACCCGAAGACTCCCCGAAGCGATGCGGCCTGAGGGCAGGCCGTCTGACCCGGAGCGACCTAAGAAAGAACGTCGCTCGGTGAGGTATGAGGACGCAGGTGCAACCGGTTCCGCTCCAGACGCGTTTATCGGCTGTGTTGGGCTCGGCACGGTAGTAGTCTCCCGGACAGAGCTTCCGATGCTCTATCCAGAGTTCACCATGCAGGAGGAACAGCTCCTCGACTCCCGCATGGCGATGAGGCGGATACGCGGTGTCCGGCGCGAGACGCACCAGCATGCTGACCCGGTCTGGTTCTGTATCTGTGGCCAGCAGCTTGCAGGCGATGCCGGATGCAACGTCCGTCCATTCGGGTTCACGCCATGCCAGCACCTCGGGTAGCGCCGAGTCCTCACTTGCCGGTTCACCAATGCGCTCTTGGAGTCGACCCCACATCGAGTCGGGCGGCCGGAGGATATCCTCTGCCCAGGACTTGAAGAGGTCAGCCACAGGGTGCAGTGACTCAAGGTGCTGTCGACATTCGGCGCAGCTCGTGAAGTGCTCTTCGACGAGGCTTACCTCACCCTGTACCGATGAGCCCGAGAGCAAAAAGGATGAATGCATTGGTGCCCCCGATCGGTTTCAAGGCGAGCAGCTAGCGGCCGCGTTGTAGGCCGGGATACTCCCAAGCTGCCGCGGATCCTGAATGTGATCGCGACTTCGCTTTGTGCCATCGCCCTTCCACCATCGGTCGTGGCTACTGTTAGGTCGCAGCCGAAGAGCGGTCTCGGGGAGCTCCCCTTCCTATCGGCTCTCTGCGGCATGATTGCTGCTGAAAACACCTGCTTCACCGGATGCCAGCGGGCTCTGCGGGCGGAGCAGGTGATTTGGAAGCGCTCGCGCTGCGAAATGCTGCCGAGCTAATGCAATGATCGAAAAGTTTACGGGGACATACATCATGTTCAGTCACAACAAGCGTCTGCAATACACCATACGTGTCAGTGAGTGCAATCCGGGTCTTGCCAACCTGATGCTGGAGCAGTTCGGGGGCCCGCAAGGAGAGCTCGCGGCTGCGCTTCGATATTTTTCTCAGTATCTCGCGGAGGATGATCCGGGCCGCAAGGACATGCTGATCGACATCGCCACCGAGGAGCTCAGCCATTTGGAGGTCATCGGCACAATTGTCGCCATGCTCAACAAGGGCGCCAAAGGGCGCATCGCCGAGGGAGTCGAGGATCAAGCGGAGCTCTATCGGGCGATCACCGGCGCAGGAAACGACTCGCACCTCACTCAAGTGCTCTATGGCGGCGGCGTCGCGTTCACGAATTCCGCGGGCGTGCCCTGGACCGCGGCCTATGTCGACACGATAGGCGACCCGACCTGTGATCTGCGGTCGAACATCGCCGCCGAGGCCAGAGCTAAGATCACGTACGAGCGCCTCATGAACTGCACCGCAGATCCTGGCGTGCGCGAAGCGCTTGGATTCCTCATGACCCGGGAGGTCTCTCATCAGCAGTCATTCGAAAAGGCGCTTTACTCGATCCAGCCGAGTTTCCCGCCGGGCAAGCTAGCGCCGGTTAAGGAATTCGAGAACGTTTATTTCAACATGTCGACCGGAGAGGGGGAAGCACGGGGACCGTGGAACAGGGAGCCCGCATTCGAATTCCGCGATGCACAACCGGCTGTCGATGGCGGCGATGGGTTACCGCAAGTCAAAGTCAGTCATGAGGAGGCCAAACTGCTCCGAGAGGCTGCGGCGCGGCTCAGGTCAGACACTGCGGGCGATCCGATGACCGGTGCTATGCTGGGAGCGGACGGAAACGCTGCCGCGGCAAAAGCTCGCAAGGGACCGCAGACGCCGCCAAATACGGAAGGGCCCTCGCGGCACTAGCGGGCTCGAGATTGCCGAGGCGATAGCCACGTCCAGGCCGGGACTGACCAAAGGTCATTCCCGGCCTGGACGGCCCCGCCCCGCGCCATCATATGAACAGCGTCGCTTCTGAGCTTCGCACTGGACCGGCCGCCCCGAGACGGCCGCTGCAGTGGGGTCGGCGAATTTTCGCAGGCGGGCAACGCCAAAGCGCACTAGCTGTACCGGCCGTGACGGCCGGCGTTTCCGTCTGGCGCCGTCTGCTCTCGTTTACAGGCCCGGGTTATCTCATTGCGGTCGGCTATATGGACCCTGGCAATTGGGCCACCTCTCTCGGAGCCGGCTCCGCCTTCGGATACTCCCTACTCAGCATCGTGGTTTTCGCGAGCCTGATGGCGATGCTTCTACAGGCGGCGGCACTGAGGCTTGGGGCGGCCTCCGGAACCGATTTGGCTCAGGCATGCCGGGAGCATTTTGGTAAGCGCGTCAATCTATCGCTCTGGCTCGGCTGCGAGATCGCTATCGTCGCGTGCAACCTCGCCGAGGTCCTCGGTATGGCCTGCGGACTGCAGTTGCTGTTTCACATTCCGATGGGAATCGGCGTCTGTGTCACTGCATTTGACGTCATCCTGGTCCTGGCGCTTCGACGGCGGGGAGTACGCCCGCTCGAGGCTGTCATCATTTTGCTGACCGTCATCATCGCTGGATGCTTTGCGGCGCAGCTGATTTGGCTTCGACCGCCGCCACTGGAAGTACTGGCCGGCTTCATTCCTTCATCCGGGATTCTCACGCGCCCAGACATGCTCTACCTTTCGGTCGGCATCATTGGCGCCACCGTTATGCCACACAATCTGTATCTGCATTCGGCGGTGGTGCAGACCAGGGATTTCGAGCGCAGCGAACGCGGCCGGCATCAAGCCATCCGCTATGCGACACTGGATTCCAACATAGCGCTCGCGCTCGCATTGCTCGTCAACGTCGGCATTTTGGTCCTCGCGGCAGGCGCCTTCCACAGAGCCGGCCTTCCCCCGGTCACTGAGCTCGGAAAAGCCTATCGCCTCCTGACGCCGTTGCTCGGCGTGGGCGCGGCGAGTGCTCTCTTCGGTGTCGGACTCGTCGCCTCTGGACTCAGCTCATCCATCACCGGCACTCTCGCCGGACAGGTGGTGATGGAAGGATTTCTCGATCTTCGCCTGTCTCCCGGGCGCCGCGCGATGCTGACCCGCTGCCTGGCGATAGTGCCCGCTGTGGGAGCCGCCATATGGTTCGGTAGCGCGGGCGTTGCAAAGCTCCTGATCCTCAGCCAAGTCGTGCTCGGGCTGCAGCTGCCGTGCGCCGTCCTGCCACTCCTCTGGTTTACGACCCGGCGAACGTATCTGGGGGTGCACGCCTTTGGAGTCACGACCGGAGTCGCGCTCTGGGCGGTTGCCGTCCTCATCCTAGCACTCAACTCCTGGGTCCTGTGCCGGCTGCTCTGACAGCCATGGCAGTCCGGGCCGGCTTCCAGGTTGTATCAATTTAACAACCTGGAACATCGCCGCATCCGCTCCATTTCGTCTCCCTGTGGTCGCTCGCAGGTTGCTCTTCAATGCGACATGGCTCGAGCGATCCGACCGGCGAAACCGTGTGGCGCCAAGAGAAACTCCTCTGGCCTTAGGATGAAGCCGCCCATCCTTCCGATGCTGGCCAAGCTCGCCGATGAGCTGCCCGACGGCGCATACCTGTATGAGCCCAAATGGGACGGTTTTCGGGCAATCGTTTTTGCCCGACGCCTGTCGCTACGATCAGCTCGAAGTCACCAAGCCCTATGGAGTTGCCCCTATCCGACCGGACAGGCTGCAGGTTGCTGAAGGCTGCGGATGAACTCTCGGGGTGACTTCAGGCGCAGGGCTTTGTGGGGATGGATGTCGTTGTAGTCCTCGAACCATCGGGATAACTGGGAGAGCACGGTCTGAGCGTCCGGGCGATCATGAACGTAGACGTAGTCGCGTTTGAAGGTCTTCACGAACGCCTCGGCCATTCCGTTGGACTGGGGGCTGCGCACCGGGGTGAAGCAGGGAGCCAGCCCCAGGCCGATGGCGAAGTCGATCGTGTCGTAGGCTCTATAGGCGCTTCCGTTGTCCGAGAGCCATTGGATGGGGTGCGGCGTGTGCGGGGTCCCAAAACGCTTCTCGGTGGCCTGCAGCATCAGATCGCGGATCATCTCGCCGCTGATGCCGCCAGTCGTGGCACACCAGGAAATCGCTTCCCGATCGCAGGTGTCGAGGGCGAAGGCAACACGCACGACCTCACCGTTCCAGCAAGGGATCTCGAAGCAGTCGGAGGTCCAGCGCAGATTCGGCCGGATCGTGATGATCTGCCCATCGTGCGCGCGTCCAGGCGGTTTGCCGGTATAGCGCTGCAGCAGCAAGCCGTTCTGGGCCATCAGGCGGTACATCCTCTTGTGGTTCAGGCGAGGAAGACCGGCCTGCAGGCGCTCTCGGTTCAGCAGAACTCCGATGCGCCGATAGCCGTACGTCGGCCGCTCATCGACCAGGCGGCGCACGGACTCCAACAGCGAGGCATCCTCGGCCTTCTCATAGCGCCGGCGTTCCTGCAATCCGTGGCGCAGCCGCTCGTGGAGCTGCGATCGCGAGACTCCCAGCGCCTTGGCAACCCGCCTCACGGCGTATCCCCGTCGGGTAACGACGGCAAGTGCGAGATCAGTTTTTTTTCCTGGGCAATTTTCAGCGCTTCGCGCAGGATCTCGTTCTCCAGGGTCTTCTTCCCGAGCACGCGCTCGAGCTCCCGGATCCGCTTCTCCAACGCGCGAACCTCAGAGCTGGCGACCACGGAGTCGTCCGCTCGGACAGCCTCTTTACCGCCTTCGCTCATTCGCCGTCTCCAGCCGAAAAGCAGGCTGGGACTAATACCATGACGGCGGGCCACATAGGAAATGGACATGCCGGGCTGGGCCGCCTCGGCCAGGACGGTCATCTTCTCATCGAGCGAATACCGGCGCCGGCGCTGAATGCTGGACAGGACTTCGATTCGTTCAGTGGTGTTGGGCATAGGCGTATGACTAGGCGTAAGCCTAGTCCCTCGTTACGCAGCTATGTCCGGTTCAAATGGGGGACGCTCCAATATGCCTCGAGGCCGGGGAGATCGGCATTCTGCGGCCGATGAAGGGGATGGCACAGCTCGTGGTAGATATCCGGAAGATGAAGAAGAAAGCGTCCTTCGATCAGCGGCATGCAGAGCAAGTTGAAGTCGGGATAGATATGAAAGTAGTCTTGCGACATCTGGCATATTGTCGGCCGGATGAGCGGATACGCAATGTCATCGCAGATATCGGTAATGAACCGATTCAGAAAGTCATCATCGCTGCGCGTCCTGCTAAGAGCAAAAACACCGACGCTTTCGGTAGCACTGAGCTGCCCCATGATCCGTTTAAGGTGCCTGACCCGTCGCGGAGTCTGGAGTCTGGGATCCACTATTGACTCTCGGGTCAGCTCAAGAAGATCTCGGCGAATGACGTCAAGCCTAGTAAGGCAAATTTGCCGAAGACCGTCATATTCGCGCGGGTACGGGCCTTGAACGATCTGAATGAGCTGTCGCGCCCTCTCAAGCGCTTGCGTAACGGAACCTATTAGATATGGCTCAATCATCAGCGTCCTCGGAGCCGGCTGGCCACCTCGGCGCGCTCTTTCTCTAACTGTTCAGCGAGGGCTTCAAGTTGAGACTGACTGGTCTTATCGACCGTGCCGCTTAGGAGCCGCTGCCCAAGGGCCTGCAGGTCAATCCTCTGCTGACCAGACTCATCGCGTAGGAGACTATCCAGAATGAGCGCTTCGCGGGACCGACTTGTCCGACCCTGAGTACTTGCATCGATGAGCAGATTTGCCAATTTGGCGCGCTCATCTCCTAAGCCGCTTGCTGCCGGTTGCCGAAGCCCTTCGATCACCCTGTCCACTAGGGTTGCATACGTCTCGACGTTCGCGTACACGCCTGTCAGCAGACTCAGGTCACTCATTGTGCTCCTCCTGCTGCATCTGAGTTCTCGAATTCGATTGCATCCTCGTCGTATTCGGCCGCCTCATCGAAAAGCGTCCGGTCACACAACTTGATGGATATGGGAAGCCTCATAGCTCCCTCGGGTCTAGGCCAGGTCAGGCAGCTCAATGAGAATACGTCCGCCGCGCACTGTTCGATGGGCATGTTTCCGTAAGCTCGCCTGATGTGGAGCGGATTCGCTGTGCCCGGAATCCTAAAAGGTTTCCCAGTTGTCGAAACGTATGACTCATCATCCGTGAAGGCGCTCCACACTCCGACAAGCGGGTTCTCGACCCGAAGCCCCTGGCGGTTATGAGATGGAATAGTCTGGAAATATCTCACTGGCGCCGGCGCGGATTTAGAAATATCCACGACGGTAAGTTGCCACCCCGGGTCGATTATCCCCTCTTTTGCCAGTGAGATACACGCGTCTCTTATGCCGTCTATCTCTGACGGCCATGCCCGGCCGTCGCGGTGGACGACGACGCTCTTAGGAGGTCTCCTTACGTGTCGTCGCTCCTTGGAAATCAGCTCGACAACATATTTCGCGACCTGGTTTCTGAGAAGTTGTTCCTTTTGCTTGGACGGACTTGTCTGAAAGCGGATGATCCGCCCCCCATCGGCAATGAGCGTGAAGGCAGCGGTGTTGTGTTTTACATCGATTCCGATAACAACATCAGCATGAAGCGGTGTGTCTAGCACGAATGGCCATTTGCCGTTTGTGAGGAGAATTTTATTGATGGCCACGTTTCGCAGGTAACCCAGAAAGCGGCGTGACTCTGCGTCCGCGATAACGTATTGGGTCTCGCCGTTTCTAGTGACTGTTCCGTATGCCCTCTTGATCATATCTGTGTGTATCACGGCGGCGGTCAGTTCAAATTGGCGCGATAGCTCCTTGACCGTCCAGGCAGATAGCTGATCGGCCGATCTTGGGCTACGGTTACGCCGGTGTTGCATCACGACCGCGAATCCCGGCTTCACACGAGCGGACTCGATAGCCGCCTTTATAGCCCGTGACTGTCCAACAAAGTCTCGGCGACCCGTAAGGTCGTCGTATTCGATTACCTCCGGAGTGTACCCTCCCCCGTTCGGGTAGAGAGATTCTACTTGCCTTTTTAGGTCAGCGATGAAGCGTTCCCCGGAGCTGTTCGCAATGCTCTTCGGCAGAATGAAATACTGACGATCGAAAGGTGAACGCACATAGAATCCCGCGTTGGGATCGCTCAGCAGGGCCATGCGGCGCTTGCCGTAGTCTTGAATCGCGGAGTCCCTGTCATGGCATTCGTCCGGCCGCAAGGTTGTCTCGTTGCCGAACCGCAGCGTCGGGACTTGGAAGGAACGATCTGAAATACGCGAGGGCGCATCGCGCACGGACAACACTGTATTGCCAACACGAATGCTCTTGAAAAACGTCCTTATGATGTTTGTGATCTCAGGGTACCTTACATCAGGATCAATAACCGTTTCGGGTTGGCTCCTCGCCCCCTCAGCAGTGTGGGTGTCCTCAACAAGGTAGCAGAGCTCTGCCGGAGCGGCCCTCTGCTCGGGGCCGTTCGTGCGATAGTAAATTGCGGCGCCGTCTGTCCTCATATGCGCGATGGAGGGCGGAACCGGCCTCGGGGATTGCGTATGCAAATACTGGAGGAGGCTTACCGGTTTGCCGTTGAGGGGGATAGACGGCTCTCCGACCCTTCGGTCGTCCATGCCGGAAATGCGAACCTCAAACCATTTCTCACCCATACGGTAGACGCATGACCGGCCCTTAAGCTTGGTAAGCTGATCGCGGGTCACGTTTGAGCCAAGGGAGGATCTGGACACAAGCTTTCGCCGAAGATCGACTATGAGACCAAACCCGCCCTCCGGATGGCGGGCGACGCGGGCCGCGAATCCCGTGAATAGGTCAAGACCCCCGATATGCTTATCGGGATGCTTCGAGAAGAACGGTTTTCCGGTCGAAGGTAGCCACAGCCTGGAATCGGACCAAAGAGGGTTCTGAATTGCGAATTGAAGAAATCTGAGACGGACCGGATCGAGCCCAGCCGAGCTCGTGTCGAACTGAAGATCAATCTCGCGGCCCGTATCCTTGAGTGTTGCGACGGACCCTACCAGCGTGATGTGGTCGGGCGGATTGCCGTAGCCCTTTGGGATGACGAAAAAGGTTTCGTCGTTGACGTCATGTGTAGTAACCGGAGCCTTCATCAGAAAGCTGAGGCGTCGGATGATGCGTTGGACATTGTGGTAGTACTCTGGGCTATCGCGATGCAAACCGATGACCTGAAAGAGACGATACTGCGTTGAAAGAGCTTTCAAGCCGTCTATATAAAAGCAGTTCATCTCAATGGACATGTTGACCCTCCCAGCATATCGCCCGGAAGGCACAGCGCTGACAAATCTCCGCATGTAGTGCTGGCCTAAAGTCTTCAACATTCAGGTCTGAATAGCCGCCACCCTCGGTCAAGCAAGCAATCTCGTACGCCGAGCTAATCAGGTATTCCTCAGCCTCTTCGATCTGCTCCCCGTCCAAACAATGCTCGCGGACGGCGTTCGTCAATAGTTGCGCTTCATATAGCTTGACGCTGGACGGTTCAACTTTGAATCCCTCCGGGAAGTCTTTGTGCGCTCCGCATCGGCTTAGCGCTATCGCATATATCGCAAGCTGAAGCCACGCGTCGTTTTGCCCAAACACGTGAACCTTCCAATCTAGAATGACCGGCGGCTCCTGGTGCCGAAAGGCAATCGCGTCCGGATATGCCAGCGTCGTAATTCCGTCCATCACGGCGAAGGTAAGTGCCCGTTGCGCGACGACGTAGTCGGACGACTTGAGCAAGTCTTTGATGGCACCGAGGGCGAAGAGGTTGCCAAGGGCGGATTCGATTTCGTGCCATGCCGCTTCCGTCTCGCCATCGCGAACGCCGCCGTCATATTGGACGGCATACAGGAGCGCAAAGCTGTCGCCATGCTTCGACGGCTGAAGGTCTAAATCCAGTGCAGAATGGCTTTTAGCGAAAGCCAGTTGATTGTCGAATAGCTCCCGGGCCCGGAGCTTTGCCATCTTCAAAGTGATCTGGGCCTTACGATTCAGGCATGGAACAATCATCTTTGAAATGATGTCATCGACGATTTTGCCGCGCCAAGCGCTCACGCTTTGGAGCTTACTTAGCAAATAGGCCTGTTTGCGAACAGGGTCTGCCTTTGCCCTTCCATTGGCGATGATGTTCTTGTAATACCACTGCCGCTGGCACTGCTTGAAGGAGCGGCTGGCAGAGTAGGACCATTTCATCAGCGACTCCGTTTGCGCAAGCGAAGGAACTGTAGGTACTCCACCAGAGCGTCTTCCTCCTCCTTCGTGACGCTTCCAATTCTTGCAGCTATGGTGTCCCCTGCTGCTTGGGAAGTAGCGGCCGTAGACTTTGGGACGGGATATCCGGCGAGTTCCATCAAGATCTCATACGGAACCCGGTATAGGGACGCGAGCTTGTGCAAATTCTGCGGCGCCGGCGTTTGAATCTTACCGTGTTCCAATTGACTCAGGTAGGCGTTGGATATTCCTGTTTCCTTCTCGACGGCACGAAGAGTTAAACCTGCTTTCGCGCGGGCGTCCGAGATGAACGTCGCAAGAGTCTGAACCAATTTCGTCATGATGCTTAGTATACTTAGCACTGCTAAGCATGTCAAGCATCGCGGAACGGCGTGGTCGGCTCGGGGTTCACTGAGCCTCCAGGACAGGCCCGCCTGGGATTGCGACTTACCGGCCGGCCGCCTCCCGGAGTGGCATTCCCTTCGTCACGCTTCACTTGGCCGGAGTGTGTTCGGTCATACCCGATCGATGACCTCAGGAGTATTACCGGATTTGCCCGTAATACGCAGCGAAGCCGAGCGTTCTAGCAACTGATGAGCCGCCCATGCCTTATCAGCTAGTGGATTTAGTAATACGAACTTCGCAAGGACATCAAACAGGTCGCTACCGCTGACGAGCGATGCACCGATGAAGTGATAGGATCTGCCACTGTCGAGGAGAAAGCCGCGCAGACCGAGTGCCGAAATGCAATCCCGAGCAAGTTGGTGATTGGAGTTCTTGGACGCTAGTTTAAAGTCCAACAACGGGATATGCCGCGAAGTCCCATCCTGCAGGGTTACCTTTGAATTTAGTGCAAGACACTCTGACTCACGCCCCGTAATTATCTTTCGCAGATCTGCGGGCTCCACAAACAGATAGTGCGAATTCGGTTGGTGGTAAAACACTTCCCCAAGCAGACGTTTGCTCGTTGC
This sequence comes from Steroidobacteraceae bacterium, assembly GCA_035652555.1. Lineage (GTDB taxonomy): Bacteria > Pseudomonadota > Gammaproteobacteria > Steroidobacterales > Steroidobacteraceae > 13-2-20CM-66-19. Next base: position 60,254 of record DASRDO010000057.1, on the reverse strand, counting down.
GCCTTGGAGTGCCATTTCTCCCAGCAACGCGTCCCAGAATCTCGAGCCATCTTTTGCCTTCCGTGTGAGCGCGGACTCTACTAGTTTGCCCTCCAGCGGATCCAGATCTTTAACGCGATCCTGAAGCTTGGTCTTCGTGGAAAATGCAAAGAGCCGAGTCCATCTCACTGTCGGGTGCGCCGCAAGCACTTCCTCGATTGCGTCTATGCTCTTCATACATAATTCTCTGTATAAAGATGTGGTGCTCGCGCCGCGGCTTCGATAGGACGGTAATCCGCCCGTGTCCAGCCCTCGTAGCGATCGGACCCCACCTTGGCCTCGTCGGAAATTAGTAACTGATTGGCTTTAAATTGTCCGGTTGTCGGAAGTCGAGATGAGACATTTCTGATAACTAGCAGATAAACCCGACTTGCGCGCTGCTCTTTAATCAGGTACGTCAATCTGCTATTGCCTTCCAACAGAAAGAGTCGGCCATCGTGTTCTTCGGCTACCGGTGGGGTAACAGGCATATTGATTACTTTGTGTGGCCAGGTGTATTGTATCTGCACGCTATCAAACAGCCGAAAATTGCGCGTCTTGTAGATGTCGAAAAGCCGCCAGATTTGACCGTATTTGTACGACTTAACGTACTTCGTTAGAAATACGATCTTGCCCACATCGACTTCTTCGAAGTCAATAGTGACGTCCCTGCTCCTGTATTGCTCTATGGTCCTGAGCCGTTCTGTGAGTGGATCCAGCCCGCCCTGGACAAGCTCCATTTGCCGGGCCGAGCCGACGTAGGGATGGTTGTCGACGACCTCCATCGCTTTGGCAAGCATTGTATTTATAGCCACGAAGTCATGCTGCCTATCATACTTCGCCGCGAAGTTGGCGAGCGTTTCCTCATCGCGACTACCGTCAAGAATCACAGCATTTCCAAGTCCTCCATCGCGTCGGAAAAAGAATCCCTCAAACGGCAGCGGTTCGGCTTCTATGAGACGAGTACCTAAGCATCTAAGCACGAGGCGCCGGAATCGCTCATGTTGCGCCTCCGGCGATCGGTCCTGAGCATTTAGAGGCCTTGTAACGACCACAAGCGCGGCCCCCGTAAGTCTCCAATGTAATAGGGTGGGAAAAAGGTTATATACGTATCTTGTGCGCGAAAGAAGCATCCATATCTCGTCTCTGGCGCCAACGTCCTCCCGGACGATTTGATTTAGGGTTTCCGGTTCGGTGCGAAGTATCGGCCGTGTATTGCCGTCTATCTGTAATCTCGTCGGTTCCGAGTCAAAGAAGGACTTCGCGGCAGCAACTCCCGCTGCAAACATAGAGGTCACGGTGTCAGGGTTGATGCGGCTGAAGTCTAGCGTTCCTAAGGGAAGTTCTCCGATTTGTACCACGTGGAGATCATCTTGCAGTGACGACTGAATCGAGACGCCTCCGTCGATTATCGATGCCACGAGATCGAGCAGGTACTGCTGTGGGTCCTGCTCTTCTGGGTCCGTTGGTCTCGAATTGGCCGATGGGGCGAAAGTGAAGCAAAGTATCTTTTCGAAGCCGCGGCGATGTGAACGACTTAAAGCAAATGCTGGAAGGTTGCTTACCACGCCACCATCCACAAATCGGCCGCGTACGGGCTGAAAAAAGAACGGAATGGTGCAAGAGCACCGTACGGCATGTGCCACGGAGTCCCTTGGCGTGTCGTCGAGATTCCAGATGGCGGGTTTTGCCGTGCCGACCTCAGTTGCGACAACATGAAGCGGAACATTTAAGTCTTCGAATGTGACTTTATGGCCTGTCGGGGTGCCTAGGAGGTTCGCCAGATGGCCTTCCAACCATATCTCAATAGCAGCAGAACTGAACAATCCAAGATGTTGAAGAAAGCGTACCGCGTTTCTGTATTTTTGCGGACCGAGTGCCGTGAGCGTACCAGCGATTATATATCGTTGGCCAGAGATGGAATTGTCGGCGGGCCTTATAAGAGTTCTGAAGTCAGTCTCTAGAACCGCTCTCTCAAGGTAGTCCGGCGACGCACCCGCTGCAATTAATGCTGCGACGATAGAGCCGGCAGATGTTCCTGCAAGTTGAGAATAGAAAACGCCCCTTTCATGTGCTTCACGATACGCACCAACGAATGCAAGAGCCTTGCATCCACCTCCCTGAAACACTCCTAGACAGTTCTTAAAGTGCTTCGTCGCCATTGGTGTTGTCACTCCCCCTCCGATACCGTTGCCGTGACGGGCGGGCAGGTCCCATCGCTGATGCTTTAATTCGAATCCGGGCCTTGGTAAGTGTATCACTTGGTCATACACCCGGTGATCCGGCGAAATCATCGAGTGGGCGTGTGGCGGTCGGGGTAGCGGCCTACGCGGAGCACGCCCTTAGAAGCGATCAAATGCTCGGCGAATTTCGCGGCTAGGCTCTCCGTATCTGTGCGAACAGGCGGGAGCTGCTTCGCGAAGTACCGCACATCTCCGGCGAGAATAACCTCGCCTTGTCGGTCAAGCGTATCTGCGATCCTCATCCAGTTCGCGACGACGGCTTTCCGTGTTTCGATGAGCGTGGCTCGGCTCGGCTGAAGCGGCCGCTCTTCGCCAGCTCCGTCGCTATCATCGTCACCTTTGCGCGGATCGCGCTCGACTTCCCTCGGCGCTGGGCGCGGAAAGCTCCGTCGCGCGTCTTACCTTTGTTCCGGCCGCGGATGACGCGTGATGTCGCGTTTGCGGCGATCCCCTGCTCCCTCATCGTCCGCGCGAAGTCCTCGCGCCATTCCCTTAGCATGGGTTTGTCGATATGCAGGCGCCTTCCGTACTCGTCCTCGGCTTTCACGACCAGATGGACGTGAGGGTGAGCCTGGTCCGCATGGAGTGCCATCGCATAGCGGTGCCGGAATCCGAATTTCTCTCTGGCGAACGCGCGGGCTGCAGCGAGCACCTTCTCCGGTGGGGTCGGCGACGGCATCGACAGCACAATTTTGTGAACCAGCTTGGCTTGCCGGGCGTCGGCGCGCTGGTCGCGTGGACCGCGATACTGCCCTGCGGATAGCTCGAGGTGCCAGGCCGCCAGAAACGTCCGTTGCGCGTCGGTGCCGGCGAGCCGTTCACCCTCGTCCGTCTCGATCTCGAGCTTCCCCTTCCGGCTGATGTAGGCGAAATGCGCGGCAACGCTGCCGGCATTTGCGCCACCGCCAGTGACCTTTACCATCACTTCCGGCGTTTTTCTGACGGTCCGCCTGATCTGCTCGATCTGTGCCGGACTGAACCGCATGGTCGGGGGCGGTCCCGCGCGGCCAGGACTCGCCAGGTCGAGAAGGGGAAGCTCATCAGAGGGGAACCGAAACGGTCGTCTACTCATACCGTGCCTCCCAGCACCGAAGTGCCGCCCGCGCCAAATCGCTTGTGCGCTGCTCTACAGCGGCAACGACGGAGCGGGTCTGTGCCAAGGCCTGCCCCACTTCGGGCGATAGAGAGCCTTCCTGGCTGCCACAGCGGGCGATCCGAGAGAGGACCCGCCCTACTCCTGCAAGCACGATGACTGCTTGCTTGACGGTTTCGAGCTCGTTGGCCGTGAGGACCGCATCGGCGGCGATATGGGAGCGCACCAGCGCTGAAAGGTACGTCGAGGTCTTCATCCGCCGCCGGGCGGCACGGGCCTCAAGGGCTGCGCCATCTCCTGGCCTCAATCGTATGGTGATCCGGTCCGTCGCCGCCTCACGGGGCGACGCGCTCGGGATGTCGGGCACGGAGGACGTGCCTGAGATCAGCAATGCGCGGAGCGTGAGTACGGCGAGTGCACATTCCGAGAGCCCCCGGCTTGCCGCTAACTCCGCGAACCGCCGCTTCTCCTCCGGCGAGAGACGCACGGTAATGGTCGGCAATCGTGAGCGGGCTCCGTCGCTGGTCACGAGAGTTGATCCTCTCGTGCAGCACATCGCGGACACTTCGCTATCCTGCCCTCAACAAAACACCAACTCCAAAACGCCGTTCCGCGTACGAGCTGCGCCGCGCACGCACCAATCATACGGTAAACCGGACCAGGGCTCGCCCACACCGGCGAACCCATCGGTCGAATTTCATGATGCCCTCTTGCACAGCTCATAAGACCGTCTACCAGGTCGGTCAGCTGTGACCGACCCGTCGTCGCGACCGAGCACTCTGTGGCGGCGGGATAAGCCCTAGCGACGGCTGAATGGGTCGAGAGCGTAGGGCCCCGATGGCTGGGCTCCGGGTTGTCGTCGACTTCTTGACCAGCTCCGAGATTGCCTCTGCAGAGATGTAACGCCGGGTTCCAATGACCACGCTCGTCAGCTCACCGCTGCGCAGCAAGCCGTAGATCATGTTCCGCGACATCTTGCCCAGGAGCTCCCGGGCCTCGGTGATGGAGTACAGCACGCGATCGTTCATGGCAGATACCTCTCCGCGAAGACAATGGACCTGTGGCAGATTTGGCCGAGCGAAAGTTGGAGTTTGCAACTCACCTGCAGGCCGAGTGTATTCAGGCAATTTGAAAATGGAAGCCTCTATTGGTACCGAATTCGCCCCAATACTCCAACTTTTTTCCGGTCCCCTGGTGCTCTGAGACACCACCAGATGTCAGGCTTAGAAACGGGATGACACTGTTGGATACCCATGGACTCTCCGTTCGGGTTGATACCGCGTAAACGCTCCCGATACCGCCTGAGATTCCCTGAGCACTACGCAAGTGAACGCCCTGGCCGTGACGGCGATGGACGCTGTTGGTCGCCCTTGGCATGCGGCGGGCGCGTGTGGATGGCGACAATGGCCAGATCGAGTTCGTTATAGGCGGCATCGAGTGCGGCGAGCCCTCTCCGCAGCACGAACTCCTCCTCGAAGGCGACCTCGAGCGCATCGAGTGATCGGTGAGAGACGCGGATCAGCGTGATCGCATCGGCGAACCTGCCGAGCAGACCATCGAGATCCGGCTCAGCAATCCGCTTAGACCGTCTGCGGACAGCTGAGGACATCCGAGAAGAGCGTGATCGTGACGTGCGAGTAGAATCTCGCCGTGTAGCAGTACCCATGATCGGCCTCCAAACCAGGCTGGTTGTGGTAGGCCCTCGTCGGTGTTCCACCACCGGCGAGGGCCGCCTCGGATGGCGAAGGCAGGCTCAGCCGAAAACGGGGGTAAGCTGGAGAATTGAGCCGGATCAATCCCTGAAATATCAATAGTTTACGAAGCTATTGTGAGTCCGGCCCCGGGCAGTCTAGAAGGGCATACCGCACGCAACCAACTAGCCCGTAAGGTCCCAAGATTACGCGGCCATTTGTTAGGGTTCCGGGTTCCGCGCCGTACACGCCATGCGTCTGCGTGCAACGTAGTAATTGACGTCGTTCTGAGACGTCGTGTGAATTCCATTGTTTCGAGAATGCGCTTGGCTCAACTGCAATCCGACGTTATTCTCGCGCGGAAGGGATGCGCTCGAGCGAAGTCCTGTTGCTACCTACAGTGATCTCACTCACGGCGTATTTGCACCGGCGAGCGAAGCAGAGGCAGCTCACTATGCGAGACGAATACGACTTTAGCGGCGGCAAGCGTGGGGCAGTGATTCGCTCCCCTGCACGCAAGGATATTTCAGTTCTGGTCTCCGCCGCTGCGTTCGCGGCCGAAAAGCATCGCAACCAGCGCCGCAAGGATGTCGAGGCTTCGCCGTACATCAACCATCCAATAGCGCTCGCCAACGTGCTTGCAAGCGAGGCCGGCATAGTTGACGTTGCTACCATTGTCGCTGGGCTTCTGCATGATACGGTAGAGGACACGGACACCACAGCCGAAGAGCTACGCAGACTCTTCGGTGAAGAGATCACTGCAATTGTGCTCGAGGTCACCGATGACAAAGCGCTGTCAAAAGCCGACCGCAAGCGACTTCAGATCGAGCATGCTCCTGCTCTCAGCCTCCGCGCGAAGCTCGTAAAGCTGGCCGACAAGATTTGCAATCTCCGCGACATCCGGCGCACTCCGCCAGCGGACTGGCCGCTCGAGCGTCGGCGCGAATACCTGGATTGGGCGCGGCGGGTGGTCGACGGCTTGCGTGGCACTCACAGCATTCTGGAGGGGCTATTCGATGCAGAGGTGTCATTACACTCGAGCGGGGCGTGAAATGAATACTGCAAAGAAGCGCAATCTCTTCGAAGAGATCCGCGAAGGACTCGAAGCGTACCGTGACCGCCCTGATACCCTACCGCGGCACGAGTTCGCCTCACCCGACGCGGGGGTGACCTCTGCTGCCTTGGTGAAAAGCGCAAGGAAGGCGAGGTGTCGCCGCGGACCTCGCTAGATACCGCAGACGATGTTGTCAGTCTCCCGATTGGTCGTCGGGCCAATCGGACCCTCGTAGCTGTACTCGTCTACTCGGAGCAACGGGTCGTCTAGCGGGGTGGACCGCTTTCTCATCTTGCGCACAGGCTGAAGCTCCGCAACCGGCTTGCCCGCCCGGACAATGACAATGCGCTCGCCGCGCTCCGCGCGAGCTATGAGGCTAACAAGGTGAGTCTTCGCATCGTTGAGACTGACGATTTTGGCGCGCATAGGCGCAGCTTGGCGAAGCGAGACGGACTAATCAAGCCACCTGCAGGTACACGGGCCGTTGAATGAAGCCCCAACTGAGCAACGTGCCACGTTACGAGCACTGTTAGTGGAGCCGAGGTACACTCGCTTTGCGTCAATGGTTCCGGAAACAATGTGGCTTCATTCACGCAAGCACAATTGAACGCCGCGAGCGAGTTCGGCACGATCGCCATCCAGGCCTTTGACCAAGGTGGAACTTTTGCAGCCGAGACTGTCATTGGGGCCGTTGCGCGGATGGCAGGATCATTTCTTTTCCGTTCCTTCGGACTTCCCCTGACCGGTATTCAGCCTGGCGCCGTCGTACTTTCGGAGCAGGCGAATCAGCAGGGACCGCGCCTCGTTCAGATCATAGCTGGGGTGCTCCAAGGCGTTGGAGTAAAGCTCGATCCATCGAAGGTCTCGGCCAGCCAGGGCAAGGTGAGTGGCCAGAAGGAACCGTTCCTCGAGACTCAGAAGGTCCTGGGGACCCGGTTCGCGGCAATTCGCGACAGATATGGACTGAGCGATGTCGACGCAGCCGACGCGGCCGCTATCGCAACTGCCCTGCTGATCAAGAACTCTTCGCAGCGTCTTGACCCGCATGCGGGGTTCGCTCTGGCGGTATATGGATTGATTGAAGGTACCAAAACTGCGCCCGCGGAGGCCGATTCCGTCTAAGCCACGGCTGCAGCCGGGACGGCAGCCACGTGCGGGCCTTCAACGCGCACGCCGCTACCAGGTCACATGGGAATGATCCCGGCGAGCCCTGAAACTCAGAGCCCGCCGGGACGCCGCCTGCTGCGGCTCAGGCGCCTGGCACCTGAATCCGCACCATGTCCTTCAGCACGCCGTCGAGGCCACCGAAGACCGTGAGCTTGTCGATCTTCTCGGTCACCTTCTCGAGCGTCTCCAGCTCCTTCATCCGCAGGAGCGTCGGGTTCTCGTCCATGAGCCGCGCGGTGTTGAGCAGCGAGCGGGTCGCTGCCGTTTCCTCGCGGCGGCGGATCAGGTAGGCCTGAGCCACCTTCTCCGCCTCGACCACCTGATTGAGGATGGTCTTCATCTCACCCGGCAGGATCACGTCCTTGACCCCGACGGAGCGCACGGCGAGTCCATGCTCCTCGTGGCGCGCACGGCATTCCCGACCTCGCGGTCGAGTGCGCCCTTGTCACCCAGGAGCTCATCGAGGGTCCGCGCGCCCACTGCCTCACGTAGGGCGAACTGCAGCTCCTTGTAGAGAAACTCCACGAAGTTGCTGAGCGTCGAGCGGGCCTTCACGGCATCGAGCACCTGCCAGAGAGCCGTCAGGTTCACCCGCAGGCTCACCTTGTCGCGGGTCAGGATCTCCTGCCCCGCCACCTCCATGGCCTGCACACGCCGATCGACGAATTCGATCTTGAGCGCCCGCTGGTACTTCCAGAAGGCGTGCAGGCCCGGCTGCAGGACCTGCGCCAGCTCGCCATCGACGATCAGCAAGCCGATCGCGGTGTCGGGCACCTCGGCCGCGCTCACAGCCTCGGCCACCTGAGTGGCGAGCGGCTGCTTCGCACGGACCAGGAGCTTCGCCAGGGTCTTCGTGAGCTCGAAGCTCTGCGAGATATCCTGCCGCTCGACCCGTACCTCGATCGCGCCGCGCCAGTAGAGCTGGCGGGTTCCGGGAGCCAGCACTCCCGACACCTTGCCGCTCTTGTACACAACGCCGACCTCGGAGTAGCCGATCTGCTCGATGACGAAGTACTTCGCCACCGTCTCGCGCGCTTGCTCCAGGAGGAAGTCGACGCGCGGGTGCTCGAACTCCGGCACCGTCAGATCGTAGACCTGCACCTCGGTCCGCTTGAGCGGATCGAAGATCCGGTGCACGCCCGGCTCGAGAACGGCCTCGAAGCTCCGATTACGGAACAGGAGGCCACGCTCGTGCTGGGCGATGGTGATGCGCTTGATTGCGAACATTTTTCATCTCCTCTCATCGTCCAGTCACTTCAAAAATAGGTCGAGGTGCTACCCACGCCCGGACCGCGGGCCGTAGGGGCCGCGGCGCTATCCGCGCCCTGCCGCTCCGACAGAGGTCCTTCCGTCTCCGGAAAGAGCGCTATCGAGCGCAATCAGCGCTTCCGGCGCCGCGCGCCCCAACCGCTCGAGGCGGTCTGCGCGTTGTGGCCTGCTTCTCCTCCTGTCAGCCGCCTCGATCGCGAAGCGCGCCGCACCGTGCGGCAAGGTCACCGGGGCACCTCGATGCGAGGCCGAAGCCCCGCTGTCATCACAAGGGCACTTTCAAGGTGCCGGTTGGCAAGTGCGGGACTCGAACCCGCGGCCGACGGTTTATCAGACCGTTGCTCTACCCACTGAGCTAACTTGTCAGGTGGTTAGGATTCGGGATGGCCGTGCGGTACACGCGAGCGCAATCACAGCGCAAGCGCGCCAGGCGGGACTCAAAGAGCCCGCTCCGCTGACACGGCTTCCGTCCAGACCTCTGTGCGACGCAACGCCGTGGCGCTGTGTCGAACTCCTCACGGGCCCAGCCGCAGAAACGGCGAGGCCCCGATGGCAGAGCCGACCGGGGCCTCGTTACGTCGAGATTTCCCGGAGGGCTGCCGCAACCAGCCCTCCGAGCTCATGGGAGGGCTAGTCCGAAACGATGCTGTCCAAGCAGGACATCCACGACCTGGGCGCGCACGACACCGTCTCGCGGCCAGCGCGATATCCGATGTTGCAAGCCCGCATACCCGCGTTACGGGTGAAGAGGTGCAGTGCATGTGTGTTGGATTGCATAAGGGCTGCGCAGTCTACTCGGCGGCGTTTGCTTGTCAAGAGAATTACAACAAATTCACGCTCTTTACAGACGTCCAATCGGACGCGTCAGGTCTCGTGAGTACCGAAGGAGCACTGGCGGATCGCGGCCTTGCGCGAGCAGTCTTCTTTACCCATCAGTTATACCCAGTCAGTGAGGTTCGCTCGCTGCAGTGGTAGTAGTGTTTGCCCGGGCGCTTTGCGTAAGCTGATCAAAGCGCCTCGCGCGGGCTCGGCCACGCAAATTGGGCGCGGCTGGAACGAGATCAGGTCGGGGCGTATAGCGAAGGAAATTGTGCCGACCGAGGGCGGGCTCCAGAGTATCCTCCGATTGAGGTCTTCCGGACCGCGGAGCTGGGTTTTTCGATGCGGAGCTGGGTTTGTGGATATCGATACGACCATCCGTCCGAGCGGCCATGAGCCGCTGAGCGATGCCGCCGCGGCAGCACTGACGCAATTATTCCGTGCATTCCTCGAGGCGCTGTGTCACGCGGAGGGCGGGACAGCGCTCTATCGTATGCATGCGGCCGATGCGCCCGTGCGCCACGCACAGGGTTTGGGACCGGCAGCCGGCATCGACGAGGTCGAGTTCGCGCGCGCTCACCGCGACATCACTCTTCAAGGCATGGATCGGCTGCCCAGGTTCTCGGACCCGGTACTTTTGCAGGCGACGGCAGACGCGGATGTCCCCGAGTCCGTGAGCTGGTTCGAAGTACGCGAAGGCGGCCAGGCGCGTCCCCTCGTGGTCGCATTGGGTGCGCGCACGATGGAAGGCGTACCGCGGATCGTGTGGTGCACGCTCGCGGACCGCGTGGAGTCATGGTCTTTTAGGGACGGCCTGTTGCAGACGCTCGCCGACTACCCCTGGATGAGCAAGAGCGAGCCCGCCGTTCCGCGTGCACTGCTGGATGCCGGCTACTTCCGCCGATACTGGCGTACCCCGGTCGCGTTCATCTCACTGCCGGAGGCGCGCTTCAGCTGCCAGATGAGCACGGCATGCTGCCGGCACGACTACGAGATCACCCTGCCCTCGGAGGCGCAGCATCTCATCGATGCAATGCCATGGCACAGACTCGACCCCGGTATGACCGGCACACGGTTGCCACAGCGGCCGGATGGCAAGTTGCAGCTCAAGCGGCCCGATGAGACTTGCCGATTTCTCGGCCCCCGCGGAATGTGCCGCATTCACCAAACATTGGGACGCCAGCCCTTCGGCGCATGCTGCGTGTTCCCGTTCTCCTTCGCCCGCACCCCGGAGGGCATCGCGGTCGCTCTGAGTCCCATCTGCGGCAGCGTGCGCATGGGTCTGGGGATAAGGCCGCAGGAACGGGAGGAGGATCTGCGCGAGCGGTTGGCCCACGCTGAACCGCGATCTGCGGATGCATATCGCCTCGCGCCTGGGATCGCTATTCCCTGGGAGCGCTTTCGGGATATCGAGAAGGTGTTGTGCGACTTGCTTGCCGCCGGCGATGTTCCAATGCGACGCCGACTGTATGTAGGGGCACGGCTCCTCGGCGCGCTGAAGGACAACCTGACGATCGATCTCTCCGCATGGCTGGCCGAGCCCCCGGCCGAGGTCAATGCAGAGCTGCGTGAAGCCATCCGTGGCATGCTTGCGAGGATCATCGGCTGGGAGCGCGCTGCACTGCGTCGATTGCCGCGCGAGATTCCGCGAGATCTATTCAGTCTCGAAGTGAGCGAGGCGTCGGTCCTGACGCAGATTCTGCGCAATACGCTTTACTGTAAGGTCTATTCCTACCCCTTCGATCTGACCACCGCGCACAATCATCTGATCGTTCTCTATCTGCTGACGCTCGTCATGCAGGCGGCCGCCGCGCCCCTATCGGATGAGATGTGGCGCGAGCTCGGCTCGCTCGGGGTTCACGGCCTGCTCAAATCGATGCTGCACGAGGGGATGCCGGAGGGCTTCCGCACCCTGCTCGGTACGGCAGACTTTGGAACATGGATGCTCGCTGCCTAAGAAGGACCGGGACGCGGCAAACGCTAAGTGTCCCCGGGGCTCAACCAGTCCCCGCGGCTCAGCCAGCACTCCATGCGCCACATCGGGCTGCCATCCTCGGGATGTTTCGCGCGATCGACTAACCGAAACCCCTGCGCGGCGTAGAAATCGGCGAGCGGTGAGTCGGCCAGCGTATCCAGGCGCAGCCGGCGAATTCGCCGCCGTCGGGTCTCGGCCTTCGCCCAGGCGATCATGCGCGGACCCCAGCCGCGGCCCGCGTAGGCGCGCCTCACGGCGAGCTTGTGGAGGTAAAGCGCGCTGCCCTCGATTGCCCTCGGCCAGTAGACCGGGTCGCTGCGCTGCAACAGCATGCACGCAGCCGGCTCGCTGTCCGCGAACCCGAGGATCAAACACCCCGATGAGCTGTTGAGTGACAGGTCCGTCCTCTCCAGATCGCATTCCGACCAGGGCCGTAATCCGCGGCTGGCGAGCCACTTCGAGGCCTCCCGGAGAATCAGCAGCGCAGAGGCTGCGTATTCCGGGCCTACCGCTCGGATCCGTATGTTGTCAGGGTCAGGGCACGAGCCCACTGCGGCGGCGGATACCACCTCCTGAGGCATCGGCCAGGGGCTAAGCGCAAGCGACTTTTTTTGAATTTCGGACACCGGAGCGGCCTTGCGCCTGCTGCCGCATCGCCTGCATCGAGCGCCAGTCGCTCGGGGAGCGGCCGCTCAGCGCATGGATGCTGCGGCTGAGATGGGCGAGATCCGAGAAGCCCACCTTGAACGCCACATCGGTGAGCGAGGAGGTGGAGTGCATGATCTCGTGCCAGGCGAGCCGCGTGCGACACTCCAGCCTGAAGCGCTTCGGATACACCCCGAATTCCCGCTCGAAGACAGACGACACCGTATCCGGCCGCAACCCGCGGCTCTCCGCCCACACCTGCAATTGCAGACTCGACCCGTCGCGCAGCGTTCCTGCGAGCTCGTCCACCCAATATCGGTCACGCGGCGCGACGACCCGCAGATCCTCGTGCAGCTGGGCCGAGGCGCGGTCGGGATCGATTTCAGCCAATCGGACGAGCGCATCCGGGTCCGCGACGTAGAACTGCCCCTCGACCCTGTCGTGCCGCCAGGGCAGACGCAGGATTTGCAACGGCTGCTTCCCGCTGGCGCGGTCCATGTGGCAGTCGAATCGGCCGTGAAGGAGGACGTGCCCCGCCTCTGCGTACATGCGACCCGCAAAGCTGACTTCCGTGACGGAGCCGGCGAGCACGATCGTCGCATACCCCTCATCATGATGATGGCGTGGCCTCGATACGCCGCTCGGCAGCGTCTCGACTCCGGCCAGCACGCTACGGAATTCGTAAGGGTGCCTCGCGCTCACCTTGCAACGCTCTCAGTGCCTCGGCATGTTGGCAAGAACGGCGATCTTCAGAGCTTCCAGAATGGCAGGGATCTCCTCGATACTGAGGTTGGCATATCCGATGACGAGGCCACCCCTGGGGGGGCTGCTCGCGTAGCATTCGGATAGAGCATATACCGCCGTACTCAGCTTGGGGAGCTTCGCCGCGACCTCCCCGTCATCCATTCCGGGGGGCAGCAGTGTCACGAGCTGCGTGTCGGCTTCGTCATCGACTATCTCGAGAAGACCCCCCATTTGGGCGACGATCGCCGCCGCCAGCGCGTCTCGCGTCTCGATCCGGATCTCGCGCATGCGGCTCATGTGGCGCGAGAAATGGCCTTCGCGGATGAAATCGGTCATGGCCATCTGATAGAGCACCGAGGTGGCGAAGGTATCGGTGGCATTCCTGATGTCGACAAAGCTCCTGATGAGGTCCCGCGGAATCACGATGAATCCGAGCCTGAGCGCCGGAAACACGGCCTTGGTGAGCGTGCTCACGTAGATCACCCGCCCGTCGGCATCGAGTCCCTGGAGTGAGGAGACAGGCGTGCCTCGCAGACGGTATTCGCTGTTGCAGTCATCCTCGATGATCCATGCACCGTTGTCTCGCGCCCAGCGGAGGAGCTCGAACCGCCGCTCGGCGCTCATGCACACGCCCAGCGGAAACTGATGCGATGGGGTGACGAGGGCGACACGTGCACAGCTTTCCTGGCGGATGCCGTATTCGATATTGAGCCCTTCCTCATCGACCGGTACGGGAATCACGTGAGCGCCGGCCGCCTTCATCGCCTGATGGGTGGCCGGATGCGCGGGCTCCTCGATCCAGGCGCTCTCCTTCGGATCGAGCAGTGCCAGCGCGGCAATCTGCAGGGCCTGTTGCGGGCTCGTGGTCACCATGATCTGCGCGGGGTCGCATTTCACGGCGCGGAAGGCCCGCAGATACTCCGCGACGACCTCACGGAAGGGCCCGAAGCCCATCGGATCGCCATACCCCATGAGATCCCGCGAGACTTTGCGCGCATGCCGGCTGACGAGCTTCGACCAGACGGCGATGGGAAACTGCTCGAGTCGGTTGGCACCGCGGTACCGTTGCAGCCCCGGGCGGGCAGAGGCGCCGATGCCCATGGCGCGCCGCGAGATCACGCGTCTTGCCCTGGGGTGTGGCTTGCTGATGGTCTCGTGGAGCGCCTCCATCTCAGGCCTGAATAGCGCGTGTTGCAGCGACCTCGCGACGCACGTGCCGGTGCCGGCGAAGGTCTGCAGGTAGCCTTCCGCGATCAAGAGGTCATACGCACTCAGCACCGGGATGCGCGAGATGTTGAGCTCCTTGGCGAGTGCCCGCGTGGAAGGCACCCGCTGGCCCGGTTGCAGCTTGCCGGAGAGGACCGCCCGCTGAAACCAGGTGAAAATCTGCCTATAGAGCGGCGTCTCGCTGCTGAAGTCGAGCGCCATGGGCGGGATGAAGCTGGCGGCCAGCCTGCTCACGGATGCCTCTTGGTCTGCCATGCGGCGTCATGTGCCGGACCTCTCTCCGGTCGTGCCGGTCCGCGGTCTGCACTTTGAGCCTATGAGCGCAGAGTGTGCTGCATAGCACCGGCGCCCGCTTGAATGCACTTGGGACGGCCGCCGTCATAAGTCATGCGGAACCCTCTGCGGATTCACACATCCAAGGCGAGGAGGCGGGGAATTCCGCGAGTCCCGGACGGCCCTCCCGTTACTGAGAATCGAGCGGGCCGGTGAGTAGATGAGGTTTCCGTCACGAGCGATGATCGCATGGCTACATCGCCCCGAGCGCATCACCGCCGTGGCCGCGGCCCTGTTGCTTCAGGCCGCCCTCTATAGCGTGCTCAGCACGCAACACCTGTTCCTCTCCGCCGGCACGAGCGTACCCCCGCTCATGACGATGATCACGACCCCCGTCCGGCCGAGAAGCGTGGTGCCTCCTCCTCCGCTTCTGAGTGAGCCCCGGATACGAAGCCCGGTGATCGCGCCTCCCATCGTGCAACCGATCCTCTCCGCACCTCGGCAACAGCGCACGCCGGCAACTGCGGTCGACTGGCAGACGGCGATGCAACACGAAGTGACGAGCAGGCTGGCGCATGGAGCCGAGCGGCCCAGGGTGACTTTCGACTTTCCGCAGGCGCCCGCGAAGCACGACGCTCCTCCGGCTTTCGGTTGGGATGAGGCGCACATCAACCGGGTCCAGAGAATCGAGCACGGCATCATCGATGTGGGGCCTTGCACCATCACGCTGGCGTTCCCCATTCCGATCTGCCACTTCGGCAAGGGATCCGCCAGTGGCGATCTCTTCGAGCACATGCACGACCGGCCGACAGGTGAGCCGCGCTAGTTGCCCGTGCGGTCCGCTACAAAGGCCCGTCCACCATCCGTAGTGCTTCCTCGAGCAGCCGCGCCGGCGGCGGCCAGCTGTGCTCGCTCACCGTCACGAGCATGTGACAGATGCCGTTCATGGCGCAGATGAGAGCGACGGCCCGCTCGCGCAGACGCTCGGCAGTATTGTCGGGAACGTTGAGATGTTGGCCGAGCAGCTCCGCGAAGATCCGGTAGCGCGCGAGAATGGTCGAGGTTTCGACATAGTATTTCTCCTGGCTCTCGATCCGGTCCTCGATCATGAACACCGCCCGATACTCATCAGGGTGATCGAGCCAGTAGCGCGTGTAGGCCGCGCACGCCGCCTGCAGGCGCTCGCGAGGCTTGCCGTTGCAGCTGGCCACTGCACGATCGACGCGCTCGAAGCATTTGGCAAAGAAACGCTCCCAGATGCTGCGGATGATCTCGTTCTTGGAGCGAAAGTAGTCGTAGAGACTCATGGCGGAGAGGCCCGCTTCACGGGCGATCCGGCGCACGCTCAAAGCGTCGATCCCCTCATCGCGAAAAAGTTGCGCGGCGATGTGAGTGATGCGGGCACGTACTTCCGCCTCCTGGTCCGCCGAGCGCCTGGGGCGCCCGGGAGAGCGGCGGGTGAGTCTTACGGCCTGAGCTCGTGCCATGCTGGATGCGGCCTCTGTTCGACCTTTACTTTGCGTACGCGTACGTTTAATATTTATCGTACAAGCACGTTAAATGATACGAGCGAGGAGACAACAGTGTCAACCGATGCAGGGGCAATCACCGGCGCAACTGACGAGGAACGGCATACGCCGGTGCGGGGAAACACGATATCGCCGGCCGCCTCCTGGCTCGCACTCGGGTTGGGCTGCCTCGCCCTTCCCTTCGCATACGGCATCGACAATGTGCCGTGCGCGGCCTGGTTGGCGCCGCTCTTTCTGCTGCGCTTCGTGCGCACTCAGCGGCTCTGGATCTCGATGCCGGTGCTCCTCGTGGCGCAAATGGCTGCGACTGCGTTCCAACTTCGGGGCATGTTCATCACGGACGGGAGCGCGTACTGGATAGGCCTCCTCGTGAGCGTAGTCCCGATCCTGGTGCCGTACGCGATTGATCGGGCGCTGATACGCAGGCTGCCTGGTCTACTTGGTACGTTTGTCTTTCCCGTCTCCTACGCCATCATCGACTACGTCGGGTCCTTCGGCCCGTATGGCAGCTGGGGTGCGGTGGGCTACTCGCAGTACGGCGAGCTCGCCCTGCTGCAGCTCACCGCCCTGACGGGCCTCTGGGGCATCACCTTCCTCATCGGCTGGTTCGCGGCAGTCGGCAATCTGATCTGGGAGGACGGTTGGAAGTCCGCCGCCGCTCTGCGCACCGGCGCTGTGTTTCTCGTGGTCCTCACTCTCATCCTCATCGGCGGCGGCTTGCGTCTGACCGCGTTCGCTCCGCGCTCGCCAACCGTGCGGATCGCATCGCTGTCCGCTCTGCCGCAGGGCGCTCCGAATGCGCTTGATCACCTCGTCGCCGGCAAGGCCACGGCGGGGGACCTCGCCCAAATTCGCGCATGGGCGACATCGATCGATGACGACCTTCTGCGACGCGCAGACCTCGCGGCGCGCAACGGAGCGCGGATCGTCTTCTGGGCCGAGGGCAATGCATCGGTCCTGAAGCAGGACGAAGGACAGCTCCTGACCGCGGGCTCGCAACTGGCCGCCCGAGACAAGATCTATCTCGGCATGGCGCTCGCGGTCTGGGTCCCCGGCGCAGCCCGTGTGCTCGAGAACGAGCTCATCATGATCGAGCCGACCGGTGCCATCGCCTGGCATTACCGCAAGTCTCACCCCGTGCCCGGCGCCGAGGAGGCCATTTCGGCCCCGTCCGATGGGAAGCTGCGCGTACTCGACACCCCGTTCGGCAGGTTGAGCGCCGCCATCTGCTTCGATGCGGACTTCCCGCAGACGCTTCGTCAGGCGGGCCTCCTCAATACCGACATCGTGCTCAATCCCTCCAACGAATGGGCGGCGATCGACCCGTGGCATACGCAGATGGCGAGCTTGCGCGCCATCGAGGAAGGCACGAGTGTCGTTCACCAGGCGAGCCATGGGCTCTCGGCGGCATTCGACTATCAGGGCAACCGTTTGGCGGCCGTCGACTACTTCCGGTCCGACGGCGCCTCGATGATCGCGGATGTTCCGACACGGGGCGTGCGGACGCTGTACTCGCGGCTCGGAGACTGGTTCGCCTGGCTCTGCTGCGTAGCGCTCGTGGCTCTGATCATCACGGCTCTCGGCCGGCGTTCGGCGGTCGCGCCGTCCGGACGCCGCCTCCGTGGAAAGGCCTCGTAGTAGGTGCTCCTCACTGCCGAATGTCCTACCGAGCCGTCGAGCGCCCGCTGCGCTTGAGAGTGGCACCCCAGGCCGAGAGATAGTTTCCTAGGAAACAATCGCGAGCACCGATGGACCTCATGCGCGTCTTCCCTGGAGGCTCTCTTCGGCCGTCCCTGCGCCGGCACAGCTTGATTCTGCCCGCGCCGCCGTCATTATTGGCTCATCTGCATGCGGGAGATCCCGCCATGATTCGATTGCTCAGGCTCTGGCGGCTGGTGGCGGGTGACTTGCGCCTGCTCTGGTTCGCGTTGTGGCATCGGCGCCGGCCGCTGTGGCTCTGGCCGGTGACGGTCGTTCTCGCGCTCTATGCGCTCGATCCGGTCAATTTCGCGCTGCCCTTCGCCGGCGTCGTCGATGATCTCGTTCTGGTCCCACTCCTCGTGCACCTGATGGTCCGGCTGCTGCCGACCGAGATCAAGACCGGATTCGTCGCCTCCCTGATCCGGTAAACGCGTATCGGGCGGCGGTTGCGTTGACAATGCGGCACCACGGACCGACCATGCTCCGGCCGTTTGACTGAATCAAAGCTTGCAGCCCGGATCGCGGGGAGGTCCAGCATGATCTTCGAGCAACTCTCGGCCGGCGGTTGCAAGTCGTATCTGGTGGGTTGTGCCGATACGTGCGCGGCGGCACTGATCGATCCGGAGATCGGCCTGATCGATCGTTACCTCGGCCTCGCCTCCCGGCATGGCCTGCGCATTCGCTATCTCGTCGATACGCACACCCATGCCGATCACTTCTCGGCCACGCGCGGACTGGCGCGTCAACTGGGTGCGCCCGTTGCGATGCACCGGATGAGCCCTGCTCCCTTCGTGGACTTGCGCCTGGACGATGGCGACATGCTGCTCGTCGGGAAGCTGAGGCTCCAGGTCCTGCACACGCCCGGCCATACGCGCGACTCCATGTGTCTGCGCATCGAGGACCGGATATGCACGGGCGACACGCTGCTGATTGGCGCCACCGGGCGCACGGACCTTCCCAGCGGCGACCCGGATGCGCTCCACGACAGCCTCTTCAATCACCTCCTGCGCCTCGATCCCGCCCTGCTCGTGTTCCCGGCGCATGACTACAAAGGGCGCGAACACTCCACGCTCGGCGATGAGATCGCCGCGAACCCGCGGCTGCAGGTCCGCGATCGCACGCAGTTCTGCGAGATGATGCGCAATCTCAACCTCAGCATGCCCTCGCACCTCACCGAGGCGCTGCGCTCCAACATGAACGGCGCCAAGACCGTTGCGCAGATGCTCTCCGAGGCGGCTGCAGCCGTGCCCTTCATGTCTCTCACGGAGCTGATGGCGCGCGCCGAGAGCTGCCCCAGGGACCTGATCATCCTCGATGTGCGCGAGCGTGACGCCTACGAGGAAGGACACGTGCCCGGAGCCAAGCTGCTGCCGCGCGGCCAGCTCGAGTTGCGCGTCAACCAGGATCTGCCGGACCCCACCCGGCGCATCGTCGTCTGTTGCGAGTTCGGCCGCATATCGACTCTCGCGACCGCCACGCTGCGCGAGCTGGGATTTCAGCGGGCGGTGGCGCTCGATGGCGGCATGAAGGCGTGGCGCGAGGCCGGCTATCCGCTCGAGGCGGGACGCGAGCCCTGATTGTCGGTCGAGGACCTGTTCGATGGATCGGGCGAGGATCGCGCCGCCCAGATGGGCCTCACCTGTCTTGCGGGCTTCGCCCTGCCGCTCGAGCAGCGACTGCTGACTGCGATCGCGGAGATCACGGCGGCGGCGCCCTTCCGGCAGATGCTGACTCCGGGCGGACAGCGCATGTCGGCTGCAATGACCAACTGCGGAGCGGTGGGCTGGATCACGGATCGTCAGGGCTACCGCTACGATCCCATCGATCCTGAGACGGGCCGGGGCTGGCCGCCGTTGCCGGAGCCTTTCGCCCAGCTCGCCGGGCAGGCCGCCGCGCGCGCGGGCTTTCCCGGCTATCGCCCGGATGTCTGTCTCATCAACCGCTACGAGCCCGGCGCGCGCATGTCACTGCATCAGGATCGTGATGAGCGCGACTTCTCAGCGCCGATCGTCTCGGTGTCGCTCGGCCTTCCTGCAACCTTCCTGTTCGGTGGTCTGAAGCGGTCGGACCGGCCGCATCGGCTCGCGTTGCAGCATGGTGATGTCGTCGTGTGGGGCGGCGCCCACCGCCTCGTATATCACGGAGTCGCGCCAGTAGCAGACGGATGCCACGCCAGCGTCGGTCGGATGCGCCTCAACCTGACGATGCGAAAAGCGCTGTAGCGCGTCCGAAGCTGCCTGCAGCGCGACAGCCGGAAATGGCGAGTGTCCGGGCTGCTGCGGCAGTAAGCTCTCTCCGATCGGACTCAGGCCTGGCGGATTCGGCTACTCGACATGACTTCAGCTATATCGCATAAGCAATGGAATAACCAGAGCAATCTTTCCGAAGTGGACTGGTCTGCTGCCGCCAGCGAACTGGACTCCCGCGGCTGTGCGGTCCTGCCCGGCCTCTTGTCGCCGGCGGCCTGCCGGGAGCTCGCCGTACTCTATTCCGAAGACCGCCGCTTCCGCAGCCGCATCATCATGAGCCGTCACGGCTTCGGCCGCGGTGAGTACAAGTATTTCGCCTACCCCCTGCCCCCGCTCATTGCCGAATTACGCACGAAGCTCTATCGCCAGCTCGCGCCCATCGCGAACGAGTGGAGTCGCCGGCTCGGCGGCGATGAGCGCTATCCGCCGACCCTCGAAGCCTTCCTCGAGCGCTGCCATGCCGCGGGGCAGGTGAAGCCGACGCCCCTTCTTCTGCAGTATGAGCCCGGCGATTACAACTGCCTGCACCAGGATCTCTACGGCGAGTGGGTGTTTCCGCTGCAGTTGACCGTGCTTCTCTCGCAGCCGGGTGAAGGCTTCAGCGGCGGGGAATTCGTGCTCACCGAGCAGCGGCCACGCATGCAATCGCGCGCAGAAGTCGTGCCGCTCGAGCAGGGCGATGGTGTTGTGTTTGCCGTCCATCATCGGCCGGTGCGCGGCACGCGCGGTGATTACCGGGTCAATCTGCGCCATGGCGTCAGCCGCGTACGCTCCGGCCGGCGGCATACGCTCGGTGTTATTTTCCACGACGCCGCCTGATCGGCGCCGCCGCGGCGCTTTTCGCGTTATGTCCGGTCGGTTGCGCGTTATGTAACGAGCCTCGAAGCGATTTGCCGAGGCGCCGTTTCGATGCGATCATTGCTGCCCAAGAAGCCGGCCCAAGCCGGCCGCTACAAGAACTCAATAAACGGGATGGCCAATGAAGGCAAGAACTAGAAAGACACGCTGGCTGCTCATTACTCTGCTCGTGGGATTCCTGGCCGCTGCCGGAGTGACCTTCCTCCTCCATCAGCATCCCGGCAGGCTCCTGGTCAGTGCGGGCGGCATCGTACCGGCGGACGACACGTCGTTGCAGCAAACCGATGCGACGGCTCCCGCCGCCATCGGCGATGAACAGTCTGCGCAGACTCCGACTTCCGCCGATGCGAGCGGCGATCACTTCATCGCCGGGACGTATTCCAACAGCACGCAAACCGGGGCGGCCGAGGACTCCAATTCGCCTGCGACGTCAGCGGGCGGAGCCGGCTCCGGCGCCGCGAATCAACCTGCGGATACGGCTGGCTCGAGCGGTGGCACCCAGCAGCAGACCGATGGCCCCTCGAGCTCGGGCGATGCCACCCCGCCGCAGCAGGCGACGGGCGGCGGCGAGCTCGCCAACAACGGGTACATGCCGTTCGATTGCGGCATGCCCGCAGGCTGTGGTGGCGCGGGCTCCGGAATCATCCCGACTTCCGGTTCCTCCGGCGGTACTCCCTCGCTGCACGACTCGCAGGGATCGGGCCCGCAGACGGATAACTCCGACCCGCAGACGGATAACTCCGGACAACCGACGAATAGTTCCAATCCCAACGACCCCGGCACCGGCAATCCTGGACAGAAGTCCGATCCGTCGGACCCGGGCTCCAGCCCGCCGGTGGCCGCGGCACCGGAGCTCGATCCCGCGACGCTCGCCGGCGCGCTCACCCTGCTCCTGGGCTCCCTCGCGATCGTCCGCAGCCGCCGGATCCGCATAACCCGCTGAGGCGCTACCGGGAACAAGCATGCTCCTCCGGCCGTTGACTCGGCGGAAGGAGCATTGCTGTTGCCGAAAATATTGGCCGCGTGCCTGCTGGCGGCGATCTGGAGCTTAGGAGCACGCGTCGCCTCTGCGCAGACGCCCTCCCCCATGCAGGAGTGGCAGTACCCCGGGGGAATCGCGCTACAGAGGCTGTTCGCCCCCAAGGTACCTGAGTGGGACGTGATCCTCGGGATCGCGACTTCGGCGAACCCTGTTTATAGCGGGGCGAGCCAGTATCGCGGGGGCGGCGGGCCCGTCATCAACATCCGCTACCGGGATCGGATCTTCGTCTCGACCGGCGAGGGGATCGGCCTCAACTTCATCGACGGAAAGCAGTATCGCGCCTCGCTCTCCGTGGGCCTCGACCTCGGCCGCCGGATGTCGTGGCACTACAGCACGCTGCACGGTCTCGGGGACATCCCCAGGGCACCTTTCCTCAAGTTGTCAGGCACCTACGTATTATCGAAGCGCCTGCCCATCCTGCTGCGGGCTGACATTCGCAAGATCGCAGGCGGCGCCGCCGGGCTCGAGGGCGACTTCAGTCTCTACACACCGCTCCCCGGCAGCTCGCGCCAGTTCGTCATGTTCGCAGGTCCCTCGGTGACTTTCGCGGATCGCACGCACCTGCAGACCGTCTACGGAATCAGTGAGCGCCAGGCCCTGCAGTCCGGCTACCGCCCGTTCGATGCGCACGGTGGTCTCGAGGCCGTGGGATTCGGGTTCAGCGCCACCCGGTTCTTCACCCGCCACGTCCTCGGTAATGCGAATGTTGCAGTGAGTGAGCTCCTGGATAGCGCCGGCCGCAGCCCGATCGTCGAGCGCAAGGCGCAGGGGACTCTCAGCTTCTCGCTCGCCTACCGCTGGTAGAGCGCGCTCAGCGGTAGCTTGCGCTGCTGCCGCCTGCGAGCGCCTCGCGCAGACCCGCCGTGTAGCGGCTCACGACCGCACCGGTGAGGATCTGCCGGTTGGTCACCAGCCGATGATAGTAAGCATCATCGAGGATGGCGCTCGGGGTGATGTAGGTGGCCGCGGCGGAGATTCCCGCCGAGAGACCCCTGACACCGCTCCACATCACGATGTCCGCCTTGGAATGGCCGCTCGCCGCCGATGGCGTGCCGGCGAAACCCACGATCGTGAGTCCCGTGTCGGCCGAGAGTTGCCAGGTGCGGCTGTTGTCCCTGAACTTGCCGACCGCATCATCGCTCATCAAGATCAGAGCGAGGGGTCCGCCCTGCCCGCCCGCCCCCAGCCCGAAGCTCGCGCCGCCGAGGGAATAGAAAGCCGGCTCGCTCCATTCGGTCGCGCTCCTGCGCACCACGAGTACGCCCCGGCCGCCCTGTCCGCCGAGGAAATACGCGCCTCGGCCGTAGGCAGGCACGACCAGCACGCCCTTGGCTGCTCGTAGCAGCGCGGCCACGCCGGGCTCCGTCCACATGCGCCTGACGGCACGGGTTGCATCGTTGATCTCACCTTGAGCCTGACGCTCGGCGTCCGCCATGGGGCTTCTCATGGCGGGCGCAGGCCTGCAGCCGCAGACGATCGCTGCAACGGCGGCGAGGCTCGCAAAGGCACCAGCGCCGTATCGCATGGCGGCCCCTCCTCGGGTGATGTATAGCCAATGCCAGCGGATGCCGGCGGTTCCCCGAGCTTGGACGGAGCGAGGCGACGGCGCGGCCCGCGCCTGCGTCGCCAATCGCCGACCGGGAACCATCAATCAACAGCATACCAACAACCAACCCGTTCACCTGCCGTTCATCCCTAGGTGTCGCTCGAGCATGGCACGGATCGTGCGTCTTCACGGACAAGATTGGGATAAGCGAGGGCCAATAGCGTGGAAAAATTCAGAAGCCTCGAACATCTCAAGGCGCAGATCACCGTCGTGCGCTGGCATCTCGATGCCGCGACCCTCGGCAATGGCGATAAGAAGCGGCGGCACCTCGATAGTGCGGCGCTGACCTATCAGGGTGCGCTCGAGTTGTTGGCACAACTCGCCCTTTCGGATGAAGAGCATGCGGCAGTCACGAAACAACTCGCAGATCTCAAGGAGCGTCTGCGGGCGGCTGGCCAGAGCGTGTAGCGGCGACAGCCATTCATTCTTCAGGGATGAGACCGCGATGTTGCCGATGCACCAGCGAGGCGTAGTAGCCGCCCTGCCGAACCAGTTGCGCGTGCGGTCCCATCTCGATGATCCGCCCCTCCTTGAGGACGAGGATCCGATCGGCATTCACCACCGTCGACAGGCGGTGCGCGATGATGAACGTGGTCCGTCCCCGCATGAGCACTTCCAACGCGGACTGCACCGCCTCCTCGGACTCGGCATCGAGGGCAGAGGTGGCCTCATCGAGGATGAGGATGCGCGGATCCTTGAGGAGCGCGCGGGCAATGGTGAGGCGCTGCCGCTCGCCCACCGACAGGAGGCTGCCGCGCTCGCCGACCAGGGAATCATAGCCCTCGGGGAGCCGCATGATGACTTCGTGGGCATGTGCCGCCCGGGCGGCGGTCTCGATGTCCGTGAGTGTGGCATCGGGCCGGCCATAGGCGATGTTGGCGCGCACGCTGTCGTTGAAGAGGAGCGGGTCCTGCAGCACGACGCCGATGTTGCGCCGGATCGAGCTCTGCTTGAGCGTGCGCAGGTCGTGTCCATCGAGCCGGATCGTCCCCTCGAGAGGGTCATAGAAGCGCATGAGCAGTGCCATCAGCGTCGTCTTGCCGGACCCGCTCGGGCCCACGATGGCCAGGGTCTCGCCGATGTGGGCCGTGAAGCCGACCTCACGCAGCAGCGGACGTCCGGACTGCTCGTAGTGGAAGGAGACGGACTCGAAACGTACTTCCCCACGTACTCCGATGATGTCCACGGCGTTGGGGGAGTCGCCGAGGTACTCCTGGATGCCGAGGATACGGACGATCTCCTCCAGTGAGACCGATGCCTTGCTGAGTGACTGATAGATGCCGCTCAGGCCCTGCACCGGCCCGAAGAGCGCACCCACGTAGCCGAGGAAGGCGATCACCGTGCCGACGGTAATGGCATGAGTGACGACGAGATAGCCGCCGACCGCCAGCGCGGAAAGGCGTGCTGCGGCCACCACGAAATTGCTCGCAGCACCATAACCCGTATCCGTGGCAACACCGCGGATCACGAGCGTGTTGGCTTCGGAGACATCGCGCAGGAAGCGCTTCTTCTCCGTCTCCTCCATGGTGAAGCTGCGCACGATGAGAATGCCGGAGAGCACCTCGTTGAAGCGCGAATAGATTTTCGCCCAGCGCTCGAGCAGTGAGCGCTCGCGCCGCACCTGCTCGGGCGCGGCGCGCATGGCGATGAGAGCCGGCATGGGCGCAAACACCAGCACGAGCACGGCGAGCCGGCTGTCCAGCCGGAACATGATCGTCACCGCGATGAGCAGGAAGAGGACCGAGGGCAGAATGCCGAAGAGGATCTGGGCCACTGCGCCGATGAGGCCCTGGATGCTGCGATCGAGGCGGGTCATGATGGCGCCCACGCCTTCGCTGCGCTGCATGCGCAGCGGCATGTTGTGTAGCTTGCCGACGGTGGCCTCGAGAAGCGCGTACTGCAGCCCTATGCGCGTGCGCCAGGTCAGCCAGTCGGTGACCCCTTGAGCGCTCTCGCGCGTCACCGCCAGCACCGCAAGGAAGGCGAGGCCCCTGCCGAGCGGGCCGAGCGCCGGCAGTGTCGTCAGGCCATCGAAGATGACCTTGAGTATCAGGGGCTCGGCCGCATTCGCGGCCGCGATGAGAAGCGTGAGCGTCACGATCAGCAGTACCGCGCGCCGCTCCGGCAGCGCGAAGCGGATGGCGCGATAGAAGCTGCGAAACAGCGTGACGCTATCTTCCATAGCCCGACCAGGTGATCCCCGCGCCGGGAAGCTGAGCCGTTCCCGCTCGCCGGCCGGATTCAAGCGGCGGCTGTGGCGTGGGCCCAAAAGTTGCGCTCTGCCTCTAAACCCCTGTCAGGAGGCCCTGCATGCTGTACTACGCCGTCGTTTTCCTGATCATCGCCGTCGTAGCGGGGATCCTTGGCTTCTGGGCTCTGGCCGCCACGGCTGCCTGGATTGCCAAGGTTATCTTCGTCGTGTTTCTGATTCTCGCGCTGATTTCCTTCCTACGCAGAGCATGACGAAGAGAGGATCAGTGCGGCCGCTCTCCCAATGGGGGGGACCCCGGCCGCACCTCTCCGTGCTCACCCGGCTGTCCAGGCTCGCCTCCACCCGAGGCCGTGAGCCCGAATAGCCGCTGCATGCGGCTCGCCGGCACGTCCCAGTACTCCGCCTCGTCCACCGTCACCTCGAGCAGACCGAGGTCGGGATCCTCGAGGCCGGATGGAAACCAGGGCTTCACGCGCTGGGTCCACAGCTCACGCGCCTTTTCCTCATCCCTGAGCAGCCGCACACGCCCGGAGATCGAGACGAAGGCCTGCCGCGCCACATCGGCATAGCTCAGGTTGACTTTACGGTGTTGGTCCATCTCGCCCACTTTGCGCGTGGAGAGATTGGTGAAGAACCAGAGGCGTCCCTCCTGGTCCATCTCCAGCGTCATCAGGGGGCGGCTTCGCAGTGTCCCGTCGGGCTCTTCGGTCGTGAGCATCGCGACCTCTGCGTCCGCGATGAGATCAGCCAGCCGTGCGAGCCCGGGGTCGTTTTGAGTGCGCTTTTTCATGCGAGGCGGGGGCAGCAGGCTTCATGCCGTCTGCGGCTGTCGCCCCGGGGGGCAAAGCAAAGGTGAGCAGGGACCTGCCAATTACGACAGAGATGAATTGCTCGCCCGACACCGCGAAGGTCACCGGGGCGGCATAAGTGCTCCCTCCAGCTCCCACGGTCCAGAGCGTCTGTCCTGAACGCGCGTCCAAAGCAAAGAATTGGCCGTCAGCAGCGGCGAACACCAGGCCTCCATGGGTGCTCAGCAGTCCGGATACGGTGGAATCCCCCGTACGCTCACGCTCACGATGCTCCCAGACGAGCTTGCCGCTATAGGCATCCACAGCTCGAACGGCCGTATAGAACGAGACCTCGGAGCTCGGTAGCGAATACAGCGTCGGGAAGAAGGTCATGCCCTGCTCGAGCGTCGGAATGTAAGTCAGTCCGAGGTCCGGGTCGTAGCTGGGCGGCCACCAGTTGGTCCCTCCACGGGCGCTCGGAAACACCTCGTGTCCGCGAGGGTTGGTGCTCACCGGCGCGAGGATAGGCCGGCCCCGGACATCGAGCCCGGTGGCCCAGTTCTCGCGGACGAAGGGTACGCCGCGGATGAAGGCACCCGTCAGGCGATCGAGCACGTAGTAGAAGCCGTTGCGGTTCGCCCAGAGAAGGCGCTGCTCATCGTGACCGTCCACGGTGCGATCGGCGATGAGCGGCACCTGCACGGAGTCCCAGTCGTGAGTATCGGCAGGCGTCGACTGGAAGTGCCAGAGGAGCTTCCCCGTGCTGCCGCGCAGCGCAATCATCGAGTTGGAGTAGAGATTGTCGCCTCTGCGGGTCGTGGCGTCGAAGTCCGGCCGGGGCCCGCCGACTCCCCAGTAGAGCAGATCGCGGACCGGATCGTAGGAGCCGGTCATCCAGGGGCCCGCACCGCCCGTGCGCCAGGAGTCACCCTCCCAGGTGTCATGTCCGGGTTGTCCGGGGTCCGGGATCGAGAAGAAGCGCCAGCGCAGTGCCCCCGTCCTGACATCGTAAGCGGCGATGTATCCGCGTCCTTCGCCCGTCGGCGTCGTGACGCCGATAACCACGAGATCCCGATACGCAAGCGGTGCCCCGCTGATCCAGGTGCCGGGATAGGGGCCTACGCGCTGCTCCCAGAGTACTTTTCCCGTGGCCGCAGACAATGCCGTGAGCGTCGAATCCCAGGTCGCGACGAACACGCGCTTGCCGAGGAGCGCCACCCCGCGGTTCTGTCCAAGCGGGCCCTCCCCGCCGCCCTCCAGTTTGAACGGATGATCGTGCTCCCAGAGCCGGGTTCCCGTGAGCGCATCGAGCGCCATCACCTCCCCTTCAGGTCCGGTGACGTAGAGGATCCCGTTGCGCTCGAGCGGCGAGCACTCGATCTTCCACCGGTTGCCCGGAAATGCATACAACCAGCGCAGCGCGAGCTTCGACACGTTCGCCGTGTTGATAGCGGTGAGCCTGCTGAACCGGTTGGAAGTGTAGGCACCGCCATACGTCAGCCAGTCAGCGCCGGCCGCCGTCGTCCGTGCGAGCTCCGCGGGAGAGACCTCGACCGCATCGAGCTTCGCCGCCATGCCGGCCGGGACCTGTGTCTCATTCGCCGGCACGCGGAGCGAGCTCACATAGCTCACGAGTTCCCAAAGCTGCCGGCGTGA
Organism: Steroidobacteraceae bacterium; assembly: GCA_035652555.1. Taxonomy (GTDB): domain Bacteria; phylum Pseudomonadota; class Gammaproteobacteria; order Steroidobacterales; family Steroidobacteraceae; genus 13-2-20CM-66-19. Next base: position 32,395 of record DASRDO010000057.1, on the reverse strand, counting down.
GAGGGGATGGGGCGGCATTCCCGTGCCTGGCACTCCATCGCGGATGGTCCGGTAAAGGGCCCACGGCGTATCGCCGCGCTCGAGGATGCGTCCAGCGAGCGCCGGAGCGCCAGGGCCGCCCGTGCCGTCCGGAGCATGGCACCCGGCGCACTGATTGGCATAGAGCGTCGCTCCCGCAGCCTTCTGCAAGGGGCTGAGCGGCGGCAGCTGGATGACCGGATAGGGGTTGCGGGTGCCGGGAAGCCTGCTCAGCTTCGTCTGCCCCGATCCCGGCAGCATCATGACCATGAGGTCGCCGAATCCTATATCCGGCAGCCGCCCCGTGAGCTCGAGCCACAGCGTCTGCGCCCGCCATCGAAAGACCGGGAGCACGAGGACGACGATCAAGGAGAGGACCGCCACCCCCGCCACCCAGCCGGCCAGCTTCCAGCGACCTCCCCGAGGCGGCGGCCCCTGGGTCACGAGTGCCAGCTCTCGCGGGCTCGTGCCCCTGGGAGGGCGGCGCTCATTGAGATCCGGCGGTTTGATTTCCGGGCGCATCGATGTGCGGGGGTCAGAGGGTCTTCGGGCTCAGTGCCGGCGAGGAGGGGGACGATGCGCGGAGGCGAGGCTCGCGCGGCGCCGCGGCCCGCCGGCTGCGACCACTGCAGAAGCGATCTCCTGGTAGGCGGCATCACGGGCGGACTGGCAACAGAGTTGCGCGAGCACGCGCCTGCTCCCTTGCGTCAGCCTGGCGGCAAGCGCCGGATCCGTGAGCGCGAGCGTCAACCCGTCCGCGAGGCCTGTGGCATCGGGACGCGTCAGGATAGCGCACTCGCGAGTGAGAAGTTGGTTGTGGACCAGCGTATCCGTCGCCACGACCGGCCGTCCGGAGGCGAGGTACGAGAGGAGCTTACCGGGCGGATTGATGCCCTGAACGCGCGGTGAGACCAACACGTCCGCTGCCGCGAGGTAGGCTGCAATTTCGGCCTGGGGACGCGCCCGCTCGAGGATCACCCGCTCTGCGATCCCGAGACGCTCGGCCGTTGCGCGCAGCTCCGAGAGCTCGGGCTCCGCGCCCCCTACCAGGAGGAGCCGCGCGCCCGGCACGGAGACGAGCACCCGCGGAATCGCCTCGAGAAGGAGATCGAGCGCCTGCAGGGCGACGAAGGAGCCGGTATAGACGATCAGCTTCTCGTGCGCCCCGATCTGGTGGCGTGCGCGGATTGCCGTGCCGTCGGCCGAGTCGGACGCTTCCTGCAGCTCGAAATAGTTGGCGAGCTCGATGCAGCGCGCAGCGGGCCAGGCGGTGCGGGCGGCGCGCGCCACGGCTGGTGAGATGGCAACGACCGCGCACGCGCCCCTCACGCAGACGCGCTCGACCCAGCGAAAGAGCGCCACGACCGAGCGGCTCTGGCTGAATTTCCAGTCCGTGATCTGCAGCGGCAGGCTCGAGTGCATGTCATAGACGTACGGGATGCGAAAGATTGCACCGGCAATCCGCGCGAGGAGCGCGGCCTCCTCGTGGGCGTAGAGCGCATCGTAGCGCTCACGGCAGAGCCTGCCGATGAGGCTGCTGAAGAGGAGCACGTCGAGCCAGATCTTGCGTCCCGAGGGGCCGGCCCGCAACGAGCGGCAGAAGTGCGGGCCGCGGGCGCGGAAGAGACGCGCGTTGAGGCCCGGCGGCGGCTCGCCGATGCCGTAAGTCAGGATGTCGACCTGATGTCCCTGGGCCAGCAACTCCCGCGCGCGGTGATAGGCGCTGAGCGGTGTGCCGCGGGGCGCATAGAAGGCTTGCGGGACGATCTTGAGGATGCGCATAAGCCTGCTGTTCTGTCCGTCAGAGCTCCACCATCGGCGCGCCGCTCATACTCGCCAATAGCTCACCAGAGCGGCGCCGCTCGTTGCCAACACCGTACGAAATTCCTGTGACAGGAGATATTCGAGCTCGTTCTCCCTTCTGTGGCTGCCGGGCTTGCCGGCATCGGCCGCGGCTGTCCCCGGATGGCAACAGATCTCGATGGGCACCGGTCCCTCGGCCGCCGGGCCGGCGAGTGGCGCAAGAGTCCTGCCGCCCAGGAGCTCCCGCAGGTCGACCGTGCGCCCGGGTGAGCGCAACCCGGCACGCGCGAACACGCGCGCGGCGTGTCGTGCCGCGATCTCCCGCATCAGCGTGGAGAGGGCATGCACGCCTCGCCAGCTTCCGAGCCGTGTAATTCTGACTCTCTCGATTCCAAACCGTGGCAAGACATGGGCCACCGCGGTGCAGACGATCGGGAGTTGATGAAGGTGTTTGTGGCCGTCGAGATGAGAGACCCTGACGCCGGCATCGCGCAACATGCCGATCTGCGCGGTGACTTCCGTCTCGAGCTCCGACAACGACAGCCTCCCGGCGAGCGCGCGTGCCGCCAGCGTCCGCTTGCGAAGGAACTGCCCATCGGCATCCATCAGCGTCGCACCCCGAGTGAGGGGTCGGCCCTCGCACAGATTGAGGTGAATACCGAAGCTCGCCTGCTGTGCGAGCTGCGGCATGCGCCGCAACGCATCCGCCGTCCCGGGCATGTTGACCATGACCGAGGTACTCGTCACGACACCGGCCTCGATACCCAGACATATTCCCTCGGTGATGTCCCTGGTTTCGCCGAAATCGTCCGCGTGGACGATCACGGGAAGGTGAGCCCGACGCTGCCGGGAAGGGATGACCGCCGGTGAATGTATTCGAAGTGGGTGCGCCGCGGACACGCTCCTGGGCTTAGCAGGAAGCATTCCTGCGCCAGCCTCGCGCCCGAGGCAGCCGAAGCTCGACCGGAGCCTCGGGCGGGAGTGGCGGGCCTGCATATTGCAGGGGGAGCGGGATGTCAACGCAGATGAGCTCAGCGCCTGAGTCGATGAAGCCGATGCCCGGGCATTCCTCCGGACAGGAGCCGTGGAGATATCGCGGTGCACGCGCCGCGCGCGGCATCGCCGGTCTCCTGCGCACCCGCTACCCCCGCTTCCTCTTCGGGTTGGCGCCTGCCGCCGGCGAGATCCCGGTGTTCATCTTTCATGAGGTGGAGACTAAGGCGTTCACGCGTCAGGTCGAGTTCCTGCACGGCAACGGCTATCGCACCTTGTCGATCGAGGAGTTCCTTGCCCTTGCCTCACGCAAAGGCGGACCGCGAGGCGGCCGGCAGGTGCTCCTGACCTTCGATGATGCGCGGTTGAACTTCCATCAGACAGTCTTGCCCGTCCTGCGCGCGACCGGCGCGCATGCCACCCTCTTCGCCCCGACGCTTTGGATGGACGGCTCGACGCCGGCGGGGTCGGAACGCTTCATGAGCTGGGCCCAGTTACGCGAGTGCGTCGACTCGGGCGTGGTGGATGTCGCCTCGCACGCGCATCGACATACGCTCGTGTTCGACAGCGATCGCCTCGCGGGTTTCGCCACACCCTGGCTTCTCGAGCGATACGACATCTATGACTGGCCGATGCGCCAGGCCGCGGCCGGTGAGCGCCTGGGGCGCCCGCAGCCAGGGACTCCCATTTACGATGCCTCCCCGCTTCTCTCGGCGCGTACCCGCTACCTCGAGAGCGAGCCGCTGCGCACGGCCTGCACCGAGCTCGTCGAGCGGTTGGGCGGGAATGAGTTCTTTGCCCGTCCCGACTGTTACTCACTCCTCACCCGACTTCATCGCTCACTCGCCACCTCCCTCCCGGGGCGGTTTGCGAGCGAGGGCGAGCTCGAGGCGCTCGTTGCCTCGGAGTTCGAGCTGAGTCGGGCGGCCTTCGAGCAACATCTCGGCTTTGCCCCGACGGCCTTCGCCTACCCCTGGGCTCTCGGCTCATCCCTCTCCATCCGCATGGCGCGGCGCTTCGGGATGCGCTGCATCTTCGGGGTAGCCACCGATTACCGCCGCGCGCGCGCGCTGCGCCGGGCGGGCGGTGAGCCACGGGTGTTCGGCCGCATGAAGAGCGACTGGCTCGAGCTTCTGCCGGGCAGGAACCGGGCGCGCCTCCTGCCGGTGCTCGCGCGCAAGGTGGCGGCATTCGCCGGCCAGCAACACCTGGCGCACTGATCATGACGGCAAGAACCATCGGTGTCATGGGGCGTCTGCTCGACCAGGCCGACGGCCTCGGGGTCTACGCCCGCCACCTGCTGCAACACCTCGTGAGTCTCGATCCGGGATCGCGCTACATCGTGTTCCTGGCGAGCCCGGCGGCCCGCGACCTCTTCGCAGCCTCGAGGAACGTCGAAGTGCAGGTGCTCCCCGCCCGCAGCCGCCTCCTCTGGGACCAGGTGCTCATCCCGCGCGCCGCGCGCAGGCTCGGGGTGGACCTCCTCTTCAACCCGAAATTCTCACTCCCCCTCTTCGGCCGCATCCCCGGAATCTTCATCCTCCAGAGCTGCGACTGGTACGTCAATCCGGGGAACTATCCCTGGTGGGACAACATTTACATCCGTGCCATGCTGCCGCTTTACTGTCGCAAGGCGCGGGCGATCCTCGCGATCTCGCAGGCAGCGCTCGATGAGCTCATCCGCCATGGGTTGAAGCTTCCCCGCACGATCGTGACTCACGCCGGTGTCGGCCCGCGCTTCACCGCGGAATGCGACAGCGGCGAGTTGCAGCAGTTTCGCCGCGAGCATGGCCTTCCCGAGCGTTTCATCCTCACGGTCGCACGCGTGCTGCACACCGGCCACCAGGGTCTCCCGGACTATCCCGGGGGCAACAACGAGCGCCTCCTGCGCGCCTATCGGCAGTACCGCCAACGTGCCCCGCAGCCGCTGCCGCTCGTCGTCGCCGGCAGGAGTGTCAAAGAATACCTCCTCGCCCGCCGGTTCGGCCCTGCCGACCTCGAAGGCGTGCATTTCATCGGGTTCGTGCCCAACGAGCGGCTGCATGCCGCCTACCAGCTTGCCGATTGCTTCGTGCTCGCAACGCTCTGTGAGAGCTTTGGCCTGCCCATCCTCGAGGCGCTCGCCACGGGGTGTCCCGCCATCGTACCCAACACCGGCGCGGGCCCCGAGGTCGCAGGAGCAGCCGCTCGCCTCATCGACCCGTACAGCGAGGCAGACCTGACGCAGGCGTTGCTCGACGTCACCGGCTCCTCGTCGCTCAAGCGCGAGATGCGCGCGGCGGGCCTCGAGCGTGCGCGCCATTTCGGCTGGCCGCAGGCGGCCCGGCGGGTGCTCGCGGCCTTCGATGCGGTGTTGTCGGCGGACCCGTCCCGGGGCGCGCACCGCGGCGGCGCGGCGGTAAGGATGCAATGACAGAGAGAGGATAAAGGGGGTCTCATGTGTGGCATATGCGGATTCAACTGGGCCGATGAGCGTCTGATCGAGCGGATGAAGGCGCGGCTCGTGCACCGCGGCCCTGACGATCATGGCAGTCACGTGGCTGAAGGCATATCACTCGGCCACCGCCGCCTCACCATCATCGATCTGAGCGAGGCGGGAAGACAGCCGCTCTCGAACGAGGACGGCACCGTCTGGATCACCTTCAACGGGGAGATCTACAACCATCTCGAGCTGCGCTCGCGCCTCGAGGCCAAGGGCCACGTGTTCCGCAGCCGCAGCGACACCGAGGCGATCGTCCACGCGTACGAGGAATACGGGCTCGATTTCCCCCGTCATCTCACCGGCATGTTCGCGCTCGCCATCTGGGATGCGCCCAGGCGGCGGCTGGTGCTGGCGCGCGACCGGCTCGGTTTGAAGCCCCTTTACTACACGCTCGAGGAGGGACGGGTGCGCTTCGCCTCCGAGATCAAGGCCCTGCTCGCCGATCCCACGCTGAAAAGGGCGCTCCACGGCCAAGGCCTGCTCGATCTTCTCGGCTACGAGTTCGTCCCGGCGCCCGCGACCCTGTTCGAGGGCATCAAAAAGCTTCTCCCCGGCTGCCTGCTCACCGTCGAGGGCGGAGGGGCACGGCTCACCCGCTACTGGTCGCTCGAGCCCAAGGAGATCGAGCCCACCGAGGAGGCCCTGGCGGATTTGCTCGAGAGCGCGAGCGCCGATCACACCATGAGCGATGTTCCGCTCGGCGCCTTCCTCTCGGGCGGCATCGACTCGAGCACGGTCGTGAGCTTCCTCAGCCGCTCGGTGCCGGCGGGCCTACAGACGTTCGCGCTCGGCTACCGCGAAGCTTCCTTCAGCGAGCTCGAGTATGCGCGCCTGGTCGCGGAGCATTTTCACACCCGGCACACCGAGCTCCTGGTGCGGCCGGTCGATGCCGCCGTGATCCAGCGCTCCGTGTGGCATCTCGATGAGCCGACCACCGATCCCTCGAACCTGCCTTTCATGCTCATCTGCGCCGAGGCGCGCCGCTACGTGAAAGTCTGTTTGAGCGGCGATGGCGGCGATGAGATCCTCATGGGTTACGACCGGTTCCGGGCAAGCAAGGCCAACTCCTGGCTCGAGCGGCTGCCCCTGCCGCTACGGCAGCACCTCTACCGCGGCGCGATCGCGTGTCTGCCCGACAACGAGCTCAAGAAGGGCGCGACCAACATCCTAAAACGCTTCCTCCAGGGGGCGCTCCTCAGCCCCGACGGCGAGCACATCCGCTGGCAATACTTCAGCGATCCGGTACAGACGAGCGAGCTCCTCGAGCCCGGGTTCCTGAAGGATCTCGACACCGATCCCTTCACGCCGGTCAAGCGCTGGTCCTCACTCGCCCCGAAGGACCGCGGCCGTCGCGAGCAGTATGTCGAGCTCAACACGGTCCTGCCCGACAGCGTCCTCATGAAGGTGGACAAGATGTCGATGGCCTGCGGGCTCGAGGTGCGCCCGCCCTTCCTCGATCACCGCGTCGTCGAGTTCTGCTATTCGTTGCCGAGCAACCTCAAGCTGCGGGGACTCACCACCAAGTGGCTGCTCAAGCACACCATGCGCGAGCGGTTGCCGCCCGGCATCGCGATGCGCGCCAAGCAGGGCTTCAGCATCCCGATGAAGAACTGGATCCGCGGCGAGCTCGCCGAGCTCACGCGCGATGAGGTCTTCTCCTCGCCCCTCATCGGCGAGCACTTTCGCCGAGCCGCCCTGGAGCAGCGCTGGCAGGAGCATCAGGCGCGGCGGCACAACCACAGCCATCTCTTCTGGATGCTGCTCAACCTTGCGCTCTGGGAGCGGCAGCTTCTGCGAGGCACCTCGGAACCCACCGCCGAGACTGGGGAAGTGCGGGCGCCGGCGTTCTCGGCAGGCCCTGCCCCGCAGCCGGAGTCGCGAGCACGGCTTCAGGCAGTGTCCTGATGCTGAAGGCGCTTTATCGCTCCGCATCGCTGCGCACGGCGGCCGCGATGGGGATCGGCGGCGTCGGCTTCAGCCTGGGGAGCCTGCTGCTCGCGCGCGTGATGCCGACGCAGGAGTACGGGCTCGTATCGCTCGTCCTCGGCATCGTCGCGGTCGCCGGTCTCACCGCGCCACTCGGCCTCGATCAGGTTGCCGCCCGGCGCGGCATCAGACTCGATGCGAGTTGGCGGCGCGCAGCCTTTGGCGCTTGCGTGACGACGGCCCTGGGCGCCGCGACGCTCGCCGGCCTCGTCTATCACCTCTCCCCTGCCCTGGTGGTGAGCGTCGCGCTGATCACGCTCACCTTGGGTATTGCCCAATCCGCGGGCGGCCATTTCCAGGGCCAGCAACACCTGCGCACGGCGGTATGGGTCGTGCAGCTGTTGAATGCCGCACTCGCCCTCGTTGCGCTCCTCGCGATCGGGATCGGCCTCACCACGGCAGCCTCGGTGTGTTTGCTCCTCGCCGCGCTCGCCATGCTCGCAGCGGCAGGCCTCTGGTGGTTCCTCAGGCGCCGTGAGGGCGCGGGTGATCACCAGCCGACACCCTGGGGACTGCGCTGGGAGGCGATGTCGCTACTGACGGTGCAAACCTGCGGCTCGGCGTTCATGCAGCTCGAGCGTCTGCTCCTCGGCCCCATCGTGGGACTGCACGATCTCGCGGTCTACAGCGTGCTCGCCGCGCTCGTGAGCTCACCCTTTCGCCTGCTGCAGGCTGCCGTGCAATTCACGCTGATGCCGACCCTGCGGGTTGCAGGGGACGCGCGCGCCCGGCGCGTGAAGATCGCCCGGGAAGCCGCTCTGGTGTTTGTCACCGTCGCCGTGGGGTCCGCGGCCATCTGGATACTCGCGCCGCCGCTCGCGCGTTGGCTCGTCGCCGGCCGTTACACGCTCTCGCACGCGTTGATCGCCGCGGCGCTCGTCTCCGGGTTCCTCAAGGTGCTGAGCGGCTTCATGACGGCGGTTGTGGTCTCGTGCGGGGAAGAGCGGCGTCTGCGGACTTTGAGCTTCGTCTGCTGGGGCTCGATCGTGGTCAGTGTCGCCGGCGCCTTCCTCACTGAGCCCTGGGGCCTCGTCGGCGTGTTGTACGGGATCTCCGCCGGATGGCTCATCCGCTGCCTCCTCACCGCGTGGCTGGCCGTGCCCTATCTGAGGCAGCCTCGGGAGAGTGAGGGGAGCCGGCTGCCGCGGCAGGTCAGCCTGCGCCCGAGCAACTCGCGATGACCTCCCGGGCCCCGCTCGGGAGATCCGTCTTCGGCTCGAAGCCGAGCGACTGGCGCGCCGCACGGATATCGAAGGCGTTGTCGTTCTCGAAGAAGGCAAGCGTCCGCCTGGAGACGGGAGGCTCCGCCCCCAGCACTGCACTCACCTGCTCTGCCGCCCACCCCACAGTGAGTCCCAACCAGCGCGGCGCATGAAATGCCGGTGGCGAGACCTGTAGCGCCCGCGCGAACTCGCCAACCATTTCCTCCACCGTCATCCAGCGCGGGCCTGCGATGTTGAAGATGTGGCCCGAGACTTCCGGCCCCGCTGCCGCTGCGAGCTCGAGCGCGGCCGACAGGTCATCGATGTAGATGGGATGGCGCAGGTTGTTGCCGCGGCCGATGAAGAAGAACCGCCCCTTGCGTAGCGAGCGGATGAGCTTGGCCGTGCGCGGGCAGCCGACGCCATACACCCAGGAGGGCCTCACGATGACCAGGTCGACTCCCATCCGGCGCGCGGCCTTACGGGCAGCCTCTTCGCCAGCCGCTTTGGTCCGCTCGTAGTCGTTGTCAGGGTTGAGCGGAGCGTCCTCCGCGGCCGGCGGGTGCGCGACGTGTCCGTACACCCCTACGCTACTCACCTGTACCACACGCCGCACGCGCGCGGCTGCGCTCAACTCGATGAGCTGCTCGAGCGCCTTGACGTTGACCGATTCGAACTGCGCCGGCGTCGCGTGCACATCGAGATGCACGCTCGCCAGGTTGAAAACCGTATCGACGCCCTCGAGCGCCTGGGCGAGGCCCTGCAGCTCGCGGATGTCCTGCACCCGAAAGTCGACGCCGCTTCCCTGAGGCCGTGCCGGAGGGTGCACGTCGATCGCTCTCACCTCGAAACCGCGGCCCGCGAGGTAAGGGGCGAAGTGCGAGCCCACGAAACCGGCCGCTCCGGTCACGAGTACGCGCGAGCCCTTGGATCCGGTCATCGTCGGCCTACTTGCGCGCGGAGACCGCCACGGCGTAACCGCCGCGGCCCGGGATCAGCTTGTCGAGGAGCGAGAACACATACATGAAAGGATAGATGAGCGAGTACATGCGGTACTCCTTGCGCACCGCCTCGAGCTCCTTGCGCGAGGTCGGCGCGATGGTCCCCTCCATCACCGGCGGATGCTCCTTCTTGCGGGCGAGCACTTTCACGTAGCCAAAGTTGATGACGAGCTCGGCGAGCTCGGTGAAGAAGCGCGCATAGCCGCCGCTCGCCACGGGACGCATGTCCACCGAGCGGAACATCGCTTCGAGCTCGCGAATGCGGTAGCCCTGCACCACATGCCCGTAGGTGGCAGGTCCCATGCCGATGAGGCGCTTCAGGGCGGCGACTGGCAGGCGCGTATCGCCGCTCGGCGTCGTGATGATCGCGAGTCCGCCTGGCGCGAGAACGCGGCGGATCTCGCGGTTGAGGCCGCCGACATCGGCGAAGTGCTCGTGGACATCGATCACGATGACGACATCGAAGGCGCCGTCAGGATAGGGAAAGCGGTTGATGTCGACGTGCGCCACCGGATCGCCGAGGAATTCGGCCATCTCGGCAATCCCCTGCGGATACACCTGACCCCAGCTCCAGTGGCCACCGGCGGCACGGAAGTGATAGTTCATCGCGCCATTGTTGTCGTGACCGGAGATGAGCAGGCACCGCTCCTCCTTCACGGGCCCGAGGAGCCGCATCAGAAGCTCCACCTTCTGCCGCTTCTTCAACGACTTCGCATACATCTGCAGCTGCCACGGCGTGCCGCTCGACTGCGGGGCCGAAGGCGTGGCGTAGTGGCTTCCCGTCAACGGGCTCGTAGTCGTCATGATGGAACTCCAGTATCAGGCTGCAGCGGGCTCGAGGTCGCACGCGAGGGGCCCGCGAAAGGCGGCGAGCTGACGGGCAGCCTCATCCACCTGGGCGCCGGTCTCCTTGGTGCTCCAGCGCAGCTCGCGCGCCAGGGTCGCGGCGCAGGCGGTGAGCGCGGTCCTATCGAGCGCCTGGCTGAGATAGAGGGGCGTGCGGCGCATCACCACATCCACGAGGCGTACGGCCATCTCGGCGCGCGCGGCGTAGGCGACCTGCGCGAGGACCACGGGCAGATCCGGCACGACCCGAATCGAAAGCGACGCCTCGGCCGCCATGAGGGCAAGAACGTACCGATGAGCCGCTCCGTAACACTGCTCAAGGTGTCTCAGGACGGCCGGGTCCAGAGGCGGCGCTCCGCGCGGACCTGCAACGATCGCACTCGCCCTCGGGGCGAGCTTGCGCGGCCGTGAGATGATCTCGTCACGTACGCCGAGCAGACGGCAGGCGACCTTCACGGCCTGAGCAGCCACGGCGGGCGCAATGGTCCATTTCACCCCGACGACGGACACGAGACCCCTGAGACCCGCCGGCTCGTGATCGATGACCTGCGGATCACGCTCCAAAGCGACCTCGGTCCCCTCATTGTCTTCCTCCTCCGGCAGGAGGCCCGCGAATACGCCCCGGACGTCGGCGCCGCACAGCCGGTGGCTGCCGAGGACGCTGTTGAGATCGGTGAGGAAGGCGAGCACCTCATCGCGCATGACATCGCTCGAGCGAGTGCCCGGATGGCAGCGCAGGTGCCGCGTGCCGATGAGCGAATAGCCGTTCCACGGCAGGATGAAATAGGTGGTATCGATGCGGCCGTGCGCGCGCACCGTGAGCCCGACGCCGTCGGGGAAGGGAAGCGCCCGGGTCACCAGGTTGAATGCCCGGGAGGCGCGGAACATCGGCTCCTGGGGCCGGCCCGCGCCCGCGGGCAGCCAGTCTTCCACCCACGGCCCGGCGGCGTTGATGACGAACTTCGCCCGCAGCTCCATCTCACGGCCCGAGAGCTCATCGCGGGCACGGACGCCGCGGATGCGCGAGTGATGCGCCAGGAGGCCGGTGGCGCGCACGTAGTTGATGACGTGCGCGCCAGCTTCCGCTGCGGCGTTGATGACCGAAAAGAGCAAGCGCTCGGTGTCGAGACACACGGCATCGTGCCAGGCCGCGGCGCCGTTACAGCCTTCCAACTCGAGGCCCGCGAGCGCGGCGCGCGCGGCGGCCTCGCTGAGGAGGGTTCCCCGCGGTAACTGCCGATCCTCGCGCACGCCACGGTTGCGATCCGCACTCAGCAGGTCGTTGAGCCAGAGTGCGGTGCGCATGACGAGCGGCCCCCGCATCCCGAGCCCGCGCGTAGGCAGCACGAACCGCAGCGGCCGGGCGAGATGCGGCGCGAGGCGCAGCCACTCGCGGCGCTCGCGCACCGACTCGCGCATCCGCTTGACATCGAGGCGCTGCAGATGTCGCAGGCCCCCGTGCAAGGTCCGCAAACTCTGGCTCGAGGTTGCATTGCCGAAATCGCCTGCCTCGATCAACGCCACCCGCAGGCCGCGCAGCGCGCCCTCCCAGGCGGCGCAGGCGCCATGGATGCCGCCGCCGACGACCAGGAGGTCGTAGGAGGTCGCTGGGAGTCTTGCGATATCACGCAGCATGGACACGTACCCCGGGCAACTCGATTCCGGCCCCGAAGCGGTCGCGCCAGAGTTGAAACACCATGAGCGCCCAGAGCAGATGGCTGTGGTTGCGGGCGCCGCTCTCGTGCTCGCGCATCAGCCGCTCCACGTAGCGCGCATCGAAGAGACCCTCGGCGGTGAGGCTGCGGGGACTCAGGAGCTCGTGCATGAGTCCATTCCATTCGTGGGTCAGCCAGTGCTTCATCGGCATGCTGAAGCCTTCCTTGCCGCGCCGCAGCACTGACGGTGGCAGCGATCCGGCGAATGCGCGCTTGAGGATCCACTTGCGCACGCCGCCACGGACCTTGAGCCGCGAGGGAATGGCGAGCGCGAGGTCCACTACCTCGTTGTCGAGGTAGGGCACGCGCGCCTCGAGCGAGGTCGCCATGCTCATGGCATCCACCTTGGCCAGGATGTCTTCCGGGAGATAGAGCCTGAGATCACAGCGCATCTGTGCCGCCAGCCGATCGCCTGCTCCATCCTCGAGAACGCCGCGTACGACGCCTTCCGCGGCGCCTGCGACCTGCGCACGGAACTCGCGCGTGTAGAGCCGCGCGCGCTGCTCCTCCCGCAGGAACACCATCCAGCGAAGGTGCTGCCAGTCGGTCGGCAGCCGCGCCCCCTCGAGGAAGCGCCGCAGCTCGTTGGCGAGCCCGCGCTTGCCCCGCCCGAGCGGCAGGCCCCGCGCGAGCCACTCCGCGGCGGCGCGCACCGGCGCGGGCTGCCAGTCGAGGAGCCGCGCGCTCAGCCGATCGGCGCGATAGGTGTCATAGCCACCGAAGAGCTCATCGCCCCCATCCCCGCCGAGCGCCACAGTCACCTTGCGCCGTGCGATCCTCGCCACGAGGAGCGTCGGGAAAACCGAGAAATCGGCGATGGGCTGATCGAGTTGCGAGATGACCTCAGGCAGCACTGCGAGGTAATCGGGAGTCAGCACCTCTTCGTGATGCTGTGTGCCGCAATGCTCAGCGACCGCGCGCGCATAGCGCAGCTCGCTATAGGTCGGATCGCCGAAGCCGATCGAGAAGGTGAGCGGTGGTGTCGGGGAGACTTCCTTCATCGCCGCCACGAGGATCGAAGAGTCGATACCGCCGCTGAGGAATGCCCCGAGCGGCACATCGCTCGCAAGCTGCCGCCGCACCGCTCCAACGAGCGTGTGGCGCAGCCGCTCGGCAACCTCTTGCGTATCGCCGGCCGGGTCCGGTCCGGCGGTCGGCAGCGACCAGAACCGGCCCTGGTGGATCTTGCCGCCGCTGAAGGTGAGCCAGGTGCCGGGCGGCAGCTTCTTCACATCCTCGAAGAGAGTCGTCGGGCTCGCGGTGTACTCGAATGTCAGGAGTTGATCGACGCCCATGGGGTCTATGACCCGCGCCGATCCGCCGGCTGCGAGGATGCATTTGACCTCGGAGGCGAACCAGAGGCTGCCGCCACGGGCGCTGTAGTAAAGCGGCTTGATCCCCATCCGGTCGCGCGCGAGCAGCAGGCGCTTGAGCTCGCCGTCCCAGAGCGCAATCGCGAACATGCCGTTCAAGCGCGAGAGGAATCCCAGGCCGTGCTCCTCGTAGAGCCGCGGGATCACCTCGCTGTCACCCGTGCCGCGGAACCGGTGCCCCTTGGCAGCAAGCTCGGTACGAAGCTCGCGGTAGTTGTAGATCTCCCCGTTGAAGACCACGTGCACGGTGCCGGCCTCGTTGGTGACCGGCTGATCGCCGCTCACGAGATCCAACACCGCGAGCCGCCGCATGCCGAGGCCGACGCCCGGCTCGATGTGGAATCCCTCCCCGTCCGGCCCGCGATGGCGCATCGCATCGCACATGCCGGCGATGAGCTCGCGTGGCGGTGAGGGTCCGCGGGTGGCCACTCCGGCGATTCCGCACATGAGGGCTCCTCAGCTCAAGCGTGCAGCCGCTTGCGAAGCTGCATGCCGATCTGGTTGCGCACGAAGCGCAGGGGCGGCTCGAGGGTGGCAAAGCGCTCGAGCGGAGCGCCGATCTGCGTGAGGGCCCTGAGCAGGCTCTCCCCGGGACGCAGCGGGTCGAGATCCATCGACACCGTGAGGCCCATGCGGCCCACCTTCGAGACATCGTGCGGGAATGGCAGCGGGTCCGTGCCGGGCAGATCGCGTACGCCGAGGCGCGCTGCCCGCACGAAGTGCTGGGGGTATCCCCAGAAGACCGGCCGCCCGCCCTCATCGCCGAGAAAGAGCGTCGGCTTGCGGAATTCGCGGACGAGCTCATGCAGGAGCCGGCCGCGGCGGAAGAACCACTTGCCCGGCCCCCACGGGATGACCCGAGGCACTCCCAAGGCCTCAGACTCACGGAGAACTTCCCGGATCGGCCGACCGTCAGGGAAGCGCAGAGTCGTACCGAGAATCAGCACCTCCAGTCCCTCACGGCAGGCGACCTGTCGGCCGGCGACGATGAAGAGCTCTCGTCCCCCATCGCGGGCCATCACGCTGATCGCCTCTTCGGTCGGTGTGACCGTCCAGCGACGGAGCCTCAGACCGCAGGTGCCGTCCTGCGCGAATCGGCCATCCGCGAGTGCGCGCAGTGCCCCAAAGCAGTCGTCCGGGGCGCACTCGGCTAGCAGCAGGAAGTACGCTCGCGGGACCGCAGCGGCTGTGCCGTTGGTCGCCGCAGCCAGGTTCTCATAGGCGTTCTGCAGGAGGTCATCGGGGTCGTAGCACGAATGCAGGTGGACGTGCGCATCTACGCAGGCGATGACATGTGTCATAGGTATACCCCGATTAAGCAAGCTTCGGACCCGCTGAAGGCCAAGGAAAGTGGCGCCGCGGTCCTGTGGCGGCGAGGTTGCCAGTGCGCTACCGCATCGCCGATACTTCGGCTACCTAGAACAAGTGCGGAGGTGCTCACCCGTGTCCCTGCCCAAGAACAATCCGGATCCCTCGCGCCGCTCCTTCCTCGCGACCGCTGCCGTAGCGGCCTCTGCCGCCATCGTGGGGCTGAGGCCACAGTCCGCCGGCGCCGCGGGCGAGAGCCTGCCGCATCTTTCCGCGAGCGATCCCCTCGCCAAGTCGCTCGGTTATCAGGACGATGCCAAGAACGTCGACAAGTCGAAGTTCCCGACCTACAAGGCCGGTGAGCGCTGTGGCGTGTGCCGCTTCTTCCAGGGCAGCTCGGGGGAAAAGTCCGGCTACGGCGGATGCCAGATCTTCGCCGGCTACTCGGTGAGCTCCGAGGGCTGGTGCGCCTCCTTCAACGCCAAGGGCTGATTTCGCGCACATTCGGGGCGCTCACCCGGTCGCGGGGAGCGCCCCTGCTTGTTGTTCGCTTGCCGGAGCACTGAGCCGGCGTCATTCCCGCCCGCTATACATTCATTCCCCGGGCGTGCTCGCCCCCGGCCGAGGCGGGACTACAATAGCGCCCCACCCCACGCTCACTTTTGCCCGGAGATCTCCATGGCACTGAGAATCGGCGATCTGGCCCCCGACTTTACGGCCGATACGACCCAGGGACGAATCAACTTCCACGAGTGGATCGGCAACGGCTGGGCGATCCTCTTCTCGCATCCCAAGGACTTCACCCCGGTGTGC
Source organism: Steroidobacteraceae bacterium (assembly GCA_035652555.1). GTDB lineage: Bacteria > Pseudomonadota > Gammaproteobacteria > Steroidobacterales > Steroidobacteraceae > 13-2-20CM-66-19. Next base: position 16,855 of record DASRDO010000057.1, on the reverse strand, counting down.
ACCACCGAGCTCGGCTACATGGCCCGTCTGAAGCCGGAGTTCGAGGCCCGCAGCACCAAGATCCTCGGCCTGAGCGTCGACCCGGTCGATGACCACAAGCGCTGGTCGAAGGACATCGAGGAGACGCAGGGCGCGCCGGTCTACTACCCGATGATCGGCGATCCGGAGCTCAAGATCGCGAAGCTCTACGACATGCTGCCGGCCGAGGCGGCGGGCGAGGCCAAGGGACGCACGCCGAACGACAACGCCACGGTGCGATCGGTGTTCATCGTGGGACCGGACAAGAAGATCAAGCTCGTCCTCACGTACCCGATGGCCGTGGGCCGGAATTTCGATGAGGTGCTGCGTGCGCTCGATGCCCTGCAGCTCAACGCGAAGCACAACGTCGCGACGCCGGTCAACTGGAAGCGCGGCGATGATGTGATCATCCCGACCTCCATTCCTGACTCTGAGGCGAAGTCGAAGTTTCCCGCGGGCTGGAAGGCGCTGCGGCCGTACCTGCGGCTCACCCCGCAGCCGAAATAACGCGAGAGCGTCTCGGGGGGCGATCACGTCCCCCGGGCGGCTGCCTCAAGGTACGCCGACCCCTCCCGGCTCCGCGGTCTCCGTTCCTTTGGGACCGCAACCCCGCGTCCACGAGACACTTTTGATGATGCCGTCCGCATCGGTGCGGGCCGTGACGGTGCAGCCGTCCAGGTTGTACTGGTCGAACCGCCAGGTGGCCTTTCGACCGCTGCCGACGGTGGCGATGTCCCAGGGCACGCTCCAGTGAATCTCGAGCGCGGACAAGGGCTTCCCAACATAGCCCGCCGCAGTCTCCGAGGGATAGTGCTGCGGCGGCGAGGCACAGCCGGCCGCGAGGAGTCCCATCGCGAGCGGGACGAGCAATCCTGATCGTAGAGGCATGATGCGAGCATGCCTCAATCCGCGCATGAGGACAGCCACCCTGGGCTCGCTATCGCAGCAGCGCTTTCTGCGCCGCCCAGGCCGTCAGCAGGGCGAGCAGCACGCTCGCCGCCAGCGCGAGCACGGCACGATGCTTTTCCCGGCTGACGAGATGCTTGCCGTCGAGCGGTGCGATGAGAAAGGGCTCTCCATGAGTCGTCTGCCCGACGACGCTCACTCGCGCATCTTTCGAGGCAAGACTCGCCTCGACCTGCTCCCGCGCGGCGGCACGCGCGGCCTCCCATTCCTCGGCATCGAGGTGGCCATCGTGATTGTGGTCGAATCTCGCGAGCAGCCCCGCCTGGTCCTGCTTCCACCCGACGACGACCTTGCCCACCTCGCCCTCGATCGATTCGACGATCGAGCGGGAGCGCAGCTCACCGAGTACCGTCAGGTGCGCACCCTCGGAGATCAGCCGCTCCGTATAGCGATAGTTGCGGTCAGGACTCCACGTCCGCCCTTCCAGCCCTGGAAGACAGGCGGGCCGGGATACATCGCCGTACCAGGTCTCGTGCGAAGTCGGGGTCACATCGGCGCCAACTGGCCCAACGAGACACTCACCGTCGGCATCGCGTAGGGAAAACGGCGCGACACTGGCGGCGCGATCGATGACATTCCATTCGTTGCGGTTGCCAACCGAGGTGCGATGCTCGATCTTGTAGTCCCACCACACGCACGGCAGCCCGCTCAAGGGTGCGGCAATGGGTCCTTCGGGAGGGGGTCCGGCCCGCCCTTCCACGTGCACGTACCCTTGCGCAGCGGAACGGATCCGCGCGACGGGCGTATCTGCGGCAAAGCGATCGCGGCGCAGGCTGGTGAAGAAGCGATAGACGGCGTAGGCCGTGCCAGCGGCCAGCAGGACTGCGAGTGCGAGGAAGTCTGGCGCCAGCGCCTGCGACTTCACTTGCTGAACGCCAGCCTCACGTCGACATCGGCGGTCTGCTGGGAGTCGAACTTCAGAAGTCGCGCCGGCGAGAAGTTGAACACGCCCGCAATGAACGCATCGGGGAATGTCTCGATCCGGATGTTCTGCGCGTTCGCGGCGTCGTTGTAGATCTCCCGGCGGTCGGCGATCGCGGTCTCGAGCGCACTGATGCGGGCGGCGAGATTGCGGAACACGGTGTCGGCCTTGAGCTCGGGATACCGCTCGGCGACCGCGTAGAGATTGGCGAGCCCGCTGCGCAGGACACCCTCCGCGGCACTGACCGAGGCCACATCGCCCGAGGTGCGCGCTGACTCCACGCGCGATCTCGCCTGTGTCACCCGCTCGAGCGTCTCGCGCTCGTGCTGCATGTAGCGCTTGCAGACCTCGATGAGCTTCGGCAGCTCATCGTGCCGCTGCACCAGGAGCACGTCGATGTTGGACCACGCGAGCTTCACCTCGTTGCGATTGCGCACGAGGCCATTGTAGGTCGTGATCGTGTAGCCGATCGTGACAACCAGGATCAAGACGAAGATCATCAAGCTCGTCATATCTCACCCCGATCCGGCGCGCGGCGCCGGCCGCAACCACACGGGAGTCTCCCAGAGCACCCCCGAGGCCGCCATCGGCAGCCCCTGAACTGTGCGCGCGGTAGCACTCCCCCGGGCGCGGAACGTGACGCGGCGACCACTTTGCCGCTAAGATTCGCCTCGAAAACCGCTGCTGATCCGGCACGGATCCTTCAACGCCAGGGGACCTATGCGACTGCACCGCTTTGCCGTTTTGGGGATGCTCCTGGGGCTCTCGGGGGCGGCGCTCGCCGCCGGCGCGGCCCCGGATGGCGATTCGCTGCATTCGGGCTGGCTCGACCGGCACACGAGCCCGTCGCAGAACTTCTTCGAGTTCGCAAACGGCGGCTGGCGCAAGAGCAATCCGATCCCCGCCGCCTACTCCACCTGGGGCACGTTCAACATCCTCCAGCTGCGCAATCAGAAGGTGATCCGGGAGCTCATTCAGAATGCGGCCCGATCGCACGGAGCACCCGGCAGCGTCGAGCAGAAGGTCGGCGACTTCTACGCGAGCGGAATGAACGAGAAGCTCATCGAGAAGGTCGGGTTGAATCCGCTCTCGCCGGAGCTCGATGCCATCGCCGGCATCCGCACCCTTCCCGACCTCGAGCGCGAGGTGGCTCACCTGCAGCTCATCGGCGTCGATGCCATGTTCGGCTTCGGCCAGATCCAGGATTTCAAGAACTCGACGCAGGTCATCGGAATCGCCGCCCAGGGCGGCTTGGGCCTTCCGGACCGCGACTACTACCTCAAGCCGGACGCGAAGTTCAAGCAGATCCGCGCCGAGTACGTGGCACATGTCGGGAGAACGCTCGAGCTCCTCGGGGATGACAAGCAGCAGGCTGCCGCCGATGCCAAGACCATCATGACGATCGAGACGCATCTTGCACAGGCGTCGATGTCGCGCGTCGAGGAGCGAGATCCGCGTGCCATCTATCATGTGATGAACCTGGTCCAGCTCGATCAGGCCACGCCCAACTTTTCCTGGAGCAACTATTTTCTAGAAATGGGACATCCCGAGATCAAGAGCATCAATCTCGCGATGCCGAAGTTCTTCGGCGCGCTCGGCAAGGAGCTGCGCAGCGTGCCCATCGATGAGTGGAAGGTGTATCTGCGCTGGCGCCTGATCGATGCCTTCGCGCCCTATCTTTCGAAGCCCTTCGTCGACGAGGATTTCAAGATGCACTCGGTGGTGACCGGGGCGCAGAAGCTGTTGCCGCGCTGGCAGCGGGTGGTGAGTGCCGAGGACGATGCGCTCGGCTTCGCGGTGGGCAAACTCTACGTCGACAAGGAGTTCCCGCCCTCTTCCAAGGCAGCGGTGCTCGAGATCCTGCACAACGTGCGCGCGGCCCTGCGGACGGATCTCGCGACTTTGGCCTGGATGACACCGGCGACCCGAGAGGCTGCGATCGCGAAGCTCGACCTCATGGGCGAGCGCATCGGCTACCCCGATAAGTGGCGCGACTACTCATCGCTGCGCATCGATCGCGGGCCCTACGTGCTCAATGTCATGCGCGCCAACGAGTTCGAGCAGAAGCGGGAAATGAACAAGATCGGCAAGCCCGTGGACCTTCAGGAGTGGCTCATGACGCCGCAGGAGGTCAATGCCTACTACTTCCCGCCGATGAACAACATCAACTTCCCGGCCGGCATCCTGCAGCCCCCCTTCTTCGATCCCAAGGCGCCGGTGGCGGTCAACTACGGGGCGGTGGGCTGGGTCATGGGCCACGAGATGACTCACGGCTTCGATGATCAGGGGTCGCAGTTCGACGGTCACGGCAACCTCAAGAACTGGTGGAAGCCGGAGGACGCGAAGCGCTTCCATGCCGCAACTTCCTGCATTTCGGACCAGTTCTCGACTTACACCGTCGATGGCGACTTCCACGTGCAGGGCAAGCTCGTCACCGGTGAGGAGACGGCCGACCTCGGCGGCATGATGTTGGCCTGGCGCGCATTCCACGCCTCGAGCGCCTACAAGAGCGCGAAGACCGTCGACGGCTTCACTCCGGACCAGCAGTTCTTCCTCGGTGCTGCGCATGTTTGGGCGAGCAACATCCGTCCCGCCGAGGCCCGCCTACGCGTCACTGTCGATCCGCACGCGCCGGACCAGTATCGCGTGAACGGAACGATGGCGAACCTGCCGCAGTTCCAGGAGGCGTTCCACGTTCCCGCCGGCAGTCCGATGGCGAATGCGCATCGCTGCGTGATCTGGTAAGGACCGCGGGGGCTGCGACAGACTCGATCGGCTGCGATGGCTCGGCCGGGTGCGACGGCTCGGCCGGCTGCGATGGCTCGGCCGGCTGCGATGGCCGGCCGGCTGCGATGGCCGGCCGGCTGCGACGGCTCGACCGGTTGCGACGGCTCGACCGGTTGCCTCGACGCGCTCCTCGCTCAGCGGCCGACGATGACCATGCAGAAGCCGTCGTAACCTTTGGCGCCGACCGTCTGGATGGAGGTCGCCGACACACGCGGCTCGGCCGCTATGACCTCGTAGAGCTGGCGAACGCCCTGTACCAACGGGTCGGAGGTCGAGCTGTCTATGACCTTGCCGTCCCGAATGACGTTGTCGAATACCATCACGCTTCCGGGGCGCGACAGCTTCAGGCACTCCCGGAAATAGGCCGGGTAACCCTCCTTGTTGGCATCGATGAAGAAGAAGTCGAAGGGACCGGTGAGCGCGGGCATCAGCTCGAGCCCCGGCCCCACGCGGACCTCGACCACCTCCGAGAGGCCCGCCCGGGCGAGGTTGGCGCGGGCCACCTCGGCATGCTTGGCGCTGTATTCCAGCGTGATGAGCCGGCCTCCTGCCGGCAGCGCGCGCGCCAGCCAGATGGCGCTGTAGCCGCCCAGGGTGCCGATCTCCAGTATGCGGCGCGCCCCCATGGCCCGCGCCTGCAGCTCGAGGAGCTTGCCCTGCGCGGCGGTAACGGCGATCTCAGGAAGGCCTCCGGCCCGGCTGGCCTCGAGTGCGGCGGCGAACGCAGGATCGGGCCGTACGATGAGATCGTCGAGGTAATCATCGACGGCGGTCCAGGTCTTTTGGCTCATGGCCTTGCTCCTCTTTAAACTCTCGAGTGACTCACGTCTAAGTTCTCTTCCTACCGCTGGTCTTTCCAACCATGAGGCGCCGATAATCCGCGGCGCTGATCAGCGATCCTGCATCTTCACCCGACCAAACCACCACTCTCCCCTCGGAAAGTCAAGCCGTGACGCCGAAACGCATCCTGCGGGGCCTCGCCTTCGCAATCGGCACTGTAGCGCTGTTCGCGTGCGTAACGCCGCAGCCTCCGACCTCTCCCGTTCCCAAAGGCCCCGCCTGGGTCATCAACGTGATCCGAAACGGGCACGGCACGCGCGAGCTCTCCTGCGTGGACAGCTCCCTCGCCACGAGCTTTGCCCTGGTCGCCTTCCGCGACGGACACGTCGACGATGATGGCGTAGGGCGGGCACTCGTCCATCAGGTGACGGCCCCAGCCCTGCTGAGGATGCGAAGCGAGGAAGACAAGATCTGGCGGCAAACGCACGATCCTGCCCAAGTTGCGGCCTTTCACTTGCGATCGTGCCTGCGCTGGGCATCCGTCGAGCTCACCGGGAGCGCAGCCTGGCGGGCCTGTCTCACGGAAACCGAGCTCCCCGCATTGCTCTCGCTCTATCGGCACACGGGCCGTGCCCGCACGGCTGCGATCGCAGCGGCGAGCTCGCAGTTCGCCGGCAAGTCATCGCCCGGGGCGATCGCCCTCATGGCGGATCGCGTGTATGCAGCGCCCACTCGGGCAGATGATCTTCAGATCCGCGAGCAGGTCCTTGCCGACTGCCTCGCGGATGCGCCCCAATGACACTATGTACAGGCACTGGAACATGCGCACTGCAATCCCAGCCGTGGCCGGCACCCGCCGAGTCGGCCTGCTCTGCGTAGCGCTCGCCGCCGTCCTGGCGGCCCCCGGCGCCCTCGCAACGCCGACCCTTACAGCGCCCGTACCAGGCGGAAAATGCACGCTGCTCCTCGGCGGCGGCGGCACCGTAACGACCAGCGATGATGTGAACAGCCGTTGGTTCGTCGTCAACAGTGCCATTTCCAGAGCGCTGATGACGGATCTGAGCGCCGACGGATACCGCATCGTCGACTTCATCGTAGACATTCGTGACGTCAACAAACGCGCAGCGGCGCTGATGCAACGGCTGCATAGCGCCGGCTGCGAGCAGGTCATCGAGGTGGGCGATGAGCTTCGGGGAAGCGCCGCAAACCCTGAGGTCGTCTCGCGCTTCGCGTTCGTGATCTCCGTTCTGCAACCGAAGATCGACCCCGCGGCTCCGCGGACTCTTCACGTTGGCGGGACGTACCAGAAGGATTACGAATACCCGATGACCGCCGAAGTCCTGCAACAACTGTCGGTGAGCCGGCTGGCGAAGACGATGGCTGCCGACCTAGAGCACGCCGGCGCCCTGCCGAAGTGAAAGCGACGCGGTCATTCGCAGCCGCCTGAGCGCGCGCGCCTCATGACGTTAGCGTCGTTCTTCTTCTAGAATTTATATTATTAATTAGCTCTATCATATTGAGTTAATTGGCATAGTAGATCACTTTACCCGCTCAGCAGATCACCACACTTTGCCAGGTCACCGGGTCGGGCCGACGGCATCTGAGCAAGCGTTCGCTGCCTCCTTTATGCAGCCGTCCGCCTCGAGCTTCGCAAAGAAACTCCTGATGTCCCGCACCAGCAGGTCAGGCTGCTCGAGGGCGGCGAAATGGCCGCCTTTCGGCATCTCAGTCCTTTGCACGACATTGTATAGGCGATCGATCCAGCGCTCGGGCGGAGTGGCGACCTCCTTCGGGAATACGGCATAGCCGATTGGCGTCTGCAATCGCGGCGGAACGACGGCGCGGTCGAAAAGCCGGTCCTCGCGATAGATTCGCATGGAGGAATTGATGGTTCCCGTGACCCAATAAAGTGTCACATCGGTGAGGAAGGTGTCGCGATCGACCGAGTGCAGGAAGTCACCGTCATTGGCGGTGAGGTCCTGGAACTTCTCGGTCATCCAGGCGAGCCAACCCACCGGCGAATCGGTCAGTGCGTACGCAACCGTCTGCGGCTCGCGCGCCTGAAGCTCGAAGAACGCGCTTCTCCCCTCGTCCCACCATTGGCTATAGCGCCGGCGCTCCTCGGCGGTGAGCTGTTGCAACGCCTCCGGGCCCGGGGGCCGAAGAATGGGCAGCAGGTTCAAATGGAGCCCGATGACATGGGCAGGCGCCTGCCGCGCCATCTGTCGGGCAACCTCGGAGCCCCAGTCCCCTCCCTGAATCCCGTATCTCGAGTAGCCGAGCCGATCCATCAGGACGATGAGTGCTTTCGCCATCCGCATCGCGCCCCAACCGCGGCTCATCGTCGGCCCGGAGAAGGCGAAGCCCGGAAGTGAAGGGATGATGACATCAAAAGCGGGTGTATGGCGGTCCTTGGGATGCGTGAGCGGTCCGATCAGCTTCAGAAATTCCAGGAACGAGCCCGGCCATCCATGAATCAACATCAACGGTATGGCATCCGGGCGCGGCGAGCGCTCATGGATGAAGTAAATCGTCTGCCCGTCGATCTCGGTCGTGAATTCATCGAAGCGGTTGATCCGCGCCTCCTCGGCGCGCCAGTCGTAGCCTTTCTGCCAGTAGCTTGCAAGCTGACGGACTTTGCTGATGTCAGCGCCATACTCCCACGTCGTGCCCGGCAGCTGGTCGGGCCACCGGGTCTCAGCCAGGCGGTGCTCGAGATCGTCGAGCACGCTCTCGGGAACGTGAATCTTGAAAGGCCGGATTGCCGCAGAGCTCGCAACCGCATTTTTGCCGTAACTGAGCGAGGCTGCCGCAAGGAGAGCCCATGCAGTGGCCCAGGCGCTGATCGACCAACAGGAGGTGCGACAACCAGACTTCGATGCAACGTTCATCTTGGGAATCTCCCGACCGCGCATGCTGAATCGCGCCCGCAGCTCGCCTCATTTATTATGACTGCGGTCTCATTACACCATTCGTTCACCGCATGGTGATGTATCCGGGGCCGTGAAGCAAGCTTTCGCTCGGAGGCCGCGATGAGGCTGCACCATCCGAATCAGGATCGTTCCAACTGCGTTCAGTCACTGCTCGCCAGCGAAGATCTCGCCGAGCAGTCGTCGGCTGACGCCTCTTCTCTCTTCGGCAGGACATTGGTAGGCTTGCCGCGTTGTCGGGGATAAATGGAGAGAAGCGATGGCCAAGAACGTGATTTGCCTCTGGTATGACGGCGCAGCGGAAGAGGCTGCCAGGTTCTACGCCAAGACTTTTCCGAACAGTGCCGTGACGGCCATTCATCACGCCCCCAGCGATTACCCGTCTGGCAAACAAGGCCAGGTGCTCACGGTCGAGTTTACGGTGGTGGGTGTGCCGTGCCTCGGTCTCAACGGCGGACCGGCCTTCAAGCACAGTGAAGCCTTCTCATTTCAGATCATCACCGAGGACCAGGCCGAGACCGATCGCTATTGGAATGCCATCGTCGGCAATGGCGGTGTCGAGAGCGCATGCGGCTGGTGCAAGGATAAATGGGGCCTGTCCTGGCAGATCACCCCGCGTGCACTCATGGACGCAACGACCGACTCCGATCGCGCCGCCGCGAAGCGCGCGTTCGAGGCGATGATGAACATGAGAAAGATTGACATCGCCACGATCGAGGCAGCGCGCCGCGGATCTGCTCGCTAGATCGCAGCCCGCGCCGCCTCGACCCCTCCCGATCCATCGCGCCCTCGCCCGTGAAGGCGAATCAGCGATTGAAGGTCGCGCCCGGGGGCTTGCTGCCATTTCCAGCCTGAGGCGGGGGCCCCGGCGTGTACAGATACTCGCTCACCAGCTGGCCCAGTCCCCACGCGATAATGATGAAACCCCACCAGAAGCTGCTATCCCGGTTCACCTGCCACATTGCCACGGTGACCGCCGCGCCCACGAATATGAGCGTGAGTCCGCGGCCCCGGCGCCAGCGCCGGTAGTCGCCGCTATACGTGGTGCCGTAGTCCCCGTCATACAGGTGTTCGGGGGGCAGCGGCGGCAGCTCGATGCCCTTTTCGATCGCGGCCATGCGCTCCGCGTGATACATCTGGAGCGCCTCGCGCTGTCTGCGGACTTTCAGGTATAGGGAATACGCCGCGAAGGAGATACCACCGACGATCGCGACGACGGGGAGGACCACGGCGCTCATGAGGCCCGTGAGAGAGCTTAGGAAAGCGGTCATGTGCGCATGCTCCGAAATAGTTGCAGGACGCACTTGATACCCGGCAAGCTGACGGCCGGTTTCAGACGGCATTCGAAAAATCGGTGAAACCGATTCCGCGGCCAGGGGGTATCAAACAGAGGCCCGAGCGGGGTTCTTGCGAGGCTATCAGGGGGTAGGCATGCACGCCGCGGTGAGCGAGCCCACCGAGCGGGATCGGGACATCGTCGACCTCCTGCGAAAGGACGGCCGCGATCCGGCGTTCGAGGAGCTGCTCCGCCGCTACGAAGGCAAGGTCTACCGCCTGTGCTGCGCCCTGCTGCGTGACCGGGCGCAGGCCGAGGATGCGGCCCAGGAGAGCCTGGTGCGGGTGTGGAAGGCGCTCGATCGCTACGACGGACGGGCCTCGCTGTCGAGCTGGATTTATGCCATTACCCGCAACCGCTGCCTGACGGCGTTGCAGAGGCGGCGGCCGCTCGAGTCCCTGGACGAGTTGGGCGAAGAGGCTGAATTCGGGCTCCGCACAGCCATCGGGGAGCCCTGCGATGGCCGCGCGGAGCAACTGCTCGGCCTGGTGGAGCTGCTCCCCGAGCGTCTGCGGCGCGTGCTCGTGCTCTACTACTACGAGGAGCGATCGGTGAGCGAAGTGGCGCTGATGCTGGGCTGCCCGCCGGGCACGGTGAAGACATTGCTGTTCGCGCCCGCGCGGCTCTTGCTGAGATGTTGAGACGCCGGGGCCTGGACGACGTCGCCTACTGGCAGGAGGACGCATCGTGACCGAACACCCAACTTCCCGACTCGATCATGCGCTCGATGAGGCGCTCAGCCGTACGCTGAGCGGCCCACAGGTGCCTCAAACCTTCCGCGCCCGCCTGAATGCCGCGCTCTCGCGGACTACGGAAACCGACCTTCTGTCGCTGCGCGAGCGAATGGAGAGAGAGCGTCGGCAACAGCTCGAAGACCTGGAAGCGCACTACGTACGCGTCCGCCGCGGGACACTCGGCACTCTCATCGGAGTGGCCTTCGCGGCCGGCGCCACAACAGCCATCGCGATGCCGTGGCTGCGCGCGAATCTCGGCGCCTATACGCCGGTCGCGATCACCTGGGGGGCGGTAGCACTGGGGTTGGGGATCGTGTTCTTCGAACCCTTGCGCGCCTTGGTGCGTCGCTGGTCTGATGCCTGATCAGCGGGTTCTTAAATGGAGGCGCACGCGTCCATTCGCTTCAACGGACCAGGGCACGGCTATTCCTTGGAGTCCTTCGCCTTCAGACTGTCCTGATTCGCCTCAATGAAGGCCTTTATCTCCTCGGCCATCGAGAGCAGCCGCAACCACTGCTCTTTGTAGAGGGTGACCGGGAATCGCCCCATGCCATAAACGGAAAGCGCGCCCTTCTCGCTGACTTTCATCGCGAGCTTGCCGCGGCCTCCCTGTTTGAGGCGCTCATTTTCGGCTCGAAGCCTCGCCAGCTCTGCTTGCACGTCTTCAGTCATTGTGAAATCTCCAGCGCGGTCCAGTGCAAATTGTATCGCCACCGGGGCGACTCCGCTTGCTGGGCAGCCTCATGATCGAGCAGCCCGGGCGATCCGGTACTCGCGCAACGTGCGGCACCTGGTCGTCATTCCCGCGTGCAGACCGTATTCGAGGTCTCGGCCCGTCCTTTTGGCCCGGGACTGGCCAGGTCAAATGTGTACTGCCGCTTGCCTCGCAACCGAATCACCGCCCTGGCACCGTCCGCGGGGTAGCCGTCCACCCAATGAGAGCCATCAAAGGATTTCGACTTGCTGGACCTGGTGTAGTACGACCCGTCGTTGTCGACGGAAACGATGTTCCACTGCTTCGTGTTGCTATCGAATCCGACGAAAGTAAATGCCGCATCAGCCGGCTGACCGTTCTGGGGTGCAAAGGTGGTATCGGCGCGCACCCACCCGCGCCAGGCTCGATTGACGCTATGGAATCGCCAGATGGCACCGCCGCTCGCATGCGTAACGCAATTGAACGTACCTACGATCGCCTCCAGCTCAGACGGCGTCGTCGTGGCTGCGCTCGCAGTGGAGAAGTTGGCTACACATGCACTCGCTGCGAGAATCAGTGCGAATACGACACGCTGACACATACAGGCTCCTCCGACAAAGTAGGTGAGCCGAGACTAGCAGCGCATGGATTCGAAAGGGCAACCGTCAGCGCACGGGCGGCTCATTTCGGCGATTTATGCGCGTCTTTGGAGCCTGCCCAGACGCGAAACATTGCGACCGAGTGGGTGGCGACGTTTGCTTCGATTCGGCCGTGACTGACACTGTCGGTGTGCTGCCACAGGTTGCGGACCGCATAGTCATCGGCGTGTTTCAGCCCGATTTCCTGCGCCGTCGCCTCGATGTCGACCGGCCCGCGCCCGGGATTGAGCAGAATCACGGCGACTGAGCCATCGGACATCGGCTTCACCCAGACCTGCGTCTTACCGGCATCGCGCACCCTGTATCCTTGACGGCCTCCCCAGTCCTGGTCTACCGCGATCACTTCGCGATTGGTGAGTATGTCGCGCACCTCCTTGGACATGGTGCGCAGGTCGTTGCCGGCGATCAGCGGCGCGTTGAGCAGTGCCCAGAGGCTGAAATGCGCCCGGCTCTCATCGGCAGTCAGGTATCCATTACCGACCTCGAGCATATCCGGGTCATTCCAGGCACCCGGATGGGAAGCAGCAGACAGCGCGGCCTGCTGGTCTGCAATGTCCATGATGCCCCGCGGATATGCATTGTCGGGCTGGTCAGTCTTCCAGCGCGGGGTAATGTCCTGCGTCGTGCGCCAGAGATTACCGACGGGCTGAGCCCAATTCCACGGCGCCTCGTTGCCCCACTCGCAGAGGCTGTACACCATGGGTCGTCCGGAATCGGAGATCGCATCGCGCATAGCGGTGTAGCGTTGCAGATATGTCTCGCCCCGGTAGTCACCGCAATTGTCGTATTTCAGATAGTCGACACCCCAGCGCGCGAACTGCGCGGCGTCCTGCTTCTCATGGCCGATGCTGCCGGGATAGCCGGCGCACGTCGTGGTGCCGGCCGATTCGTAAATGCCCAGCTTCAGGCCCTTGCGATGCACATACGCGGCCACCGCCTCGATGCCGCGCGGAAACTTCCTGGGATCGGGTACCAGGTCGCCTCGCGGGCCGCGCTTCTTGAGCAGCCAGCAGTCATCGATATTCACGTAGACGTAGCCTGCCGCTTTCATGCCGGAGGTAACCATGGCGTCAGCGGTCGCCTCCACTAACTTTGCGCTGACATCGCAGTGAAAGCTGTTCCAGCTGTTCCAGCCCATCGGCGGCGTCCGGGCCAGCCCGTTATCCAGCGCGTACGCTGGAGTGAAGGCGAGCATCCACAGCATCATTGCCGCTATGGCCATACGGGTTTTGCGCGATGCAGCCATCAGATCCTCCATCAAGAGATAAAATGTGCATTTTGCCGCGATTCAAGCGGATATTGGAAAGAACACGGTGAGGTTGTTCACGTGGTGGATGGATCTACTCGCTTGCCGTATGCATTTCAAAGGGCGAGGGCGCGGTGCAGGTCGTCGTGCTCAAAGGCGCTTGCCATGCGTTGAATTTCGGCATTGGAGGCGCCCGCTTCAGCGGCCACTTCTCGCCACTTCACGGTTGTCTTGGCAACCTCGCTCACTACTTTTTTCGCATCCCTGAGCGCTAGTGAAAAGTACTCCGCGCTCGAAAGTACAAGGTCCAGGTCACATGTAGCGTCGTCCAGAGTGATGTTCGTGCTCAGAATGCGTGGGCGTACGTCCACGGGTGTGGGATTTAGGTCGTATACCGGCGAGAGTACCCAGCCTTGTGGTCCTATCCATAGGAAGCCGTGGTTGCGCAAGTGATCATCGTCATTTGAGATCAGCACGTTCAAGACCATTCGCCTGTACAATTCATGCGCGTCCTCTCGCGCTTGGGCGCCGTGCTCAGTCAGCACGTCCACTAGCTCTGGGTAGCTGGCGCGATCTCCATCCCTGAGGGTCAGCATTGAAAGTGCAGATAGAAACGGGATGCGTGTGGAATCGGCACGATCGAAGCGGCGCGAGAGCAACACAGGCCTTCTGGCAACGCTGAGTAATTCATTAACAGGAGCTCGAACTCCGGCTTTCTTTGCAAGGGTCAGCGCAACGAACTCCCATAGCTCGATGCTGTACTCGTCGATTTCTTTTGGAAACTTGGCGATCGAGAGGTAGCCGTGCTGATCAACGACTGACGCTTTTGGGCGTGCTCCCCCGAGAGATGAGCCGGGAGCGAAGATCATCTGCAAGTCCTCGTCTGTCTCCTCCTCGCGAAGGATCCGCTCGGTGACCGCGAGTAGCCGGCCGAGCTCAACGAGTTTAGGTACACCACCTGCAGCCGGAGACTGGAAGGTCTCTTCCGCGGCATTACGGAATCGTAGCGCACCGAGACGGGAGACGTCGGACACTCCGAGAAGATAATCGAGTTCTTGAAGAGTGCGCGGCGCGCGACCGTCGCGCTCGGCGCGCCGGCGCTCGGCGCGTTGCATGAGACGGCGGCCCCACGTGTCCGGCGCGGAGTCGCCGATGGACCCAAAAATTAGCTGCCGGTCGGCGGGGATAAACGCGCCCCGACCGAGCGCAAGGGCAGGCTCCAGCGAAAATCTTGCCGGGTTCGCAAGCCAGTCCGCGTGGTACTCGAAGCTGACTGCTTCTCCGCCACGTCGCGCATGGCGGTGCAGCGTCCCAACGCGCTTTAGTCCCTGCGCGAAATCGATATGGACTTCGATATCAGCCATCGGTGGTCTCGGATAGGCGCCGCAATCGAATTCGCTGCGGCAACTTCTCGTTGGCTAGGGCAACGCCTGCAGCGTCACGACTTGCATCGGCGATCTGGTTTAGCTGATCAAGAAATCCGAGCGCTTGGAGCACGGCGGCATAGATGCCAATGCCTACGGCCGGATCTCCCTGTTCGACGCGCTGAAGAGTGGGCCGGCTCGTGAAGGCGCGTTCGGCCACGATCCCGGCCGGGAGACCGCGGCGTCGTCTTGCATCGCGCAGGTCGTGCCCCAGCTTGCGGAGGGCTCTTCGAACGCCGGCGGAAGGCCTGTGCGGGGTAGGCATAAATGTAATCTTCGTATTCCATAAAACCTTATTAGTGTAATACGAAGATTACATTAAGCAAGTGTGCGGGGCGGCAAACCCTTTCTTCCCTCCTCTTAAAGGGAACTCCCTGGCAAATCCACGGGGATTTACCAGCGAGCTGGGCCTAAAGAGAGCCTTGATGCATTCATCAACTTTCTCGTTATTCGGAGGCATCTGATCTCAGTCTCCCTCGAGGCCAAGGAATATTCGAAGGAGGCCGATGTCCCCCCGATTTTGAGTAGCGAAACGGTTTAGAGTCTAGCCCCCGGGGAGGAGGTTGGACGTGAAGAAGAGGTTCAGCGAGGAGCAGATCATCGGCTTTCTGAAGGAGGCCGATGGCGGGGTGCCGGTGAAGGAGTTGTGCCGCAAGCACAAATTCTCCGACGCCAGCTTCTAGCTCTGGCGCAGTAAGTTCGGCGGAATGGATGTTTCGGATGCGAAGCGTCTGAAGGGACTGGAGGTAGAGAACGCACGCCTGAAGAAGCTGCTGGCGGAGTCGATGCTCGAAAACGAGGTGACGCGTGAGGCACTTCGAAAAAGTACTGACCGCACCGGCTCGGCGGGAGCTGGTGCGGTGGATGACCACGAAGGGGTTGTCGGAGCGGCGCAGCCTGCAGGTGATCGGGATGAGCGCGAGTGCTCTGCGCTATCAGCCGCGGGCAGATTGCAACGGCACCCTGCCGGAGCGGATCATCGACCTGGCGCAGCGGCATCGTCGCTACGGCGCGGGGATGATCTATCTGAAGCTGCGGCAAGCCGGCGAGCTCGTCAATCACAAGCGCGTCGAGCGGCTGTATGCGCTCGAGCGACTGCAGGTGCGGCGCCGGCGGCGCAAGAAGATTCCGGTGAGCGAACGGCAGCCGCTGATTCGCCCGGGCCGCCCCAACGAGGTCTGGTCTGCGGATTTCGTCTTCGACCGCATTGCCTCGGGACGCACTCTCAAGTGCTTGGGCATCGTCGACGACGCCACGCACGAGGCCGTCGCCATCATCGTCGAGCACTGCATGGGTGGCAATTACCTGGCACGCGTCCTGGACGGTATCTGTTCGCTGCGAGGAGGACCTGCCGTGATTCGTACGGACAACGGGAAAGAATTCACGGGCAAAGCGATGCTGAGGTGGGCCGCTCGCAACGGCGTGACGCTGCGACTGATCGAGCCAGGAAAGCCCAACCAGAATGCCTATGTCGAGAGTCCTCGGCGGGCTGACGCCCGTCGAGTATGCAAGGCGATTGACAGAAAAAGTGATTACAATCCCGGGAAAACTCTAAACCCACCCGCTACTCAGATCGGGGGGACGTCGCCCGATGGCTATCCCGCTGCGACATACCGGATCTCACCCTCTTTCCGCGGCGCTATCGCGGCGTGACTACCATCTCGGTCGAAGCCGGATTCGCGAGCGACCTGAGGCACTTAGTCGTTTGGACCTTGGCACGGCTCGTCAAGGCGCGCGTCCTCCCCAGCGTCACCCCGTTCGCCGCACCGCTCAATCGCCTGAGCCGTCGGATCGAGCCCCTTGTCAGTCACAAGTGCGGCATGTTCGTGCGACTCAAAGGACTCGGCCACGACGGCGAGCCACTCCGTATCACCTGGAACCTCATTGCGCAAATAACCACGGCCCATACATCCCGTGCGGAGCCGCTGTGGCGCTCACCAAGAAGTTCTGCAGCAACGTGCGACTGCCGTTAGGTGCAATGCCTTGTATGGGTGTACTCAGCGTCGAGGGATATCTAGCAGCCCTTCCAGGTCTTGGGCTGCAGGAGATTGTGAAGTGAGCGCCTACTTCGTCCTGAAGGTCGTGCACATCCTCAGCGCAGCTGTCCTGGTCGGGACGGGATTCGGGATTGCGTTCTTTAAATGGACCGTCGACCGGGCCGGCAACGTCGGCGCAATCCGCATCATTTCCGAGAAGGTCGTGCTTGCGGACTGGATCTTCTGTACTAGTTTCGACTTGATCTGACACCCGACTTGAAGAGAGCGGGGTTACCCGGTTCAATGGTTGTTACCAAGCAATCACTGAACTTTCATGGGAGTAACCCCGCAATGAATCTTGTAAATCAAAGCATCATCAAGCA
>DASRDO010000056.1:0-2644 GCA_035652555.1 Steroidobacteraceae bacterium | reverse complement strand
CGCAGTCGTTCGTGCATTGGGAGCGGGGTTACGCCCCGCAGGCTCGATGATGGGAGCCGGATGAGCTGTGAGGTTCACGTCCGGTTCTGCGAGGGGCTGGGGCTGAAATGCCCCGGCCTACTCACCCATACGTTCCGACCTGGGCAGGATTTCTGTACCTGGCGATGGTGATGGACGTGTACTCCCGACGGATCGTGGGGTGGGCGATGGAGACCCACCTGCGGACCGAGCTGATTCTTTCGGCTCTGGAGATGGCTCTGACACAGCGTCGTCCGCAGGCGGTCGTCCATCACTCGGACAGAGGCTGTCAATACACGAGTTATGCCTTCGGCAAGCGCTGTCAGGAGGCTGGGGTCATGCCCTCGATGGGCTCGGTCGGTGATGCGTACGACAACGCCATGGCGGAGAGCTTCTTCGCCACGCTCGAGCGCGAGGTGCTGAGCCGTCGCCGGTTCCGCTCGCACGCGGAAGCCAAGATGGCGATCTTCGAGTGGATCGAGGGCTGGTATAACCCGCATCGCCGACATTCTGGCCTCGGGTATCGATCTCCAGTCAACTACGAGCGTGCGCACCAGCGTTCACTAATCCGAAGGCCTGAGCTTCTGCCGCCTGCGGCGTCAGACTGCACTGCGGTGTAAGATCGAGGAGGTACGAACAGAGACGAAGAGCGAAGACGAGAAACTGTCCACGGAAACGGGGCAGGTCCAATGTTGTACCTTGCCCGGGAGTTGTTTCTAATTCGACGGTGTCACCGAGTACTTCGCACGGGCGCTTCGCGATCGAGAGGCCGATTGCCGCGCCCGATGGTACCGGCGAGTGCTCGCCGCGAGCGGCAGGCTGAGAATTCAGCGCGCTTAGTGATGTCTCGAGATCGCGGACGCGGCTTGGAGCCTCGGCTTGGTGCAAGCGAATGTAGCGGGAAGCGCTTTCGCTTGAGGCCTATTTAGCCACGCCGCCTGCGTTCGGCTGGCTGTCGGCGCTACCGCAACCCGTACGAGAGCCGCAATGCGATTTGTTGGAGCACATCGACCAGCATGTCGTCGTTGAGGGCGCGGTGAAATTGCGGTTCCTTGGGCAACGCTCCCTTCGTGCGCTCGTTGAGCACGATAGCGGGGGCGTGTCCGTTCATCGATGAGCCGTATTGGAAGCCTTGGACTTCCGGATAGGCGTCGTACAACTGTCGTGCCCAGGCGCGCGCACGGGAGCGCGGCCCGGAATGAATTGCGGTGGAAGTGCCAATCCTCGTGGCGAACGCGCCGCGCAGATCAAGCAAGGTTACCGGCACTTGCAGGGCAAAGACCGCGAGGGCCGGTGCGTTGCGGATCCGGTCAATCCGGCGGGTTGCCTGAAAGACTTCCGCCGCGCAGGTGTCCACCTGGGGCGCGCAGTAGAGCACGGCTCGGTCCTGCTCGGTCGGCTCGTCGCTTGAACTGGGTAGATGATGGTCCCAGCGCGCCGCGGTGGGTCCGACATGACGGAATTGATTCCAATGCGAAGGGTACGGGCCGGCGGAGAAGTAGATGCGCGCCAAGGGCGTGCCAGCGGGCAGCTCGAGGGTCTCGGCCGCAATGCGGCGTAGCGCCTCGACACCGGGCGGCTCCGGGAATTTGCTCACCAGCGTCAGGCGCGCGTCAGGTCACGGGCGAGCCTCGCCACGATCTCGATCGCACGGCCCGAAAGCAGCCATTCGCGAGGACTCAGAGGAGACGCATCGCTGTCGGACTGCAGTTCCGGATCGGGTAGCAGGAACCAATCGACTACATCCAATGGGAATAGATCGGCCGGGAGCGCCTTCAGGACTTGGGCGAGACCCGGGATGACGAGACGGCGCTCGAACTGAAAACGAGGCAGGCGCCAGCTTCCCTCGTACTCCAGGCCAAAGAGAGACCGCTCCCGCAGCCTCTGGCGCACTCGGCTCACGTCCACACGCAAGAGCTTGGCGGCCTCAGCCGCCGACAGGCTTTCTTCGAGCAGCGCCATGTACTGCGCTTGGCTGCGTATGAGCGGATCGTTATCGGCGCTGACGACCCCGTGATCCTTGAAGGCGCCGATGCTACGCAAGGCGTCAAGCTCGGTAGTCGAGAGCTCCGCGGCGTGGTGGCGTCCGGGAGGCGGTGTGGTCGCTGTGGTCAGAGGGCGATTGCGCGCAAGGGCAAGCTTGGCAGCCGCGTACCACTTCGCCAGCGAACGCTTCTCCGCCGCGCTGCCGCTCGGCAGATAATCCAGGCCGTCCGACGAGAGAGTCGCGGAACGCTCAGCCATATGCTCCTCTCCATATCTGTACGAGAATTCTCGGTAATATAGTATCAGGAGAAGTCGGGAGGAGCATCAGCTTGTGGCCGATGCGCAAACCCCTGTGCCGGGAATGTGCCGAGTCCAGATTGGGTGTGCCGTAACTGTGGCGTGGTGGGCCTGGGAAGGGGCTGGCAAGCGCTGCAAGTGGTTGATTCATAAGCCCCTAAAACCCCGAATTCTGGTTTGTAAACCGTTGGTCGGGGGTTCAAGTGTAAGCCCTCCGGCATCCCCGTTCTTTCGGCCGTGATCTGATGGCTCGATGCTCCTGGCAGCGGCAATCGGCCGCATGCCGAGGGCATGATGATGAGCGATGAGACGCGAGGAGAGCTGACGCTGGGGCAGCAGCGCT
>DASRDO010000055.1:0-5298 GCA_035652555.1 Steroidobacteraceae bacterium | reverse complement strand
CCGCAGGCGGCTGCAGCTCTTCTGGGACGCCGGCGCCGACCACGTCTGCATCCAGGCCATCCACCCCTCGGGCGCCCGCGCCGTCATCGACGAGCGCATCTTCGACCTGCTGGCCCCGGCCAGGGGGTGATGCCCGACACGCCACGCTCGGGGTGGCGCATGTTGCGCTTGGCGCAATTCCGGCCGCGGACTCAACGAGCGGCCTTCCAACCGCCTCCTTGGGGGGAGGCTCCGCCCGAGCGAGGAGCGGGACGTCCCGCGCTGATGTAGCCGCTTGAATGCCCATGGCTGCGCCGCCGTATATTGCCCTCCGATGGTGGCTGTTACGGGGGAGCGGAAGGCATGGGCTGGAGAATCTGGCGTTGGACCTGGCGGCTCTCGGCGACGGTTGTCCTCGTCTTCTGCGGGGGAGTGGCTGCCTGGCTGTTCGCGTTGGGCCGCCCTCCGGCCGTGCCTCCAATTCCCGCGGACGCGGGCAGGCTGCCCGAGCCCGAATATTCCGTGACCTGGGTGCCCGGCATCGGGCCGCGGCAGTACGGACACTGCACGCGCATTCTTTCCATCGACGGCGGAGGTGTGCGCGGGCTCGTGCCCGCTCTCATCCTCGCCGAGATCGAGAGGCGGCTCGGAAAGCCGATCTATGCGCAGTTCGATCTGATCGCCGGTGCGTCGACGGGAGCGCTGTTGGCGCTCGGCCTGACGCGGCCCAGCGATGCGGACGCGCGCCGGCCATCCTTCACAGCGCAGTCGCTCGTGCAGTTCTACCGCGATCAGTCGCAGCAAATCTTCCCCAATTCATGGCCCCTGCTGCGGGCGCTGCGGCGGGTCTTCCGATCCGCCTATGATCCGAGCGCGATCGATCGGGAGCTCGACAAGATCTTCGGCGACGTGCGGCTGAAGGAGGCGCTCACCAACGTGCTCGTGCCGGCCTACGAGATCGAGGACGGCCGGCGCCTGTGGTTTTCGAGCTATTCGACGCCCTACGGCGACGTTCTCATGCGTGACCTCGCGCGCGGCGCGACGGCGGCTCCCACTTATCTCCAGCCGACGCGGTTTGCCGTGCAGCGGCGCGTATCGGCGAAGGGCTACGTCAGCCTGGTGGATGGCGCCCTGTTCGCCAACAATCCGGCGCCGGAGGCGCTGGCGCGCGGTCGCAAGCTTCGGGCTGGCAGCGATGCGAGCCTGATGCTGGTCTCGATCGGCACGGGCGCCTCGCCGCAGCACTATCAGTTCGCGGACGTCTGGAGCTGGGGTACGCTCGGCTGGATCGATGCGCTGCTGTCGATCGCGTTCTCCGACCCCGCCATCCACGAGGAGATGCGGCGCGCACTGGAGGGCAACAACAACTACTTCCGCCTGCAGCCCGAGCTGGGCAATCCCCCGGTCGACATTGACGATTCCAGGCCGGCAACGTTGCAGCGCATGGAGCAGAGGACGCAGGAGTACATACGCGCGCACGCCGACGCCTTCGAAACCCTCGCTCGAACGCTCGAATTGCCGCGCAGCCCTCAATGCGGCCCCAAGGTCGGACCGGACTACGAGCGCCCGACCGGGCCTCGCCATTGAGGCGCGCTCGCCATGGTCGCAGGCCCTCATGCCGTCCCGGCCGAGAGCCCGCGGCGCGGCATCCCCGGCGGCATCTGTCGCGACGCGCGCCGGCCTATGCTCTGGCCTGCAGACTGCGTGAAACGGGGGAGGCGGCGCAGGCGTCGTTGTGCAGCCGCAGGGAGAGGAAGCGCTCCTTCATGTACTCCCACACCCACTGGACCGGGTTGAGCTCGGGCGAGTAGGGTGGCAGCGGCACGAGGACCTCGCCGATCACGACCTTCTGCGCCGTCCCGGACTTGATCCGGGATCCGGTGCTGGCGGCGATGCTGGGCAAGTTGACGCCGCGCCGCAAGGAGTGCGCGCCGCTGGCGGGCAAGTCGACGCTGTCGCGGCTGGAGCACGCGCCGGAGGAGGGGCCGGTGTCGGCGCCGCTGCGCTATCACAAGATCAGCCATGACGGGGATGCGATCGAGCGCACCTTCGTCGACATTGCGCTCGCCTCGCGGTCCAAGCCGCCGCCGGTGATGGTGATCGATCTCGATGCCACCGACATGGCCCTGCACGGTCACCAGGAGGGGCGCTTCTTCCACGGTTACTACGACTGCTACTGCTACCTGCCGCTGTTCGTCTTCTGGGACCGCCACCTGCTCAGCGCCAAGCTGAGACCAGCCAACGTCGATGCGGCAGCCGGCTTGATCCTTGGTGACGTAGGCGATGTCGTCGAGGAACAGCAGGTCGTAGCGGTCGAGCTTGGCGAGCGCGCTCTCCAAGGCGAGTTCGCGCCGCGCCACCTGCAATCGCTGCACAAGATCGGTGGAGCGTGCGAAGAGCACGCGCCAGCCGTTTTCCACGAGCGCGAGCCCGATCGCCGCCGACAGATGGCTCTTGCCGCCGCCGGGCGGGCCGAACAGCAGCAGATTGGCTCCAGTGTTGAGCTACACGTCGCCGGAGGCCAGCGCCATCACCTGAGCCTTCGACACCATCGGCACGCTGTCGAAGTCGAACGTGGCGAGCGTCTTGCCGGCGGGCAGGCGCGCCTCGGCCATGTGCCGCTCGATGCGCCGTCGGGTCCGGTCGGCGGCCTCGTGCTCGGCGAGTGCGGCGAGGAAGCGGGCGGCGGGCCAGCCTTCCTTGTCGGACTGCGCGGCGAGCTTCGGCGCAGCTCGACGAGCAGCGCGCAGGCGGAACCAGTTAGACCGAGCGTCCTGGTCTGCCTCATCAAACCGCCGCAAACAGGCTCCATTCGCCGGGGACGCCCTTGAGTGCGTGCGCGCCTCGCGGCTCAAAATGGAGGCCAGATCCCGCCACCAAGTCCTTGACCGTGCTCGAAACCAGTACTTCACCGGGCTGCGCGAGCGCACCGACTCGCGCGCCAATATGCACGGCGATGCCACTGAGCTTCCCACCCATCATTTCACACTCACCCGTGTGGACACCCGCCCGTACCGTGATACCCAGATTCTTGGCCGCATCTACAGTAGCTCTGGCGCATTTGACTGCCCGAGCCGGCCCATCGAAAGCAGCTAGAAACCCATCACCGGCGGTGTCGATCTCGCGACCACGATGCCGCTCGATCTGTTGGCGAACGGCGTTGTGGTGATGACCGAGAAGCTCTTTCCACCCGCGGTCGCCCATTTCCGCTGCAAGCTTGGTGGAGCCGACGATATCCGTAAAGAGAACAGTAGCAAGTACGCGATCGGGATCTGGTCCACTTCGTACGCCTGTCAGGAAGACTTGGATTTCATCACAAAGGGCATCGGTATCGCCGGTGAATGGCAAATGATCGTCACCAGGTAGCTCGATATAATGCGCGCCCTTAAGATGCTCCCTGAGGTATCGGCCATGCTGCACTTTGACTACTCGATCGCCGAGACGGTGTAAGACTAGCGCCTGAACCGCAACTGCGGGCAGCACATGTCGAACATCAATCTCGGTGTTCATGCGCAACAGCGCGATTGCTGCACCTGGGCTGGCGCTACTTCGTTCAAAAAAAGCCTGCCACTTTCTGTATTCAGTATTGCTCGCCATACTGGGCGCAAACAACTCAACATGGTTTCCTTGACCCCAAGTTTCCTCTATCAATTTGTACCTGGCAGCCACATCTTGTTCCGTCCTACCCCATTGATAGTCAGCGGCCCATGTGATGCGCGCGTACGAACCGAAAAGCACGAGGGCTGACGTGCGCTGCGGATAAGTAGCAGCAAAAAGTATGCTCATCGGCCCACCCTCAGACCAGCCCAAAAGCGCCGCACGCGACGAACCTACGGCGTCCATCACTGCGCGGACATCATCCATTCTTTCTTCAAGCGTCGGCATCGCCGATACCCGATCGGACAAGCCCGTCCCGCGCTTATCGAACCTAATCAACCGGCTGAAAGATGATAGCCGCTCGAAGAACCGACCCGCCCATGGGCTCTGCTGTTGGACTTCGAGGTGGGAGACATAGCCAGGGACTAGCACAAGATCGAGTGGTCCCTGGCCCATAACTTGATATGCGATATGCAGATCGCCACTCTTAGCGTAGCGAGTGACAACCGGCGCCGGTGTCTCACTCATAGAGCCTCCACAGGCACGCACCGAGGTTGATAGCCTACCAAGTCGGAAATGATGGTGTACAACGCATTGTGCATCACAACTCGCGCCTGGATCGAGTTCTCTTCTGGGTCAAGACGTACGGGTAGCAGCTGCCGCCAGGCACTCCAGCATCGCCCCAGCAGCGGACGACTTCACAAGAAGTTGAACAGGCCGCTCATCCGCCTGATCCTCAACCAGATCGCCCGCCGCCTCACCGAGACCTTGCCCGCGCAGGGCGACGCCTCTACCCGCCGTCTGTTGCTCATGCTCGACGAGTTCCCGGCCCTCGGCCGCCTCGACTTCTTCGAGACCTCGCTGGCGTTCCTGGCAGGCTACGGCGTCAGGGCCTTCCTGGTCGCCCAGTCGATTCGCCGCCGGTCCTCGAGGCGCGGCCGCGTCCAGCTCATCTGCTGCGTCCGCTCGCCGAGTACGAGGCCGCGATCGGGGGAGGCTTCTGATGGCACGCGCGAGGAAAGCCCCTGACGTGCCGACCGACCGGCTCGACGCGATGCTGGCGCGGCTGAAGCTCGCCGGCATCCGCGACCAGCTCGACAATCTCCTGGACGAAGCGGCGCGCGCGAACCTGTCGGCACGCGAGACGCTGACCATGCTCTGCGAGCGCGAGATCGCCCGCAAGGATCACCGCCGCATCGAGATGGCGCTGAAGCTCGCACACTTCCCGGCGGTGAAGGATCTCAACGGCTTCGACTTCGAGGCGCAGCCCTCGATCGACCCCAGGCAGATCCGGGATCTCGCCGCCTCGCGCTGGATCGCCAACGGCGAGAACGTGCTGCTGCTCGGGCCGCCCGGCGTCGGCAAGACGCACCTCGCCATCGCACTCGGCCGGGAGGCGATCCTGGCCGGCTACTCGGTGCAGTTCACCACCGCCATGGCGCTCGTCGCAGGCCTCGCCAAGGCACACGCCGAGAAGCGGCTCGACGAGAAGCTGCTCGGTATGGCGCGACAATCTGGATGAGAACCGCGCGTCAATCAGGATGGGAATCGACGGTCGGGTAGGGCGATGATTGTCGTTGGCTGCCGGATTGGCAAGCGTTGATTGACGCTGCGCGACAATCAGGCGGCACGGCCGGCGTCAATCAGGGGACTTCTCGAGCTCCTTCGGTGTTGAGTGCGCGGGTGGTCGGCCGCGTCGGCGCTTGCGGTCGAGGGCAGCCT
>DASRDO010000054.1:0-27056 GCA_035652555.1 Steroidobacteraceae bacterium | reverse complement strand
ACTTCGGAAATAGGCGACGTAGAAGATTTCGCCAGTCGGCTTGCCCTCCTTGTTGCGCAGGATCATCGTTGCTGCGTCTGCGCTGTAGCGGATGTGCTGTCCCCCGATGGTCACTTCTCCCTGGGTGGTCGCGGTATGCGGTGTCGCCCAGTAGCGCTCAGGATTAGCTGCCTTGGACGCGTCCGCATCAGGCGAAGCGGAGGCAGCGACTGCCGCAATGGGCGTCAGCGCAAGCCCGAGCAACAGGACGACCGATCTACGGAAAGCGGACATGAGGACCCCCGGGAAAGATGACAAACGAGCGTGGCTTGGCCGCTGCACGGCTGCAGCTGGAGCCGATGACTGAATCGTAGCACTGGAGCGCTGCCGGAATCTCGAGCTCATAGGGCAGCGCCATGGCTCATCAGCCATGACTGCGTCGCGTGCCTCACGTCCAGGTGCGCCTGCACCGCCGGCACGGAATCCGCTACCCGCACTGTGGAAGCGGACAGCAGATGGGTAGCGGGACCGAAATCCTAGAGTCGGCGAAGGAGCGAGTCGTCAGCGTGGCGGGCGGTCCCGCACGCCTGCAGATCATCGCCGTACTGGCCGCAATCCTGGCCGTGGAGTCCTGCGACCTCGGTACCGTGTCCGCGGTCTCGGGCGAGCTGAAAGCAGCCTTCCACCTCGGCAATACCGATATCGGCCTGCTGCTCGCGGTGGTCTCCTTCGTTGCCGCCGGGGCAACCCTGCCGCTCGGCGTGCTGGTCGACCGATTCAGTCGCCGCAAGCTCCTCATGATCGTGGTCGCCACGTGGGTCGTCGTCGAAGGACTGAGCGGCACCGCCACGTCGTTTTCCTTCCTGCTGGTAACTCGCGCAGTCATTGGTGCACTGACCGCGGTGGCGTGGCCGTGCGTCGCCTCGCTCACCGGAGACTTCTTCCCGGCCCGGGACCGCGCCGCCATCTACGGGCTCATCATCGCCGGCGAGCTGGTCGGAATGGGTATCGGCTTCTTCATCTCGGGCGAGGCTTCGACTCTTCTCAACTGGCATTGGTCGTTCTTCGCGATGGCAGTCCCGGCCATCGCCCTCGTATGGGTGATCTGGCGCTTCCTTCCGGAGCCGGAGCGTGGCAGCCAGAGCTGGATCACGGAAGGCGAGGAAGACCCGAATGCCGCGTCGCGTCCGAGCTCGCAGCGGCCCAAACGCCGCCGGCAGGGCCAGAAGGAGAAGTCCGACTCCTCTTCTCCGCAGGAGTCGGTGCGGCGTGCACACGTGCGCCCGAGAGAGGCGCTGATCCTGCGCGAGGATCCGACAGGCTGGAGCCTTTGGCGGGTGATGGGGTATCTGCTGCGCCTCCCCACGTACGGTCTGCTGATCGCCGCCTCGGCTCTGGCGTATTACTTCCTGTCGGGCGCTCGCGCCTTCGCGATGATCTACATCACTCAGCACTATCACATCGCGCGCGGTGTAGTGAGCCCGCTGGTGTTCGTGGTTGGCATAGGAACCCTCGCGGGAACCATCACCGGCGGACGATTGGCAGAGCGCCTCCTGCGAAAGGGCAAGGCCGATGCCCGCATAGTGGTTGCAGCGGTCGCGCTCGCTCTCTCGGTGCCGATTCTGGGTATGGCCATCTGGACGAGCAACGCGCTGCTCGGGATCGGGCTCATGACGATCGGCGCCGGAGTGTTGTCAGCGGCCGTGGCGCCGATCGATGCTGCGCGCCTCGATATCGTCCATTCGCGGCTCTGGGGGCGCGGTGAGGCAGGGCGAATGGCGCTGCGCTCGCTGTTCGAGGGTGGAGCACCGCTGCTGTTCGGTGCGCTCTCGGAGTGGCTGGGTGGTGGTCAGAGGGGTCTGATGTGGACTTTCCTCATCATGCTCATCCCCATGTTGATCGCCAGCCTGCTCGGAGTGAGCGCCCGCAAGACCTACTTGCGCGACGTCGCAACTGCCGCGGCATCCAGCCGCGCATGCAAATCATAGGTGTCGCTAGAGGTGATCTCGACGTCAGCCCAGTCGCCCGGCCGCAGCTTGCCCGCAACCGGAATGCGCACCACCCCGTCGATCTCAGGGGCATCCGCCTCACTCCGTGCGACGGCGCCGCCCTCGCCGACGGAGTCCACCAACACCCGCATGCGCGTGCCGATGCGGCGAGCCAAGCGGCCTGCACTGATGGCTGCCGCACGCTCCATGAAACGAGCGTACCGCTCCTGCTGTAGCTCCGCTGGAACGTGGCCGACCAGGGCATTCGCGGCGGCGCCCTCCACCGGCGAGTATTTGAAGCAACCCACCCGGTCGAGCTGCGCTTCGTCCAGCCAGGCGAGCAGCTCCTCGAACTCGCGGTCGGTCTCCCCCGGGAATCCGACGATGAATGTGCTGCGCAAGGTCAGGTCCGGGCAGAGCCGCCGCCACGCCGCGATGCGGCGCAGCACGTCCTCCGAGTGTGCTGGACGGCGCATGCGCTTCAGCACCGAGGGACTCCCGTGTTGGAAGGGGATGTCCAGGTACGGCAGCACGCGCCGCTCGGCCATCAGCGGTATGATTTCGTCGACGTGCGGGTATGGATAGACATAGTGCAGCCGCACCCAGACGCCGAGCGTCCCGAGCCCGCGTGCCAAATCGGTGAGCCGCGTCCGATACTCCTCGTCGCGCCAGACAGCAGGCGTGTACCGGATGTCGGACCCGTAGGCGCTGGTATCCTGTGAGATGACCAGCAGCTCCCTGACACCCGCGGCGGCCAGCCGCTCGGCTTCACGCAGCACCTCATCGATGCGACGGCTCGCGAGTTTGCCGCGCAGCGCCGGGATGATGCAGAAGCTGCACTTGTTGTTGCAGCCCTCGGCGATCTTGAGGTAGGCGTAATGACGGGGAGTCAGCCGCACGCCCTGCGGCGGCACCAGATCGAGGAAAGGATCGTGCCGCGGCGGCAGGTGCTCGTGGACGGCCGACATCACCTCGCCATAGGTTTGCGGTCCGGTGACTTTGAGGACCTGCGGATGGCGCTCGAGGATCCGCTCCGGCCGGGCACCGAGGCAGCCCGTGACGATCACCTTGCCATTACGCTCGAGAGCCTCACCGATGGTCTGTAACGATTCGTCGATCGCAGCATCGATGAAGCCGCAGGTGTTGACGACCACCAGATCCGCCTGCTCGTAGGTGGGTGAGACCGCGTACCCCTCGGCCCGCAGGGTGGTCAGGATGCGCTCGGAATCGACCAGCGCCTTGGGACAGCCCAGACTCACGAAGCCGACTTTCGGGATGCGCTCACGCGGCTTGGCGCGGCGCTGGGTGGCGGGGTGGGAAGGCATAAAGGGTCGCGGAGCCTACCTGCCGGCCCCGTCGACCGCAATAGCGGTACGCCTCACCGGCCGTAGACGCCGACGACCTGCGCCTCGGCGAGAGCGCCCGCTCGCGCCCGGGCGTCGATCTGCGCGGGCTTCGCATCGACGCCGAGCCCGAGCTTCGTCATACGCAGCGCGTAGAGCGTCAGCCGATAGTGATGCGGTGAGCCCGGCGGCGGGCAGGGGCCGCCGTAGCCCGCGGAGCCGAAATCATTGCGCGCCTGGATTGCGCCCGCGGGCAGCAGATGGCTCGCCGGGTCGCCGGCACCCGCCCGCAGCGAGGTCACCCCGGGTGGAATGTCGAACACGGCCCAGTGCCACCAGCCCCCGCCGGGCGCATCTGGATCGAACATCAGCAGCGCGAAGCTGCGTGTGCCCGCAGGGGGATGGCTCCACGAAAGCGCGGGAGAGATGTTGCCGCCGCGGCAGCCTGACCCGTCGTAAACGTGCTGGAGCGCAATCGTGCCCCCGGGCGCAATGTCGGAGCTCTGCAGCGCGAGCTGCGCGCCGGCGGCGGCCTGAGGCGCCTCTGGCGCAGACCATTGCGAGCGGCCCGCCAACGTTGCTGGAGACGTGAGTACGAGCGCCCCCACGAGCGCAAGCACCACGCGGTATCTGCCGATCATCCGCTCTGTTCGCCGCATGGGATGAGCCTCTCGCCGCCGCCCGACCCGTTGCAGTGTGCAGCGCAGTGCGCCATCCGGCAAACTGCCGGGCATGACTGCGCCGAAATCCGCCCTGATTACGGGTTCCACTGACGGTCTCGGCCGCGCCGTCGCTCGCGCCCTCGCAGCTGCCGGCTTCCTGGTATTGATCCACGGCCGCGATGCCGAGCGGGGCAATGAGCTGGTGCGCGAGATCCGCGCGCAGGGCGGCTCCGCTCACTTCTACCGTGCCGACCTGGGTTCGCTCGCGCAGGTGCGCACTCTCGTCGACGGCGTTGAGCGCGAGCACCGTCGCCTCGATCTCCTGATCAACAATGCCGGCATCGGCACGGCTGGCGGCAAAGACCATCCGGCACAACGGCAGACGAGCGCGGACGGCCATGAGCTCAGGTTCGCCGTCAATTACCTCGCAGGCTATCTGCTGACGCGACTGCTGCTGCCCACGCTCCTGCGCAGCGCGCCGGCGCGCATCGTCAACGTGGCCTCGGTGGGACAGTACCCCCTCGATTTCGACAACCTGATGCTGACGCGCGGCTACAGCGGAATGCGTGCCTATGCACAGAGCAAGCTGGCGCAAGTCATGTTCACGCTCGATCTGGCAGAGGAGCTGCGCGGCAGCGGCGTGACGGTCAACTGCCTGCACCCGGCAACCTACATGGACACGACCATGGTGCGCGCGGCTGGCGTAAAGCCGACGAGCACCGTCGAGGAGGGAGCCACGGCGGTGATGCGCCTTGCAGTCTCCCCGGAGCTGGAAGGCTGCACGGGTGAGTATTTCGACGGACTGCGTTTCTCCCGGGCGAATGCGCAGGCGTACGACCCGCAGGTCCGGCAGCGGCTTGCGCAGATCAGTGCGCGGCTCGCCGGCCTCGAGTAGCACCCATGGGAGTCGTCGAGCCTGCGGTACCCTTCAGCCACGAATACTATCGCCGCTACTACTACGACCCGCGCACTGCCGTCACCACGCGCCGGGAGATGCAGGCGCGCGCGCGTCTCATCGCGGCATTGACGGATCATGTTGGCTTACCGGTGCGCCGCGTGCTCGATGCCGGCTGCGGCACCGGCCTGCTGCGCACGCCGCTCAAGCGCCTGTTGCCGCGAGCGGAGTATGTCTGCCTGGAAGGAAGCGCCTACCTCTGCAGCCGCTATGGCTGGGAGCACGGCCTGATCGAGGAATATCGCAGCACCGCCGCCTTCGATCTGGTGATCTGTTACGACGTGCTCCAGTATCTCGAGGCGCGGGCGGCCGCGCGTGCCCTGAGCAACTTCGCGCGGCTCTGCCGCGGAGTGCTGTATTTCAGCGCGCTGACCCGCCGCGACTGGGAATGGAACTGCGATCCGGTGAGAACGGATTCCAATGTGCACCTGCGGTCCGCGCAATGGTACAGGCTGCGCCTGCAGCGCAACTTTCGCGAGATTGGCGCCGGCTTCTGGCTGCGACGCGGGGTTCCCTTGACGGTGTGGGAGCTCGAGTCCCACTTCTGACCGTGAATACAGGCGTGACCGAATCCGCTTCCCCTGCATCGGCTCTGGCCGTCTTCCGCGGCACCGTGGTGTGCCGCCGCTTCGCCAACGTGCTCACTCTGGCCGGTCCCGCTGCCGACTCCCCGGACGATGAGCTCATCCTGAGCTTCATCGTGCGCGACTTCCCCGATATACCCGAGTCCCTCACCGCACCGTCCGTGGTCGCCCTCGACGGGCGTCGCTATCGCATCATCTCTCTGTCCCGGGACTGGGTCGTCGCGGCTACATCGCTCCATGTCCACCGGGACATCGGGAACACCTTCTACCGCGCCATCCCACCGCGTCCGGCGCCACTTGCGAAGCGTTTCTTCTGGCGGGGGCTGCTGGCCCTCGCCGGCAGCCGCGCCGGCAAGCGCCTGCTGTTGTCCCTTCGCCGCCGCTAGCCGCGCGACTCAACTCGTCTCCACCGCCTCCCCTGCCGGCACGCCGACGCGCGCCCTTCCGAGAAGAGCGTGATAGGTTGCCATCTGCCGCTGGAATGCGCGGCTCCAGGTGAACCGGCGCAGCACCCGCGCGCGGGCGGCGGCCCCGAGCGCCTCGATGTCGCGCTCGTAGAGCGCGGCAACCGCTTCCGCCATCCGCGCGCCGCTCCCCGGCTCCGCCAACATTCCCACTCCCTCGTCCACGAGCTCCGGAAACGCCCCGGCGCGGGCCGCCACCACCGGCCGGCCGCAGGCCATTGCCTCGAGGACGACCAGTCCGAACGTTTCCTTCGTTCCCGCATGCACCAGCGCATCCGCCGACGCCAGCCACTCGGCAAGCTCGACGCTGTCCCGCCGGTACGGCACCATCGTCACGTTGCTGGCCGGCCGGCTCTCCCGCTCGCCGCCGAGGAGCAGCAGGTGATACGGTGAGCCGAGCTGCGAGAATGCCTCGAGCAGCACCGGCACGTTTTTCTCGCCGGCGAACCTCCCCGCATATACCAACAGCCGGGTTCGTGCAGCGAGTCCCAACCGTTGCCGCAGCCATTCGCCGCGCCGCTCGGGCCGGAATATCTCCGCGTCGACTCCGAGCGGCTGATGGACCGCGTGATGCACGCCGAGAGCATCGAGCAGATCGCGCATCAACCGGCTCGGCGCAAATACCACATCGAAGCGCTCGTACAGCCAGCTCACGTAGCGTCCGAGCGCCCTCTCGCTCACCCTGCCGCCGATGCGGCCGCTGATGATCCGCGGCAGGTTGGAGTGATAGAACGCCGCGAGCGGAATGCCGCGGCGGCGTGCGATCCGCCAGGCGACCCACGCCGGATGGAAGGCGTCGCCCGCCTCGATCAAGTCCGGCTCCAGCGCGTCGATCAACCGTGTCCAGCGGCGCGGATCGAGCGGCAGGCGATAGTTGAAACTGCCGGGCACCGGGTAGCCGGCAAGCGTGCAGACGCCGCCGCGCTCCGTCCGGTCCCTGGCCCCGGGAACGACCAGGGTGTGCTGCCAGCGGGTGTGCGCCGTGAGCCAGGCATGCTTGGCCGTCAGGTAGCGTTTGACGCCGCCGCTGGTCGGCGAGAAAAAGAGAGTCGTATCGACGAGGTGCGCGCGGTCGTTCACGGCAGGAGTTGCCACAGCAAGCGGCTTGCCTGCATTGCACCTTCCCGGGGCACGCGTTGTCAAGGCGCGCCGCGCGCCCTGAAGGGGCCGCTCAGGCCGCTGTCGGCTGCACCTGGGGAGCCGTACCGGGGCGCAGCGCCGCCGCGGCCGCAATCACCTCATCGGCGGTGTTGAACCGATCCTCGCGCCGCTTGGCGAGAAGGCGCGAGAGCAGCGGCGCATGACGTGACAGTGACAGCGGCAGGCGGGGCGGCGGCGTGTTCACGTGCTGTTGCAGTACCTCGATTGCCGATGCGCCCGTGAACGGCTTTTTGCCGGTCAACAACTCGTGGTACATCACTCCGAGGCTGTAAAGGTCGGAGCGCGGATCCAGCTCTTCTCCCAAAGCCTGCTCCGGACTCATATAGTACGGGGAGCCACGCAGCACGCCGGTGCGTGTGCTCTGCGAGCCATCCAGCGCGCGCGCCAGCCCGAAATCGATCAACGCAACATCGTCGTTCTCGCGGAGCATGACGTTGGGAGGCTTGAGGTCGCGGTGCACCAGCCCGGCGCCGTGCACGACACGCAGCGCCGCCGCGATCTGCTCCAGGTAGCGCACCGATTCCGCCTCGCTCACTCCGAAATACATCCGGGCCTTGAGGTCCCCGCGCGGAAAATATTCCATGGCGAGATACTCGAGTCCGTTCTCGATGCCGTAGTCGTGGATCCTGACGACCGCCGGGTCATGAATGGCGAGAATGGCCTTGTACTCGCGCTCCAGGGCCTGACGCTGCGCGTCGGCTTCGCGCGAAGTCCTGCTGACTTTCAACGCCACGTCCGTGCCGAGCGCAGCGCTGGCGGCGAGGTAGACGATTGCCTTTTCCGACTCGCCGATTTTCTTCGCGATGGCGTAGCCCGGAATGACCGGCGGACTGCCGCCGTCATCTTCCCGGTAAGACTCGCCGGCAGCGTCGGTGGCCTTCGCCGGGGAGGGCGCCTCTTTCGCAACACCCTCGCCGGCCTCGCGGGTGCCTGTCTCCGGCTGTGCGGACTCGCGCTCCTGCGCAGCCGCATCGAGCGCAGCGGACTGAGCCGTCTGTGCGAGGTCCGCCAGCCGGCGGGCGACGCGCTGCTCGATGCGCCGCAGTGCCACGCGCACCGAGGTCTTCAGCCGCTCCGGAGTGAGCAGCCGCTTCGGCAGGTAGTCAGTCGCGCCGAGCTGCAGGGCGCGTACTGCCGTGAGCTCGTTGCCGTCCTCCGCCAGAGCGATCACCGCCGAGGCGACGTTTCGTGACCGCAGCTTGCGCAACAGATCGAGACCATGCGCCTCGGGGTCCTCGGGACTGGCGCCGAAGGCTGCCGCCAGAATCAGCAGGTCGCACTCGCGCCCTTTCACCAGAGCGCTCCAGGGCTCGAATTCCGTGAGGTCGATCGCGCCCACGGCCGCCTCCGGGCATACGACGCCGAGGTGCAGCCGCAACCACTCGCGATACTTCGCATCGCGATCGACGACCAGCACGCGCGCTTGAGTGCCCGTCCGCCTTATGTCCACACCTTGCCACCCGTAGACTCTCTCAGCAGAAAACGATGGACCAGCCAGGGTTCGGTTGTCGCTACCCGGTCGGCGATTCTGTGAAGCACGTCGCCCGGGGCGCCGGGACCTGTGACCGGCGTCTAGGCCGTAGCTCGCCGAAGGGAGGGGGAGGAGCCGGGATCAGTTCCGCGGCAGCAGGAACCGGGTTCCATGGTAGGAGAGCACGACGCCATCCGGCCGGATGGCATCCACCTGCACGCCGCTCGGCAGCGAGTCCCCTTCCGCCACCCTGTGCATGTTGATCATGGCGAAGCGATCCTGCGGGCGATCGGCGTATACGTGCAGGTCGAGGTGCAGCTCCGGCAGGTTGGCGCTGTTGACGATCTGCTGATAGATCGCGAGTCCGTCCGTCGAGCCCGCGCCGGCCGTTGCAGCCGAGCTCCGCCCGGTGGCCGGCTCGACTGCCGGCGCATAGTCACTCGGATTATTGCCGCTCGAGGGCGCAGTGGCTCGATCGGTGGGGCCGGTTGCAGGCGCCGCAGCGGCTGGGGCCGGGCCCGCGGGCGAGCGGCCTTGAAGCACGGCGGTGTCCTGTCGTCCGCCGCTTTGCGCGGCGGACCCCCCTGGGGCGGAGACCGGCGCCGCCTCACTGCCCGCCGGCGCGCTAGCCGCCGCTGCCGCAGGCGCTGCAACAGGCGCGGCTCTTGCCACGAGCGCTGCTGCCGCGCTCGGCGAGGATTCGCCTGCTGCCATCGGGGCTGGCGCCGACGGGTGCCGCAGCAACATCCAGCAGATCACGATGAGGTTGATCGCCAGGAGCACGGCGATCGCCACGGCCCAAACCGGCAGCCTCCGCCGCGGCGGGGCAACCTTCACCTCGAAGAGTGACGGGCCGCTCTGCCGCTGCCGGTCACTTTCGGATTTCTTCAGTGCGTCCAGGATGAACGACATGATGGTTACTCGTGCGCCGCCGTAAGAAAAGGAGAGCCGGGACTGGCCAGCGCGCCCGCCAGGGCGATCTGGGTTCGGACACCGGCGATACCGTCCACCGTGAGCCGGTGATTGCGCTGGAACTGGCGCACCAGGCTCGTGAGGCTGGCATCGTATACATCGCTCGCCGATCCGGAATCCGACACGCCGGCGAGCTTCTCGAGGCTGCGCCGCAGCCAGCGCACGCCCGCGCCGCTCATGCCGACGGAGAGCGTCTGCACCGGGGCCGCTTGCGGCCTCCACAGCATCACGTAGTCGCCCATCCAGTAGCTCGAAAGCTCGCCGTCACCGACCTCGTGGGCCGCATCGCCGAGGTCGATGCTCGCCTGCTCGCCGTCGAGGTGGGTCAGCACTACCTCGTGACTCCCGCCCGCGGCATCGGTCAACATCAGGATGGCCGGGCGGTTGTAGAGGCGCAGCTGTCCGAGCGAGCCGCGCTCGGTGAGGCATGCCAGGCCGTGTTGGGAAGCCTGCGTGCACGGGTCGGTGCCGTCCACCGCGTAGTGGATGCCCCAGAGGCCGAAGAGTCTGGTGAAGGCCGCATCAGTGGTGGTCGCGCTCGAGTACCGGGCGAGCAACGCAGAGAGGGATTGCTGCCTTTGAGCGGCGCCTGCGGGGCCCGGAGCTCGCGGATTCAACCCTGGCGCCGCGCTCGCAGCCGGAGTGAGACTTCCGCCCGCGGCAGCGCGGGGCGCCACGGCTGCGGCGTGGGCCGGCGCCGCCGCGCGGACATGTGTCCAAGTCCAGGGCTGCACCCGCCAGAGCACGGTGCTTCCAACAGCGAGAATCACTGCCACCGCTGCGGTTGCCGCCCAGGGCAGCCACGGTGGCGCGATGCGCTTGCCGAAGACCTCCGCGGCCGCGTTCCGTACCAGCGGACCGGTGATGCGGTGGCGGTCGAGCGAATAGCCGCCGAGCAGCGCCCGGTCACAGATTACATTGATGACCCGCGGCACGCCCCCTGACAGCCGGTAGATCTCCTCGAGCGCGAAGCGGTTGAAGATGTCCGCGGTCGCGCCCGCGACCCGCACGCGGTGGCGTACGTAGGCGGTGGTCTCCTCGGTGCTCAGCGGGGCGAGGTGATAGCGACCCGTGATGCGCTGCGCGAGCTGGCGCAGCTCGTTGCGCGCGAGCAGCTCGCGCAGCTCCGGTTGGCCGATCAGGATGATCTGCAGCAGCTTCTGGGTGTTGGTTTCGAGATTGGTGAGCAGCCGCACCTGCTCGAGCACTTCCGGGGCGAGATTCTGCGCCTCATCGACGACCAGCACCACCCGCCGGCCGGCCGCATGGGCCCGCAGCAGATACTGGTTCAGGATGTCGACCAGGTCCTTCAGGCTCTCCGTCGCATAGTCCGGCACGCCGATGCCGAGCTCCTCGCAGATGGTGAGCAGGAACTCCGGCGCGGTCATCTTCGGGTTGAGAATGAGGGCGATCTCGGCGGTCTTCGGCGCCTGTGCCAGCAGAGAGCGCACGATGGTGGTCTTGCCCGTCCCGACCTCGCCGGTGAGCTGCACGAAGCCGCCGGCCTCGTTGATGCCGTAGAGCAGATGTGCCATCGCCTCGGCGTGCCGCTCGCTGAGATACAGGTAGCGCGGATCCGGGGTGATGGAGAACGGCTTTTCGTTCAGACCGAAGAACGCGAGATACATGGAAGAATGAAGCTACTCGATCGTATTGCCGCGCCGCAGCGCATTCCGGCCGAACCGTGCGCGCACCTCGTCGAGCGCGGAGTCTACGCTCGAAGGTCGGGCGTGGGCCGTGCCACTCGCCGTGCCTGGCGTGGCCCGGTCCCCAGTGCCGTTGCCGGCGTCCTGGCTACGGGTCTCAGGAAGGCCCGGCATCCTGCTTGCGCGCTCGCCGTCGTCGGTGGCTTGCCTGTCGAACAAGCCGAGCTGCGCGGCGGGGCTCAAGTCGGTCAAGACCACTCCCAGCAGCCGAAGTTTCGCACCGGCGTGCTCTTCGAGCCAGCGCGAAAGCAGCTCCCGGGCCACATTGCGCAGCGTACGCTCCTCATGGGTGGGGGGCGCAATCGCCCGCTGGCGCGTGAATGTCGTGAAATCGTGACGCCGGATCTTCACGCCTACCCGGCCTGCCATCAGCCCTCGCGCGCGCAGCCGCTCGCAGGCGAGGTCTGCGAGCCTGCACAGATGCGCGTCGAGTCTGCGCGGGTCGGCAAGATCCTGCGCAAAGGTATCCTCGGCGCTCAGCGATTTCTCCTCGAGGTCGGGCCGTACCGGACGATCGTCGATGCCGGCCGCCCGCTCGCGCATCCTGGCCGTATCGCGGCCGAAGAGCGGCCAGAGGGCGGCATCGGTCGCTGTCCGCAGATCGCCGAGCGTGCGCAGCCCCGCGGCCTCCACGCGCTCGCCCAGCTTGCGGCCGAGGCCCGGAAGGCGCCGCACCGACAGCGGATCCAGTACTTTGCGGATGAGCTCGTCCGGCACGACCGTCAGTCCGTCGGGCTTGTCTAGATCCGAGGCTATTTTCGCGACCAGCTTGTTGGTCGCCACGCCCACCGAGGCGGTGAGGCCGGTCCGCGCCCGGATGATGTCCTTGATCCGCCGGGCAATGATGACCGGCGCTCCGAGCAGTGCCCGGCTCTCGGTCACATCCAGGTACGCCTCATCGAGCGACAAACCCTGCACGAGGGGTGTGATCTCGTGGAATACGGCGAACACCTGCCCGGAGACGTCCCGGTAGCGCTGCATCCTGGGCGGGATGCAGACAGCGCCGGGGCAAAGTCGCAGCGCCGTGTGCATGGGCATCGCCGAGCGCACGCCGAACTTGCGGACTTCATAACTCGCCGCCGCCACGACCCCACGGCCGCCAGGCCAACCGACGATCACGGGCTTGCCGACGAGCTCAGGTCTGTCCCGTTGCTCGACCGATGCGTAGAACGCGTCCATGTCGACATGCAGGACTGCGCGAGTCATGGGTCGGGCGGGCTGCTGGTGTGTTCTCGCGCTCTCACAACGTGAGCAGACTGTAGAGGCTGACTGCCGCAATCGTGAGAGTGCCCAGAACGATGTACGCGCAGGTGACTCCTGCGAGCTTCGTACCGGTCAGGAGCCAGCCTTGCCCATAGACGCGCCGCATCGACACATAGAAATAGACGGCAAAGTACGCCCAGAGACCGGCGTGCAGCGCTTCGTGCAGCGGCGCCGGCCCGAAGGCAGCGATCGGCGCGTAGAGGCTCAGCGCCAGAAACAGGAAGGAATGGTTATGCACGAAGAACAACAGGTGCTCGACGTAGTGGCGCGGCGGCTTGCGGTAAAGCGCCTTCATCACGAGCGCAAGCATGGGCAGCAGGATGAACATCGCACGGCCGGCGCTGTGCAGGAACGACTCCCTGAAACTGCCGTTGTCCGTGACTACCTTGATGCAGGCGGCATCGAGGCGAGCTCGCAAGCGAGCCGCCGCCGGTCCGTCGTAGCGGAAATCGGCACAGATGCTCCTGGCGCGGGCGGCGCTCACCGGCGCGGCTCCGACTCCCTCGGGGCCGAGCGGCGTCAGGATGATTTGCGGGCCCTTGCGGGTGACGATTCCCTGGTGCGCCACCGGGGGCCCCGGCATGTATGCGGCGACCAGGAAAAAGAGCACGCTCAGGACGAGATACAAGCGTACCGGCGGCAGATAGCGCACCCGGCGTCCCTCGAGGAACTCCCGCGTCAGGAACCCGGGCCGGAATAGCAGCGCGATCAGCGTCTGCCAGAGCCGCGAGTCGGCATGAGTCAGATCCTCCGCCGCTTCCGTGACGAAGTGCCAGAAGTGATGAACGGGTTGATCATGATGCCGCTGGCCGCACTCGCTGCAGAATTTGTTGGTGAGCGGCGTGCCGCAGTTGGTGCACAGTGTAGTGCCGACCGTGGAGGACGCCGCATCTGCTGTCCTTCCCGTTTCGGCTGCGGTGTCCGCTGGAGCAGCGCTCAGAGCGCCTGTTGGCGTGACGGCATCTGCCGAGGCGGGGCTGCTCATGCCGCCCTCACACGGCCCGGACGCTGGCGCCGGCGTCAGTTTCCCGTGCAGCTCCTGGCTGCCGAGGCCCCTCCCCCGGGTGCCGCGTACCGTGCGCCTCTCCCTCGCTATGCGTCCGAGCTCCAAGCTCGTGTGGCGCGAAGTCATCCACGTGTACGAGCGTCATCACCTTGCTGTCATATTCGCGCAGCGCCGTGGCCTCCACCTCGGAGATGAGGCCGGCGGCGAGCGCCTGTGTGATCTGGCCGGGCAGGTCGAGCGCCGTGATGCGCCCGGTCTTGACGCCCTCGATACGGATGCGCTTCTCGATGGGCTCCAGAATCTCGGCGAGCCGCAGCGCCTCCTCGAGCAGGCCCAGCGGATTGCCGGGCTCGAGCGTCCAATAGATGTGCTGACACAGCCGCTCGCGCGAGTCACCGGAGCGGGTCACGAGCTCGGCCACCCTGCGTCCGAGCCGGTCCGCGGGCGCGGAGTAGGCGCGGCCACGGGGAAAGACGATGGCGCGCATCATGCCGGCGAGCAGGCGGTTGGGGAAGTTGCGCAGAAAGCCGTGCAGCTGCTCCTGCGCGTGGTAAAGGAGGTTGCGGCACGCCCACTCCACGATGGGCAGGTCCTGCGCCGGCCGGCCCTGGTTATCGTGATGCTTCAGCACCATGGAGGCGAGATACATCGCCGACAGGACATCGCCGAGGCGAGCCGAGAGGCTCTCCTTCTTCTTCAGATACCCGCCGAGAGTCAGCATCGCGACATCGACGGTGAAGGCGAAGGAGGCGCTGAACCGCACGATGTGCTGGTAGTAGCGCGCCACCGGACCTGATGCCGGCGCGCGGGTGAAGCGCGCGTGCGTGAGCGCCATCACCAGCGAGCGAACGGCGTTCGAGAGGGTGAAGCCGACATGACCGAAGAGCGCCCGATCGAACTCGTCGACCCCGCGAGCGCGATCCGAATCGCGCGCGGCATTCATCTCCCGGAGCACGAACGGATGGCAGCGCACTGCGCCCTGGCCGAAGATGATGAGATTGCGCGTGAGCAGGTTCGCGCCCTCGACCGTGATCGCGATCGGAACCGACTCGTAGCCGCGGGCGAGGTAGTTGTGGGGGCCGAGACAAATACCTTTCCCACCGTGCACGTCCATGGCGTCGTTCGCCACCTGGCGCCCCATCTCCGTCACATGGTACTTGAGCATCGCCGAGGGCACCGACGGCTTCTCCCCGCCGTCTATGGCGCCCGCGGTGACGGAGCGCGCCGCGTCCATCGTGTACGTCAACCCAACCATCCGCGCAATCACAGCCTCCACGCCTTCGAATCTTCCAACCGGCATGTTGAATTGGCGCCGGATCCGCGCATAAGCGCCGGTTGCCCACACAGCCCCTTTCGCGCCTCCGGTGGCGTTCGAGGGTAGAGAGATGCAGCGCCCGACCGACAGCTGCTCGACCAGCATGCGCCAGCCGGCGCCCGCCATGCGCGTGCCCCCGATGATGCAATCGAGCGGCACGAACACATCCCTGCCCTCGATGGGTCCGTTCTGGAACGGGATGTTGATGGGGAAGTGCCGCCGACCGATACTCACGCCGGGCGTATTTCGCGGGATGAGGGCGCAGGTGATGCCGATGTCGGAGCGCTCGCCGATGAGCCCGTCCGGATCGAACATCCGAAAGGCGAGGCCAATCACCGTCGCGATGGGCGCGAGCGTGATGTAGCGTTTGGTGAAGTTGAGTCGGATGCCGACGATTTCGCGACCCTGCCACATGCCGCGGCAGACCACGCCGGTATCCGGGATGGACGCCGCATCGGAGCCGGCGCGCGGCCCGGTCAGTGCGAAGCAGGGAACCTCCTCGCCGCGCGCGAGCCGGGGCAGGTAATGATTCTTCTGCTCGTCGGTGCCGTAATGATTGAGCAGCTCCGCCGGGCCGAGCGAGTTGGGTACGGCGACCGTCGAGGAGCAGGTGGCGCTGCGGCTCGCGAGCTTGACCAGCACGCATGAGTGAGCGTACGCGGAGAACTCGAGGCCGCCGTAGCGCTTGGGGATGATCATCGCGAAGAAGCCGCGCGACTTGAGGAACTCCCAGACGTGCGGCGGCATGTCGCCCTGCTCGTGAGTGATGGCCCAGTCATCGAGCATCCGGCAGAGCTCTTCGCATGGCCCGTCGAGGAACGACTGCTCCTCGGCTGTGAGCTGCGGCGCGCGCGCCGACAGTAGCTTCGACCAGTTGGGTGCCCCCGTGAAGAGCTCCCCATCCCACCAGACCGTGCCGGCCTCCAGGGCTTCCCGCTCCGTCTGCGACATCGGCGGCAAAAGCTTCAGATAGGCCTTCATGAAGGGCCTGGTGATGACCGCCTTGCGCAGCGGGCGCAGGTTGAGCAGCCAGAGCCCGGCCAGGAGCAGCCAGAGAAAGCCCTTCCAGGCCCCCGCAGGCACTCCTGAGGCGCCGAGGAGCGTGTAGGCGATGAGGAGGACCGTGAAGGTTGCGGTGAATGCGAGCAGCGACAGGCGGCGATAGGCGAGGAACAGCACCGCCGCCACGAACACCAGGGTAATGAGTCCTCCCATCATCCCCCGGAGTTTACTCCAGGGCGCCCTCCACGCCCGCATCACAGGCGCGCATCCCAGGCACACGGACGTGCCCCGCCGCCGAAGGTGGCGCGCGTAGGGCAAAAAACCACGCTTTTTTGCCCTACGCGCGCTGGGCCGGGCAGGATGCCCGGATCCAGCGCCTCAAAGAAGGCTCTTTACGCCCTCGCGCTCTTCCTTCAGCTCCGCCAGCGTCGCATCCATCCGCTTGCGGCTGAAGTCATCCACTGATAGCCCCTGCACGATCTGGTACTCGCCGTTCCTGGTGGTCACCGGGTACGAGTAGATCACCCCTTCCGGGATGCCGTAGCTGCCGTCCGAGGGTACCGCCATGCTCACCCAGTCACCCTCCGCCGTGCCGTGCATCCAGGTATGGACGTGATCGACTGCAGCCGAAGCGGCGGATGCCGCCGACGAGGCGCCTCTCGCCTTGATGATGGCAGCGCCACGCTGCTGCACCACGGGGATGAAGGTCTGCTCGACCCACGCTGCATCGACGAGAGAGCGTGCGGGCTTCCCCTTGACCGTCGTATGGCTGATGTCCGGATACTGTGTCGGGGAGTGATTGCCCCACACGGTCATACGCCGGATGTCCGTGACGTGTGCGCCGGTCTTTTCCGCAAGCTGCGACAGTGCCCGGTTGTGATCCAGGCGCATCATGGCCGTGAAGTTGCGCGGGTCGAGGTCCCTGGCGTTCGAGCGGGCGATGAGCGCGTTGGTGTTGGCCGGGTTGCCGACCACCAACACCCTGACCTTGCGATCGGCCGCCTCGTTGAGCGCCTTGCCTTGGGCGGAGAATATCTGCGCGTTGGCGAGCAGCAGGTCCTTGCGCTCCATGCCGGGCCCCCGCGGCCGGGCGCCCACGAGCAACGCCACGTGACAATCGCGAAACGCGACTTTGGCATCATCGCTGGCAATGATCCTGTTGAGCCCCGGGAACGCGCAGTCGGCGAGCTCCATGACCACCCCGCTGAGCGCCTGCAGTGCCGGGGTGACCTCGAGCAGGTGCAGGTTGATCGGCTGGTCCGGGCCGAGGAGCTGGCCGGAAGCGACGCGGAAGGCGAGGGCATAGCCGATCTGCCCGGCGGCACCGGTGATCGCGACGTTCAAGGCTGGTTTCATGGGCGTTTCGATTCGCGAGAGGAAAAGAAACGGAATTCTACCAAAGGAGCGCCCGGCCGAGAGCGGCAGGCGAA
Source organism: Steroidobacteraceae bacterium (assembly GCA_035652555.1). Lineage (GTDB taxonomy): Bacteria > Pseudomonadota > Gammaproteobacteria > Steroidobacterales > Steroidobacteraceae > 13-2-20CM-66-19. Next base: position 9,755 of record DASRDO010000054.1, on the reverse strand, counting down.
GCCGGCCAATCAAAAGCACCAGCTGTGCAGAATGACGCTTATCATCGCCATATGATGGTTGAGACTCGGCGGACCGAGGGGGGACTCGCGGTCGACCTGACAGGCGAGTGGCGTGCGCTCTCCTACGGGCAGATCGACGCCGCGCTTGCGGCGGTGGACCTCGCGGGCCTGCGCCAGGTGGAAATCTCCACCGAGCGCCTGACCGCGCTCGACCTGACAGGGGCCTGGCGCCTCAGGGAGTTCGTGCGGCGCGCCCGCAGTGTGGGCGTCGAGGTCGCCTTTGCCGGCGCGCCGCCGGATCAGCTGCGCCTGGTGGACGAGACGCTGCGGCCGGCCGAGGCACAGCGGGTCACCTCATCCCCCGGCTTCGCCCACGGCCCTCATCCGGTGGAGGAGGCCGAGGTCGCCACGCTCACCTTCATCGGCCGCCGTGCCGTGACCTTGTGGCGCGACATGATCGGTGCGCTCGCCTTCGTCGGCCGGCTGAGCGGGACGGGGCTCTACGCGCTCACGCACCCGCGGGGCCTGAGGCCGACCTCGGTCGCGCGCCACGTCTATGACACCGGCATCACGGCCATCCCCATCGTCGCCCTGATCGCCTTCCTCATCAGCGTCATCATCGCCTATATGAGCGCGCAGCAGCTGCGCAGCTTCGGCGCCGAGATCTTCGTGGTCGACCTCGTCACCATCGGCGTTCTGCGCGAGCTCGGCGTGCTGCTGACGGCGATCATCGTGGCGGGCCGCTCGGGCAGCGCCTTCGCGGCCGAGATCGGCTCGATGAGGCTCAACGAGGAGGTCGATGCGCTGCAGGCGACCGGAGTCGATCCATTCGAGGCGCTGGTGCTGCCCCGGGCGCTCGGGCTCGTGATCTCGCTGCCACTGCTCACCGTGCTCGCCGACCTGGTGGGGCTCGTGGGTGGGGCAGTGCTGTGCGCCTCGCTGCTGCACATGCCTCTGGATCAATACGTCAATCGGGTGAGTCAGGCGATCTCGCCGAGCACATTCTGGGTGGGCGTAATCAAGGCTCCCGTTTTTGCCGTGCTGATTGCAATGGCGGGCACGCACAGGGGCATGCAGGTGCGCGGCTCCTCGCGGGAGCTCGGCCGGCTCACCACGGTGGCCGTGGTGCAGGCCATCTTCCTGGTGATCCTGGCCGATGCGCTCTTCGCCGTGCTCTTCATGGAGATGGGCGTTTGAGATATCCGGTGCTCGAGGTTCGGGACCTCTGCAATCGCTTTGGCCGGCAGGTGGTCCACGATGGCCTGGAGATGGAGGTTCGCGAGGACGAGGTCTTCGGCATCGTCGGCGGCTCCGGCACCGGCAAGTCCGTGCTGCTCAGGAGCATCCTCGGCCTGCAGCGACCGCAGGCCGGAACCATCCGCATCGAGGGGCATGACATCACTCAGCTCTCCGGCCAGGCGCTGCGCGCGGTCAAGGCGCGTTACGGCGTCACCTTTCAGCAGGGAGCGTTGTATTCTTCTCTCACGGTGTTGCAGAACGTCCAGCTTCCCATGGTCGAGCACCTGGCGGAGCTCTCTTCCCCGGCCCGTGACGAGCTCGCGATGCTCAAAATTCGCCTGGTGGGGCTTCCCGCCGACGCCGCGCAGAAATATCCTGCCGAGCTCTCGGGAGGCATGGTCAAGCGGGCCGCCCTGGCGCGGGCGCTGGCGCTCGACCCGCGGCTGCTGTTCCTCGATGAGCCGACCTCCGGGCTGGATCCCATCGGCGCGGCGGAGTTCGACGAGTTGATGTTGTACCTGCAGAAGCAATTGCGGCTGACCGTGGTGATGATCACGCACGATCTGGACTCCATCTTCCGCACCTGCAACCGCGTCGGTGTGATCGTCGACCGTCGGATGGAGACAGGCACGTTGGAGCGGATCGTCGATCATCCCAACCCCTGGATTCAGGCGTACTTTCACGGTGAGCGCGCCAGCCTTCACCTCAAGGTGGCCCATGGAGCGTGAAGCAAACTACGCTGCGGTCGGAGCGTTCGTGCTGGTTGTCGCGCTCGTCGCGGCGCTCTTCGTCTACTGGTACTCCGGCACCCGCGTGCACCGGAAGTACGATCACTACGAGATCTACTTCAACGGTAGCGTCAGTGGCCTGGAGCAAGGCGCCGCAGTCCGCTATCTCGGCGTGCGTGTCGGGCGGGTCGTGGAGATGCGCATCGATCCTCGCGACGCCGGACGCGTCGAGGTGATCGCCGCCATCGATTCGACCACGCCGATCTCTCCCCGCACGATTGCGGAGCTGAACCTCCAGGGGGTCACGGGACTGCTGTACATCGACCTGCAGCAGTCCCCGCGGCCGGCGCGCTCGAGCGTGCCGAGCCTGAAGTACCCGGTGATACGCGCCGCTCCGTCGCAGTTCGACGTTTTCATGGCGCAGCTCCCCCGGCTGTCCGCGGCCGCCGGTGGCGTCATCGAGCGCCTGAATCGCCTGCTGAGTGATCACAACATCGACAACATCTCGCACAGCCTGGATGACCTTTCGCGGGCGAGCGGCTCGCTTCCCGAAGCGGTGAACAACCTCAACGCCTTGCTCGGGCAGCTGCGCACCGCGACGGCGGAGATGGCCGCCACCGCCAGGAGTGCCCGCAATGTGATGGATACGGCCGGCCCGGAAGTCGTCACGACCATGCGGCGCCTGCAGACCGTGTCCGACAATCTGGCGCAGGCCACCGACCAGCTCGACCAGATCATCGCCGAGAATCGCGCCGACGTGCGCTCCTTCACGCGCGCCAGCCTGCCGGAGATCGAGGGCTTCGTGCGCGAGGGCAGAGCGGCCGCCAAGGACATTCGCCAGCTCTCCGAGAGCCTGCGCCAGAACCCCTCGCAGCTCCTCTACCAACCGGCCCCGGCGGGCGTGGAGATTCCGCGTTGAAACCGAACGGCAACCCTCTGCGGTTACTCGCGCAGCTCGCGCTCGGCCTGAGTATTGCCGGCTGCTCCGGTCTGCTGCGCAGCAACGCACTGCCCGTCCAGGTATACACGCTACGGGCCGGTGACACATCGTCCAATGGCGCCATGGATCCCGGCACGGCGGTGAGCCTATCGCTGCGTGTGGCGCATCCGCTTGCCGGCCCCGGTCTCGGCACGGCGCGGATCGTATTGCTGCAGCCCGATCATCGCATGAACGTCTACGCGGCGAGCGAATGGGCTGCCGACGCGCCTGCGCTGATCGAATCGCTGGCTACCCAGACGCTGCGCGCTTCGGGCGCGTGGCGTTCCGTGGAGGATGCGGAAAGCCCCTTTCCGTCGGACTACCTCCTGCAAATCTCCATCAGACGCTTCGATGCCGATTACGCCGCCGGCAGCGATACGCCACCCACAGTGCACGTGACACTTGATTGCACCCTGGGGGCCGAGGACGGCCGCACCATCCTCGCGAGCTTCGTGGCGGACGGATCGGCGGTGGCTGCTGCAAACAAGCTGAGTGCGGTCGTGGCCGCATTCCAGCAGGCTGCCGATCAGGCGCTGGCATCGATGTCGCAACAGGTGTCTGCATCGGCGCACAAGTCCCCGGCGTCTCCTTTGGGCCGCCGTCGGCCGCAGCGCAGCAGGAAGTGAAATACCGGCATGCGCACCACGCCGGCAACTTCGCCGACGTCCACAAGCACGTTACCTTGCTCGCGCTGTTGGCTGCCCTGAGGCGCAAGGACAAGGGCTTCTTCTATCTGGAGACGCACGCCGGCCGGGGGGCCTATGACTTGTCGGGGGCGCCCGGGGAGTCGGGCACCGGCATCGGACGATTCGAGTCCGCCGCAGGGGCCGCCTGGCGATCGGGTGCGCCGGAGGTGAAGAACTACGGGGAGCGCGTGGAGTCGTTGCGCCGCGAGCGCCGCGAGTCGCGGCTCTACCCCGGCTCGCCGCTCCTCGCCGCGAGCGAGCTGCGGCCGCAGGATCGCGCGGTGTTGATCGAGCAGCTGCCGGCCGAGGCGCGCGCGCTCGAGAAGGTGTTGCCCGATTCGGTCGCAGGCGCGCAGCGCATACGCATAGAGACCGGTGACGGGTTCGAGCGGCTGCGCGCCTGGCTGCCGCCACGGGAGCGGCGCGGGCTCACCTTCATCGACCCGCCGTACGAGGAGAGTCGCCAGGACTTCGATCGGGTCCGGCAGGCCGCCGCCGAGGCGCTGCGTCGCTTCAACACCGGTATCGTAGCGATCTGGTATCCGATCAAGGACGAGCGCGACACGGCGGCCTGGCATGCGATGCTCGCCGGCGAGCTTCACTGCGAGCTGCTCGCGGCGGAGCTTTCACTCTATCCGCGCGACTCCCGCGTTGCGCTCAACGGCTCCGGCATGCTCATCCTCAATCCTCCCTACCAGTTGGCCGAGCGCATGCAGACCTGGCTGCCGCAACTGTACGCCTGTCTCGATTTGGGGCATGGCGGCGGCACCAGCGTCCGCCGCCTCAACACGTGAGCCGCGGGCCGTGACGGCAGCGCCTCGCGGGAGCAGAATCGCCTGATGAGCGGACCGGATCAGTACGGGGTCGTGGGCCATCCCGTGGCCCACAGCCTCTCCCCCTTCATCCATGCGATGTTCGCGCGGCAGACCGGGCAAGAGATCAGCTACCGCCTGTTCGACTTTGCGCCCGAGGAGCTCGACGCGCGGATCGCCGCGTTTTTCGCTCAGGGCGGCCGCGGGCTCAACATCACTCTGCCCTACAAGGTGGCTGCCGTTGCCCGCGCCGACGAGCTGACCGCCCGCGCCCGGCATGCCGGCGCAGTCAACACGCTGGCGATGCGCAAGGATGGGACGGTACTCGGAGACAACACCGATGGCGTCGGGCTGACCCAGGATCTTTGCGTCAATCAGCGCCTGATCGTGACGCATCGGCGTGTGTTGGTTATCGGCGCGGGTGGCGCTGCGCGCGGCGTCCTGGCACCCCTACTCGGGCTCGAGCCGGAGGTCCTCGTGATCGCCAACCGCACCGCGGATCGGGCCAAGGCGCTGGCCGCGGCGTTCGGACAGCTCGGCAACGTGCACGGTGTCGGATTCCGCGATATCACGGGGGGCTCCTACGACCTCGTCATCAACGCCACATCCGCCAGCCTCACGGGAGAGATACCCGACGTGCCGGCAACCGTCATCGGCACGGAGACGTTCTGTTATGACATGGCGTATGGGAAGGGTGATACGCCCTTCGTCCGTTGGTGCGGCGGGCTCGGCTGCCGCGCGGCCGTGCCCGGCTGGGGGATGCTCGTCGAGCAGGCGGCGGAGTCTTTCCGTGTCTGGCGCGGCGTCAGGCCGCTCACCGGGCCGGTGCTCTCCGCCCTCAACGCATCGTGACCAGCTCTTCCGCGCTGGTGGGATGGATTGCCACCGTATCGTCGAAGTCCTCTTTGGTAGCCCCCATCCGGACTGCGACCGCGAAGCCCTGCATCATCTCATCGGCCCCCGGGCCTACCACGTGCACGCCGACGACGCGCTGCTTCGGGCCGACGGTGACCAGCTTCATGTCACACCGCGGTTTGGCCGCGGTCAGCGCGTGATACATCGGAATGAAGCTCGACCTGAAGACGGCAACTGCCTCGTCTCCGTAGTCGTCGCGCGCGGCCTGCTCCGAGAGTCCGACGGTGCCGATCGGCGGATGGCCGAATACGACCGTGGGGATGTTGTGGTAGTCGAGGTGCCGGTCGGCTTTCCCGCCGAACAGGCGATCACTCAGCCGGCGGCCGGCGGCGATTGCCACGGGCGTGAGCGGCGCCCGGCCGGTCACATCACCGATGGCATACACCCCGGCGGCGCTCGTGGTCTGGTACTTGTCGGTGACGATGAAGCCGTACGCGTCCAGGTCGACACCCGCGCGGTCCAACCCCAACTCCTCCACTGCGGGGGCGCGCCCGATGGCCCAGAGCACGCAATCGAACGGCTCGAGCCGCCTGCCGTCCCGCAGTGACATCGCGAAAGACGCGCTGGCGTTGCCGTCGAGTGCCGACGGCCATGCCTGGGTGACGATGCTTACGCCATCGTCACGGAGAATCTTCAGCATCGACTCCCCGATCATGGAGTCGAATTGCTTCAGCATCGTCTCGCCGCGCAGAACCAGGGTTACGTTGGAGCCGAGCGCCGCGAAGATGCCGGTGAGCTCGATGGCGATGTAGCCGCTGCCGACGACCGCCACCCGGGCGGGTCTCCCGGGCAGCTCGAAGAATCCGTCCGAAGTGATTCCGAGCTCGGCACCCGGGATGGCCGGCAGCAGCGGCCGGCCGCCGGTGGCAATGACGATGTGCGGGGCGGAAAGCGATGTCGTCGCGACCTTCACGGTCCGGCTGTCCACGAAGCCCGCGCGGCCGCGGATCAGGGTCACGCCGCGCTTGGCGAGATTGCCTTCGTAGATGGCGTTCAGCCGCTGGACGTAGGCGTCGCGTTTGTCCTTGAGCAGGGGCCAGTCGTGACCCCCGGCCGCCGCCGCGAAGCCATAGTCCGGCGCCTCGTGCAGCCCCTCGGCGAGCCCGGCGGCGTTCCACATGATTTTCTTCGGTACGCAGCCGACGTTCACGCACGTCCCGCCCAGGCGGTGCGATTCCACCAGCGCAACCCTGGCCCCGTACTCCGCTGCGCGCTGGGCCGCGGCCAGCCCTCCGCTGCCGCCGCCGATGACAATCAGGTCGAATTCGCTCATGCGGCATTTTAGCTGGCAAAATAAATGGCCCGAAAGGCGATTGAGAAGCCGGAAGAAACATAGGTGCGTGATGGACAATCCCCTGGTCGCCGAGGAGTCGCTGCCCCCCTTTCCCCGCATCCGTCCCGAGCACGTCGAGCCGGGTGTACGCGAGGTGCTGACCCGCGCCCGGGCGCGCATGGGCGAGATTGCCGCACAGGGTAGCCCGACGTTCGCGACCGTCGTGGAGCCGCTGGAGGAGCTGCGCCATGCCGTCTCGCGCGCCTGGTCGCCCGTGAGCCATCTGAACGCGGTGCTCAACTCGGAGGCGCTGCGGACCGCCTACAACACCTGCCTGCCGCTGCTGTCCGCTTATCAGACCGATCTTTCCCAGAGCGAGCCGCTCTACCAGGCCTACCGTGCCATCGAGGAGCGGCAAGGCGCAGCGCTCGATCCTGTGCAGCGCCGGCTGCTCGAGCACACGCTGCGGGACTTTCGCCTCGCCGGGGTCGGGCTCGGCGCTGCCGACAAGCAGCGCTTCAAAGACGTGATGCTCGAGCTCACGGGTCTGCAGGCGAAGTTCGAGGAGAACGTGCTCGATGCGACCAATGGCTGGAGCTATCACGTGGCAGACGAGGCGCTGTTGCGCGGCCTCAACGAGATGCTCGTCGATCAGGCCCGCCGGCGCGCTCACGACCAGCGGGTCGAGGGCTGGATCCTGACGCTCGATCAGCCGACCTACGTGGCGGTCGTGACCGATGCGGAGTCCGACGTTCTACGCCGCGCCTTTTACGAGGCGTGGAGTACGCGCGCCTCGGACCAGGGCCCGAATGCCGGAAAGTGGGACAACGCGCAAGTCATGGAGCAGATCCTGCGTAAGCGCTACGACGCCGCGCGCATCCTCGGGTTCGCCAACTACGCCGAGTACGCGCTCGCAACCCGCATGGCGCATACCGTGCCGGAGGTGATGCAGTTCCTCGAGGAGCTGTCGCAGTCCGCGCGGCCGGCGGCCGTACGGGAGTTGGAGGAGCTCGAAGCTTTCGCCGGGCGCGAGCTCGCGACCTGGGACGTCGGCTTCTACGCGGAGCGGATGCAGCGTGAGCGCTACGCCGTCTCGCAGGAGGAGTTGCGTCCCTACTTTCCGCTGCCGCGGGTTCTCACGGGGCTGTTCGAAGTGGCCGAGAAGCTGTTCGATATCCGCGTGCGCGAGCGGAATGGGGCGCCGGTGTGGCATCCGGACGTACGGTTCTTCGAGATCGAGAACGCCGCGGGTCCGGTCGGCAGCTTCTATCTCGATGCCTATGCCCGACCCAACAAGCGCAGCGGCGCATGGATGGACGAGTGCATCGGCCGCAAACGGCTGTCCTCGGGCTCAGCGCTCCCCACGGCCTACCTGGTATGCAACGTGTTGCCTCCGGGCGAAGGCCGCCCGGCGCTCCTCACGCACGACGATGTGCTCACCCTCTTTCACGAGTTCGGGCACGGCCTGCACCATCTGCTCACCCGCGTCGACTATCCGACCATCGCGGGCATCAACGGTGTGGCGTGGGATGCGGTCGAGTTGCCGAGCCAGTTCATGGAGAACTACGCCTGGCACCCCGATGTGCTCAGCCGCATTTCCAGCCACTACCAGACCGGGGCGCCGCTGCCGGCGCAGACCCAGGACCGGCTCCGCGCCACCCGCAGCTTCCATGCAGGGCTCCAGATGATGAGGCAGCTCGAGTTCGCCCTGTTCGATTTCCGGCTGCACGCCGAGTACTCCCCGGATCGCGGCGGGCGTGTGCGCGAGGTGCTGCAGGAGGTTCGCCGCCAGGTGGCCGTGATCCAGCCGCCGGAATGGAACCGCTTCCCGAACAGCTTCGGACATATTTTCGCCGGCGGCTATGCGGCCGGGTACTACAGCTATAAATGGGCGGAAGTCCTGGCTGCGGACGCCTTCTCGGCTTTCGAGGAGCGGGGTGTCTTCGACCGTGCCACCGCACGGCGCTTTCTCGACTCCATCCTGTCCCGCGGAGGCAGCCGGGACGCCCTCGAGGCCTTCGTGGAGTTTCGCGGCCGCCGCCCCGACGTACGCCCCTTACTGGTACAGCACGGGATAGCCGCTGCGGGCGAAACGGCCGGCTGAGCGCTCCGTCGGGCTGCCGGCGTCCATACCGGGATGCGATCCGCCGCGCAGACCCCATGAGATCCAGTGCGCCAGCGCGTGGAAATGTGCGTCAGGTCGCAGTGACGGGGAGGGTCGACTCCTAGACTGCTGCGAATCCCGCTCCGGTAGCGGCATGAAGCCGTGCACCAAACCACGAGAATGAGCAGCGCCCGGCGCAGTGACTTCGATGTAACCAATTCCGTCCAGGTGAGCTCGCCGGAGGCGGTGCTGCGCGCGGTCGAGGCGCTTTATCGGCCCACCTGGCCCGATGCCCCGATGGACCCTCTGCGGCGGTCCTTCGAGCATTTCGAGCGCCTGTTCGCGGGCGAAGTCCCCGGCTTTCATGGCGTGGACACCGTCTACCACGACCGCCAGCACACTCTGGATATCACGCTGGCACTGGCGCGACTGCTCGTTGGGTACGAGCGTCAGGCCGGGAACGGGACCCAGGAGATGCGCCTGGGCGGGGAGCGGGCGGTCGCGGGACTCATCACCGGGCTCTTCCACGACGTCGGCTACCTCCGGCGGGTGGACGATCAGGACTCGCACAACGGGGCCGAGTTCACCCGCACCCATGTGAGCCGGGGTGCGCGGTTCCTCGAGGACTTCCTGCCCGAGGTAGGCCTCGCCTCCTGGGTACCGGTCACGCGCGAAATCATCCATTTCACCGGCTACGAGCTGCCCTTTGCCGAGATCGAGGCCCGGGTGCCGGATCCGCGCGACATCATGGTCGGGCACCTCCTGGGCACGGCCGACATGATTGCGCAGATGGCCGACCGCTGTTACCTGGAGAAGTGCCGCGACCGGCTGTACGCGGAGTTCGTCCTCGGGGGCGTCGCCCTGCCGATGGCCGCCAATGGCGGCCGCCAGATCAAATACGCCTCGGGTCTGGACCTGCTGCGCCAGACCCCGGATTTCGTGGCCGAGGTGCGCGAGAAGCGCCTGCAGGGGGAGTTCCGCTGCGCCTACCGGTACCTCGAGGTCCTGTACGGCGGCAG